>NZ_JAZQRL010000021.1:0-6076 GCF_045629565.1 Arcticibacter sp.
CGATAAGTTAGGGCGCGTGTTCTCTCTGTATTTCAGTATGGCTATTCTTCCAAGCCTAATCGGTTTGCTGTTCACGGGTTTTATTGCGGAAATTATTGGTATCTCAAATGCCTTTTTAATAGCGGGTGCATCGGTGATGCTGATAGGCGTAGCTTCTTTTTTGACGCCTGGGCTAATGCAATTAGGTAAGAGCAGAGCAGAGTGACATACAGAAGTTAGGTTTATCAAATGAAATGGTGATGGAACTACTGATGTATAAGCGCCTATTTGGGAACAGAGACTTTACGGTTGATATGTTGCTTTTTTTCTTCATTGCCGGTTTTCTTTCTTCTTACGCCTGTACTCCGTTGGGCTGCAACTATATCTCGCTTTGAACACCGTGGAAAAATACGTCGGCGAGGCAATACCTACCTGATAAGTTATTTCAGAGATGGATATGTCTTCGTTCAATAATAAATATTTGGCTTTCTGAAGACGCCTGTTTAAGATATAGTCAGTAATCGTACAGTCCAACAGCGCCTTCGCTTTGCGGTATAACTGAATTCTGGACATACCTATGCTTTTGCAGATATCGTCTACACTGAAGTTTTCGTTGGCGATATTGCTCTCCACTATAGAAGCAAACTCGTTTAAAAATTTCTTGTCAAGCTTTTTGGAGGCGGGTAGTTTACTTTCTACCGGCAACTCGCTGCTAAAGCGGGAGCGTAATAAATCTCTGTTATGAAGGAGGTTCTTGATCGTTTCGTCCAGATACTGAAGATTAAAGGGTTTGGTAATGTAAGCATCAGCCATAGTTTTTAAGCCCTTTATTTGCTGTTCCTGGCTTCCCTGAGCCGTCAAAAGGACGATGGGTATGTGTGATGTCCGGATGTCATTTTTTAGCGCCTGGGTGATTTCTGTTCCTGATTGTGCAGGAAGCACAATGTCTGATATGATAATGTCCGGAACGTTTTCAAAAGCCTGATGTAGGCCGCTGTTTCCGTTGTTAGCTGTAAACGTCTCGTATTGGGTGGAAAACTTTTGCTTCAAAAAGTGCAGTAGTTCTTCGTTATCTTCAATGATGAGAATAGAACGCTCCTTTAATGATTGCTGAAGTCCTGGGCTATCGGCTATCTCCGTCGCATCTTCTAATTCAGTGGTATAGATCTTAATGTTGTCGTAATCCAATGTAGATTCTTCTGCTGTATGAACTTTCTCATCCTCATGGAAATGACTGTCACCTAAGGGTAGCTGAATAATGAAGCGTGCGCCTTTTTCTTTTTGACTGGACACTTTTATGGATCCTTTGTGTAGCAGGATCATCTCTTTTGAAAGTGATAGTCCCAGGCCGGAACCTTTGGATCGTTTCGAATCATCCTGATAAAATAGGTCAAACGCATGCGCCAATGTATGTTCATCCATTCCTGCTCCATTGTCCTCGACTTTCAGCTCTACGCTATTCGTCTCGTTGTTCTTTTCGATGGTGACAATGATTTTTCCGCTGTCATGGGTGAACTTAAAGGCGTTGGATAGCAGGTTGAATAGCACTTTGTCCAGCATATTGGTGTCGAACCAGGCGCTTAAATGGGTTTCGCTGCTTACCATGCGTAAATCGATATTTCTTGTATACGCGATATCTTTGAACAGATCGATAATCTCTTTGGTGAATGCCAGAAGATCATTCTCAGTAGCGCGTACCCGCATCTTTTCATAGTCGATTTTTCTGAAATCAATCAACTGATTGACCATTCGCAGGAGCCTCATCACGTTTTTATTAATAAGCTGCAAATGACTTCGTGTTTTTTGAGGCAGTTTGCTGTCGGCAAGCAACTCTTCTAATGGGATGAGTATTAGGGTTAGGGGAGTTCTGAATTCATGTGAAATATTGGTAAAGAAATTAAATTTGGCTTCCGTGGCAGATTTGGCTTTTTCAGACATCTCGATAAGCTGATTTTGCTTTTCCAGGATCTCATGATTTTTATGTTCGAGATGCTTATTGTTTTTCCAGTTTTCGTTAAGTGAATAAAATGCGATTCCGGCGAATACAATCGCTAATACCAGACTGACGACCAGAATGTTCAGTATGACTTGCTGATTGTTATAGATAATTTTTTGTTCTGACAGCATATTCTGCTGCCTCTCGATATCTTTCTGCTGGCTGGTCATTTTATCTGCCTGCAGGACCATCAGTTCTACATTGCTTGAATCGATCACAACGGACTTTAACGCCGTGTTTTTTTTGAAGGGCAACTTGTTCAGTATATTGATGGCGGTACGGATTGCTTCCTTTCCTCCTGTAGGGTACAGCATGGATGCGTCGAATACTTTTTTGGATACTAGTTCGAGACCGTTATTTTCTCCGGGTAGCGCATCAACGCCAACGAGTTTGATTTTTCCGGCAAGGCCGTTGTTTTTAAGAACGGCGTAGGTTCCCAATGCCATTTGGTCGTTATGCGCAAATATGGCGTCGGCCTGGTAGAGTAAGTGTTTGTTGAGGTTGACCTCTTCTTGTGCCTTATGATTGAGCCAGCTTCCTGAAAGCTGCTTAATAACCTGGATTGATGGATAGCGTTTCAGCGCACTTTTAAAGCCCTCGTTTCGCTCTACTGCGGGAGAGGATCCTGTAAGGCCTGTCACTTCAATAATATTTCCTTTTTCCCTCAGACGATGAGCCAGGTACTCGCCGGCCATTCTACCGATTTCAAAATTGTCGGCACCGACGTATGCTGTATAAAAGTTAGAAGAGATCTTACGGTCGATGACTACGACTGGTGTTCCCTGGCTGAAAGCTTGTTCGACAATGGGTGTCAGGGGTTCTGATTCGTTGGGGGAGATAATCAACAGATCGATATCTTTCTTTAGTAGTGATTCGACTTGTTCAATCTGTTTATTACTGTTTCCGCCCGCATCTTCATAAATGAGCTCAATATCTGAATGAAATGACAATTCTCTTCGCATCTCCTCCAGCATGGTGATCCTCCACTGGTCGGAACCAATGCACTGAGAAAAACCGATTGTGTATCGGGGCTTATCTTGATTGCCTTTACAAGCGCTCAAAAAACCTGCAAAAAGTGATAAGAGTAAAATCAAAAGATGAAGTCTCTTCTTATTTCCCGTCATGTGTTTCCTCTGATTCTATAATTGATTATTGAAAGCTACATAAATTTGATTAAATGGTAAATTTTAGGGGTTTGAACACGGCGTTGGAACTCGTTAAACCTATCTCTAAAGTGATTTAAAAGTTAAAACGGGTGATACAAATTTAAAAGTGCAGTAGGTTTTTAAATTCCTGTTAAAAAATAAGTATTTGATATGCAGGTGTTTACAAATTAATTCGACTGTGCTCGTTTTTTTGAAGACATTGATACAAATTCAAGACTTAAAATTGGAATAAGCATCTACTTTGGTGATTGTAAACCTAATAAGTATATGCAAAAAAATTCTGTTATCGCCTGGTCACTGGTTGTGGCACTCGGCGGATTTCTCTTCGGCTTCGACACGGCGGTGATTTCGGGAGCTGAAAAATCTATCCAGCAATATTGGGCACTTAATGTTTTTGAACACGGCCTAACGGTGTCTATAGCTTTAATAGGTACCGTAATAGGCTCACTGGTTGGCTCTGTTCCTTCTGATAAATATGGAAGGAAAAATACGCTATATATGGTTGCTGCTTTGTATTTGTTGTCGGCTATTGGGACTGCTTATGCAACCAACTGGTATGTGTTTTTGCTATTCAGAATGATGGGCGGATTCGGAGTGGGGATGTCTTCTGTTACTGCTCCTATATATATATCGGAGATTTCTCCTGCTAATTTGAGAGGCCGTTTGGTTGCCTTGTTTCAGTTCAATGTGGTACTGGGAATCTTGATTGCTTATTTATCCAATTACCTCATTGGGCAGGAGGGGGAGAATTCATGGCGATGGATGCTCGGTGTTCAGGCATTTCCGTCACTCATTTATCTTGCGTTAATCAAGTTGGTTCCTGAAAGTCCACGTTGGTTAGTTTTGCATAAGGGGAGAGACGCTGAGGCTTTGAAGGTATTGAAACGCATCAACCCGCTTAATTCGGAGCAGGAGCTCATCGCGATTAAGCAATCACATCGGGTCCTGGCTGAATTTGAAAAGCCGGATTCTCTGCTTACAAAGAAGTATAAAACGCCGATCACATTGGCGGTTTTGTTCGCTGTCTTCAATCAGGTGTCGGGTATAAATGCGATCATCTATTATTCTCCGCGCATTTTTGAGATGGCGGGACTGGGTGCTCATACGTCTTTATTGTCTACTGTAGGTATTGGGCTGGTGAACTTTACGTTCACTTTGATCGCCATTGGCTTCATCGATAAGGTGGGAAGAAGGACCTTGATGTTGATCGGGTCGGTGGGCTTAATACTCTCTCTCGGTTTGGTCTCACGTACTTTCTTCATGAACGATTTTAGCGGCTTTGCCATTACATTTTATCTGATGATCTATATCGCATTCTTTGCTTTTTCACAGGGTGCCGTCATCTGGGTATTTATTTCAGAAATCTTTCCAAATGAAGTCCGCGCGAAAGGCCAGACGCTCGGAAGTTTTACCCACTGGATCATGGCAGCTGCGATCACTTTCTGTTTTCCATACCTGTCTGAAATTGCGGGCGGCGGAAATACATTTCTATTTTTCAGTGTAATGATGATGCTGCAGTTGCTCTTTGTATGGAAACTTATGCCTGAAACTAAGGGCAAGTCTCTTGAGCAGATTGAAAGCAATATGATGATGCATTAACCATATTAAACCTTTAAGAATGACAGGTATGAAAGGAAAAGATCACCATGTAGTCTGCTTTGGTGAGATTCTATGGGATAATTTACCCACAGGCAGAAAACCAGGCGGCGCACCCATGAACGTCGCCTACCATTTAAAAAAACTGGGTATAAACAGTATACTGATCAGTCGGGTAGGGGACGACGATAATGGTGAAGAACTGATCCGCTTTATTAAGGCAAAGGGATTATCTATAGACTTTTGCCAGAAGGATCCTGATCACGTAACTTCTACGGTAGAAGTAGTGATAGGCGATGATCAGGAGGTGAGGTACGATATCGTTGCGCCGGTAGCCTGGGATTATATAGCACTTGAAAAGGGGTTGCCTGAGCTTGTTTCTGAATCAGATGCCTTCGTATTCGGAAGCCTGGCAACAAGAAACAGGACTTCTTACGAGACGCTGCTTTCTTTACTTGAGAAAGCGAGCTGCAAAGTGTTTGATGTTAATCTGCGCGCTCCTCATTTTGACGTGAAGAAAATGGGGGAGCTGCTATCCAAAACCGATTTGTTGAAACTCAATATCCATGAGCTTTACCTCATCTCTGGTTGGTTTAGTACGACCTGTAGTACGGAAAGTGACAGGATCAGTGTATTGCAAAATTTCTTTGGCATTCCGGAAATAGTTCTGACCAAGGGTGGAAGTGGTGCATCTTACTATACCCAAAACGCTCAGTGTAATTACCCGGCTTTTAAGGTTGAGGTGAACGATACTGTTGGGAGCGGAGACTCTTTTCTTGCAGCATTTTTGTCGAAAAGGATAAAGGGTGAGAGTATTGAGGGGATTTTAAATTACGCCTCAGCTTTGGGAGCTTTCATTACAACTCACTCAGGAGCATGTCCGGAGTATAAGCAATACGATTTAGAAAGATTTATATGGAAAAATGATTTAAACTCAGCCAGGCACTTAATTAAGTAGAAAATTAACTAACTAACCAAACTCATGAAAAATTTAATACTTATAATTCCCCTAATTATAGCTGTAATGTGCTCTTCCACGGCGCAGGAGCGAATAATCAGGGGAAGGATTACAGAGAAAGCAACCGGGCAACCTGTTATTGGTGCTTCTGTTGTCGTTCAGGAAACGAACAAAAGTACAAGTACCGATGTAAATGGCGCATTCTCTGTTCATGCGGCCACCGGCCAAACGATCAGGGTCACTTATATTGGCTTTGAGACGGCGCTGGTCAAAGTAACTAACAGTAACGAGGTAGTTATTCAGCTTGATGAAGCTGCCGCGAGTTTATTGTCTGAAGTGGTGGTTACTGGATATCAGTCCCAACGTAAGAAGGATCTGACC
>NZ_JAZQRL010000022.1:0-3417 GCF_045629565.1 Arcticibacter sp.
CTTGTACCATTTACCTATTTGAAACAAGATCAGAATGGCCAAAACAGAAACCAACGTAATCCATAAAATATTAAACTGACCGTAAGGAACAATAACCACCGCTGCTAAAAGCGGACCGATAGCACTTCCTGCATTCCCGCCAAGCTGAAAAATCGATTGCGCCAGCCCTCTCTTCCCGCCAGAAGCTAGATAGGCAACCCGTGATGACTCAGGATGGAAGATAGCCGAACCCACACCCATAAGACATACCGCCGCAATGATCGTCCCGAAACCCGGCGCCAGTGCAAGCACGATCAATCCGGCAAGAGTAAACATCATCCCGAAAGCCAGAGAAAATGGCCTGGGAGTCTTGTCAGTATAGTAGCCAATAAAGGGTTGAAAGATAGATGCTGTAAGCTGAGATGCAAACGTAATGAGTCCTATCTGTGCAAAAGATAGGTTAAAATTCGCTTTGAACATCGGGTAAACCGCCGGCACAATAGCCTGCATCAAATCATTCAACAGATGTGTAAAAGCAATAGTGAACAAAACAGGATAGGCGGTCTTATTCAGAATTTCTTTAGTGGAGGAGCCACTTGACTGTAAAACTTGTTCTTTCATATTATTCTGCAGGCAGTAATACTGCCTGCCTCTCATAAGCCGCAAAAATACGCATTAAAGAATGGTTAGCAACTATTATGCTCCAGAGCTGAGCATTGCTTCAAGCTTCTCGATGGTATCTTCAGACGGTTTCCGGACATAGATCCCACTAGCCAAACCTGCCCTCACGCCTCTCAAAAACATGTATACAACACCCCCAAAGTCCCGGGAATAATCAAAATCCGGCAACCTGGTCTGAAGATATTTTTTAATCGCAAGTGTGTACAAGAGATATTGCAGATGATAGTTGTTCTCATTCATCGCCTGAGCGATCCCGGCTTGACTATAATTCTCCAAAGTATCTCCTAAGTAGTTAGATTTCCAGTCGAGCACATAATATTTTCCCTCATGCTCAAAGAATAAGTCGATCTTTCCATTCATCAACCCTTCAAGAGCCCCCGGAGCATGAACGTCAATCAATATCCCTTCGGAGGACAAAGATCTCAGGTGATACGGGTTAAACGAAGGTACCGTGAAGTCGAACTCCAGCTCATGGATCCGCTTCGTATAGTTGACGCCTGCCAAAGAAAAAGACTCACCTTCAAAAGATATCACCGCATTCATCGCATGGGTCAGAAGTGTATGCAACATGGTTGGAAGTTGTTCCTGATGCCTCGGAGCAAAACGCTTTATCGCTGCATCAATCTTATCGTTCCACCTTTCCGGATCTGTAAAATTTATCGTCTCGAATAAGAAGTGGAGCATATTTCCTGTATTCGCACCTCTCTGCAATTGATTGAAAATAAATTCATCATAACCGGTGTGCCTCCTATAGACATACTTCGTCGAACGCTCATGCTGAACATTCAACCTGCTGTAACTCATCCTAGTCCAGTTTTGCTGTACAAGCCTAAAATCTACCGCTCCGTTCTGAACGAAAGGCTTCCAATCCTGAGTACCTTTTCTGAACGAGTAGCCCTCCGGAATTTCCAATCCTTCTTCAAAGGCAATCAGCGACTCGTCCGCATTCTTAAGAGCCCGTGTAAACGTCTCCAAGGTCGAATTCTTCGTACGGGTGTTCTTATAAACGAAACACTTATATACACCCCGGGTAATCGTGACGTAGAGCAAGCGACGATTTTCCTGCTCCTCCTGTGCGCTGATCAGCACCATATCCGTATCGGTAAGTTCCCTTTTTACCGCCGACACATATTTCTTCAGTTCCGGATGCTTAAAGCTGAATATCTCCCGCTTATCAAAAAAAGTAAAATCCAGATAAGGAGCCAGTACAATATTATACTCCAATCCCTTACTCTTATGAATAGTCACAATTTTGACCGCCTCTTCGTCACTCTCTACCCGCTGCAAATACTCATCCCCTTCTGTCTCCATCCCGTCAATCCCACGCTTCAGCCAGCTCAGGAGCTCCTGAGGGTTGAGCATTTTAGACGACTGCACCTTATGAAACAACTCTACCAGCTGGTAAAGGTTCGTAATGATACGTTCACCATTTTCAACCTTTCCCTTTAGTAAGTTCTGCTGAACGTTAAAATCCGAAACAAAGCCCATCAGGGCATTGTATATCCCATCTTTCTCCCAGGTAGACTTGTAAAGCCCGAATCTTTCCGTTGCCTGTTCTTCGTTTAAACACAAAAGATCCTCTATTGATAATCCTGTGAGTGGAGAAAGCAATGCACGGTTGATGGTTGATAATGATATATTCAGCATAGCATCGAGTATATGAAGTAACTCTACAGCCTCCTCCGTCTGCAGTACTTTCGTATCGCCGATCGTAACGGCGGGAATATTGTATTTGGACAGTATCCGCTTAATCGCCTGCCCCTCTGAGTTTTTACGAACCAGAATACCAATATCCGACGGCCTTACCAGTCGCTCCTGACCGTTCTTTTCAATAGAATACGTCTCACCATCCAGCAAAGCCATCACCTGCGCGGCGACACCATCAGAAATGGCATCCTTGTTCGGCCTTTCAATGATGCTCATCGGAACATCATTTAGGCCATTTCTGCGTAGCTCGCCCTTTGCGTTATGAAGAGGAGACTCTACACGGATATAGTCGATACTATCCGCTGCTCCCCGGAAGTAAAACGTGTCAAAATCATCAACAGGTTGAAAGAACAAATTCATCGAAGCGATAAACCCCGCAGAAGAACGATAATTCGTATTCATCGAATAACGATGTTCTACCTCATGAAAAGCCTTGAAATAAGTCTCAATATCCGCCTTACGCCAGGCATAAATTGACTGCTTGGGGTCGCCGATATAGAAAAGGATCGTGTCTTCACAGAAAGCCTTCTGAAAAATAGCGTATTGCAGGTCGTCCGTATCCTGGAACTCATCTATGAACACCGCTTTGTATTTCTCCCTGAGACCTTCAACCAGTTGATGCTGATCCCTGACGACCAGCGCCTCATGCAGGTTCACGATCATGTCATCGAAAGACATTTGATTGCTCTGCATTTTATACTCCCTGATACCACGGGAAATCTGACCTATTGCCATGCAGTTGAATCGACTAATAATTTTGTAGACCTCGCCGTTCCATTTCTCAGCGGCATCATCACATTCGTCATGCCTCTCCAGTAAGTCCGGAAAGAGCTTCTGAATATAGGCCGTCGACTTTTTACTTACTATAGCGCTCAGCAAAGCTTCCGGGTCCCCGAAATGAGTCTGTAAATTCTTTTTAGCATGAGGATTTCCCATCGCCAGCTGCTGGATCTCTTCTGCCCGCTCATCCAGATGTTCAACCAAACACTGCCGCAGAGTATCTTCCGTAGCCTTCAATTGTTTGAACATCCGAAGGATCTCCTTATGGTC
>NZ_JAZQRL010000023.1:0-5620 GCF_045629565.1 Arcticibacter sp.
CTTCGCTTCTTCTTCAGCCTTCTTCTTCGCTTCTTCTTCAGCCTTCTTCTTCGCTTCCTCCTCAGCCCTCTGCGGCGCTATCACCGCATCTGCTTGGAAGGATAAAGAAGCAAGTTGCGCGCGCGTTGCAGGCTCTGTATAATTCGTTGGAAAATCAACTTTTGCGTCTTGTAACGCTTTAACATACCCTGCTGCCCAATCTGCGGCTCCTTCAACTGTGGCACCTTCCACAGGTTCAAGTCCAAGTAGGCCTGTAAGTACGACCGCCAGCTCTTGGACGCTAATATCGCCTTTAGGGTTAAAGGTACCATCCGAGTTTCCTACGAAAACGCCAGCCTCCTTAGCAGCTGCAATCTCTTCTGTATACCATAATCCCAATTCCACATCACTGAAAGGCTTTTCGGTTACAACCTTAGTATCCGTAGCTCCGATTCCTTCAAGACCTAAGATTAACGCAGCTACTCTAGCAAATTGTGCACGACTCATATTCTCATCAAGTGCAGCTTCGCCGTTGAATCCGGCAAAAATCCCTTTCGCTGCTAAAGCATCATACTTTTCCTGAGTAGTCATATCCGCGGCATTCCCTACTGTTGGGAAGAGGAAGGTTGCTATCAACAAAATAACTAACATTCGACTTAGATTCTTTCTCATCATCGATAAATGACCTCCATACTAATTTTATATGACTACTTTCGACAAAATAACATAAATTTTACATGGGTATAAAGTCCTATTCATCTAGCTGGACACCAATGAGACCTTCATGCCACGTAACATATCATTCGCTTTTCATAGAGTTGATCCTCCCGAAGTATGAGTAAAGTCACTTGGGTTTATAATATCATGCTTAGTGCATAGCAAGAGCGAACTTAAAGATTTCTTTAAGTTTCTTAATTGGGCTAAGCTACCATGTAATATGCCTTCAGATGTCGATAAGTATGAGGTTGCTCCACATTGTGTAACAATGAAAACACCTTAGAATAATGAGAATTACTCTAAGATGTTTTCTGTTTTTAAGAAAGAGAGGAGGCATTGAAGTAATTATTAGTAAATTTCACTTGCATATTGATTGATCTTAATCTATAGTTAATTTAATAAAATGGATTTAATTAACATAATTAACATTAAATAAGTGAATAGAAATAACCAGTAAGAACGAACCAAGCTTCTTCATTTGTATCTACAAAACCTTCAACTCCTTAAACCCCTCCTAGGCACTTCTCAACCCACCAACGTATTAGCAAACAGTCCATAAAACAGTTGTTCTCTTTGTTTTGATCATCGCAAACAGTTTTCACAGCGAGGAGGAGGATATATTGCGTTTTAAGCGACGTTTCAGCAAGGATGATTTTGAATTGACATTTCTGGCTGCGCCTACTGTATTATGGTTTCTTGCATTTTGTTATTTGCCGATGTTCGGAATCATTATCGCCTTCAAACAGTTCAGGCCAATGCCAGGAGCCGGATTTATCGAAAGCTTGCTAAAGAGCAAATTTATGGGTTTAGACAATTTCAAGTTCCTCTTTTCGACACCGGATGCTTGGATCATGTTCCGAAACACTATTTTATACAATATCGTGTTTATTGTACTAGGTACATTTGTCACAGTCGCATTAGCTTTAATGATCTCCCAGCTGCGTTCCAAAAAGATGCGTAAGATTAGCCAGACGTCCATGTTTCTTCCACACTTCCTTTCCTGGGTGGTGGTGAGCTATTTCGTATTTGCTTTTCTGAGCACAGAGAACGGCTTGATGAGCAAACTGCTCGAAATGAATGGGAGTGATCCCGTTCAATGGTATATGATGTCGGAATATTGGCCCTATATTCTAGTGTTGGTATATTTATGGAAGTCTATCGGGTATGGAATGGTGATCTATTTAGCCGGCATATCCGGAATCGACGAATCATTATATGAAGCCGCTATAATGGACGGCTCCACCAAATGGCAGCAGGTAAAATATATTACACTGCCCTTACTGCAACCCATCATTATTATTTTGTTTATTCTAGCGGTAGGACGTATTTTCTCAACCGATTTTGGGTTGTTTTACCAGGTGCCGCGCAACTCTGGTCCGTTAGTTGATGTGACGCAGACGATTGATGTATACGTGTACAAGGCGCTTACCGGTCTCAACAATATCGGCTTTGCTTCCGCAGCCGGTTTATTACAATCTGTGCTTGGCCTAATTACCATTTTGATTGCCAACTGGATTGTGAAGAGAATAAACTCTGAGAATTCGTTATTTTAATAGGAAGAAGGGAGATAAATGCAAATAAGTCGTAGAGAAATGACTTCAGTAGAGAAATTCAACCGTATATCCGTTCCTACCAACATCATCTTCACTAGCCTGTTTATGATAATTGCACTATTGTGTGTGGTTCCCGTTTTATTTGTAGCTATTATTTCTCTATCATCCAGTGAGTCTATAGAAAAAATAGGATATAGCTTCTTGCCGTTGGAGTGGTCATTAGATGCATATTCCTATTTGTGGCGCGAACGCAGTTCCATCGGCACTGCAACGTTTGTCTCAGTCTTTGTAACGGTGATCGGTACGATTATTGGCCTATACCTCAATGCAACCATGGGTTATGTGTTATCCCGCCCATCCTTTAAATTGAAAAAGTTTCTTACCTATTTTATATTCATTCCTATGCTTTTTAGCGGTGGGCTAGTTCCATCATACTTGATCAATACCCAGGTGCTGAAGCTTGCAAATACCTATTTAGCATTGATTTTGCCAATTGCTGTATCTTCTTTCTACATAATTATAATGAGGACTTTTTTTCAAACTACACTTCCCGACTCCATTATTGAATCTGCAAAGATTGACGGTTCGAGTCAAATGAGAATCTTCTTTAGCATTGTGCTGCCAATCTCTCTGCCGGTGATGGCGACCATTGGATTGTTTCTTTCCTTTGGTTATTGGAATGACTGGTTCAGCGCAATGCTGTACATTCAGTCCAGCCATCTGGAGTTATATCCTTTGCAGTATGTATTAATCAGTATTGAGAGAAATATCGAATTTCTCAGCCGCAGCGCCCAGTATATGTCACCGGACAGCACAACAGCCACTCTTCCAGCCGAATCAACCCGTATGGCGATCGTCATGATTGTAATCATTCCCATTGCCCTCTCATACCCGTTCTTTCAGAAGTATTTCATCTCCGGCCTGACAATTGGAGCCGTAAAGGGATAAGCCTTCGAAGAGGCATTACCCGGGATATTCCGGTGAATTTAATATTAGGAGGGTGTATATGAAAAAGAGAGTGTTAATTATGATGCTGGTATCTATCGTTATAGTAGCAGCATCGGGGTGCAGCTCTGGATCGAAAGATGAAACGCAGAATTCAGGCAAACCTAAAGAACTAATCTGGATTATGGGTGATCCGGGCAAGGTTCCCGTAGATCAGGCAAAAGTTGAAGAAAAGCTCAACGAGATATCCATTCCTGCAATCAACGTTACTGTAAAGACTCTTTATTATAATGACGAGAAAACCAAACTTGCTCTTTCCTCCGGTGAATCATATGATATGGTTTTTACCAGCGAGTGGTTCAACAACTTTGCAGTGCAAGCTCAGGCAGGCTACTTTGCAGACATCACTGACAAAGTGAAGGATTTGACCCCGAAACTCTATGAGACCATGCCTGAAGTGGTATGGGAAGGCGCTAAAGTTAACGGTAAGATTTTTGCTATTCCGGTTAAGAAGGACTATGCTGCAGAAATTTTCTGGCGCTTTGATAAGGCTCTGTTCGTAGATGAATTGAAGATGGAAGTCAAGGATCAGATGGACTTCATAGAGATCGAGCCTTTCCTCAAAGCAGCTAAGGATGCATGGAAAGCTGGTAATAAAGCTGCCGCCAATGCAGAATACCCCCTTAAGCTAGTAAAGGGCGGTCTTGCGGGAATTGACAGCAGCTTTGATATGATTAACCGTGA
The DNA here is from genome assembly GCF_045629565.1 of Arcticibacter sp. Classification (GTDB taxonomy): domain Bacteria; phylum Bacteroidota; class Bacteroidia; order Sphingobacteriales; family Sphingobacteriaceae; genus Arcticibacter. The sequence goes on from NZ_JAZQRL010000023.1 coordinate 3,939, forward strand.
CGTTATGCTTGGTATTCCGTACTCTGCGATCGGAACTGCCGACGAGAACAAAATTGTTATTACTTATGAGCATCCAGATCTCACAGATCGTGTTACAGCTTTGCACAGTTGGTATAAAGCCGGTTACATCAACCAGGATGCGGCTACCGTTGAAGACGTAGGCAAGTATTCTGCAATCAAGAATGGCCAGGGCTTTTATGGAGCAGATGCGATCTGGTCCGGCGGTGACGGATACACCCAGCTGATCTCCAAATACAGTGGTCCGTTCCTCTCCACTGCTTCCATCCGTGGATCTATGAATGCGATATCTGCTAGCTCCAAAAATATCGACGCTGCACTCAAACTCCAGGAATTAATAAATACCAATCAAGAGTATCGTGATATTCTCCGTTATGGTGTACCAGGCGTGCATTGGGACAAGAATGAAAAAGGTCTTGCTGTCAAGACGCAACTTGGCCGTGATAACTATGGTCCATGGCCCTTCTCCCAGGGTTCTTATTCTCTAAGTACAGTGGAGGCTTCTGAAGGTGTCGAGGCAGACCCGGATATGTGGAACAAAATTTTCGATGGGTATAAGGATCTGAAAGCTACCAAGTCTATAGGCTTTGCTTTCGATATCACCAACGTATCTGCACAGGTTGCTGCTGCTAAAGTTATTGCAGATAAATACACAGCCGGACTTAATACTGGAACAATTGATCCAGCGGTTACATTGCCGAAGATGATGAAGGAACTGGAATCTGCAGGAATCAGAGATATCCAGAATGAAGCCCAGAAACAGTATGATGCCTATATCGCAAGTCATTAAGTTGATTATTCTTTCCACATCCGATGCCGATTATGCTCTAATAGTCCAAGATGAAAATACAAAAAGCACCGAAATTCTCGGTGCTTTTTTGTTTTGCCACGCATGGCGATTGAGTAGGTGGTGCAGGTGGGTATGATTCAATCTAATTCTCTTTCTAAAACCGGCTTTACTAAACGACGTACTTCATCTGTTGACTTGGTATCCATTAATTGGTTTCTTAGTTCTCCTGCGCCTTTAAATCCACGAACATAGATTTTGAAAAAGCGAAGAAGCGGTTTAAATGAACGTGGTTCGGTTTCCATTGCATATTTATCATGAAGATCCAACTGTAAAAGAAGTAAATGGAGAAAATCCTTCGCGCTATGTTCTTTAGGTTCTTTTTCAAAAGCAAATGGATTGGTGAAAATACCACGGCCAATCATGACTCCATCAACGCCGTATTGCTCCACTAATTTTAATCCTGTTGCACGGTCAGGAATATCTCCATTAATCGTTAATAACGTATTTGGAGCAATTTCATCGCGCAATTTTTTGATTTCAGGAATCAGTTCCCAGTGTGCATCTACTTTACTCATCTCTTTCTTTGTACGAAGGTGAATGGAAAGATTCGCAATATCTTGTTTCAATATATGTCCTAACCAATCGCGCCACTCGTCAATGTCAAAGTAACCCAATCTTGTTTTAACACTAACCGGCAATCCGCCTGCTTTTGCTGCTTGAATGATTTCTGCTGCAACTTCAGGATGTTGTATCAATCCAGCACCTTTTCCATTGGATGCAACGTTTTGTACGGGGCATCCCATGTTTAAATCGATACCACGAAAACCAAGTTTCTTCATATCGATACTCATCTGTTCAAAAAATTTAGGTTTAT
>NZ_JAZQRL010000024.1:0-7630 GCF_045629565.1 Arcticibacter sp.
TCAGCATCTGACTGTAGGTATTGGGATCCTTGGGATAGGGGTTTCCTCCCGGGAAAGCATAATCATCATAATAGTTGATCGACAGATACATGGCCACGTCAGTTGTCGGAAAGGCACTATTGCTGTAACCGGTCTCCGCTGTAGCCAGACGGCTCTCCCAAAGGATGTTTAGCGGATCGTTTACCTGAGCCTGAAGAACTGTTCTGCGCGCGTCGCCTGGTGACGCACCCGCATCTGCTGCGCCACTGGCATCTGTATATACCCCCGTCATGACCACCTGCCCAAAGGCATTATATTTGGTAAAACTCCACTGCTGGGGCGACTTGGCACGCTGCACCGCATCCTGGCTAAGCACCAACTGATCTATTTGATTGTAGATCATCAGTTCCCAGCCTTTACCGGGAAGCTTCTTGCCCGTCATCCGGTTGCGTCCGTCATAGCGGTACTGGTAACACAGGTCGTTCAGTGTCGTGCTGCTGATGGCCGCATCAGCATCCGGATGGCTTGCCGGTGGCAAGACAAAGCTCAGATTGCCGAAATCGTCGTAAACGTAATACGTGGAGAGCATCTCCGTTGTACTTCCTTTCCTGTTATACGTCCGCTTCAGCACAACCTGCCCCTGTTTGTCTTTGTATTCTTCGCTCGTTCCCAGACAACCATCTGCCGGCTGCCAGTTCTCGTCCCGGGTGATGGTCAGGTAAAGCTGGCTGTTTGCATACACGGCATTATGGTTCACCCGGGACAAGATCCGGGTATTATTGGCACCGGTAACCGCTGTATACAAGGCCACCCGGCCGCTCCCTGCCGTATTTCCGCTGATGAACGGATCTGCATTGTTGGTGCCGTATTCGGTGCGGGCCGTATGTCCCCCGCCGATCTGCCAGGCTGTCCCCGGCGCTCCCTGCTCGACCACCCGGTTCAGCGGAGAAGGCTCAAACAGGGTTTCCGCAAAAGGGTTCGGAATTCCGGTGACGCCTATAGGCGGGGCCGTATAAAAGCTCTGCTGGTCCGCTATGGCATTGGCCTTATAACTGCCGTTATTGCTGCTGCTGGCATAGGGCAGGTATTTCTTCACTTCCCGGCCAAAGGCATCATAGGCTACCGGGATGACAATATCTTTATCTGCGCCCGGGTTCCCCCTGACCTGTACACTTTGCAGCGGACGGCCCAGCCCGTCAAAATACTGCACGCTCTGCATCACCTCCCCCGGGCCTTTGTTCGCAAGATTCTCAGCCGAAGAAAACGCCTCTCGGGGAGTATAGGTGACAATATAGTTCTGATCCTGACTAAGGCTCGCTCCCCCTGCCGATGCTACTGCAATACTCAGCGTAGTGGTATTGCTGCCGGCACCGTTGTATGCCGTAACCGTATAGGTCGCAGCCGCAGACACCGTCGTAGGGGTGCCGCTAATGGTTCCGGTGGTCTCATTAAATACTAACCCTGACGGCAGTTGCGGGCTGATGCTATAACCCCTGAGCAAAACCATCTTCCGGATCGTTTGTCCATTGATATCCGCTACGTACATGTATCCGGTGCCGGCGTCCCGCGATATACCAAATGGCGAGTTCAAACGAACTTCCGCTCCTGTTCCGTTTACCGTTCCGGCGATAGCGGCTCCCGCCAGCGTGCTCACTATACCGTCGGGCGTAATCTTGCGGATCCGGTTATTGTTCTGATCGGCCACATAGACATTGCCCGAGCCGTCCACCACCAGGTTATTAGGAGGATCGAACATGGCCTGGGCACCTGCCCCGTCGGCAAATCCTCTTGTTCCGTTTCCGGCAAGCGTGCTCACTATGCCTGCCGGGCTGATCTTCCTGATCAGGAAGTTACTCCGGTCGGCGATATTTAAATTACCGCCTGCATCAAATGCCAGACCCATCGGGTAGTTAAAGGTTGATGACAGCGCTGCCCCGTTGGCAGAACCAATCACACCCGTGCCCGCAAACGTGCTGACTACCCCTGCCGGGGTGATTTTGCGGATCCGATGGTTGAAGGCATCTGCTACATACAGGTTACCCGAAGCGTCAAAGGCCAGTCCCATCGGATATTGAAAGCTCGCCGCCGTGCCGGTTCCGTTGGCTGATCCGATGGATCCGCTTCCGGCAAAAGTGCTCACCACGCCCCCTGGCGTGATCTTACGGATCCGGTGGTTCTGCTGATCCGACACATACAGGTTTCCCGAAGCATCAACGGCGATAAAGGAAGGATGCCGGAACACCGCCGCCGTGCCTGTTCCATTGGCGAACCCGGCATAGCCTGCGCCGGCAAAGGTACTCACCACGCCCGAGGGCGTAACTTTCCGGATGGAATGATTACCTGCATCGGCTACATAGACGTTTCCCGAAGCATCTACGGCGGAATTCAGCGGATTGTAGAAGCTTGCCCCTGTGCCCGTTCCATTTGCAAATCCAGCATTGCCACTCCCGGCTAACGTAGACGTACTCTGCCCCCCGGAATAGACGGCACCTCCCGTATTCACCGGACTCACGCTCACCGGAACACCTACCATAAACGCAGGAAGCGTGTAAGAGATCGAGGGCGTGGATGCCCCCGAAGATCCCATGCTTATGGTAGTGACAATATTGCCTGTATAGCTGCCATAGCCTTCCGAAACCACATAGTAGGTTCCGGGCCCGAGGCTTATTTGAATATAGGCCTGAGTACCCGGACAGGGAGAGTTGTAGTTATCATCGTTAGTAGCAATCACATTACCCGCTCCGTCCAGCACATGCATATACGTATCAATATTGCTCCCGCAATGGGAAAGGGTGATGGTCGAGTAAAATGGCATCGCAAACCGGTAATAGATATCGTTGCTGGGCTGACCGATATTGTTTCCCAAGCAGCCATCTGCATTGCTGCGGGTATCGGTAAAAGTTCCCGGCGAACCATATGTTCCGCCATCTATCGCATTGCTCATATTGGATCCCGCAGATGCAGTACCACTGCCTGATACTTCAAAACTCAAGTTGATATCTCCGGTATAACTACTGTAGCCTTCCGCAACAATATAGTAGGTACCCGCCCCCAAACTACTGGCAATATAGGCGTTTGTTCCTCCACACACGCCACTGTCATCATTGGATAGAATCTCACTGCCGTTCTGGTCCAACACACGCAGGTACGTATCGAAGTTGCTTCCGCACAACGATATGATAATGTTCGTAGATTGGCTCAGGCTGAAGCTATACCAGACATCCGGACTCGAATTACCGTAATTGTCACTGAAACCATAGCTATTATCCTGGTAGTCCCAATACTGGTAGGTTCCACAGCCGGTAACCGGTATGGGGAAAGCATCATACATGGATGTTCCGCTTTGGGCTGCTGCCCCTTTCCAGGCAATGGCCAGCAGTAACAAAATACCAATCCGGCTCATTATTCCGGATGTGACTGCAAACTTCAGATTGTTCATCGTGAGTTAACGTGTTTAGGCTAAAAAATCAGGCTATTTTTCTTCCGGGGAAGACATCCGTTCCGTACTGGGAATCATCTTCCGCTGCTGTGCAGGACTCAGCAACTTTCGCAACTGTACATTCTTCCCTTCCACTAAGGAGTGCATCCGCTGCCGCTTAACCACCTCATTCAGCGAGGTGTCTGCCATTAGCCCCCTCAAAGCCTGCTTATAATTATCCTGTATCCGCTGAACCTGAACAGCTCTCAACGAGTCAACCCCCAAAGTCCGCCGGTAATAACTATGTTGCTGCTTCTCCTGCTGAGGGCTGGCCTGCTGACCGTAGCTGCGTAGGCCTATACCTGTTATCATAACAGTCAAAAAAGCCGACAAATAGATTCTTCTTTTCATATCCCTTTTTTATAATTCGTTTAGATGATTAATTTCTTGCATTTCCTACAGGAACGCCCTATTGGCAGGAGTTTCTATAATAAAAAGCATTAGTATAATAAACAGAAATACTATTGATTGACTAACATTTGTTGATCTATACGTGATCGGTTGTAAGTATTAATTTACTGTCCTTTAATGTGGTATGTATATTCTTTTACGATGTTGCCGTTCCCATCCCTGACTAGTTTAAGTTTTTGAAAGCTATCAAATTCGTAAGTAATAATCTGTCCTTTAGGATCAGTCATACTCGTCATCCCGACTAGAGGGATGAACGTGTAGGTTGTGATATGGGCTGAGTTCAGTCCTGCTCTCAACTGTCTGTTAAATTCAGCCCAGCTGATCTTGGCTGCGGATGTGCTTAAGTCTCCAAGGCTCATTAAATACGTATCGAAAGAGTTTATACCATTGGTATATCCTAAATTGTTTAAAACTTGATTGCATTGATTATTTAAATCGTTAGCACTGAGATTTTCAGCCATCACTACTGGGTAGGCTTTCTGATAGGCCCAAATGTAAGCTACTGGAGTTCCTCTTTCCTTGGAAACATTTGTGACGTTACCAACGCCATCGTAGGAGCTAAAACTTACTCTATTCTCTGGATTGCTTCCTGCAATTGCAGATTGAATTGTCTTGGGAAGAATAAGTTGGCTTGGAGTTGAACTCCAAGAAGCCCCATTCCAGAAATCATAATTCGTCTTCCTTGACTGGAGAAAAGCGTCTCCCCGGAATGTCGATTCCTCAATTACCGGAGACAGAATGTTTCGTGACACCATTGCGTTGTATGGTGCAGTTTGACTAAGCGTTGAATGGTAGGGATATATATACTTTGTTTTGGCAGGACTATTTGCATTTGTTTGTAATTCCTTTTCCGAAATCTGGAGATATTCATCGTAATTATACTTTTCACTAGTGGTTATTGTCACAGAGCCGTTTGAATCGTAACTCGATACTTTTTTCTCTGTAAGCATTGATTTATTACTATGTCCGACTGCATCACATCGCACTAGTGACGAGCTATAGTTATCATAATACGAACTACCAGCTGAATTATGCAGGTAGAAAGCATCGTCCATAGACATTTCAAAGGGTATTAAATTAATGGTTGAACCGATAGCAAGACCGACTTGAAAACGGTCCTGTTTTTTCTCAGTATATAAATACTCTTCCCTCTGTACTTTTTTAAGCCCATCCAATGGGTTATAAGAATAATAGATAGTTTCAGCGAGTTGTGGCTTATAGTTTCCAAAGTCATCCAAGAAGCTATTTCGATATCCAGGATCAAGAGCTAAAATGGCAGGGTTGTATATAGAAAACCATTGAGGATCAATGAAATAACTATAAACCTTCTTACCTATGTTATTAACTTCATCGCCATATAGTTCCTCCACTCTCCCGAACATCACCATATTTCCGTTTGTCATCTTATTGGAACTGAGACCGGTGGAACTATAACTAACACTTCCATAGGTCTTTTTGTCTATAATAAGGGACATTGGCCGCTTATAGTAGGCAAAGTTTTGTTTTGTTCCACTTCTGAAAGCTGCTTCGTCTATTGGCCTGAAAACTGGATCAAAATATCTATACGTTTTTGTTGAAACTTTTCCTGTTACTGGATCTAAATTTTTAATTGATTCAATTCGAACTCCCCCAATTAGACCGTCTTCACAGTTTGCTTTGTATTGAAATTCCGTTTTACCGCCAGTAGGGTAAATTATCTCTCTCAAAAGGCCTGATTTCACGCCATCAGGGTCCGGATTAAAATTGCCAAATGAAATGCCAAGCGTCGCGATATCACTGCTGCTGTTTAGCAGGGTCGGTAGTTGATTGAACTTAGATGTACTCAGATATCCCCAATAATCATTGTGCATTGCATAACTATTTGATGCTCCAGGGTATAATGGAAATAACCCTGCATTGTAAGAGAGTGAGTAAGCATTTGATTCAGTTTCATTAGCATTGTAAAACCGCACATTATCCAGCCTTAAACGACTTGTAGTAGATCCGCCTTGAAAGTATGAATGCTCAAGGACTATCTTTCTAATTTCATGATTCCATTTATCTTTAACGGTAATACGGCTCAATCGCTTTGACGGAACATCGCTTCTTGAACTGTATTCAAAAGTGATAGTTTCGTTAGGAGTGACAATATTCTCAATGAATTTGGTGATATAGTCATTTATAAAAGAATTGTGCTGAAGATCATGACTATGACCCACAAGCTTCAACTGTGGGTCACTAGTTCCAGTTCCGTCTGAATAAATTTCGGCCGGCCCTCCATCAGAATATCGAATAAGTGAGCTTGATGTAACGACAGTTCCTGCATAATTCCAACCGCTTTGATAATTATAATTAACCTCTTCGTTATTAGGAGCTACTATTTTTGAAGGCAAGTATAAATCGTAGAGTCCATTTGCTGGAATAAAGCTGTGTAAAAAGCCATTTGCTGATTTTATTTCAATACGATCTTCAGTGAAGGTTACTGCTATAGGGTTATAAGGAAGTAACTTAACTGATCCATCCAAAAAATCTTTCCGAAATACACCATTCTCGCCTGTAAAAAGATTGTAAGAAAACCGATCAGAAAAAAAATCAATGTACCCGTCGTATATTCCTTGATCGGTAGAGCCTTTTTGAGTAATATCCTGCCAAACCTCGCGAATAAAACCAAGTCGCAGACCGATTGAATTGGCTGTTTGAGCTAACCTTTCATTAAACTGTATTTCTGTTTTATAGGTTGGCTTCGGTAGACCCATCGCATCAGGCTGTCCCAATACCTGGCATGTCACGTTTCCTCCCACGTTTATTACCCATCCCAGCCCAACCTCACTGGAAACATCTGTCACTTTTATCCCGGATGCATGGTAGGAAAGAGTAATTGGCAATTCAATGCCTCCGACCTTGATAGTATACAGAGGAATTGTAATACTTGGTATTCCAGTGCTTAAATCCACCGGTATTTCGCCATATCGTGAGAATGCTGCCGCAGCAGGAGACTGCGGATTATACTTGGGGACCTCTTGTATTTGGGCATCGCAAATGAAGGCCGAAATAAGAAACACGAAGAATAGATAATTTCTTAGAAGTTTAGATTTGAATAACATTGCGTTAAAGTCTATTAATGTGAAATTATAGTTTGCGCAAGCTACATCAACACACTGCAGTAATTCTGCAGTGAAAGAAATGTGGAAAACTTCTTACTTACCATTTATTTAACAAGTAGAACACCTTGCAATCTCCTCGTGGGCTTGTCAAATAATCTGCTACTCAAAAACAGTTCTGACTTCGGGAAACCTGTATTTAGAAGATCAAGGATAAGGATCAAATAAAAGTTTTGACCTCCCCCCTCAAAACAGGACCAGGCTAAAGTAGAGAATTCGGGCAATTATGAATACCTTAATAAGAAGATAATTGCCATGAAAAAAAGCAAATTTACCGAGGCACAAATTGCCTTTGCGCTGCGCCAGTCCGAGACGGGCACCCGCGTAGAAGAGATCTGTCGGCAGCTGGGGGTATCCCAGGCGACTTTCTTCAATTACCGGGTTTCAGCTTGCCGGCTTGCCGCTGTGTATGGCTAAGCAGATCGATGTACTATTACCGCCATCATCCCCGGGAGGATATACATTGCTGAAGATGAGAATTACCGAAATCGCCCATACGCGGGTACGCTACGGATTCGCTCGCATCTTTGTGCTGCTGCGAAGAGAGGGATTTGCAGACAATCACAAACGGGTTTATCGTATATACCGGGCTTGTGAGCTGAATTACGCACCAAACGCCCAA
>NZ_JAZQRL010000025.1:0-6954 GCF_045629565.1 Arcticibacter sp.
TATGCGTCAAGAGCTGCACTCTGACCTGCCGCACTGGCAATATCAACATTTGGTAAAAGCTTGATACCATCCCGAGCGTTTCCAGGGCGATCGAGTACCCTTTGAACATATTGAGAAGCGGTTGCAAAGTCGTTTAAACCTATACACGCTTCAGCATATATGAAATAGGTCTCGGCTAATCTAGCAAGAACAATGTCTCTCGTACTTGCGAATGTGTCGAAAGTCGCTGCGGTAGCAGGACTGTCAAACTTTTTGATCACAGGAGTCATAAAGTCCGCATCGTACGCAATTCTGTAAGCTTCTTCATTATAACGAAATGGGTAACATTTAAAGTTTGGGGCTATTCTGGATTTATGGGCTTCAACCCATTTCAGTGAATCCGCAGTGCTAAACTCCCTGCCCCATACCCTCGGGTAGTAAGCCCTAATCAAACTTTTCGAGGTGTCAGCGGTATAGTAATCAAAATACTTATCATAGATAGTCAGCATAAAAGTTCCTTCATACCTTCTGTCATTTTCAGAATAGAAGTTATGTAAATTCCATGATGGATAGACAGCTGATGACATATACTTGTGTCCCAGCTCTGTACCCCCCAGGTATGGGCCGAAGATCGATTGCTGATTATTTCCACTTGTGTTATTTGCTAATGACTTAGCATCGTATTGTACTGCAAAAATAACCTCATCGTTGTTCTCATTGTTAGGGCTCCACAAAGTTTCAAAAGGGATGGTTATAGATCTGCCTGCGATGGCTGCTGTAGCATAAGTTTTAGCCTTTTCAAAAGCGGAGTTGTCTTTCATATCCCAGCCCTTAGTCAAATATACCTTAGCCAGATAGTGATTCGCAGTGGCCTTATTAACTCTTCCTTTTTCTGCCGTCAAATCTGGAAGCACAGCTTCCATTTCTGAAATTACAAAATCAAATGTCTCGCTTAGAGAACTTCTTGGAACATTCATTCTGGGAGCAAGTGTTGCTTCGTTATTTATAGCAACTCCACCAAATTGCTCCAATAGAAGGAAATGGTAAAACGCTCTCAGAAAACGTAGCTCTGCTTTATACTGAGCCTTTTTAGCATCCTCCAACGTTGTGATGTCATTATAATGAAGTGACATATTGATAACCTGAATACCATCGTAGCAATTTTTATAAAACGTTTTTACAAAACTTTCCGTTGGGTTTAGTTGCTCGTATTGGTTGATAGCCAGATTCCCCGTACCTCTCGGTCTCTGATACATATCAGTACCTGCGAACAATAACCAAGGAGTTTCTCTGAAAGTAGTTCTTAATGAACTGTATGAAGCAGTCATCAGGGTCTCGTAGCCCGCAGGCGTTCTATAGAACTCGTCGTTTGAAATCCCACTCTTATTATCCTCTTCTAGAAAGTCTGAACAGCTGGTAAAAACCAAGCTACAAAGAACAAGTAAACAAAGTATTTTTTTCATAACTATCTGCTAATTAAAATTTTAAATTTACGCCAAATTGATAAGTGACGTTACTTGGACCGTTTCCATTTTGAAGCGTGGTGGTTGCGTACTCAGGATCCCAACCTTGGTAATCAGTAAATGTGAATGGGTTAAGTACGTTTGCATATATGCGAAGCTGGCTTAAACCTGCCCTCTTTATAAATTTCTGAGGCAAGGTGTACCCTAAGACGATGTTTCGCACACGAATAAACGACGCATCAGTATATCTGCCGTTATTACCGTAATACGGGCCTGGGTTATTTATCGCTGGATACTTTGCATCCTCATTTCCACTCACAGTTGACCAAAGAGCTAAAGGAGAGCCGTCGGGGTTTGTTCCCCAGTTATTCCAATCATATCTATCAGCTCCAGCAGGAACGAAGTAGTCGAAGTTGATCTTTGGACGTCCTCTTTGCGTGTTTGCTGCTCCGAACTCTTCCAGGAACCTGTCTGACACAAACACACCTTGCCTCGTAAAAATATTAAAGGAAAAATCCCAGTTTTTGTATACCAAGTTAGACGAAAAGTTACCCGTCCAGCTAGGATCAACCGATCCTAAGATTGTTCTATCTCCAGTAGTCGTAATCACGTCGTCTCCGTCAAGATCGGCCGCAATTGCCTGCCCTGGCTGCTGTCCCCACTTTGCAGCTTCATCTGCTTGATTTGACTTCCAGACGCCTATGATCCGGTAATCATAAATTACGTTAATCGGCTGACCAATAAAGCGGGCTTCTCCCATAACATCTTCCTTCCTGCCATATAAAGATTCGATAGCATTCTTGTTATGGGCGAAATTGAAGGATGTAGTCCACTGAAGATCTTTAGTATTAACATTCATGGTCGTTAGCGAAAGCTCAATACCCTTATTGCTCACGCTACCTATATTGTCAGTCATTTGTTCCACACCAGACTCTATGCTGAGCTTACGACTCATCAATAGTCCATCGGATAATTTATTGTAGTAATCGATAGTTCCTGAGATACGCTGATTAAAAAACCCAAAATCAATACCGTAGTTCAACTCTCTGGTTTTTTCCCAGGTCACAGATGGGTTTACAGGTACCCCCGGTGCAAACCCTGAGACAACCTTCCCGTCAAAGTCGTACCACACAAGGCTTCCAGTTTGAGGAGTCAACATAGATCCGTACGGATTTATGCCCGCATTACTACCGGAATAACCAAAACTGAAACGAGCCTTGAGGTCAGACAGAAAGTCTGCTTTTAAAAATGATTCTTCAGATGCTCTCCAGGCAAAAGCTAGCGACGGGAAAGATGCCCATTTATCTGCTAGCTTTGAGCTACCGTCATAACGAACCGTCCCGGTCACCAAGTACTTATTCTTATAATCATAGTTCACTCTAGCCGCATAGGAAAGTAATGATGAGCTGCTGAAAATCGTCCTCGAATTACTACTTTGTAAGGTGCCGCTGAAAAGATTATACCATTCAGAGTTATAGGGTAAATTTTGAGTCCCGGCCCTGATCCCTTCTGTTCTGGTTTTGTAAAAACTATTGATTAAAGTCGCATTTAGCGTATGGTCTTCTTTGAAAGTTTTGCGATACGTGATTTGGTTGTCCCACGTGAAGTCAAGGTTCTCGGTATTATCCTGGTACGCTTCGTCCTGTGTCCTGTTCCCCGGAACTATGCCGAAGTATCGGCCTATTCGGGCTCTGCTGAATCGTGGCATAAACGTCGTCTTAATCTCCAAACCCTCTACTGGCCTAAATTCAGCAAATGCACTTCCTAAAATGTCAAAGCGACGATTTTCCTGATTACCGCTTGCAATCTCAAGCAATGGATTAGCCGAACTGGTGAAGTTTCCTGTACCCTGGATAGCGGCTGCAATGCCGGGCTGAGGAATCAAGCTACCGTTTTCGTCATATGCATAAAGGATTACCGGCATACGCATGATATCACGATAACCGTATTGACTTCCCTCACTAACATTTGTGTGAGACAGATTAGCATTTCCTCCAACCGTGAACTTATCGGAGATTTTATTGGCTACACTTAATTTAATATTATATCGGTCTAACTTTTCACCTTCGAAATTCCCTTGCTCATTTTGATAGCCCATACCCAGATTATAAGAAATATCTTTCCCATTACCTGCGATATTTACATAGTGATTTTGTTGCTTTCCGTTCTGCGTAGCCAAACCTAACCAGTCCTGATACTCCTGGTCAAAAAGCCTTTGCTCCAACAAAGGACTTCTTTGAAGGATCGAACTCTTATTAGTTTCAGTGAGTTCGTATGCTTTCTTGCCAGTATTGTAAGTAGAGAATGAAGCCGTGCGAAAGTCTACCCATTCACGGCCATCCATAAAATCAGGTATGCGTGTGATTGATCTTACTCCATAATACCCATCATAGGATACCGTGGTCCGCGACCCTGAGCCAAGGTTTGCATTCTTTGTTTGCACAATAACAACTCCATTTGAACCTCTTGAACCATATATAGCTGTAGATGAGGCGTCTTTCAAAATATCAATTTTTTGAACGTCGGCAGGATTTAGAAAGTCGATATTATCCATTACTACACCGTCTACAACGTAAAGCGGTTTACTTCCATCCGCATTCATGGAATTCTGTCCGCGGATCTGAATGGAAAACCCTGCACCAGGCCTTACCGAACTTGTACTGATATCTACCCCTGCAACAGCACCCTGCAATGCTCCCATCACAGAGGTAGTTCCTTTCGAGGTAAGTGTTTCAGCAGACACTGTTCCGACTGAACCTGTCAAATCTCTCTTTCGTACTGCGCCATAACCTACAACTACCACTTCATCCAACTCATTAGCTGATTCTTTGAGTGTCAGATTTAGCGTTGTTTCACCCTTTAATTGATACTCTAGTGTTTCGTAGCCAAGATAAGACAATACGAGTACCGCATTTTCGGGAGCAGTTATTTTAAAGTCACCACTTAAACCTGTCGATACTCCGCGCGTGGTACCTTTAATCTTTATTGACACACCTATCAAAGGCGCTCCTTGAACGTCAACTACTTTACCACTTATCACAATATCTGCTGCCTGCGCATTATTATTTTTAATCACAATCAACTGATTGTCTAAAATCTGATACGACAAATCAGAGTCTTTAAGTAACTCTTTCATCGCCGTCTCTATCGTGGCATCAGAGAGTTTAATTGATTTAGGTTTACGTATCCCTGTCAGGTTCTCGTTATATAAAAACCGGTAAGTTGTTTGATCCTCAATCAATGCTATTGCGTCAGCGATTGCCGACTTCTTGAGCTGTAGATTGATCTTATTCTGCGAAAATCCTTCAGCCGATACCGTTAGATTAAACAGCAGCAGCAACGTGACGGTTAGCTTCATGGGTAGCACAATTTTTCGTACAAACGAATGATGTACAATCGTAAGAAAACATTTCATACTTTTACTTTAGGTTAAATTAGAAAAAACCAACTTTGCAGTGTTGGGACCAATATTTGATCTGGAATACACGGGGGAATGCGACCAACATCCCCCGTTTTTTTTTATTCTGGATACAGGTTAGTTAGATGACTCAATAAATACTTCACGTCCTTTTCTTTTATACTTAAATGATGCGACCTTTTGAAGAGCTTCGAACGCCTCGTCGACTGATTCCTTCTCAAAAGATCCGTTGAATCTCAGGGCTTTTACCGGTTCGTCTTCAAGATTAATATCCACATTGTACCATCGTTCCAGTTTTCTCTTCAATTCCGCAAAACTCTCACCCCTAAATTCGACACGGTTATAAATCCAGGCTGTCTCGACGCGCTCTTCTTCTTTCAAGCTCTCATCAAGGCTTACAATCTGATAATTTTGTTCGTTCGGAGCCGAAATATTTACTGCCTTTGCGGGAACGATTAATTTTTGGTTTGGCTCTAAGAAAATATGTGATTTTGATTCATTGGAGCTTCCCGAAACCTCAATCTTCCCTCTTAATAATGTTGTTTCTATGTGTTTGTCTCCTTGGTAGTTCTTCACGTTAAATGCGGTGCCAAGCACTTTGATATTTACATCACCCACATGAACAATGAAAGGTTTATCATCATCCTTTACCACATCAAAGAAACCCTCTCCTTCCAATCGTACTTCTCGAACCGGTCCCGAAAAATCTTCATCATAATAAAGCTTGGAATCACCATTCAGCCATACAGTTGTCCCGTCAGGCAAAAGCAATTTTGTTCTGGTACCGTTTTCGACGATTATCGTTTGTTTTTGCAGATCGGAGGATGCATTTACGAAAGCATGGCGATTATAGTAGATTATACATATCAAGGCGGCTGCCACCAACAATGCCCAATTAATTGGAACGGCAAAAGAACGTTGTGCTCTTATTGTTGTTTCGGTTTCTCTCAATGGACTTTCACCATCGTTTCCTGATTCAGCTTTTGCTCGCTGGAAGATTTTGTTTACCTGATAACACTCCTCTTTCTCACATGAGTCTTCGTTAAAGGTGTCTCCGGTATCCCAAAGTGTCTTTAACAGGGTGTATTGATTGTCAATTTCAGGATATCTTTCCAGGTAGACCGACAGTTCTTCCAGCTCTTCGCCGCTAGCCTCGTGGCTTAAAGAACGCGCTATCAAAGTCCATACTCTATCCGTATTGTCCATCGGGATTCATTACTGTGTAATATATAAGACAGCAATGAATAAACATTCTACTAAACCTTTTTTTATTTTTTTTGGATGGAGCACTTTAATCGTTTGTCCACGCCCAGTGAAGAGCATAATCGCTTAACGGCTATAGCCATCTGTGCGTCAATAGTATTGACTGAAATATTGAGAATATCTGAAACTTCCTTATAACGGAGACCATCCTCTCTTACAAGCTGAAATATGATCTTACATCGGGGAGGTAGTACGTCAATTGCATTCTTCACAGACTGCATAACTTCAGAGGTAACTAATAGTTCATGAGGGGAGTCACTGGTCGAAAAACTTCCATTATCGACCTCTTCTAGAGAACATGTAACCACACGACGGGCTTCTTTGGACAATGCATTCAGTGCATGATTCTTGATTGCCGTATATAAGTACACATTAAGATTCTGAATATGAACCAGGCTATCGCGGTTGCACCATAGCTTAACAAACACATCCTCGCAAATTTCTTCAGCCATCTCTCTTGACTTGAGAAAATTCTTAGCAAACGATAAAAGCTTTCTATTATAAAGATCATACAAAAGCTCAAAGGCCTCCTGATCTCCACGAGAAACACGCAATTGAAGATCGTGCATATTATCTCTATAATGGTTCTTTTCCAGTTTCATAAAATGAATTGGTATAATCGATTACATTAAGAAGCTTGTAAGACTAATTAGGCAGCAGCTGCGTGTATAGTTATTGGTTATTCTAGATACAATTTTAATCTTATCCGCGTAAATTTCCAACACAATCATTTGAAGAATGTATGCAATCGTTCCCGGACTTGGATAATAACATTTCTCGCAGCAAAATTTAGATGTACCGTTTATAATTTTTAGGTCGAATTAAAGCAAC
>NZ_JAZQRL010000026.1:0-10969 GCF_045629565.1 Arcticibacter sp.
CGACACCCACGACTGTCATAGGGGTGCGACCCCATCTGATAAGTGTACCAATAGGATCCTTAAGATTCATGATCTTAACCGCAGATTCATTCAGCAGAATAGAGGAGACGGTATCGGCCTTGAATTTAGGTGAGAAATCCCTGCCTGATAAAACTTTCCCACCAATAGTGGTGGTATAATAAAATCCTGCACTGCGGATTTATTTTCCTGCTGACTATAAAGTTTCTTCCCCTCGCTCTGCGCCAGCGATATCCGGGAAATATACGCGATCCCTGGGATATTCTGCAGGGCAACTTCTGTTAGGGCCGGCGGCGAAGCATCCCCGGTAATAACCTGATTGTTATTTCTCATGTTCAGCTTTACGATATAATTCCTGTCGGAATTCTTGAACTGCCGGTCATAACTTAATTCATAATGCACATATAGCAACAACAACAGGCAGGATGCTAACCCGATAGCTAATCCACCAATATTGATCAGCGAAAAACCCTTATTGCGCCAGAGGCTCCGAAATGCGATCTTGAAATTAAGTCTAAGCATGATGAAAAATAATTTACCGATTTATCGGCAGCCGACTAAGTTGGTGCCAAAGATAAAAACAGAGTAGATGCTGCTTTTAGGGAACAAAAAATTCCGGAGTTGTTCGAAAATGCACAGTACGTGTTCAAAGTTGAACAGCGAACTACCACCTCTTATAGTTAACCATGTGGTGATAAACTCTCACTTTCCATATGATCGCTGTCGCCAACCGCTGCGGCATGAGTTTTAAGTAGTTTCAGTACTACAAAGGCGCCGATCATTGCCGGAAAAAGCATGAGAAATGATCGCTGCAGCAAGGTAAAGACCGGAAGTGCTGACGTTGGAACAATTTGTGAAAACAACATCGCAATGCCGGCTTCAGCAAATCCGCTTCCACCTGGACTTGGTGCGAAATAGATCATAAACTGAATGAGGATCTGGATACTGATGACCTGCAGAAGATCTACATGAACACCCAAGCCCAACAGAATCACGTATTGCATGCAATATTTATTCAGGTAAAGAAGCACAGTAATCAGTAGGCTCAGCGGAAACAATAGGGGATGATCTTTTAGTAGCTTTTTACAAATTTGCTGATAATTAAGAATGCTGGCATAAGACCAGTCAGCCCATTTCTCTATATGAGCTTTTTTAGCAGGCCAGATCAAGCTGATTATTTTAGAAATGTTAATCAAAACTGATCCGATTAAAAGCGGCCTCCAAAAGGCAAGCATGAAGACAAGCAGAAAAATAAAAAACACTCCGAAGCCATACTTCAGCAAAGTGAGAATAAGGCCACTTTCCAGCTGGGTATTCATTGCCCATATGGCCAATAAGCCGGCTAAGGGCATAAACAGCAATGTAGCACCCATAGTAATTAGACTCACAACAAATCCGTCGAGTACTTGCACACCATGACGGTTGTATACATACAGCTGCGCGGGGCCCGCACCACTATGAAATGGAGTGATTGCTCCCATAAACATATTCGCAGTGTTCGCCTTAAAACTTATCCATTGTGATAAACCTGGTTTAAGTTTTTGGATTAAAATATGGTTACGCCATCCGCCCAGGATCAGGTCGGTAAAGACCATAGCAAAACAGATCAGGATATATTTGAACTTAATACTCTTCAATGCTTTGATGGTATCACCGGTATGGGAATAAAAGAAAACAGCAGCTACGGAAGCTATTGTCAACAAACCAAGCCACATGGCCCCTTTAAGGATCATACTTTTGTTGAAGACAAATTGATTTGGATTTTCCCTTGATGTTAAGCCAGTGATTGTTGTTGATTCTTCTGCTATTTCAGCTTCTTCTTCTATTGACATAAATTTTCATTAATTAAGTGGTTGTGATGATGAATGCGGAATCATTTAACTTTTGATTCTGCTGCAAATGAACCTTCAAGCACAATGATTTGACTGGAAAATGAATGGGAAACGGGCAAATAGACAGTTCAAACGGGCCTCAACTTTGCCCACAAATGGAAGAAGAAATAAACATAGCAATGTTAGCCTGCCATTCGATCAGTTCAACTGCAAAATTGCCCGCTTCAGGTGTTTAATGAAACGAGAAGGGCCGCTAATTGCTAACTTTGAGGGATGTCGAAACAATATCTAATACTTGGCGTAATTATTTCCCTTGGAATTGGCCTTGCTGTAGTGCCCATAAGATTAACGGGAGGAGACATTCATTCAGGCGGTTTATTTTTAGCTGCCCGTACAGTCAGATATACCTTCACTGCAGGAATCCTTTCCTTTTTTCTTCATATCTGGCTAAATCGGAAATTTGCTGTAGCTGCTAATCGATGGAGATACGTCGCTTATGTATTCAAGATCATATTTGTTGCTATAACCGTTTTTCTAGTTTCGGTTTCGCTCGATATCGTTTTCAGTTTGTTCGTAAAAAGCCCTTCATTTACCATACCTAAAGAAGATCTGAACTGGTATTTGATCATATTCCGATGCATACTCCTCAGCGCTGTACAATTTTTCATCGTCTTTTATTTGCAGTTACTCAATGAAAGCCAAAGGCGTAGTTTAGAAATAGAAAAACTTAAACAAACCCAATTGGAAGCCAGCCTGTCCAACTTGAAAGAGCAGATGAGTCCTCACTTCCTGTTTAACACACTAAATACGCTAAGCGCCATAACAGAAGATAAAGGCGTGAAAGTATATGTTTCCGAACTGGCTAGTGTTTACAGATATATGCTGGTACATAATAAATTGAACCTGGTTCCGCTGAAGAATGAATTGAGTTTCATCAGGTCTTACCTGTACATTATCAAAAGCCGGATGGGAGATGCAGTTGACATTAATATTGACGTAGAAGAAAAGCTGATGCACACCAATATTCCGCCGTTAACCTTGCAACTATTACTGGAAAACGCCATCAAACATAATGTAGCATCGAGTAACAAGCCTTTAAAAATTTGGATATATAATGATCCGTTGTATATCGTTATTTGCAACAGCTTTTGCCCTAAACAAGCTCAGCATGATTCAACAGGAGTTGGATTGGGAAATATAATGAACCGCTATCAACTTTTATTCTCCCAGAATATCTTAATAGAGAAAAATTCAACCGTGTTTACCGTTAAGCTGCCGATACAAATATGAAAATTTTAATTATAGAAGACGAAATCAATGCTGCAAAAGAGCTGGAAAAAATATTGCTTAACCTCGATCCTTCAATAACCGTATTGGCGATCCTGGATTCAGTAGAGGCAAGCATAGCTTTCCTGAAAGGCAACCATCTACCAGACCTGATCTTTTCTGATATCCAGCTAGCGGATGGAATGTGTTTTGAAATTTACAGGGAAGTCCCTTTAATAAGACCTATTATTTTTTGCACCGCCTACGACGAATATATGCTCGAAGCTTTCGAGACGAGCGCACTTAGCTATTTACTAAAGCCCATCACCGAAAATTCCGTGGCAAAAGCGATGGAAAAATATCATGCGCTAAAGTCTGCCTTTGAACCCATGGCTGCAACGCGTTCTGTTCAACAACTGGGCGAACAATTAAAATACACTTACAAAAAGACCATCCTTGTTGAGCAACGGGAAAACATCATTCCTCTTCCCGTAAATGATATTGCTTATCTGTTTCTGGAAAATGCGGTCATACAAATCGGAACGACCAAAAATCACCAGTATTTCATGACTTCAACACTCGACGAACTGGAACGGATTCTTGATCCGGATATTTTTTATCGTGCCAACCGTCAATTCCTGATCAACAGGCGTGCGATTACGAACATTGAACGTTTTTTTTCCCGAAAGCTCATTGCTAAACTTGCAGTGAAAACGCCGGAAACAGTAGTGATCAGCAAGGCGAATGCATCCGATTTCCTCCGCTGGCTTGAAAGCTCCTCCTAAATTTTTGATGCTAAAGAACGCTTTCAAACCATGGTTTCGCAGGAGCAACCATGCGTGCGGTTCTTTCTTTTAAGAAGACAATCACCGCCTCCTCTGATGTAAATCTGTTGCCCATGTTTACAAAGTTCCTTGCCAACAGGTCATATCGCTTTGCAAGTAAAAGCACTGCAACCATCATGATATCTATCTTACTAAAGACAACAGCATTATTATTGATATAGTTGTCGACTGTCTTTTGGAAGTAAGCCGGGTGCTCCGTCCAATGCATCGTCGGTTTCAAATGGTGGGAGATATGGTAGCCGTCATTCCAGCATTCCCAGTTGTACTTGCTGTTGATACAAGTCATGCTGTTTTTAAAAGCATTGCCAGGATCTGCCGGATCAATAAAAGCATGTTGAGCCCAGTTGCCGAGCATGGCAATCAGCCGGTAAAAGAAATAGGTAAAGATAAATACGCAGAATGTAGCCGGCCAATTAAAGCAAGATAATACTACACAGAAAACTATAAAAAGTATTTCACCACGTATGGCACTATACATCAACTTTTTCCGGTTCCTCTTTTTGAAATAGGCAGCGAGGTCGTATATCCCTGCGATCATAAACTTCAGCAGGTACAATAAGAAGCTGCTCAGCGAGTCACGCTGGTAGGACATGGTCGAACTTTCGTCATCTTCCAGATTGTTTTCGGCATGGTGCATACCGATATGGTGCGCATAGTAGGTATCAGCCATATGCCCAAAGAAGGGAGCGATAAAATAGGGAAGCAGGTAATTCAAATAATTGTATTGCTTTTTGAATAATGTCCGGTGCGCAGTGGAATGAAACATCAGTGCAAAACGTCCTATGAAAAAAGCAGCATTGATGATCATATAAATTACAGCCGCTGCCAGCCAGTACCAGCCGATCAGCAGATTGCTGAATAATAGCACGGCATAGGGAATCAGGAAAAAAATAATGCGGAACGTAAAATAAATAAATGGTAAATCTCTTTCATCGCGAATCAGTCGAAGAAAGAATTTGTCCAGATGGTTATAATGTTGAGGCTTTAAGAAGCCGGGATCTGTCAGTTTACTGGGCGTGGGTTGCATAGGAATATTGAGTTATTTTGTCTGGATGATACTCGTTTGATAGGCTTGCTCAATCAGCTCCAGATCGCGCCTGGCCATTTGAAGGTTAAAAGCTCCATCTTCACCGGTTCGCAGTGCATTCATGAAATCTGTAAGCATAGCTTTTGCGCCGCTGATATCTGCAATGCCCGGAAATATGAGCTTCCATTTTTTACCACGGACGAATATATATAAGCCGTTCGACTCAAATAATATAGAACCTTTAGTGCCGAATATGCGGGAAATTCGCAGGCCTTTAAACACTGTATTAACCTCCCATGAGTACAGTAAGGTTCCGATAGGTCCCTCTTCATATGTCGCTACCACCTGCATGCTGCGTTCGGGCTTGCCATTGGTTGATGGTTGAAATCCAGTTACAGACTGTAAAGTTAAACCGAGGTTTGACAGGCAATTAATCCAGTGAATACCACCCTCAAATAAGGCGCCCCCACCCGCTGTACCAGGATCTAAACGCCAACTGGATACCTGCTGAGTTTTGGCGGCATTAAAGAAAAGGAATTTTAAATCACCTATTGGTTCTCCGGATAACACCTCGCGCAGCTCTTTGAGCGCTGGCTTGTAAAAATAGTTCTCGGCTATAAACAGCTGGACACCGTTATCCAGGCGGAGCTTTTCAACCCTGTCAAAATCTGCAGCATGAAGAAATGCTGGTTTTTCACATATAACGTGCTTACCCGCTGTCATGGCTTCTATGGATAATGCGAGATGGCTATCCGGCGGCGTGCAGATGAATACTACGGATACATCCGGCGACTGGATGGCTGCAGTGTACGAAGAGAATATGCCCTTGCCCTTGTATTTATCTGCGTATTCCTTCGCTTTGCTTTCGTCACGACTGGCAAAGTACAGGTCTATTTCAGCAAATTTGTTGAGCCTTCCGGCATGTTTGCCCGCGATCAGACCGCAACCTAAAAAGGCGATCCGTATCCGGCCTTCTATCTTTTTGTAGGTCGACATAACTTTATCAATTTAATTTAGTGATCAACTCGCCCACGCGCAGCGCGTTTGCCGCAATCGTAAGACTTGGATTTAAGGCTGCTGACGTAGGCATCACGCTGCCATCGGTGATATATAAATTATCCAGTCCTCTGAAACGGCAGCTCTCGTTAAGCGCTGATGTTTTTTCATTCGAACCCATGCGCACCGTACCCACCGCATGCGAAAAGGTGCGGATTCCATGTGTATAGTGGATGAGTGCCCCTGCGCCTTTCATGATCTTCTTAGCCTCCCCGGTCAAAATTTTCATCGCAGCTTTATCCCTTTCGCTGTAGCTGTGGTTGATGACTATCCGGGGCAAACCAAACTCATCTGAAAAAGCAGGATCAATGGTAAGGGAATTTTTATACTGTGGCTGGTCTTCAACGATGGCCAGTAAGCCACTTAACAACTTTACCGCGGGACTCAGCATTTTCCCCAACACACCCTTCAGTTCGTTCTCAACCACACTGCCGGGAGGGGTAGGCATTTGCTGCAAACTTCCCAGCTTATTAAATTCGGGCACGTTGGGGTGACCAAAGTAATAATCCAATATGGCGAGCTGTTTATGAAACCGGCCTTGCTTATCGGCGATACCTGGAAAAATGCCAAATATAATCGTATTTAAATGGCGCATCAGGTAACGTCCTACCACGTGGCCTCCGGGATTAAATTTCTGCAGACCCGACGATAAAAGGATATGTGGTGTGCCCAATGAACCTGCAGCCAATATAAACTTATCGGCTTTAAACGAATGCTGCTGTTTTGTCGTTTTGGATATGCAGTCGACGCTTATGATTTGACCATTTCGTGTGTTCAATTTTGTCACTACCATGTTGGGCTGTAGTTTCATACCCTTTGCCAGCAGCCGGGGAATGACCGTTGTAGCCAGATCATTCTTGGCACCTACAGCACAGGCAAAAGTGTCGCAAGTTTTGCAACTCAGGCAGGTCTGGCGACTTGTATCTTCGTAGTTTATAGCCAGGGGCATTTGAAAAGGATGCAATCCTAATTTTTGCGCGCTTGATTTCACCCTTTGCGATATGTTTGCCAGAGGAGATGCCTTTTGTGGCAGTGGCGCACTATGCCTGGGTTCGGTCGGATCAATACCTGTCTCACCCGATATGTTCAATATGCTTTCGGCTTTAGAATAATACCTTTCCAGGTCGTTGTATGTGATTGGCCAGCCTTGTGCATCTTTACCTTCGATCTGCTCATTCTTTTCAAAGTCTGCTTCGCGAAAGCGAAAAGATACTCCGCCATAAAAAACCGACGGTCCGCCTACGCAGGAATACAAACCCATAGTTGGTTTATTACCACCAACAGGTACATGTAAAAGAGAGGATTTATCGTAAAAGGGAGAAAGTTCAATAGAACCACTTGGGCCCCAGTTTTCTTCGGCACTGCGCGTAACCCAGTCTCCGCGTTCCAACATCAACACCTTTAGTCCCGCATCAACTAGCGGCTTAGCAGCCATGGAACCACCAAAACCACTTCCAATTACAATAACATCGTAGCTATTCATATCTAAAAGTTTGGTGTGGGCGCATTATCGACGGTATTATAGGCACGAAAGGTTGAGGACGTCTCGTGCCCATATCGGCTTCACTATAGGTGACGTCAATCTGTTGCACACTATAAAGCGGGCATGGCAGCATGCCATAATTGTGGATATTGAGCGCCAGTGAAATCACCAGCATGGAGGAAACCTGATCGAGCTTCGGGCAATAATTCATATACTTCCTGTTTTTACATCAAATGAAGCTGGAATTATCAGGGGCTGAAGGGAAAATGGGAGGGAGACGGGCAAAAAAGCCGTTTAAACGGGCATCTCTTTAGACAACTATAGAAGCAATCTTTAGCCAGAGATTCCGCCATCTTGCGAAAAAGCTAAATTTTTAAGTCTCTAGGAAGTATATCAGTAACTGGCAACAGAGAATAACCGTTGCTGGACGTGGTTGGCGAGTCTGAAGACGGGATTAAGACAAGGCCGGAATTGCGGAATTTTTAACGGCGGCTTTGAAGAACCGTCGCTTTATAACGTTAACGATTAGAGCATTTGTTCAAAACATTGTAAGAAAGTCATCATAACTGTTGAGTCTTCCAGATGTTGTTTGCCGAGTCAGTATCAGCATCATACTCATCTCCTAACACAATACGAACTATATTCGATCCTGAATTCAAAGCAAGGTCCAGCTTATCTGAATTCTTCCAGATCGAAACAGGTTTATTAAAACGCTGTTTCGTTCCGTTCTTGAAATATACGGTGAGATGTACAGGAACTGGAGCTCCACCGACATTAGAGATGTGGATATGGTAACGACCGTTCTGCTTGTTCACTTTATCAATAGACAAATCAGGAACTGCCTTATCGAAGTACCACCTTTTCCAGTACCAATTCAGGTCCATGCCAGCACCCTTATTCATGCAGTTAAAGAAATCATATGGTGTAGGGTGCTTGCCTGCCCATGCCCGGATATAATAGCGGGTTGCTTCGCTGAACTTCTGCGCTCCCACCATATCTCTTAAATACCATAATGCAAGCGCGGGTTTTAGGTCTTTATCTGCAAAACGGGCATTGCCGTACAGCTGAGCCGTTGGCGTCATTACGGGAACATCTTCAGAAAGACCTGCGTAGTCATTCACCGAACTTAAGTCATAATTGAAAGGGATATCGGGAGCGATATGGGGGTGAAACATAAACTCGGTCATTGTCGCCCAGCCTTCATCCATAAAAGAGTGTTTGGTCTCATTTGTGCCTACGTAAAACGGAAATATGGAGTGGAAGACCTCGTGAGCCGTAAATTCCACGACATCTTTTTGATCCTCCAACGGCAGGTTGTTGACCATCATTGGGTATTCCATGGCATCCAGACCATCAATGATTGTCTGGTGTGAATAAGGAAATGGTATCGCCGGGAAACTTTCGCTGATAAGTTGAACCGTTTTACGGTTATACTCAATAACCGGGGTATAGCTTAAGTGATCCGGGTGGTAAACAGCATCTACTCTGGTGCGTTTCTGCGTCGCGTGATCAACCACGAGACTCGAAGATTTCCATACATAATTACGGCTCAAGGCAAACGCAAAGTCGGTGACATTCCTCGCGTCAAATTTCCATGTATGACTGCTGCCGGCCTTAGTAATATGTCCCTTCTTAATATCCTCTTTAGTAATCACATCTGTAACAGAGTCCTGCTGTTCCGCATTTCTAATCCTTTCGATGTAAGTGGGCTCAAAAATATCAGCTGTATTTGTAAGCTCGCCTGTTGCCCAAACGCAATACTCGCGCGGAACTGTCACGGATACCTTGAAGTTGCCGTAGTCATTATAAAATTCTTCTTTACCTAGATAATTATACTCGTTCCAGCCGTCTATGTCATCATAAACGGTCAGTCGCGGAAAAAAATAAGCCAAAAAGAATGTACCTTCATCAATTTGTCCCGTGCGGTTAAATGAACCTTTATTGAGTGTGTAATCATAACTGATCTTTACAGAAGTCTGTTCGCCAGGCAATATATGCAACCCTCTTACCGACATATTGGTACCTCTCGGCATTCGTTTGTTACTGTCGATCTTTTGGCCGCCAATTAACATTTCGCTCAGATGCATACCTGGCCCAAGGTCAGCAACCGACAATACGGTATTACGCATGGAATTTGCCTTGTACAAATTGGGGTATAGTTTGAATGAGAGCGATTTTAGCGTGTCAGGACTATTATTATGGTAATTGATGTGAACGATGCCGGTCAGCTTTCTAGATGATGGGTCAAACTGAACATCTATATCATAGTCACCCTGATTTTGCCAATATGCCTTTCCGGGCAGGCCACTACGATCGCGAGTTTGATTGCCGTAAGCTTTAATAGTATGCCTATCAATAGGAAGGAGCTGCCCCTGAGCAACATGACCACAGAAAACTAAATACAGTAGGCTTAGAGATAATCTTATATGCATGTGTGTTTCGATATATTTTGCTGTTATAATGAACATGTCGGCAGCATTGTAAGCGAACTGCGTCAGCTGCATCCTAGTTCTATCAAAACTATCTAGCCAGGACAAATCTATGAGAAAATCGCGTGTATCAATATTCTTATTGTTCCCTGCTTGTAATCCGGGGCGACAATTTGTCGGAATTATGCCTAAACATGGTAACCAATTTCAGGAGCTATTGTACAAAATATGCAGAATAGAAATGCTAAACAGCACCTCCGCCTATTCATATTTCAATGCATCTACCGCATTTGCCTTTACCACTTTAAATGTCTGCATGCTGACAGATAAAATAGCTATGATTAAAGAAATTACGAGCGCAATTACAAAAGGGTAGATGCCTATAGCTACGCGATAATCATATCTCATGATCCAGTTGCTGGCCAGGATATATGCAACAGGAATCGCGATCAGATTAGAAAGCAGAACCAGTTTCATAAAATCCTTATTTAAAAGGAGCATCAGATGCCCTAAACCTGCACCAAGTACCCTCCTGATACTGATCTCCTTTTTACGCTGTTCAGCCATATACAACGCCAGCCCAAGTAAACCTAGACAGGAAATGAAGATGGCAAAACCACCGAAGAGGTTAGACAATATACTCAACAGTCTCTCGCTGTGTAGTTTTTCTGCCATGCCGGAACTTAAAAACTGAAGATCTGGCGGATAAGCAGGATTCAAACGCTGGCTGATACTTTTAATCAATCGGACAGAATTAGATACAGGCTGACCGGCGTTCAGCCTGATCAGCAATTCCCTGGCATCCCTGGGTTTATTGTAGAATACTGTCGGTCTTGCTTTTGACCCCAGCGATTCATTGGCATGATCCTGAACGACACCCACGACTGTCATAGGGGTGCGACCCCATCTGATAAGTGTACCAATAGGATCCTTAAGATTCATGATCTTAACCGCAGATTCATTCAGCAGAATAGAGGAGACGGTATCGGCCTTGAATTTAGGTGAGAAATCCC
>NZ_JAZQRL010000027.1:0-68145 GCF_045629565.1 Arcticibacter sp.
CACTTAGCCTTGCGCTTTGCGTTCCCTTGTTCGTTTTGGGACTGCAAAGATGGGAACTTTTTGCAGTCCCTGCAAGTCTTTGGGGCTTTTATTTTCACCTGAAGGCACTTTTTAGCGATACTGCGGCAGCAGCACCTTTGAAATCAGAAGCTTACAAAGTGAAACGGGCGAAAACAATTTTTAGGGCATGTTTGTAAAGGGTGCCAAAAGGCAGGATAAGGTGGCCATAAGGCTACATCGTTTCTGCCTGTCCGCCAGGCTGCCTTTCTACAGGTTGGTTACCCGCATGCCTTTCTCACAGCTTATGCCTTCCTTTACTCAAGCTCCTATCCGTCCCGCCCTAAGTCCATACCAGCTCCCTACCAACTTCGCCTCTTCTTCGGATTTTCCCGAAGCTGGTACGAAACTGGTACGAAGTTGGTACGAAGTTGGTGCGTTACTGACTTAACCATGATCCGAACATGTCCCGCCCTTATATAGCTATGTCCCGCCCCGATATCGCTATGGTCATACCCGTGACCTCATCAAAGCTCTCCGTACCAAGCAGAATTTAGTGCAACTCACAACGTGTGTGAAAGAGTTAAAAACACCCATTTGGGCTAAATAGCTTCCCTATCGGGCCGACATCTGGTAATCAATTGATTATAAACATTATTATGAGAACTAAATTTGCATTAAGTATCACACAATGGTATTTTTACCCACAACAATGATACGTGCCTTCTTGTCGTCACTTCGCTCTCTAATCATCCTTGTAGTTCTCCTTGTTTCAACAACAGTATACGCAGGTAAACCTGCAAGAGCTGTTGACGGTCTCCTCGACTTAAGGAAGGAGAAATTTGACTCATCGGTTGAACTAAAGGGTCAATGGAGATTTTATTGGAAAAAACTCGTATCCCCCGAAACCAATGCGAACCCCGACAGCTCAACGCTTGTTGAGTTCCCGTTCCTTTGGCATGGATACTTTCTAAAAGGCGAAGAACTTCCTTCTTTCGGATACGCTACGTATAAGCTGACCATACTCCTACCTGAGTCCTCTTCCCCTTTAAGCATAGCCGTCCCGGATATGTACTCCGCTTACCGACTATACTTAAATCAGCATCTTGTTGCTGAAAATGGCCAAGTCGGAACTACCAAAGAAGATTTTATTCCTTACTGGCAAACGCATACCGTCAACATTCCCCCAAATGCTGATACCATCCATCTTACCTTACAGATTGCCAACTTTGAGCATAGCAAGGGCGGAATCAGTAATGATATCGAGATCGGAAAAGCCGACTTCATGGCGCTGCGGAAATTACAATTTACAGCTATAGATCTTCTCTTAACGGGATGCCTGCTGATGAGCGGGCTTTACTTTCTTGGCCTTTTCATTATGGGCAACCGAGACAAAGCCATTCTCATGTTTGCCCTTTATTCGATTGTGTTCAGTTACAGGATCCTGGGAATCGGTGACTATACGCTGCACTCTATTTTACCGGGAATTAACTGGCACATCACTATTCGACTAGAGTACATCAGCCTGTTCGCGGGGATAGGAATCTTCTCACTTTATACCTGCTACCTATATCCAGAAGCTTCGAATTTACGAATGGTGCGTTTTATATACATTCTGTGCTTTTTATTTGCCTTTGCGTCTCTGGTTCTGCCGCCGCTCTATTTTACTCAACTAATAAATCCATTTCTGTTGCTGATGGCGTTTTGCCTTGTATATGTACCTTATATATATACGAAAGCTTATCTGAAAAAATTACCAGGGTCGGTTTATGCGTTAATGAGCACTATTGCCATTGTTACTGTGTTTGGCATATCCCTGCTCTTCTACTGGGGCCTGGCTCCCAAACTACAGCTGCTCAATTTTCTGTGTTATATAGCCTTTTTCTTTTTGCAATCCCTGGTTCTGTCGCACAGAGTTTCTTTCCAATTGAAGAAAGCCCGGGTTGAAGCCGAACAAGGGCTCGTTTCCAAATCTGAGTTTCTGAGCACGATGAGTCATGAAATCAGAACTCCTTTAAATTCGGTGATAGGAATGAGCCATCTGCTGTTGAAGACCAAGCCAAGAAAAGATCAAATCGAGCATTTAGATGTGATGCTGTTCTCGGCAAACAATCTTCTTTCGATTGTGAACGACATCCTGGATTATAGCAAGATTGAGGCGGGAAAGATTTCCTTCGAAGAGATTGAAATGGACGCCCCCGCCATCGTTAAAAATATTATTATCAGTCTTCAGGCTTCAGCACAGGACAAAGGCATTGAATTGACCCTGGACTGTGATCCAGACCTGCGCCATAAATTGATCGGCGACCCCACTCGCCTTTCTCAGGTAATTACGAACCTGGTTCATAATGCCATCAAGTTTACGCATGTTGGTACCGTTCAGGTAAAAATTGGCGTAAAGGAACAGAATGAAACCAGTATGACTTTGAAGTTCCAGGTGAAAGACAGCGGTATCGGGATTTCGAAAGAAAAGCATAAGTTGATCTTTGAGCGCTTCACCCAGGCCGATTCATCAACCTCCAGAGGATTTGGAGGAACCGGGCTTGGTCTGGCTATTACAAAGAGAATTTTGGAACTGCAAAATTCCTCGCTTGAACTGAAGAGTGAAGAAGGAAAAGGATCTGAATTTTATTTCGTTCAAACATTTAGCAAGAGCTCGCTGAAGGAAACAGCTTTAATGAAAGGAACGCTTCCAAATGAAAGCCATAAACCGCTCAACGGAATTCATATCCTGCTCGTGGAAGATAATCAGATGAACGTGTTGGTTGCTCAATCGTTTCTAAAACGATGGGGAGCCACCATCGATGTTGCAGCCAACGGACTCGAGGCATTGCATAAATTAGACGAAGAAAAGCACCGCCTGATTTTAATGGACCTCCATATGCCCATCATGGACGGTTACGAAGCCACCACCAGGCTACGAAAGCGGGGTATTCAAATACCAATAATTGCACTCACCGCAAATTTGCCCAACGAAATTGACGAAAAGGTAAATGAGGTCGGTATCAACGACGTGGTAGTAAAGCCATTTCTTCCTGATGAATTATACCGTATTATACTACATCATATCAACCCATTGAATTAATACACATATTATAGTGCTCGTTATGTTTTGAAAGAAGCAAACAATTTCCACCTAAAATCTATATATTCTTATATCACATGATGAATATAAGAAATGGAGAAATTGTATACAGCGAAAGCCACAGCAACCGGAGGTCGAAACGGCCATGTCACATCTGCAGACGGAGCGCTTGACGCTGATGTGCGCCCCCCTAAGAGCATGGGTGGACCCGATGGTCATTATCTGAATCCTGAAACGATGTTCGCGGCGGGATATGCAGCCTGTTTTGACAGTGCGCTCAATCTGATCATAAGAGGCGAGAAGGTGCAAACCGGAACGACTTCAGTGACGGCGGAGGTTAGCATAGGAAAGCTTGATCAGGGAGGCTTCGGACTTTCAGTCGTGTTGGTTATCGGAATACCTGGAGTGGAAAAGTCTCTTGCTGAAGATCTTGCAAATAAGGCACATCAGGTTTGTCCTTACTCCAATGCGACTCGCGGAAATATAGAGGTTCAGCTGTCTGTTAAATAACAGCGTTACGGATTTTTCTCTCGATAACGCGAAAGATAACGCTGTTATTCAACATTTTTATTTTCCAAATTAACCCCAGGCTATCTGATGACAAGCTATTCGATTTCTGCGGCATTACGGTCTTCAGTAACCGGACCTGCCAGGGACCTTATTAGGCAATTCTTCGCTACAGGTTTGACCAAGGTGTTGAAAAACAGGGAAAACGTTCTCTTATGGTCATACAGTCAGTTCGAACTATCACCATTCCTTATTTATCAGGGTTATGTGCAAGGTAAGTATCCGTTACCTAGTACCCGACACAAAAATCAGGTCAATTGGTACGATCCGGAAGTAAGGGGTATTATACCAGTTGATCATTACAAAATCCGGAATGACCTGTTGAGAAGGTTGAAAAAGGAAAAGCGGTCTTCGGATGAAGAGAGAATTCAGATTAAGGTTAACGCCAATTTCAGAGACACCATTCTTTCATGTACCAAGCCGAGAGGCGTTAAGAATAATACATGGATAAGTAACGAGTATGTTGAAGCTGGGATTGTGCTTCACGATATGGGAATAGCACATAGTGTAGAAGCCTATCAGAATGGCATTCTTGTTGGCGGACTTGTCGGATTGTCTATAAACGGTTTTTTTGCGACGCTTAGCTTATTTCATACGGTTGATAATGCCAGTAAAATTGCATTTTGCTATCTATTGCAGAAACTTAAAGACGATGGCTTTAAGTTGCATCATTGTGGTGACGTAGATTCCTGGTTTACGCAATATGGTATGATTCCTATAGCGCGCGAGCCTTACAGAAAGGAGTTGATGCTTGCGGTTACACAGCCCGTAAGGTTTACTTCAAGCGTCCCGGCGCTTGTATTTTGAAGGTGCTTGCTTACCAATGTAGCAAGCATAAATTCGATATAAAGCCAATAAAAGTTTGGGCTCCGTTAAATGGACTGAATGTCCACTTGTTACTGTTTAGACATAGACGGGAAAAACCAAGTTTCCAATGGAATAGCTGATCCTGCTCAAAGTTAAGTCCTCCCCCAAGATTGTAATATCTCATGCCATGCTCTCTTCCGAATACACTCACTTGATCGATAAGAAACTTAGCTGGTGATTCGGAAAGATACTGTTCACGCGTTCCAATGAGATATCCCTGAATGACCCCATTAGTGAAGGTAACCATGCTTGCACAAATTGGTTCTGTACCCGAAAAAACGAAAAACAATTTAACATCGAAATCTTCTGACGCCATAAAGTCGAAGAAGTATTGTTCATTAAAAAGATATACATCGTCTGCACCTATCCGTCTCATGTTCTCCCAATATATCGAGATAAAAGTGTGGATGTCATCTGCTCCCCCTTCTTTTACATAGCATCCTTTTCGACGTAGCTTCTCAATACCTGCCCAGAGGCTTCGTCTATAGCTCTTTCGCTGTTCGTCAATGGAGATGGAAAGATCGATGGCCACCGACTTACCCTCTTTAAACTCACCACCAAGCCTCTCCAGTAGCCGTGTCTGATCGATGAATGGATGAAGTCTTGTTGTAACCGAGTGATATTCGCCATCCCGCAAAAATGTTAAAAACCCGGCATCAAAGGTTTCTAGTTCTTTAACGTCCCAGTCCTGAAAACGCTTGCTAGACACGGGGCCGGTGTAACCATAAGCCGCGCCGAGGGACTTATCGGAGAGGCCTTTCCTTCTTTTAACAAAAGGAAAGGCGATAAAGTCTCCCCCGTTTTCATAGATAAGCAGAATGGGTTCGCCACTTTTATCCAGTGAATGATAATACCAGGTATGATAAAAATCGTAGTGAAAAGAGCGATTGATTACATCTCTCCATTCGCTCTTTTGATCAATAGTTAATACATGGAGCCTATTTGATGCGGGATAAAAAAGCATGTGGTCCGTTACGTGTCCAACGTTAATTCATGACTAAGATCTACAGCAAATGTTAACTTATCAAGAACAAATAAGCCTTATTGACTATTTGGTTATTTAAGCATCACAGATTACCCATTATAAGAACGAAGTAAAAAAACATTTGGGGAAATGGATATTATTGAAGGAGTGCTTCCTCAGATTCTTTGTACAAGGAGTTTGTGCTTTTAAACTCCGGAACAATATCCTTCATTTTTCGAACTACAGCCTGATTAGTGGAGCTCCTTGAAGCCAATAATATCAATTCTTCCAATTCGTTTCGAATGTAATCGAACTCGTGATGTATTACTTTTGATATTTTGATCTTAACATTGTCCGTGGGGATATTGTGTTCTTCTTTATTGAGCAACTCTTCGTAGAGCTTTTCTCCCGGACGTAAACCGGTACATACTATTTGCACATCTTTTTCTGGTACGAGTCCTGCAAGCTTTATCATATTCACGGCCAGATCAAAGATTCTGACGGGTTTGCCCATGTCAAAGATGAATATCTCACCACCATTTCCAATAGCAGATGCCTCCAGTACGAGCTGTACAGCTTCGGGGATGGTCATGAAATAACGAGTGATATCCGGATGAGTAATTGTTATCGGGCCTCCATGTTCTATCTGGCTTTTAAAACGCGGCACCACTGATCCGTTTGATCCCAAGACATTTCCGAACCTCGTGGTGATGAATTTGGTGGTTGGTTGCCAATGACTAATTGATTGCGTGTACATTTCTGCAATTCTTTTTGAGGCACCCATAACATTCGTGGGGTTCACTGCTTTGTCTGTCGAAATCATTATAAATTTATCGACTCCGTACTCCACTGCCATATCAGCCAACATTTTCGTACCCAAAACATTCGTTATGATGGCTTCCATGGGATTAGATTCCATCATGGGAACATGCTTGCAGGCAGCTGCATGAAAAATCATTTCCGGTTGATACAAATCGAACATCTGCCTTAAACGCTTCTCATTTTGTATACTTCCCATACATACTCTGGTAAGTCCGCCCAGATAATTATCTTCTAACTCCATCTGTAGCTCATGGAGAGGGGTTTCTGCCTGATCAAATAATATGACGTATTTGGGATTGTAGGACAAAACTTGTCTTACAATTTCAGATCCGATGGAGCCGGCCGCACCGGTAACTAAGACGCGTTTCCCTCTCAATTGCTTGTATATATTGCCTTTGTTAAGGACAATGGGCTCCCTCTCAAGCAAATCCTCGATACGTAACGCCCTGAACTGATTTAAACTAAGTCTGCCATCTAGCCACTGTCTGGAGGGAGGAACAGATACTACCTTTATACCTTCTTCTATACATCGCTCTATGGCCTTATGCATGCCTTCCACATCCGGGTGATTTTCCATTACAACGAGCTTGCCTACCGAAAACTTCAATTTCAAAAGTCCTATTTGTGAAGATGCATAAACCTTTTTTCGCTCAATGGATTTGTTCACCTTATCCAGTTTGTCATCAACAAAGCCCAAAACTTTCAAGTCAGACTCAGCACCCGACTCTAAAGCATTTTTGATGAGTATAGAGGCACTATCCGAACCATAGATCAACACAACTTCCTTCCTCTGCTCCAACTGAAAGTCCTTTCTCAAAAATTCAAACAGGTGCTTTATGCTGATACGGAAAATGATCAGCAGCGATGTCGATATGAAAAAATTGAAGATGAGCGCTACATCCAGCCACTGTTCAATCAGATACAGTTTCGGCAGCACAAGCAGTTTACTCGTTGCCCCAAAAAGAGTACTCGTTATGGTGACAGCCATAAATACCCGAAATATATCGTCAGTGCTTGAGTATCGGATGATCCCTGTATGTACACGCATTGTGACGAAGACCAGAATAGCGATTAAACTATACAACCCTACATACGATATGGATGCTGAGGTGAATATCTCCTTATACTCGAACCTGTTAGCCATGAGGAACGAAACTAAAAGTGCCCACGTAACGATGAGTTGGTCTACCATCAAAATGAGCCAGCGAGAGTACGCTTTCTCTGAGAGAAACATTTTTTTCATAATCTTGTAAGATTTCGTCGTGATTACTAGAAAAGGTATAAATCCTCTCCCGGAGGTCATTGAATATGACTCCTCCTGGCGGACAGTTTATGTAGGATTGGTTATTTAAATGGATGTGAGAAGGATGTACTTCAAGGAGTACCTGTGTTATTTTCAATAGAAAGAGAAACAGCCGATCGCTGCGACGTCTACTTTGCACCCTTTAGAATACCTGATGTTTCATTGGTGCTAAACTGTTAACCTAAATGAGGTTAGTCAGGCATCGGTTAGTATCTTGAGCATTTGTTGATTAACAATGTCAACGTCAAATTTTTCCTGTGCGTATTTCCTCCCGTTTAGGCCGAACCTTAAAATGTCGTTCTTA
The DNA here is from genome assembly GCF_045629565.1 of Arcticibacter sp. Classification (GTDB taxonomy): domain Bacteria; phylum Bacteroidota; class Bacteroidia; order Sphingobacteriales; family Sphingobacteriaceae; genus Arcticibacter. Next base: position 7,910 of record NZ_JAZQRL010000027.1, read on the forward strand.
TTTTTTATAAAATGCTCCATTCTTTGTACGAGAGAATTAACATCCTTTACCGGAATCAGAAATCCATTAGGAAATTCTTTGTCATTAGACACCGTTTCACGGCATCCTACTGAGTTAGTGGTTATCACAGCCCTGCCCATGGCCATTGCTTCCAGGATACAACGGGGTACCCCTTCACCATAATATGAGGGTAAGACTACAACAGATGAATCCCTTATACACCCTCTTATGTCGTTTACCTCTCCAAGATATTCCAACACTTCACCTGCCTGTATTTTGCTAAACAGCTCTTCGTCTATGGAATCGATATTATTATCGAAAGGCCCCACCAATCTGAATCTTACATGTGGATACCGAAAGCCGATCTCTTTGGCGGCCTCATAGAATTCCCTTATGCCTTTGGCATTGATCAGCCTTGAAACCATTAGAAAACTGACGTTGCCTTCCCCTGGCTCTGAATAATCATAATGAGCCAGATCAACTCCGGATCCGTTTACAATAAACACCTGTCCGGCATACTTGTTATTAATGATCTTGAAGTTATGAAGTGTATGACGGTCGTCTGGATTTTGAAGAATAATCCGAATCTTTTCACTGTGCTTCAGTGCCTGCTTAAGAAGGTTTCTAGTGATTTTATTTACAAGCGTCTTTGTACCATTATTATCGAAATTGTTTCCTAACCCCGTTAACATAGGTGCGATACGCTTAATTCCTAAATATCTTGCCATTAAAGAGCCGTAAATAACAGGTTTGAAAGCATAAGGAAAGAATACAGCAGGCTTGACTTTTTTTAAAACGGTAAACAGACTGGAGATATACTTTATATCTGACCAGATTGAAACATTACTCGACTCTAGTTCATTTTCGTAGACCGTTACTCCCATGTTAACTAATCTGGACTTGATATCCTTATTTTGGATTTTAGGAGTAAAAACATGCACCTCATTCTGGACCATCAGCGCTTCCATTAGCTTTCCTCTGAAGTCAAGCAGTGATCGCGAAGAATCACATGCTATTAAGACCCTGTTTTTATTGTGTTCCATAATAAATATCAGACGCGAGTTAACTGTATAAGCTATTAAAGCTACCTGATATAGATAAGGCAGCTTTAATAGCAAGAAAAAATCTCAGGTTATGGTTTATAATGTAGCACCGGCGCCTTTTGAAACAACAGCAGGCACGCTGGATGCAGGTATTAGTGCAGATTTATATTCGTACGGTGGAAGCCATTTAGATTCATTTGTCGTCAGGTTATTCTTACCGGAATTTACATAAACATTTGTTGCTGCTCCGCTTATGTATCCTGCTGTATAACCATTGTATGTAGTTGTAATCGGCTTATTGCAATTGCTAAAGTAATTGTTATCGGTACGTACAGTTCCCTTTTCTAAGGCAGAAATAGAGTATCCATTATTATTCTCGTTATAATTATTGAAGTAATGAACGTGGCCGTATCTCATATCAGGTGAACGCTCGCTGATATTATAAAAATGGTTATTGTACATTGTAACACGCAGGTTGTCATAATCCGCGCTGTTCCAACCAATCAAACATGCGACATGATTATCATGAAATTTGTTCCAGGATATGGTGACATAATCTGCCTTTTTTCCTACATCTAATAGACCATCGTAATATTCCCACCCGTGATTCCTGTCAGACGACAAATCACAATGATCTACCCAGATATGGTGCGCCTTTTCTTTTATAATTATATTGGAGTACCCCACAACTTTTCTGATAGTCATATTGCGTATGATAACATTACTCTCACCATAAATCAATAAGCTCACTCCTTCAAGGGAGGATCCCCTTAATCCTGTTATCGTTTTATTAGATCTAACATTAATATACCCTGTTCCTTTTATGTTTCCGGAGACCTGAATAATAAGGGGATTATAATCGGCCACCGCTTTCTTCAAATCGCTGAAGCTAGATACTGTGACAGTCCTTCCACCTTTTCCTCCTGTTGTTTTTCCATCTACAGAGGCGTACCCTATGATAGTTGAATTACTGACCGGAGAATCAGCGCCTTCGGACGGCATGGGTAAAGCTGCAACCGTGTTTCCGATAGAATACGTGTATTTTCTTCCATTCGTCTGGGGGTTGCTGTTATCAGAAGTAGAAAAATATAACGTATTTCCCCAATGGCTGAACATCCCCTTCCCTGTATTTCTGATATTTCTATGCAAGGAATGAGCTGGACCGAGTTCCTTACCGTCTTCAAAAATTCTCAATATGGAGACATTCGGCTGAGAATCAGAATCTCCTGGCGTTTTGAAATCACGGTCTAAAGCAATAGCATATCCGCCATCCGAATAAGCTTTAGCTAAATCTAGAGCTAGTACACTTGATCCCCCGGTGGCATTAACCGCAGATATCATTGCCTTCTCTGTTGAAACCGGAGTACTGACGGACTCTTTACTGCATTGGCTGAATAGTAAAACTGCTAATAAAAGACAGCTCATTAGTAATTTGCTCTTTAAATTTAATTTGTTTTTCATTTTTCGTAAGTACATTTCTTTTAACGACTCTTTAAACGAGCGCTACGAGAAAAAGATACTTACGAAAGATTTGGTTATTTCGGCTTAGTTTTTAAGGAGTATATTAATGCTTAGGAAAGAAAAAAATAACTATAGATTAATCACTATCAATATTGTAACAAAATGCCCACATATTATAGTATATGTTTGAGAAGTAAAATTTGTTAATCGGACACTTCCCTGACATTGCCTAATCTGAAATATTATTTTTTTTCATTTTCAAACCAGTTTACTGGAAATTTAACACTTTTTAACATCTCCGAACAGCGTTTAGTGGGCATTGGCAAATGTGTCAGACTTCTTTGTTAGGATGGGAACACCACCATAAAAGCTATTGTACCATCTGATAAAGCGGCCGACGCCCTCTTCAACAGATACCTCAGGCTTATAGTGTAAACTTTGCTCCAGATTTGTGATATCGGCCCAGGTATCCGCTACATCACCATCCTGGAGAGGTAGAAATCTTTTGACGGCTATCTTTCCCAGATTTTTTTCAATCTCATTTATAAAAGTCATCAGGCTAACCGACTTCCCCCTACCGATATTGAATATTCGATAAGGCACTGAATTGCTGCATGAAAGCCCTTTGTCATCGTTATCTTGTCCCCTTCTTTTTTCTGGGTTGTCAATCACCCGAACCACTCCCTCGATAATATCATCAATAAAAGTAAAATCCCTTTTCATATCCCCGTGATTGTATACATCAATAGGCTTGCCCTCGGTAATCGCCTTTGTAAATCTGAAAAGCGCCATATCCGGCCTTCCCCAGGGGCCGTAGACCGTAAAAAACCTTAAGCCTGTTGTTGGCAGATTAAATAAATGGCTGTATGAATGAGCCATTAATTCGTTGCTTTTTTTAGAGGCCGCATATAAAGATACAGGGCTATCAACTTGATCGTTCTCTGCAAAAGGCATTTCTTTATTCAACCCGTAAACACTGGAAGAACTTGCATATACCAGATGCTTTATAGCATTAAACCTACAGCACTCTAAGACATTCAGAAATCCTTTGATATTAGATTCTACATAAGCAAATGGGTTAATCAGACTGTATCTGACTCCTGCTTGTGCCGCGAGGTTAGCTACTACATCGAAGTCGTAAACCTCAAACAAAGCTGCTAACTGCCTACTGTCGGTCAGATCCAGTTTCAAAAATTGATAATTGCCGTTGGTTTGACTTACCTGCGCTTTTCCATATTCAATCTGATTTTTCGATATGCCATGCTCGAGAAGCCTTCCATATTTCAGGTCGACGTCGTAATAATCATTTATGTTGTCTATTCCGACAACTTCATCACCACGATCAAGCAATCGTTTAACTAAATGAAACCCAATAAATCCGGCAGAGCCCGTTACTAAAACTCTCATATTATTTTATGTTATCTGAACTTATGCATGATGAGTCGTTGCAAAATATTTAGCTGCATCAGCCTTTAGCTGTTCGTTAAAGGTTGGTGTGCCATACCTCCAAAGAAAAAATACAAAAGAGAATTTTAGCCCTTTTTTCGTCAGATATCTTTACCTTTCTATCGACTAGCTTTTCAACAAACGACCTGCTGATAAACTCCGGATATAAAGCCCCTGGCGAGCGCAAATATGAATGTACTATGTCCTTTAGTTCATTATCCATCCAACCCTTTAATGGCACTTCAAATCCCCGCTTTGGCTGATTTATGAGACTTTTTGGCAAGTATTTCTTCGCCAGGTCACGAAGAAGGCTCTTTGTTCTTATATTTCTGATCTTAAAGTCGTCGCAAATGGAAGGGGCAAATTCTAATATGTCCTTAGAAAGAAAAGGACTCCTCCCTTCAAGAGAATGGGCCATCGTTGCAATGTCCATCTTCGGAAGCAGCCCGCTAAATAATATAGTTTGAAAATCCATTAATAACAGCTTCTTCAGCGACGAAATGGGAAGACCTGTGATACGTAAAAGATCAGTACTGATATCAGATAGCGGTGGCCTTCTAATAAATTCTGATTCAAAACCTACCATCATATCAGATGAGGCTGAACTATACATCTGCAACGAGTTCTTAAAGCTGCCGAATTTCAAAAGCCTGTACAGATAATTGTAGTTGCTCATTTTCTCATTGGCAAGCGGCAACAGCTGCAATAACCCATTTGACAATCCCCTGCTTAAATCACTTCTATTAAAGAAATTAATATGTTTAAATGGTACGTACCTCCTGTATCCACCGAACAGTTCGTCGGCGCCATCGCCGTTCAGGACAACAGTAATATGTTTTTTTGCCGCCTTTGCAACGTAATAACTAGGAATTGCTGAATTATCACAATAGGGTTCTCCGTAATTAATCAGGATAGATTCAATATCGTTCCTGAGATCCGAGAAAGAGATATCGACAACGGTATGGTTAGTATTATATTTTTCGGATACCTCCCGGGCCAGGCACGACTCATCATAAGCGCCCTCCATTCTCACGGTAAAGGTTTTTAACCTGGAAGAGTATCCTGAGGCAATTGCAGTGACCAGGCCACTGTCGATTCCTCCACTTAAAAAAGAGCCCACGTCCAGATCAGAACTATAAATTCGCCTTTTTATGCCTAACTGTAGTCGCTCATCTACCCCCCTAATAGCATCCTGATAAGACAAGTGGTTTTCATTTTTATAATAATCAGAGATATCGAACCATTTAGTAACAGAGCTTTCAAATGTCTGGGTGTCGATTTTTAAATAGCTTCCGTTCTCTACTTCGGTTATGTCTTTGTAAGGCGTTGATTTTCTGTAATGGTAGCCCAGATATAGGTAATCTGCAATGGAATTATAGTCGATCTGGGGTCTTAAAACTTTATAGATGGTCTTCAGTTCAGAAGAAAAGGCCAGGGTATCAAGTCTTTTATAAAGATATAACGGTTTTTTTCCGGCCCTGTCCCTGGCTAAATATAATTGCCGATGGACAGAATCGTACAAAGCAAAAGCAAACATACCATCGAATTCATCGAGCATCTTCATCCCAAGAATTTCAAACAAGAGAAGAATAGTTAAAGTATCAGAATGCGAGAAGGCCTGAAGTCCGTACTTGGCTCTAAGCTCATTATGATTATATATTTCGCCATTGAATACAATATATAAGCCGTTGTGACACATAGGCTGCGCTCCCATAGGGCTTAAGTCCTGAATGGCAAGACGGGTATGAAACATTTGCAGATTGTCAATCTCCAATTTATTCTGTTCATCCGGACCACGATGGTACAATCCGTTTAGAATTAGATGGCTGTCTGTAGTCTGGTGATTTAGGGTACCGAATATTCCGCACATTTTCTGGCTGTTATGAAGGTATTATTTCCATTTTTGGTAGTGTTTTCAGAGACAGCTGCTTGTTGATGACCTTTAGCCATTGATCCATGACTATGGATTCTGCGAAATTATCTTTAACAAAGTTTCTGCCGCGGGTGCCAAAGAGCTCACGCTCTTCGGCATCCATGCGCATCACCTCTGACATTTTCCTCGCTAATTCATCAACGTTTCCCTGCTGAAAACTAAGACCGGATTTAGCTGACTCAATCAAACTTTTTACGCCACCTACATCGGGGCCAATAACAATTTTTTTGTTGGCCATTGCTTCAAGGATTGCATTAGGCATGCTCTCAGTAAAAGACGAGACAACAAAGGCATCTGCATGATAGAGACAACTTCCAGTGTCAGATCTGAAACCGAGTAACTGAACCTTATCTTCGATATGCAGGTCCTGCAACATCTGGAGAGGCCAGGTTTGATTAAATAAATGGCCAACAACAATAAGCCTGAAATCTCGGTCTTTGATAATTGAAACGGCCTTAAATAACGTAGGGTAATCTTTTTCGCTCCGAAAATGAGCAACGCAGATCCATTCGAAGACATCGTCCTTAACTCGCTCCGATTGCTCTGTAAAGGAAGGTATCGTAATCGCATTGTTTATGACGACGCCGCCTTTTTTCACAAGTGAAAGCTGCTCAAAGCGCAGTCTTGATGATTCGGCATTGAAGACCACCACATCATCCAAAACCAGCGATAACTTAAATGGGACGTACCACTTGCCAGGAATTTCTGCAGCCCTTATCGAAGAAATGAGCTTAAACTTAAATCTGAGCTTCAACAGCCTTGCGAAGATTATTCCAATAAACATAAACGCGATTGTTATGTCAGGATTAAATGCTTTCACCTTTTGATTAAGCTCCTTCAGGTTAGAAAAAGGATTGGCTTTCCAGCTTTTTAAATAGAAAACTTTAATGTCGGCAGCCGTTAGATCGATGGTATAATCGTTTTGCGGTAACAAGGAAATAATGGCAATATCAAAACCTGCCGACTTAAGAAACGACGCCAGTTTAACCATCTGGGTCTCTGCTCCCGCTTTGCTCAGTGCAGGAGTTACGAATAAAATTCTTTTGCTCATCTATAACGGGTAATGAAAATTAAATCACATGACTGCTTCTGGTAAGAGCTTATTATCATAAACTTTCAACCACTGTTTAAGTACAAGTAGTTTCCAAATTTGAGGATAGCGGTTCCACTTTCCCGTCATATGTTCATTGATGATTTCGAGCGTTCTTCTAACGTTAATTCCGGGAATAGATTTTAACTCGCGTTCTGAAAGGTTATCCAATACATATTCTTTTAGTTCGTCTCTAAACCATTCTTTAAAGGGCATAGTAAAGCCTGCCTTGGGCCGATTGAACATTTGAGCAGGTACGTATTCAAATAATATTTCCTTCAATATTCGCTTTTGTGTGGTTCCGGTATATTTATATTTAGTAGGCAAATTGCGGCTGAACTCCATTACCCGGTAGTCCATAAGAGGTGATCTGGATTCCAGGGAAAATGCCATTGAAGCCCTGTCGACCTTGGTATTGATATCCTCATTCAAGTAAGTTTTAATATCAAAATCCGAAAGGTTTTCCAGCAGATTTTTTTGTTTATTAGTCAATATATCACGGAACGAATTTTCTAAACCCAAGTCGGGCTCTAATACCCAGGAGTTTTCCATTCCCCCAAACATCTTCACATACAACACCTCTATATCTTTCAAGGAAATACCCATCCCGATGAGCTTATGAACATAGTTGGGTGAAAGATTGATACAAGCTGCAAAAAACCGACGGGCGGACAGTGGTAACCCGAAGATTGGGGAGATATTATTAAACCATTTATATCGGGTATATCCGATGAAGCCCTCGTCTCCCCCGTCGCCACTCAATGCAACTGTCACGTGATCTTTTGTATACTTACTTAATAACAAGGAAGGAATAGCACTGGAGTCTGCAAAGGGCTCGTCGTAATACCGCGAAAAATTCTCGATAAGATTGATGCCCATATCGTAATTACATTCGATGGTATGATGTTCAGTACCGAGATGAGAGGCAACCATCGATGCATATTTACTTTCGTCAAAGTCCTTTTCATTGAATTTAATGGAAAAGGTCATTACATTATTCGTCATTTGTGAAGCCAAAGCAGCTATTAATGAAGAATCTATACCGCCGGAAAGAAAGATACCCAAAGGCACATCAGCGTTCATCCTGATTTTAACAGCATCTGTAAGAAGATCCTTAAGCTCCGTCTTTGCATCATTGAAACTTCCCTGAAATTTATTAGTCCAGGAGTAGTCCAGGTCCCAATATTTTTGGGTTTCAAGAACCCCCGTAGTGCAATGAAATTTAAACGAGTGGCCAGCCGGGAGCTTTTTAACCTCCTTCCAGATAGAACGTGGTTCGGGAACATACCCCCAGATTAAATATTCACGTATAGCCTGCTGATCCACAGTAACATCATTGCGGAGCGCTATTTGGGACGGTTGACTTGCAAATTCGAACTCGGTTTCGTTGTGGCAATAATAAAACGGCTTTTTCCCCAGTCTGTCCCTGGCACCAAACAGAACGCGTTCCCGCGAGTCGTAAATAGTGAATGCAAACATTCCATTGAACTTCTGTACACAGGAACTCCCGTATTCCAGATATGCGGCACAGATAACTTCGGTATCGGAAGTGGTGTAAAAAGAATATCCTTTCTTCTTGAGTTCTGCTTTTATATCAAGGAAATTATATATTTCGCCATTAAATACAATTAGCAGATGCTTATAGGAAAATGGTTGATTAGATCGGGGGTCAAGATCTATTATCGCTAAACGATTATGGCCAAGAACGACGTCATCGGTATAGCAGATTGCCGAAAAATCCGGTCCCCTAAAACTTGCTTTATTAAGTTTTTCCCTGATGACATCTTCACCATACTTAATGGTAGAACCATATATACCACACATATTTAAAGCTTAATTAGTTCGTTGATAGTTTAGTTGATTGGCTAATTGAAATATGGAGCTTCATGAAAGCAGGTTTTCGTAAGAGGCTGCTATCTTGTTGATCCCAAACCTGTCAATAATGTCTTCCTTGATTGCTTTTGAATTCCAGGATGCGTTACAAGCTTTGACAGTATGCTCCTTAAATGACTGTAGATCTCCCTGATCAATTATATAACCGTTAAATCCCGGTCTGATAATCAATGGAATTCCACTAACATTAAATGATACGACGGGAACGCCAACCGATAAAGATTCGATGACTACGTTTGGAAAGCCCTCTGTAAAAGAAGTCAATACCATCAGATCATATTCTGAAATCACTTTTGTTATATGCTGAACTACACCCGCCAGTTTTACACGGTTTGCGACCCCTAATGAATGTATCTTTTCCTGAAGCTCAGCCTTTACAGGGCCATCACCAACTATGGTCAGGGTATATTCAAAAGGCAGAGCGCTAAAAATATCCAGCAACCTGAACAAGCCTTTCTCTTTTGCTAATCGCGCAACTACGATAAGGTGCTTGCCGGGCCGATTGGTGCTACACTTTATAATGGGTGTCGATAAAACTGGATTGGGTATCACTACCAGCTTGTCATCGGGAATGTGGTAATTTCGGATAAGCGAACTTTTTACTTCTTCAGACTGACATATTCCGAACTTAATCCTTCTGTATATTGTGGGAACAAAGAGATCTATAATCCGTGATTTAAACCCGCTGTATGGCAGGATAATTTCTAAGACATTGGACTCCCGGGCAACAAGAGTGGGTATGCGGCAAAATATAGACACAATGGACAAAAGGGCTGTGATGTGGCTTCCTGTGGTAAAAACAGCATGAGGATTCTCTGATCTTACCAAATTGAGGATTCTGGAAAACGAAAGTGAGACTCTGATTGAATTTAACCGAATAACCCGTACTCCCTCTATTTCAGGCGAAAAGAAAGGGTTTCGGGAGTCTAAAACAATCAGCGTGACTTTATATTTTGATTTATCAAGATATTGCGATAAAAGCCAATACACCCGTTCGGATCCTCCGGCCTGCAGAGAGCTGACTATAAAAAATATTGTTTTCATTTAAGGTTGTGCCTCGATTAAACAAATGCCTTCTGCATCATGTAGTAACATAGATACTTCGTATTAATAACCAGGTATTCTCTAAGATTATATTTCCTTAAGTCGGCGCCGAACTCGTCTAAATAAACTGAATATCCCTTTTTCATATACTCCGAATTCTTTATAATACCAAGCCTGTTCGACAATCTATCATCACCTTCATCGTCATATGATCGAACAGGAGTACTATCATAAAAAACTTTGTAGCCACTTTTCGCAATTGATAGCCAGGTTATACTTTCAAAACCCCTAAGATCCCTTAATAGAAATTCCTTTAACACTTCAGACCTGCAAATGGGCAGATATTCTCCTACACTGCAACTTAACAGGTCTTTGTATATTTTGAAGCCCCTAAAAGAGGGATCATATAACAGGCTTCCGTTTCTTAATAGTCTGGTGCCGGAAAAGAGTAAATCGAACTCATTCTTTTGTACCAGATCTATGAGGTATGCTAGTGCTCCATCCTCCAAAAGGTCATCAGAGTCCAGCAGAACAATATATTGATTCCTGGAATTCAATATGCCAGTGTTTTTTGCTGCGGCTACACCGCTATTTTCGCTATGTTTAACCAGCCTGATTCGATTTTCAGCAACTAGCGACCTCAACTCATCTTCGGTGCCGTCAGTTGATCCGTCATCAACTACCACTATTTCGGTCGAGGTATTATCTTCCATTTGCTTTAATACGCTGTTAATGGCCCTCCTGACTTTGTAGGCGCGATTAAAGGTTGGAATTACAAAGGATAAAAGCATCTTCAAAAGTTTAGGCTGGAACGTGGATCATTTTCATTTTATAGGAATGAAGCAGGCTGAAATACAAGAAAACCGTGGGACCATCGGCACTTATTAACCATGCATTATGAGACAGGGCATTTATTGATACTGCCAAAAATGAAAAACATAAACAAACTATTAACGAATTCTCCCGAACCTTTATATTTTGTATGACCAGTTTTAGCACTTTCAGTACTTTAAAGTACAAGGCTATAAGCAGGCCGATGCCCAGGAACGGCCCTAAATAAGTCACGAACATAAGATATGCATTATGAGAGGTCAGTCCGGATGAAAACACATGGTTGCGATAGACGACCTCCTTCCAGGTTTTGCCGTAAAAAATCAATCCATATGGATAATTTCCTACTATCTTAATATTCTCCAGGGTAAGACCAGAACGGTTAAATCGGGCATCGTTCTCTTCGTTTTTGGTAACAATATTATTTTTTGTGTCCAGTGACTCTTTAACTACATAAGTATAAGAGCCATATCCTACGGCAAGTAGGATGCCGATAATAAAAACCGCTTTAAAGCCCTCATAAAACAGCAAAAACAGAAGTGAGGTAAACACGAAGGCAACAAAGACCGATCTGTTCATGCCCAGGAAGATTAATACACTGCAGGCTAGAAACACAATAGGTTTCCATATAAACGGCTTCCTGTATGTAAAGGAATAAATGAAGGCAAATGACACCAGGGCAGCCAGCTGATAACCAAAGGTAAATATGGTAGTAGAAATTCCGGATGGGCTCTGTAGTACTTGCTCTCCCATTATCAATTCCCGAATCTTGATACTTTCGGAAACGAAGAAGTGGTTTAAAACCATTATCAAAGCCGATAACAGAAGAAGTGAGAAAAAGATAAGGACAGAATACTGAAATCTGACAGCGTTGCTCCCGACGATAAAATTAAAATACACGGCGCAGATAAGGACAACAAAACTATATGCGAGAAACGACTTTAAATCGTGCTGTCCTACAGCATAATAAAAAAAAGCAGCAATGGTAAATAACATTACCTCCTTACGATAGAGAAACGCAATAGTCTTATCCCTGAAGAACAGAAAAAGGGGCGTTATGAAAACTGCTGGTGCTGGAATCCTGAAGAACCCGGTCATAAAAATGCCAAATGTCAGCGAATAGAGATAAAATCCCATCAGAACAAAAAGTATCAATCTTTTAAACGTCATGGTATATTCCTATATGCGCTATAGCTGTATCTCATTTTCTAACAACCTTGAAGAGGGTAATCGCTATTATCTTTAAATCAACCCAAAAGTTATTGTCATTGATATACTTAAGGTTTTGCTCTATTTTCAGCGGAATAATCGTATTTATATAAAAATGCTCCGGGTCATCAGATGTGGCCAAAATCTCACTTTCGTTATGGAACTGTATAGAGGCCCAGTCTGTTATGCCCGGTTTTACTGACAGAATACTGCATTGCCTTTTATCATAGAGATCTACATACTTCCTAACTTCCGGGCGTGGCCCCACTAAGCTCATATCGCCCGTCAGAACGTTGAGAAGCTGGGGTAGTTCATCCATTTTATATTTCCTTAACCAGTAACCACAGCTGGTTATTCTGGTATCGATGTTACTAATAGTCAGCAGGCCTGACTTCTCAGAACCTTTAAACATTGTTCTGAATTTATAGAGACTAAAGTCTTTGTTGTTAAGCCCTACTCTGGTTTGTTTGTAGAAAACCGGTCCCTTTGAATCTAATAAGACACATAGCGAGACCACAATAAAGACAGGGCTGAGCACTATCAGACCGATCACGGAAAGTGAGATATCGAAAGCTCGTTTTAACATACTATTGCTTTGATATTATGTGAACAGTATTCCTCTATTTTCTTTTAAATCACCTAAGGATCTGTGAGATTCGATATGAGGTTCTTTCGTCACCGTCTCATTCAGATGATACTGGACTTCATGAATAACGGAGTCTATGACAAACTTACTTTGCTCTTCTTCCAGCTGCGGATAAATAGGCAAAGAAATCTCGCATGCATACTGCCTGTAAGAATTAGGATAGTCATTGATAGAATAGCCCAGGTTTTTAAATAGTGTAAACATTGGCATCGGTATGAAGTGCACATTCACACAAATGCCTTTTTCCGTGAGATGCTCAATAATATGGTCGCGCTCTCTTTCGGTAATACCCCTTATTCTTAAAGGAAATATATGGTAACTCGACTCTCGTTCCTCATCTTGTAAAGGAGGAGGCACAAACCAATTAAACGCTTTGAACGCGCTGAAATATTTATAAGCTATTTCTTTACGGGAAGAAAGCAATTTGCGCTGATACTGCCTTATCTGAGCCAGCCCTATTGCAGCACAAATGTCGGGCATATTGAATTTCAAGCCCTGGAAAAGGATATCATATTTCCAGTTTCCAGCTCTGGATTTTGAATACGCATCCCTGTTCTGACCATTGAGTGAATAGATCTTCAGAAAATCATAGACCAGCTCATTATCAAAGTCTTCGGGGAGGTTTAAGCAAATACAGCCTCCTTCCGCAGTTGTAATGTTTTTAACCGCATGAAAGGAAAAGATACTGACATCAGCTTTAACTGATGCTGATTTCCCCTCATACACTGCTCCGATAGAATGCGCCGCATCTGAAATTAGTAATATCCGGCCGAGTTTCGATTGATTGGCACTCTCCGGCTTGAAGATATTTATTACTTCCGGATCATTTATAACAGCCATGATCGCATTATAGTCACAGGGCCAACCAGCAATATCGACTGGAATAATGACCTTAGTTTTGGATGTTATTGCCTGTTTTATCTTATCAACGTCAATGGTTAGATCATCAGAAATATCTACCATAACAGGTGTAGCACCGCAGTTCAAAACGCACAGAGCCGTGGCGCTATAAGTATATGCCGGCATGATCACTTCGTCCCCCTCCTTAACCCCAAACCACTTAAGCATTAAAATGGCACCCGACGTCCATGAGTTAACACAGACCGCTGCTTTTGTTCCAGTAAGTTTTACAACTTCGCACTCTAGCGCCTTCACCTTAGGACCTGTAGTAATCCATTTGGATTGCAGCGTATCGATCACTTCATTGATTACTGCCTCATCAATATAAGGTGGCGAAAATGGAATGTTCATATCAGAATATGTTTAGAGATATTTGAAATCATTTACAAACAGCATTGTGGTTATTCTGGGATCAGTGTTTTCCAGCTGGAGGAGATCCGCTCCGGTGAGTTGGCTATGTTGATTGATCTGCAGTTTTGAGATAGTCTGGTCCTGAGTGATGTATCCTGGAGTATTTTTAAAATTGATGTACTTAAAAGCTCAGGATTATTATTTTCAATCAGTAATCCATTCCAATTGTTCTTGATAATTTCCGACGGCCCATATTGGCAATCGACGGAAACACAGGGACATCCAAGACTCATCGCTTCGATCAAAGCATTTGGGTATCCCTCATTTCTCGAAGACAAAACAAATAATTCAGCCTGGGTATAGTAATCCTGAAGATTAGATTTAAATCCGACCAGCTTGATATGATCTTCCATCTTCAGATCATGAATCTGCTTAAGCAGCTTTTCGCGTTCTGAGCCTTCTCCCGATATAATCAGATCAACATCTTTCAGGTCCATTTTGCTATAGACATCAATCAACACATCAAATCCTTTGACATAATCCAACCGGCCCACGCTGAGAATAAATTTTCTGTCATAAACACGGTCCGTAGTGGCATGGCCAAATTGGTTGATCGGATTGTTTATAATCTTGTAATTGTTCAATTTCCTGAACATCCTGTTTTTTTTAAAAGATCCAATCATGCCCCCTGAGGGAACAACTATCGCCAAGGCCCGACTGTATGCGACATAGGAAATAAATGAGGTAAATAAGCCAAATGTATTTACAGTATGATCAGGAGTGGTTCTTTCGGACACCACATACGGTACCCTGCAAAGAATACAGGATATTCCGGTCCAGATGTTAACTGATGTAGTAAAAGAGATCACGCATCTCGGCCTTTCTTTTATCAGAAAATAGACAAACTTGACAAACGTAACAGCGGCAAACCATATTCTGGCGAGAATATCAGTTCTCGAATTTCTGCGCAACAGGGTTATCAGCTTAATATTCGAGTCTAAAGAATAGGCTTGTTCGGCAGCGTTCAAGCATACCACCACAACTTCAAGCCCTTGTTTATGAAAGTGATTACCTAAATTTACAATCACCCTCTCAGCGCCGCCGCCCTGCAGTGAATTGATAGCTAAGAAAACTTTTGTCCTCACTGTTTATGAAATAAACAACATATCCATCTCTATGTACCCTATTGCTAAAATATCGACCTCATTGTTTGGACCGCGTTTGTAAATCGAGTGTTCCGTACCTCGAATAAAAAATAGCGTCTGAGATAGAATATGAATAAGGCAAGCTTTTGGGAAAAATTATGATGGAAATTATTTATGATAATATTAAAATCACTTAGCTGTTTCTTCCTTAAGAACTCCGCACTTTTCATGCTCCAGACCCCACCTTTGTGCTTTCTGTAACAACTCATGACTTCCGGAATCACATAGATCTTTTTTCGGGAATGAAATGTTGCAAAAAGTTTTAAAAACTTGTCTGCTGCATTACAGTTCAGGTACCACTCCTGATCAAACAGATCTACAATACAGTCCTTTCTTACCACTAACGATGAAGTAGCTGTTTCAGCTTGCCTGTTAACAATGAGATCATTATAATCATATTCCAGCATAACAGGGTTAGGATTGACATATAGGAGATTGCCCGGGCTGTCAATTTCTTTATAATAGTGACAGCAGATAACGTAGTCGGGATTATCTTCCAAAAAGTCTACCTGTTTCTGGAGTTTGTTAGAGTTGGTCCAAAAATCATCTCCATCGCAAAATGCAATGTACTTTCCCTTAGCTGCTTTAATGGTTCTGATTGCATTATTGTTAGCTCCTACATTACTTGTTGATGTGATTAACTGTATTCTATCCGGATACTTCGATGCATATTCATCCAAGATAGCTCTTGTTCCGTCACTAGAACAATCCTCTCCAATTAATATCTCATACTTAAAATCAGTACGCTGCATTAAAAAGCCTTCAACGGCATTTGATATAAATTTTTCGTGATTATACGTTATGCAACATACGCTAATCATCACTTCAGGAGTATTTGGTTCCATCTATAAATTGATTTTGCTATCGCTTAAAATTGTTGCTATCTCTTTCTCTAACAGAATGGTTTCCGGCGATGCACTAATAACAGCCGAAGAGGCGTAGTTTTGAGTTCTTAACATGATTCTGGCAATCATTTCAGTGTCCGAAGAAGTAAGTGTGTGGTAGAGCGGTAAACAAACTACTCTCTTGACGACAGATTCGCAAACCGGTAAACTTGGCTTAGACACATAAGGCAGCGTTGCCAGCGATGGATAGAAATATCGCCTGCAATATATCTTTTCCTGTGCCAGAACCTCCATACATCTCAGCATTAATGCTTCGGAAGCGAACAGAACTGGGAAATAAGCAAAATTATAATCCCTCTCATCATTTAACTCCTGGAAACTCACATCCAAACCGCTGAGGATCTCCCTGTAGTGCAGATAGAGCTCCTTTCTTTTACTTAAAATCTCGTCAATGTGGTTAAGATTGCATAAACCCATGGCTGCATGAAACTCGCTATTCTTTCCATTAATACCCAGTTCAGCAAAGTCATCGGGACCATTGTGTCCAAAGTTTCTGATAAAAGCCATCTTCTTTAGCAGTTCAGGGCACTGGGTAAAAACGGCGCCGCCTTCAACCGTGTGAAAAAGTTTAGTGGCGTGGAAACTCGTTGTACTGATATCTCCATATTCGAAAACAGATCTGCCTTTATATTTAACTCCGAAGCAATGAGCGGCGTCATAGATAACCTTCAACCCATGACGTGCAGCAATGTCCTGAATGGCATCAATATTACAAGGAACGCCAAAAACATGGGTCGCCAGGATAGCGGAAGTTTCAGGAGTTATCGCTGCCTCTATATTTGCTGGATTAATATTGAATGTACCGGGTTTAATGTCTACAAAAACAGGATTGCATCCCTCCCATACTATGCTGCTGGTTGTGGCCACATAGGAGAACGGAGTGGTAATAATATCACCCTGTAGCCCAAGTGCCTTTATAGCAATCTGGAGAGCCATCGTGCCGTTCGAAATATATAACATATGATCCAGGTTGAGGTATCTCTTTAACCTCAGCTCCAACTCGTTGACCAGGGGACCGTTATTGGTGAGCCATTGACGTTCCCAAATACTATTGATGTAGCTGTCGTACTCCTTTATCTGCGGAAGGTACGGTTTGGTAACTGGTATCATAATTTTAGAATTAGTTGTCTGAAATCTGAGATTGCTGAAAGCTTGGTAGCGTTAGCACTGAATAGATAAATAATAATGTATATGGTGCTAACAAGTGTGATTCTGACCAGATCATTTGCCATCAAATCACTTACTAAATATCTATCGCCAAAGACACAAATGAAACCAGTTAAGATTGATAGAGAAATAGAGGGTAATAAGTCAATAATCTGTTCTTTAACAGGGTACCCGATAATTTTACCGCTATAGATCGAGTTGATATAATAGCCTATGAAACTGTAACCTAACTGGAAAAATAATAGCCCATAAATGCCGAGAGGGATGACACATATGATCCCGATTACACTGCTTACCTTCTTTATAACTTCCAGCTTTAAAAAAAGATCACTTCTCCCTTTTACTTTTAAAATATTCAGATTAAATGAATGAAGGGGATACATGATGCCTGCAGCACACAGAATTCTGAAATAGGGAACCGCTGGTAGCCATCGCTCTGTCAACAAAATCCGGAAAAGAGGTTCGGCAATTAATATTAAAATAATCAGCATAGGCGCATTCCAAAACACAACCTGCTTTAAAATTCGCTTATAAACCATCTTGAGTCTGTGGTTATCGTCAGAAATGGAAGCAAACATAGGGTAAGTCACCTTATTCATGGCGGCTGCTAAATTGCTGACGGGGAATTGACTCATTGAATCAGCTCTGGAATAAAATCCTAATTGCGTTGCAGAATAATATTTACCGATGATAATGACATAAATATTTTGGTAAAGCGTTTCAAGCAGACCCGACAAAGTCATTTTATATCCAAAATTAAAATGGCGTTTAAAGCTGTTTTTGTCAAAGATGAATTCTGGTCTCCAATCTGAAAACATCCAATGCATAAGAGCTAGCAAAAATGAACTGAACAAACTCATCCAAACTAAGCTCCACACTCCGAATCCGGCCTTTGCTATCACAATGCCGAGGATGCCCGAGCCGACAATTGCAGGAATCTGCATAAATGCCTGAATTTTAAAATTCATCATTTTAATAAAGCGCGTATTGTGAACACCGTAACTGGCGTTAATAATAAAAGAGATACCAGTAACTCGGATGATATCGACCAAAATATCTTGCTTGTAAAATGAGGCTATCAACGGTGCCACAAAGAAAAGCATTGCATAAACTACAACACTTCCCGCCAAATTAAATAGAAAGACGGTGGAGTAATCACTCTGATCAACCTCGGCAGACCGGATCAGAGAGGATGTAAGTCCACTATCCATCAAAGAACTTCCAACAGCTATAAACACATAGACCATTGCCACAAGTCCGAACTCTTCGGGTCCCAGTAAACGGGCTAAAACGATACCGATAACTAAGCTGACTAGTTTTGCTCCGAATTGCTGAATAAATGACCAACCGATCCCCGCAATTGCTGTCTCCCTAAAACTCATTTTACACCTTCGGAGTTAGAGCTCAACCAGCGGCGTAGTCCTCTCCGCTTCACCTTCTTTTATGAACCAGTCGACGGTCTCTCTCAATCCTGTTTCGAAACTGAAGAGAGGTCTGTAATGGAGTAATCTTTGCGCCTTTTCGATAGCTGCAAGTGAATGAGGGATATCCCCGGCCCGCTCAGGCCCATACTCCGGAAAAATATCGGCTATTTGCGGATCCAATTTTGACAATGTGGCCTTAATCTCTGCCACGAGTTCATTTAAGGTCGTCTGCTGTCCATATGCCACATTGTAAACTTCGTTGATGGCAGCACTTGAGTCTGTAAGTGCTGCTTTTATATTCATTTGAAGCACGTTATCGATGTAAGTGAAGTCCCTGGAGTAATTTCCGTCACCGTGTATTACCGGTTTGGTACCCTTCATCAACATCTTTATAAACCTGGGTATCACTGCCGAGTAGGCGCCTTCAGGGTTTTGTCTCGGACCAAAGACATTGAAATATCTCAGTCCTATTAACTCCATTTTATAAGTCTTGGAAAATACATCCGCATACAACTCATTAACATACTTGGTTACGGCATAGGGGGACAATGGTTTTCCTATTCTATCTTCGCTCTTAGGTAGTTCAGTGCTGTCGCCGTAAGTTGAGGACGATGCTGCATA
This sequence comes from Arcticibacter sp., assembly GCF_045629565.1. Classification (GTDB taxonomy): domain Bacteria; phylum Bacteroidota; class Bacteroidia; order Sphingobacteriales; family Sphingobacteriaceae; genus Arcticibacter. The sequence continues at coordinate 27,079 of NZ_JAZQRL010000027.1, forward strand.
GATGATGCGCATTACACCTTCATCCCGGCCAGCAACCAACATATTAATAAAGCCCGAAACGTTCACCTCATTACTCATCAAAGGGTCGTTTACTGAGCGGGGAACCGACCCCAAGGCAGCCTCATGAAACACAATATTTATATCCTTAACGGCATCTCTGCAGGTAGCTAAATCGCGGATGTCACCCTCCAGAAGTTCAAAATTTGGATATTGCCAAAAGCTGTCCAGATTCTTTCTGAACCCAGTGGAGAAGTTATCGAGCACGCGAACTTTGCCTGCGGAGTACTTAAGAAGGTACTCAACCAGGTGAGAGCCTATAAATCCGGCTCCCCCTGTTACCAAAAAGTTCAAAGTTGAAAGATCTTTATCCTCATGATGAGAAGACAGCTGCGTTTTCATAAATGTTTGGTTAGTTTTATAACCTTGCATGAACCATAGAATCAGGCAAGAAGGATTTAATGTCGTAAATCACAGCCTCTGCTTTGCACAATGCAGATATATCAAGGTCAATAAATTCCTTGTGTGCTACGGCAAGGAGCACAGCGTCATATCTTTTCGGTACGAAATCTCCGTTTTGGCAAATAATACCATATTCTTGCTTCACTTGCTTAGAGTCGGCCAGCGGATCATGTATGCATACCTTGACATGATATTCTTCCAGGCGTCTGATGATATCGATAACTTTGGTATTGCGTACATCAGGACAGTTCTCTTTGAACGTAAATCCCAATATCAACACCTCACTGTTGATCACATTCGTACCTTTTGATAGCATGCTCTTAACAAGTTGATCAGCTACATATGCACCCATACCGTCATTTACACGTCGGCCTGCCAGGATGATTTCGGGATAATAACCTATCTCCTGGGCCTTCTGAGCAAGGTAGTACGGGTCTACACCAATGCAATGTCCACCTACCAAACCAGGTCTGAAATTCAAGAAGTTCCACTTTGTGCCTGCCGCGTTTAAGACCTCTTGTGTATCTATACCGAGCTTATTGAATATCATCGCGAGTTCATTTACAAAGGCTATGTTGATATCACGCTGTGAGTTCTCGATAACTTTAGCAGCCTCTGCCACCTTTATCGATGATGCCTTGTATGTTCCGGCCGTAATTACAGAGCTGTATAGCTGATCAATTATATCCAACGAAGCTTCGGTCGATCCTGAGGTTATTTTACGTATCCTTGCTACAGTGTGTTCCTTATCACCAGGATTAATTCTTTCTGGAGAATAACCGACAAAGAAATTTTCGTTGAACGTCAGACTTGATTGCCTTTCCAGAATAGGTACACATTCATCCTCTGTTACACCTGGATAAACCGTTGACTCATATATAACAATATCTCCGTCTTTTAACACGCTGCCCACCAATGTGCTGGCATGCAAGAGCGGGGTAAGATCAGGTCGTCTGTTTCGATCCACAGGAGTTGGCACCGTTACAATAAACATATTGCAGCTCTCGAGATACTGCTTATCGGTTGTGCAAAATAGTCCGGTAAGTGATGTACAATCAAAGCTCAGAACACCCTGCAATCCCTCCTCGTCAATCTCCCGTGTGTGATCAAAAGCTGATTTCAACTCCGATATCCTTTTGCTATTGATGTCATAACCTACTACCTTGTAACGCTTAGCAAATTCTACGGCCAGCGGCAAACCAACGTAGCCAAGTCCGATAACCCCAATCTTTTTGTTTTTTACTATTTGAGAACTCATAATTATTGCAGCATAAGATTTCTGGATAAAATTTTGATATAGCTTCGCTGTTCCCACTTACATGAGGGCGATTGGAGAATGAACACATTGAAGTATATGGCTTCGCCACTTCCACTTACATGGATACTCAGCCTAAATGAAAAGTATTATTGGCAGCACACTGCGATATCAGGCAACATGAGCAGGAAACGCTCACTACAATTTAATTGGTTAGCTCCTTTTTCTTGGCGCTGTCGGCAACATACTGGTACCTGCCATAGCCATAAGCATTGCCATTCTCTCTTTTTGCATCGTTAAACACGACCTGCAAGTTTTTTAGCTTTTTATTTTCAGCAATATCACGTATAATTTCTAACTGGGAAATGTTGGTGAAATTATATCTCACCATATAGATGCTCGCATCTGTGTAAGGAGCAAGGCTGAATGCATCCGCAACTTGTCCGACCGGTGATGTATCAACGATCACGTAGTCAAATCGATTTCGGAGTTCCTGTATTAATCCCGCTATCTTATAACTCATCAATAACTCTGAAGGATTTTCAGAAATGCTTCCGCTACCAATTACAGACAAATAAGGCGACTCCTCTGATGGAATAATGATATCATCAAGCTGAACGTCATCGGCATTCAGATAATCACTCAATCCAGTCGTTGCAGTTACACCCATGTATCGCAATAAATCTGGTTTCCGGAAGTCAAACTCAAGCAAGACAACGGTCTTATTAATAAATGCCATTGACATCCCAAGATTGATACTAAAAAAAGTCTTTCCCTCGCCCTTCATACTGGAAGTAACTAAAAGTACCTGCGAGAAGTTATTGGGATTCATGAAACTAAGATTCATCCGTATATAGCGGAAAAGCTCCGAGATAGCCGTTCTGCTATCCTTCTTGATAATCAGCGCTTCCTCCTTCTTTTTTCTGCTCAGCTCCCCGAGTATACGAATGCCGTCGATTGACTTCACATCGGATATGTCCAATACTTTTGCGTTAATGGTATCTTTTAAATAAATCCCACATACTGGGAATATGATACCCGCTAAAAAAGAACACAAGTAAATTAAGTCAGACTTAGGACTTTCGGGTGTTGAGTTATAGGCAGGCTTATCTATGACCTGGGAATTCGGCACCGTAGATGATAATGATAGCGCGGTCTCCTCTCTCTTTTGTAGCAGGTAATGAAATAACCCTTCTTTAACCGCTTGAGCGCGGTTCCGTTCTAACAATCCTCTTTCCAGTACAGGCATCTTTTGAATTTCAGAAGTATATCTTGAATTGCTGGATACCAGACTATTCCGCTCCAGAACCAGGTTTCGTTTAACATTGGCAAGACTTTCCCTTATACTTGCTTTGATTCCAGTAAGCTGCTGATCTATTCCAAAAATTAGCGGGTTTTCGAGCCGCACACTCCTTAGCAAGCGCTGTTTTTCGAGCTGTAGGTCATTATACTTACTCATTAGAGACGTTAAGGTCGCATCCTGTACCGTCAATGAACTGGGTACCAAATTATTACTATTACCTTTGAAGCGGAGATACTTTTCTATTGAATTAATGACGCTGATCTGAACATCTGTAGCGGCCAGTCGTCGGCTGTAATCGCCGGAGTTCTGCACGCTGAACTGCGCGTCAGAGTTTAGATTGGTGACCATATTTTGTTGCTTATAGCTCTCTACATCCTGGGCAACACTACTTAAATCTTCGGACAAGTATTTGAGCCGGTTATCGATAAAGTTTATCGTGCTCCTGGCAATTATCCCCTTGTTATGCACGTTTTCCAGATTATATTTTTCAATCAACTTACTCATGATCTCAACGCCTCTCTGAGGAACTGCGTCCATCAGATTAAGTACGATTGTATTTGCGTCTTTAGCAATGGGCATAATAACAAGCTTACTTAAACTATAGCTTTCAGCCATGGTATGAAGATCCCGAAATTCAATATGTACCGGTTGATCAAACTTAGCAAAGGCCGGACCCTTAAAAACTGTAATGGTGTAATCCTTCCGTTTTATAGGGCTTCCAAACGCATAGGTTTTACTAAAGGTGCTGTCGTTTAAAACAAACCGATTTCTATCCAGTATTTCTAGTGAAATTTTATTTTTCGCATAGGCTTCCCTGCTAAGACTATCAACTTTTACCTCAACGGGTAGTGCATCCCCATAAAGTTCTCTATTCTTTAAAAAACCTTTTGTAAAGTATTTAGTTTCGAGTGAGAGGTCTTCCAAAACCTTTATCAAAAGGTCCTTCGAACGCAAAACTTCGATTTCATTCTGCACAGTGCTGAAGCTGTGAAACATATCCAAGTCGCTAAACGCAGATTCTTTTCCTTTTGCTTCAGAACCGTTACTTTCTTTGATGAGCAACGTACTGCTGATCTTATATTGAGGTGTAGACAGTATGAGATATACAGACGCTACACCAAGGCAGAATATGACAGATATTAGAAATACGTACCAGTATTTTAGGTATTTAAACAAGTCTTTCAAAATCTCCATCGTCTAGGTCAGTTAGGATAGTTTTAGATTAGGGTAGCCAACGCTAATTGTTGTATAGAAAGGCGGTTAACAACACGGTAAATGCTGAAATCGCTGACACCCAAACCGGCATTAATCGGTTACTGTTGCTATAAATCTTTTCTTTTGTTTTCTCGGCCTCCACGTATATTACATCATTCTGTTTCAAATAAAAATATGGTGAGTTTAATATGCTCTTCTTGTTAAGGTTTAGCCGAACCATGTTTCTGACGCCGTCAGCCTCTCTGATAACTAAGACATTTTCCCGCTTCCCGTATGGGGTCATATCTCCGGCTCTTCCCAGGGCCTCCAAAAGGTTGATCCGTTCGTCAGTAATCAAAAACGTTTCTGGTCTGTTAACTTCACCAATAACTGTAATCCGAAAATTCAAATATTTGACGTTAACAACCGGATCCTTGACATACTTGTTAACTTCTTTGGTCAGGGACTTTTGAGCTTCCTCAAGATTTAGTCCAGCTAGCTTAACAAAGCCTACCACGGGAAAATTGATCATACCGTCTTGATTTACTTTATAACCATCCTTCTCCAAATAACTGTTGCTCGCTCCTTGTCTGCCTGGATTAGCTATAAACAAGACATTTGATTCAGCACTGAGCGTATTTACCGAAATGTCAAGAATGTCATTTTGCTGAATAACCGGATTTACATTGTTGATCACCTTAGTTACTATTTCCGAGCTGTCGGACAAATCACTGAAGTATACGAGGTTTCGCTTCGAGCCGCATGAACTAAACAGGGTAATTAATAGAAAAACAGGAATGTATAAATATCTCATAAGATAATCCTCAACACCAATTAATATCAAAGTTATATACTTAAGGAACTAAAAAACCAAGGAAATAAGACTTGTATAGTCACATGTAGAAATCTTCAAGCATTTTCACAGACTGAGATAAATAAATTTACCACTAGTCATACTTGTAAAAATTTAATGCCCACTGAGTAATTATAATTCAAGAATAAATTCCGGCGTTTACTTAACATTATTAATAAAGGTCAATACTCCGCTTAATCAATAGTTAAGTATCTTTACCAACCATTAATGCAAATATTCATTTTTAATCCGCTGGGATGATATTGCTCTCTTAACTGTACTGCTATTTGTGTAAACCTCAAAGTCATTCGTATCATTGACGATGTTGGCTCCCACACCAATAATATTCGCTTTCCCGATTTTCAAATTCTGATTTACAGTAGAACTTAAACCCAGAAATGAGTTGTCTCCCACTCGTGCATCTCCGCCCATAAAACAGCCGGAAAGCATAACGTTATCTCCAATTTTGCAATGATGGGCAATATGAGCGGAAAAAAGAATACAGTTTGAACCAATGCTTACAAACGGCTGAATTACAGTACCCTCTCCAATAAAAACATTGTCTCCGCACGTCAGATCCATCCAAATTGTCGCTTTTGAGGATATATAGGTAATGCACGAATATCCGTTATCTTTCACTTTATGGTATATTCGTTCTCTTACAGAATTGTTGCCAACAGCAATAAAAATCTTATAGTCGTCGGGTGGATATATGGATGGTAATTCCTCGAAGTCTATGATTGGTAATTCGCGAACCGTCCTGCCTTCGGGCATAAATTCCTCCTCTATGCAAAAGGCAACAACCTCATAAGGTGAATCATTGGTTAACACAAAATGGACATAATCGGCCAACTTTCCGACGCCAAAAATAATTACTTTCATAAACGCTGCATTACTGGTTAGTAGTTTTTTCCTGCTGGATTAGAACACTAATATAAATACTTCATGCAGTAACAGAACGGCCGGATATTGATTGCTCTTTTAATTGAATACTTTCGAGAATTGCTTACTCAAAGTGCGAAGTTTGGTTCTCCTAATTTCGCTTAAGAATAACATGATTTTACATTCATGAATTTACCATACTATAATAAAGTAAAGTGGAATGGTTTAAGTAAATCCAGAGGAATAAAAAAAGTTAGGGACGATAGAATCCTATCGTCCCTAACTTTAACCAGGTGAACACAGCTTTTTGTCTATGCCTGTTTATTTTTGCACCTCAGCTTTTTCCTTTTCTAATCGTCTCTCCTCATTTCTGTTCTCTAACCAACCGCTATATAACAGCCTTTTGTCAATATTAGGTTTCGGAAAGAAATAGCTTGCCGCATAGCCGACAATGATTACAATAAGGTGGCTATAAACACCAAGCATCAATGTATTATGTGTAAAATTAAAGGCTCCCAGATCTAATAAAATGACTTTGTTATCGCCAATTCCAACCGCCGTTGAAGTAAGCACGGCATAAGCAGTAAAGACAATGCACACAATTATGGCAATAGTAATTCCCGGCGTGTTGGTACGCGTAGTAAACAGTCCGAGAAGAAAGATACCCACTATACCTCCTGAAAAGATAGCGTAGAGTGTGAATACAATGCCTAAAACTCCTTCATGACCTGCATTGACATACAGCATAGCGATCATCATCGAAATTAATCCGGAAAATACTACAGTCAGCTTAGAAGCTTTCAAATACTGCTTGTCTGTCTTACCCGGCGCCAACTTTTTATAGTAATCTTCTACGCACACCGCTGCTAGCGAATTCAGATCAGCGCTTAAGCTACAAATGGCTGCTGATATCATCGCTGAGAGAATCAAACCCACAACGCCTACAGGTAATTGGGTCATAATAAAATACGGAAAAACTGCGTCTGCCCTGATATCAGCAGGCACAGGCTGTTGTCGGTAAAAGACAAAAAGCGCCGTACCAATCAACATAAAGATCGTCCATATCGGAACAGTCAGCATGATACCCAGCATAGACGCCCTGATTGCCTCTTTATCTGTCTTAGCGGTTAAATAGCGTTGAACAACCGTTTGATCCGTTCCATACTTCTGGATGGCGTAGAAGGCACCATTTATAGCCATAACCAGGAAGGTTAATTTGGTAAGATCCCATTCGTAAGGACCAAAACCGGTTCTTCCATGTTCGGATGCTACTCTCCACACTTCCATGGGCCCCCCATCTACAGAATACAATAACACACCCATACAGATGATTCCGCTTATAAAGAGCATAAATCCCTGGAACACATCCAGCCAGATAACCGCTTCTATTCCCCCTAGCAGATTAACTAAGATAATGAGTGCTCCGACGATAAAAATAATGGTAAACGTGTTAGCATCAATCATCCTGTTCAGAGCGATTGCGAGCAGGAAAAAAACCGTCCCCATTCCCGAAAACTGCCGTAGCACAAAGGCAACGGAGCTATAATACCTCGCGAAGCTTCCAAAACGCTGTTCAAAGTACTCATAGGTGCTCAGGTTAATCACCTTTCGGTATAAGGGCACTATAAACCATATAACGCCTACCAAGACTATTGGTACCATTAATCCCTGTACCAATAAAATCCAGTTAGACGAATAGCCTGTACCTGGATAAGCAAGAAAAGTCACACTGCTTATAAGAGTCGCTAACAGAGAAATGCCTAATGCCCAGGAAGGAACTCTCCCCTTCGCTAGAAAATAATTATTCGTTGTGCGCTGTTTTTTGGAAAATCTTAATCCGAAACAAAGTGTTCCTATCAAGAATACAACGATAATTGCGTAATCTATCGGATGCATTGTCGAGTTCATATTTTAGTTATAATTGGTTGGTGATTGAGTTCTTACTTGGTTAGTACTGCCAGATCGATGACGGCCAGACGTAACTGCCAGGTTTTAAAGTGAGATGAATCCCTTCTTTCTCTTTAATCTTCATTCGTATGACTCCGGGTGACAGTTCCTGAACGGGAAAGAATTTATTATAGTTCAGCTTACTCATGATGACAGATGCAGTTTCTCCACCCTCTATAACGAGCTCATCAACGTCGACATACTGCATGGTATTTCGCACTACGTCTGCGATTACTTCTGATATAGAGCCATCCAGCTTACCCGCGTCAATCGAATTGATTTGGTCAACTGCGATGATAACCGAATCATTCGTCTCTAAGCAAGAAGTAACAGTGTCTTGCCATGCATTGATCAGTTTTGACCTGTCGACCGCCTCACAAAACATCTCCGCCGGCATATACGCGACCTTCTTTCCAGAGTCAAAGGCATTAGCGACCATGCTCCGACTCCCCTGAAAGGCACTTCCGCATACATACAAGATGCGCTTCCCTAAATTCAGTTGTTGCCTCGTGACGTCATTTTTCTTACCTAAATGTCTTAATAAAGCATGGAAGAAACTTGATCCGCCCGCCAGAACCGTATCATCGTCCAGTCGCGCTGCCCAATGGTCCAGATCTTCCTCATTGACAGCATTACCAATAATAAGCGATTTATGTGTAAAGTCATCTCCTATCGATATAACGTCGGTATCTTCCCGCTTTCCGTTTCCAATAAGATCTACAACGTTCGAAGATTTTACCCCGTCACGTGAATTCGTTGAAAACCTGGAGCGGTGCAATGGAGCCCCTTCAAAGTAATAGACTCCATCTTGTATTATTCGCTTCAGTGATGGGTTCGCAGGGACAAGCAACGCCCTTTTCTTGCCCGAAACGGCGATTTGCTCCAGAAGCTCTTCACTTACATTTCCTCTCAGAACAGAATCGATCTTTTTATAGATCAACTGAGGTTGTAGCTGCATTAACTCAGATGTTGTCTGTCTGATTATGGACCTTGCCTCTTCGGGTTCTTTTGACCGGGTATTAGTGGCAATGATCAGCACATCCGTTCCTGGTTCCGGTGCCACTATGGTGTTTATAACTACTTTCCAACCAAGCCTGACAGCAATCCCCCCTATTTCGGCGGCACCGGTAAAATCATCTGCAATAACGGCTATCATCTTCTATCGCTTATTTACTCCTACCATGTTGATTGCGTATTCTATCGCCAGGTTCATCGCGTCAGGACTTGCGATTCCTTTTCCGGCTATTTCCATCGCGGTTCCATGATCTACAGATGTCCTGATGATGGGAAGACCCAATGTGATATTTACACCTCTCACACTCTTCATTTGCTTTGCCGATTTATCCCAGTTAAAGCCAACAACTTTGAACGGAATATGCCCCTGGTCATGGTACATAGCCACAACGCCATCATATACACCGCCGATAGCCTTCGGGAATAATGTGTCGGCCGGCACTGGCCCCTCTACCTGGTAGCCTCGTTTTCTAGCCTCCTCAATCGCCGGAATAATTTCGTGCTCTTCCTCATCGCCGAACAGCCCCCCATCACTGGCGTGGGGGTTCAGGCCCGCAACACCTATCTTAGGCTGAGCGATACCCAGTTGCTGACAAGCTTTTACAATCAGATCTATGGTATCAAGAATTCGTTCCTTTTTTACGAGGTCGCAAGCCTGTCTTAAAGAAACATGCGTCGACACGTGAATTACCCTTAAATCGTCTTCCACCAGCAGCATTCCATATTTCTTCGTATTGGTGTAGTGCGCATAAATTTCGGTGTGACCGGAGAAAAAATGCCCTGCCAAATGTATAGACTCCTTATTGATAGGTCCTGTCACCGTTGCATCTATCTCCTTATCCATCGCCAGCTCAATAACTTTTACAACCGACCGGAAAGCCGCATCTCCGGCTGCTGTAGAATTTTGGCCCGTTACAATCTCAGCACTGTCATATTTCAGATCGTACACGTCGATAGTACCGAATTCAAACTTGGCATCATTTACAGCATAAACCGGATTAACATTCAGATTAAGCTTATAATGCGCTATTGTCTTCCGGCAAATCTCAGCGTCACCTACCAAAAGCGGATTGCAGCGTTCATATATCGAAGGCGAAGCCAAAGCTTTCACAGCCACTTCCGGACCAATACTCGCAGGATCACCCATGGTAATTCCTAAAACAGGTTTTTTAATAGTCATAGTTAAATGTTATTTATAGCATCAAGGCTGTCGTACTCAGCCAGCACCAATTCTTTGATTTTTTCTTCTTCCTGCGCCGTAATTCTGTAAAGAGGAGGCAACACAGATGTTCCGCATAATCCATACGCGTCCATCATGATTTTCAAAACAGGCAGCGACCTGCTCAATATCTTATCTTTCTGATAGATCGAGGAAACTCTATCAGCTTTCTCCTGAGCTGCCCATGATAAATCTGCTTGTTGAGCCCTGCCCGACTCATAAATGATACGGTACAAGCCTGGTGTAAGATTTCCTGTACTCGGAACCATACCATCAGCCCCCCAGGCCATTGCCTTATGAGACATCAGTGCCCAGCCCAAGAGATAAGAAAAGTCTTCTCTGTTTTTCCAGAGCTTAATCGCCTCTTCTACCCGTAGTTCCCCTTTTTCAGAATCTTTGAAACCCACGATATTCTGATGATGACTAAGTTTTTCCGCAACAGAAAGAGGAATAGAAAGATGGGTTGTAGCGGGAATATTGTAAACAATTAACGGGAGGGGCACTGCATCAGCCAGCTCCTCAAAATACCTGATCATCTGATCCTCGTCAACAGGATAGTAAGAGGGCATGGTCGAAACAAGTACATCTGCACCCAGATCAGAGAAGGCCTTTGCCTCCTCCAGCACCGAGGATAAACAATTCCCCGAAATTCCCGCATATACGGTTTTCCTTTTCTTTGCAGCCCGAACAGTTGCCTCCAGAAACTTTTTCCGCTCCTGGGGACAAATGGAGACAGATTCCCCCGTCGTCCCCAGCACAAACGGGTGCGCATCGTGCCCTATCAGGTGATCAGTTATCCGCTCTGCTGCTTCTAAATCTACTTTATATTTATCGGTAAAGGGGGTGATCATTGGAACCACTACCCCACTGTATTTCTTTTCCATCTTAAGAATTAAAAGCTGAGTGGTAAATATCAACAGCATCATCTCTTGTGATCTCCCTGACGCTGTTCTTTAAGAGTCGTTGCACCTTCATAGCATCCGTTGCCATGCTTTCAATAGCGTCCTCCGGTATACCTAAGTCCGAAAGCGAATGAGGCAATCCGCAATCCCGTATAAGCTCTTTTAAAAGCAATATACCTTTTCTTGCTGTCTCCATGGCGCTAGCCTGCGGCTCAGCGCCTAAGGCAAGTGCAACTTCGGCATACCTCTCGGGCGCAGCCGAAACACAGTACTCCATCACTGCCGGAAGCATGAGGGATACCGATAGACCATGTGCAATGTGAAAATCGGTTCCCAGCGGATATGCCAGAGCATGAGCTGCTGCCGTATTTACTGGTCCCAAACACATGCCACCATACATACTACCAAGGGCAATACTGGTTTTTGCTTCCAGATCATCCCCGTTGTCACATGCGCGCTTAAGGTTTTGGGCGACTAACCTAACGCCTTCCAACGCAAAAACATCGACGATCGGATGGGCGAATTTATTGGTATAGGCTTCCAGACAGTGTGAAAGCGCGTCAATACCCGTAGCAGCCGTAATATGGGTTGGAACAGAAAGCGTCAACACCGGATCAATATACGCCGCATCGGGAACCAGATAAGGACTTATGACCCCCACCTTGTTGCCTTCAGCATTCACAAAAAGAGCATTAGGAGACACTTCACTCCCGGTTCCTGCAGTTGTCGGAATACAGGCAAGATAGGTTTTCCGTTCTGCAAGCTTTCTGATTCCGGTTATCTCCTCCGTCGATTGTGTGTTTAATAGCTGGGCAGCAACGAGTTTTGCTGTGTCCATTACGCTTCCCCCTCCGATTCCTGCGACACTATCAGCACGGTAACTTCTGGCTTCTTCGAGAATCACTTCAAACTCCGCAAAGGTCGGCTCTGCTTTTAAGGTATTGCAAATCTTAACTTTTACCCCAAATGCTGTAAGCTCTTGAATACCGGAGCTTAGCTGATCCTCCAGGGTGTCAATAGACATGATAAAAAGTCTTTTTAAACCCAAGGTTTTAAAGTCATGAATAAACTGGTTAAGGCTGTTTTCTCCAAAAACCAGCGTCGGAGGATTTAATAGTGTGATAAGGTTACTATTCTTCATTATAAAGCGTCAATTCTATTAGGTGTTTGTCAAATGTAAACGTTTACATTGGTAAAGCAAAGAAAAACCTGAACTTTAAGAGCCACAGGATTTTCTGATCATGAGTTCAGTCTTCAATATGATGCTCGCAACAGCGCGGTCAGGCTTATTGATACGCTGAATTAAGAGTTCACATGACCGCTTACCAATCTCAAAGCCTGGCTGTCTTACCGCTGTTAAAGGTGGGTTTAACGAATTCGCCCAATACACATCATCAAAACCGACAATGGCCACATCCTCCGGGATACGCAGGCCCCGTCGGTTAATAGTGTCCAGCGCTCCCAACGTTATCAGGTTATTCGCAGTAAAGATTGCTGTAGGCGGATTCTCAAGCTCAAGAAGTCGCGCAGTCTGTTCTGCCCCGCTTTCATAGTCCGAATTACTGCTGACAATGATCTCTGGATCTATTTCGAGCTCATACTTTTTCATCGCTTCTTCATATCCTGCCATTCTTTCATGCGTGGTCGGCAGGAACGGTTTCCCGGTAACGTGTCCTATCCGCGTATGCCCCAAATTGATCAGATGCTGAACCGCATTAAATACCCCCTGTTGATTGTCCACCTTTACCAGGTCTACGTCAACATCCTTCATCCCTCTGTCAATACAAACAATTGGAAAACCGTCTGTCATCAAAGCTTTTATGTACACGTTTTTTTCATTAGATGGGGCCACAATGAACCCATCTACCGATTCAGACTTAAGAATATCTATATAGAGCTTCTCCTTCTTCTCATCCTGAGAGAAGTTTCCTATGATCACAACCGAATTGTGTGCATACGCATATTCCTCAATCCCACGGATGACATCAACATAAAACGGGTTCTGGATATCAGGAATCAGCAGGCCGATAATCCTGCTGTTCGTTTTTGTCGAGCGTAAGCGCTGGGCTACCCTGTTAGGTGTGTAATTCAACTTTTTGATAGCTGCCAGTACTTTCTGCTTGGTGTCTTCTTTAACAACCTCCTCAGAATTCAAAACTCTGGACACAGTTGCCACGGAGACACCCGCCATATCAGCTACATTTTTAAGACTCGACATAGATTATGTAATAGGAATTGGTTAAATCCAAATGTATTTCATTTTTATTATAAATGATAATGTCCGGCCTCCCTTAGTGAAAAAATTTAAAGTCCTGCTGTTTTAAATGATGGAATAAAGAAAGTTGCCGTATCTATCTTTGCTTCGGCATCTGGGAGATCATACTTTTGATCCGTCGGAGTATCTGCGGTTGGAAAACGAGTGGTATCTCCTGTCCGGAAGGCAACCCTTGCTACATGCTCCAGTGGCGCGAAAAAAGTATTCTCCGACAGTTTTTCGCCGTTTACACTAACCGTATACATACGCGCATCTGCGTCAAGCTCCACAACAATATCATATTGTTTTCCAGGCTGATAGTTTAACAGGCTCTTGTTTCGGTAGCCTGCTTTTAATCGGAATGAACCTTGTTCATCGAATGAAAGACGGATCCCCGGCGTACCCTTCTTATCCTGGAACTCAATGTCCAGCAGCCCCCTGTCATTCTGCTGTGGAATCACCGAAAATGACGCACGAAGCCTTTTGGTTTCCGGGATCAGTCTGGTAGCCTTAGCATAGTCGAAAGGATCTGCGTCCATAAGGGCAAGGACCCGGGCGCCATGCTGCATCTTCTCCATCTTTACGGGCGCTCTCATGGGACTGTAAACATTCCACAAATCCAGCTCCCGCCCCTCGGTCAGCTCCGCAAAAACATCATCTGCATGGTTAGCCGGTGTATCTGTTACCGGAAGGGGAACTGAAGATACCCATATATCCTCTTTATTTACACTATAGGTCAGCCACAGCTTATTGTCCGCCGGCGTTCCGTTGTTTTCCGAAATACCCCTTATGTACTGCGGTCCGTACGACTTATACTCCCCACCATACCGCATGGAAGTGATGTCTCCATGGACAAGCAAGAGATTGGTGTAGTCCAATCCATCCTCGCTGACGGAAACGGCGAGCGGCCATCTGAACTCTGATGGATTGTAAACCAGCGCAAATTTGCCGTCAGACGTACGTTGGCCCCAAATTTTCGCATTGCTGTTGACAAGCTTCGGAGCTCTAAGAGGCTGATATTCCCACGTTTTACCCTGATCCTTACTTATACTGGTTAATCCATTTTTCCATAGCCCCACTACTCTTGCATCTGGCAAGTGATAATAGCTAAATGCTTTGTACTCACCCTGGAGCTTGATAAGGGGATCCTCTTTATCTGATTCTTCAGCCCATTGCTGAACAACCAGATCGTTATTAAGAATCTCATTACAGGCTTCTACGAAACCTTTATCCTTGCTTGTCTTATAAAACGGATACTGAGAATTTTTTCCTGAAAATCCATGGTTGTACCGGATGAAATAAATGGGGCCAAATTTACCTCCCGGCAAAATTTCACGGATCACCCTTCCTATGCCGTCTCCGTCATTGGGTCCGTCCTTCGGAAAAAACGATATTCCATAGTAAGCCAGTGCGAAAAGTCTGCCCTTTTTGGAAGTATAAAAGCCCATGCGCTGGTGCATAACCGAATACAGGTCCTTTGCCACGTTATCCAAATCTGTTTTTTTTGTTCCATCGGGTACTTTGTAAGGTGGAAAGATGACGACAGGCTCAGACCATTTCTTACCATCTGCCGAGGTAAGCAGCAATGTCTGGCCGGGCGGTACGTGTTCACCCACAGGGTTACTCAAATACTCCAGATAGAAAGTATTATTCCAATAAGCAAGCATTGGGGCGTGATTATAAGTCCAGTTCCGTCCGTTCTCCTTATCTGGATGCGAGCGATCTGCCCGCATCACCTGAAGATTGTGAACGCCCAATGCCATAGGCAACCGACCATCATGATAGTCTACATTGACCTTTTCGGCTCCAGAATACCTTAAAGTATCCTGGGCCTGCAGGCTAAGCCAGCACGGACATAAAGCCGCACATAAAATCATTTTAGCTGTGTTCATCGTTTTGATTTAGTTGTATCCCGGATTTTGAGTTATGGCATTGTTCTGAATCCGGACATTATCAGGTACCGGCAGCAACAATTTTTCGGGGGTTACATTCTTCCCTTTAGCCGTAAGTACAGGGACTGCCCTTTCCGTTCTCTTGAGATCGAACCAGCGGTGAAACTCAATAGCCAGTTCCACTCTCCTCTCATGCTCTATTGCCAGATTAAGACTTGGATACAATGCGGATGGATAATCCGGAGTTCCATATAGTGGAAGACCGGCGCGGGCTCTCACCTCATTCAGATACTGCGGATCCTCTGTTGCTTCTGAGAGCATTAAAAGCACATCGGCATACCGGTAAACCATGAAGTTGTTATTGGCAAGAACGGTATTGCTCACCTTTGGCCCCGAAAGATCAGTCCACTTGATAGGATACTTCTGACTTTGGAACACTGCCCCATTCTGAAACCCAAGGGCAATACTTGCCTCTCGTCTGGGATCGCCAGGCTCGTATTCATTATACAGATCGTCTGATATCTGGTTCATACCTACCCCGTCAAAACCCAATAAATTAACGTTCGGATAATACGTCCTGTAATATTTACTGAACGTGCCGTTCGAAATACTACCGCCACCTACATATTGAATTTCAAAAATCGACTCTTTTGTATTTTTCACCGAAGGACCGAACACAGAAGCATATGTACTTAACAGACCATACTGGCTGTCATTATACACATTCATAAGTGCAGCTGCGGCTTTGGTTTTATCTTTAAGTGTCAGATACACCTCTCCAAGAGCCGTATACGCCGCACCTTTTGTTGCCCGGCCAACTGCTGTTTGGGGTAATTTATCTGCCGCAAATTGCAGATCCGTTAAGATTTGGTTATAAACTTCCGCCTGAGGACTGCGAAGCGTTGCATATGTTTCCGGCACAGTTAACGGCTTCGTAACCAATGGAACATCTCCCCATAGCCTCACCATATTAAAGTAATATAAACCTCTTAAAAAAGACATCTGCGCTTTGACCTGATCTTTATATGACGCGTCAAGACTGGACTGATCAACCTTTTCGATGACGATATTCAAATTATACATCGCCCGGTAGAAGGTCTGCCAGAAACTGTATACCAAGGTGTTATTCGTTTTCAAATTATAATCCTTGAATGCAAACTTGTCGGTCTGGTTTCCCGCAATGATATACAACGTAGTATTATCACCCATCATTTCGGAAGTATATGAAATCGGGCCTTCCGGATCATAAACTGAATATAAAGTCGAATATGCAGCGTTAACGGCCAGATCGATATCTTCACGCGTGTTATAAAAGTTGTCAGCGTTCGTATTAGATGCCGGAGCAAGGTCAAGGAACGACTCTTTGCAACCCGAAAGTGCCACCGGTAGAAGCAGCGCCAGCAATAATTTATGTAATTTATTCATGATTCTTTTTTTCTTAAGTACTCAAATTAAACCGAGAGAGAGAGCCACTAAAAACCGGCTTTAATACCGAAAGTGATTACCCGTGGTACTGGATAGGACCCATAGTCCATACCAACCATTGCTCCGGAGGGCATACTTGACGATACCGTCCCCGCATTGGCGGATGTGCCGTCCGGAGAATATGAGGTAGCCGCATAAGTAGTATTTTCCGGATCATAACCTGTGTACTTGCTAAACAAGGCTACGTTATCGGCATTCACATAAACCCGCAGACTTTTCGCAGGGGTGGCCTTCAACAATTTTGGCGACAAAGCATAAGAAAGGGTGATGTTCTTCACTCTTAAATACGAAGCATCTTCGACCCACAACGTGGAGAACGCAGATTGAAAGGCCTTCCTTACCATCGTAGGTCTCGGATTTACGCCATCTCCTGGCTCCGCTTCAGACTTATAGAAGTTGCTTGCACCTGCAAATAAATTACGCCCGCTATTCCAGTATCCGAGGAACCGGTAATTTTGATTGACGATCTCCCCGCCGTACGTGCCCTGCAACATAAACGATAATTCGAAACCTTTAAATGAAAAAGTATTGATGATACCCGCGGTAAAATCCGGCTGATAGTTTCCGATAACCGAGCGGTCATCTGTCGAGATGATGCCATCCCCATTAACGTCTTTGATTACAGGATCTCCGGGGACGGTACTTGCTTCATGAACACTATTGTCTATTTCTGCCTGGTTCCTGTACACACCAGTGAACGTGTAACCGAAGAAGTTCGATATGGGCTGACCTACTTCTGTCTTAACAGTCGTTTCGTTATCAGTAAAATAAATCGGTGCATTATTTACTCCAAGTTGAAGAACTTTATTCCGGTTCCTGGAAAAATTGAAATCAGTACTCCACTTAAATTCTCCAGTCAGATTTTTTGTGCTGATATTAAGCTCTACACCGCGATTCCTCATCTTACCGATATTGGTTAACTGAGTTGCGAATCCTGAAATATCCGGTATCGGAACATTAAGAAGCATGTCTTTAGTGATGGAATTATAATATTCGGCCGATATATTAATTCTGTTCGCAAGAAGTCCCAAATCAACTCCCAGGTTAAATTGGGTGGTTTTTTCCCATCTCAGATCCGGGTTATTCAAATTCAGTGTAATCAAACCGTTCGTGAGTGTATTACCCTGCCCATAATTGCTGGCACCCAGTAAACTGGTTGGACCGTAATTCGGAATCTGGTTATTCCCTGCCACACCATAGCTGGCGCGAAGCTTGAGTAGTGATACGGGCTTCACATCAGACAAAAAGGACTCGTCCGAAACAATCCATCCAGCGGACACAGATGGGAAATATCCCCATTTGTTATTGCTGCCAAACCTTGAACTTCCGTCGCGACGAATAGTTGAGGTTAAGTAATAGCGATTCTTAAAGTTATAATTTAGTCTTGCCAGATAGCTGATCATAGACCACTCGGAAAGTGTGGATGTTCCAGAAGTTACTGTTCCTGCATTCTGGGTTTGGACGAGGTCATTAGGATAGTTTGTAGCGGTAGATGAATGAAACTGATCCTGTTGCTTCTGGGCAGTGTATCCTGCCAGTAAATTAAAAGAATGATCATTTAACTGTTTGGTGTAGTTCAACGTATTCTCTGTTAACCAGTTGATCATGTAACCGCTCGACTCGGTACCCGTGGAGGCGGGCAGAGACTGATTGAACCCGTAGCCCTGGTTCTTCTTCAGAAAGTAGTTGTAACGGTTGTTCCCCAGGTTCCCGTTAACCGTGGTACGAAATTTAAGCCCGTCTATGATATTATATTCTGCATATGCTATGGCCAATGTGTTAAACGCTTTATTTTGCTTATCTGTAAAGCGGGTTGTCGCATATGGATGCCAGAGATTTACCGGATTATATTGTAAATACCGGTTCCACACGGAGTTGGGATCTACGATACCCAGATTGCCGTTCTCGTTGTAAAGTGGAAATACAGGATCACTCTGAAGTGCCAGACTGATAACGTCGCTCTTTCCCTTAGTCCCGTCGGTACGATCATATATACCTGTAAAGCTAAGATTCAAACCCAGTGTAATCTTCTTCGATACCTCCTGCTTGATGTTCGAGCGCAAAGACAGACGTTTATAATAATTGTTGTCCAAAATAGCGTCCTGATCCAGATAAGACCCCGAAAACAGGTATTGAGTTTTCTCGGTACCACCGGAAGCTGAAAGCTGGGCGCTTTTCATCGGTGCAACCCGATACATCACATCCTGCCAGTCTGTTCCCTTACCGAAAGAACCGGGGTCGGTGATAAACTCTTCCGGAATCTTATAGGTGGAAGCGTTTCCCCTGGCACTATTAGGATCTGATGCGCTCCTCCCACCTCCAAGGTCAACCCAGGAGTTGTTCTTTGCGGTAACGTAGTATTGAATCCATTGCTGGGCGTCCATCATATCCACTTTTCTGATCACTTCCTGTGTACCGTACTCAACATTCGCATTGATGGACGTCTGTCCTACTTTACCCAATTTAGTAGTCACCAGGATAACCCCACTTGCTCCACGCGATCCATAAATGGCTGCAGACGACGCATCCTTCAACACTTCTACCGATTCAATATCCTGCGAATTGATCATATTCAAATTGAAGTTCTCCAGTGGCACCCCATCTACTACGAACAATGGATTTGTACCTGCGGTTATCGAACTAACCCCCCGAACCCGGATGATAGGAGCAACGCCCGGAGCACCCTGCCCCTGGTTAATTGATACACCGGCAACCTGTCCGGCCAATGATTGCGCAACATTTGTATATGATCTGTCCTTAATCTTTTCGAAACCGATTGACGCTACCGAACCTGTAACTGACTTCTTTGACTGTGTGCCATAACCGACAACGACTACCTCATTCAGTGCTTTAACATCTTCGCTTAGCCTGACATTAATGTTGCTGCGGTTGTTCACAGGAATCTCCATTGTTCCAAAGCCCATATAACTGAAGATCAAGGTTGCTCCGGATGGGACCGTCAGCGAATAATGGCCGTTTGTATCTGTACTGGTGCCTATACTGGTACCTTTAACTTTGACACTGACCCCCGGCAGACTAACGCCCTCACCATCGGTCACTTTGCCGCTTACCCTGATATCTGCCTGGGAAGCCGTTATAAGATTTGGAGTTAAAGTTTTAGCAAGCGCATTGGAATGAGAAAACAAGGCTGAGGTCATCACACATGCAAGCAGTAGTTTGTGACCTGTTCTTCCGATGAATTGACTCTTGATATAAGTTTCAATCGAAGCCTCATGCTTTCGGTACTTAACAACAGAGCGGGAGAAAATATCCATTTCGATAAATTTTAATTGAGAAATATGAAAATTCAGACAAATGATATCCATACCGTTCATCAGTCTGGGATGCCGGCGAGGAATGGAACATATGAAATCTGCTTACCTGGAATCGCTGTAAGACAAGCAGCGAAAATTATGACTTCGTTATCATTTTATGACTTGGTTAGCCCGATCAAACTCAGGAGAGGTTAATAATTTGGTTAATTAATAATTGGTCAGCTGATGAAATGTAAACGATTACATTGCAAGGTAAAAGTTATTTATGAACTTTGCAAATATTGCAGGAGCAATTTTATATTATATGTGTTACAACGTTCGGAGGCACGAAAACAAAAAAAGAGCCCGGGGGCTCTTTAAATCTGGTGTTTATAAATCGGCACTAAGCATGATGCATGCCGCCATGCCCAAATGAATGCTGCGATGTTCTCTGCGTGCAAAGAGCCGCGCCAATTTCCAGTATACCTAAAATCAGATGCGGAAGATATACCTGATCGTTGAACCCCAAAAGCCAGGGAGAAGCCGCAAGGAACAGGCCTGCAATCAGGTCCATGGTCAAATGGGTACCCATTGATAAGGCCTTCATAGCGCCGCCCTCATAGTCAGTAACCAGCGACATCACAAGCATCAGTACACCGACAGCGACAGCACACCATTTGGCCGCTCCTACATCCGAAAATCCAAATAGCCACGGTGAGGCGATCAATAACACACCCATCACGTAGTCCAGTACAGCATGGGTTTTTCTCGTTATAAACTTCATAACAAATAGATTAAGTTAAACATAGGTTTTCTACTTAAACCATTCAAAGGATATGCCAAAAGGCGCTTTGTGCATTTAACCAGAGTATACAACTTTATTTCACAACCCGGTCATTTAAACTCTTGAGGTTACCTATCGCATTGCCCATGGTATTATTGAAATAGGCAAAAACGTCCCTCCCATCCGCTAACCACCCATTGATGTATTCCGCATACTCATCAAGAACATCATCCGGATAACTTCCCCTGTAACCTTTCTCAGGACCATGAAAGCGCAGGTACACAAAGTCCTGTTCCGGCTCACGAAACGGTGAGGCCGAATGAGCCATATCATGCATCACCAGGACAATACCCGACTCGTACAGCAAATCATACACTTCTTCTTTATACCATGATGGGTGTCTGAATTCTACCGCGATCCGCCAGGGAAGGTCTGCCGTTGCGTCTTTGAGATTAACCAAAAGAGCCTGCAACTGTCTGATGAGATCAACACCCGCACCCGGCGGAAACTGCACCAGCACACATCCCCGTTTTTCAGCCGCACTATCAACTACCTGAAAGAATCGAAACACGTCCTCCGGCTCGAAAATCAGGCCCTTGTTATGCGTTATTTCCTTCCAAAGTTTGAACGTAAACCTGAAGTTATCCGGCACCATATCCGCCCATTTGCTTACCGTTGCCGGCATCGGAAGCTTATAAAAGGAACTATTGATCTCTACGCTGCTAAAAAGTGACCCATAATAGCATAACCTGCTTTTATCCTGATAATCTGGCGGAAAGTGCTGCTTATTAGGTACAGGGAGAACGACGTTACTCGTCCCCGAATAAAACCGGCCTCTTGCTTGTGATAACACCCGACCGTCCATTAATCAAAAATACTTTTCATTTTTTTCAAAGTTTTCTCCAGATCAATGCCTTTTCCAAGCGCAACTTTAAACAGATCGCCTTCAACTTTCAAACGGTCCACCGTATTGAAAATGGTAAAATCCCGCATCTTCAAACCTGGTTTCACCTCATCCCAATGCAGCGGCATCGAAACAGTAGCGCCTACCTTTGGTCTTAGTGAATACGGCCCCGCAATCGTAGCGCCGGGTCGGTTTTGAAGAAAGTCCAGATACATCTTCCCTTTCCTGTTAGCGATCATGCGCTCCAGGCTGGTGAACTCCGGTATCTGCTTATGAACGATATTCACCAGCAGCCGGGCAAACATCTGAGACTGGTCATAGGTGTACTTGGCCTCCAGAGGAATGTAAATATGCATTCCGGTAGATCCGGAAGTCTTGCAGCAGGAAGGCACCCCTATCGCATCGAGCACCTTTTTTACTTCCAGAGCCGCTTCTATCACCTGATCGAAGGTATTTTTATCCGGATCAAGGTCTATCACACAATAATCAGGATTATCCGGCGACTGTACCCTGCTGAACCAGGGATTCATTTCAATACATCCCAGGGTTGCCATCCAGAGCAAGCTCGCTTCGTCCGTCCCAACCAGGTACTCCTTATCCTCACCATCGCTGGTGGTATATGGAAATGTTTTCGCCCATTCAGGAGCTTTTCCCTTAACGTCTTTCTGATAAAAGCTGGAAGCATGAATGCCGCCCGGAAATCGATTCAAAGACATTGGTCTGTCTTTTAGATACGGGAGGATGAATTCCGCTACCTGATAATAATAGTTAAACATATCCCGCTTGGTAACGTTGTCCTCCGGCCAATAGACCTTGCTCAGGTTAGTGAACTTCAGGTCATGACCGCAGATCTTTCTTACCTGGGTCTCATCCTTAGGATTCAGCAACGTCTTACGTTCCTTCTCCTTTGGTGGCTTTAGCGCCTTGAAGCTATCCGGTTCCTTTGGTTTTTCCTCCACCTCATCCACAATTTCCGGAGTATGAATGGTCGTTTCCCTTATTACCTCTTTCGCTTTCTTGTCCTCCCTCATGCCCTGAAAAGACGGATGCCTGAAAACGCCGTCGGTGGTCACTTCGCTGAACGCTACCTCGCAAACCAGCTCAGGTTTCAGCCATGTCGCTTTTGCTTTCGGCGGATTGGGTCGGAAGCGCGACGGCTTATTAACATCCGGCAGCTCCCTGAACGGCGACTCATCTGTAATCAGTGGCTTCATCTGAGCCATCATTTCCTTCTGCAGCTTATCAGAAAATCCGGTGCCTACTTTCCCCACATATTGAAGCGCTCCATCCTCGTAAACGCCGAGAAGGAGTGATGAAAATTGCTTTGATGTGCCTTCATTTTTCGTGAACCCTGCAATGACTACTTCCTGTCGCTTATGCACTTTCACTTTGAGCCATTCCTTCGAACGCACATCAGTCATATAGGTGCTATCCGACTTTTTCGCTATGATCCCCTCCAGGCCCATCCTCTCAGCAGCCGCGAAAAATTCCAGCCCGTTCGCCCTGAATACCTTACTCAGCCGTACACGGTCATCATCAGTTGGCATAACCTCCTCCAGAATCGCCTGTCGCTGGCTAAGAGGCAAACCTCTCAGGTCTTTTCCGTCATACCAAAGCAAGTCGAATACATAATACGCCAGATCTCCGTCCGCCTCGCTGCGCCAGTTCTGCAGATCACCAAAGTTAGAAACACCTTTTTCGTTCAATACGAGAATTTCACCGTCCAGCACGGCGTTGATTTTCCAACCCTTAAGAATCTTATAAATAGGATAAAAACGGTCGCTAAACGATTTATTATTACGAGACTGAAGTTCTACTTCCCCTTCGTTTACAAATGCCAGCGCCCTGTAGCCGTCCCATTTAACTTCATACTGCCAGCCTGGTGCATCAAACGGTTCGTCCACCAGCGATGCAAGCATAGGCTTTAGGTTTACAGGCATATCACTTGCGGGAAGCTTTTTCAAGATCTTCCCGACATCGATATCCTCTGTATTCTGGTCAGTATCTCCAGCGTCAGTTACCTCATCCGCAGGCTGGGCCGCTTCCTTTTTTTTCCTCGACTTCGGCTTCGCAACTTTTTCCTCCTGCCCGTTCTTCCAAACCTTGTCACCCGTTTCGGCCATAGATTCAATCGTCTTTCCGGATAGCACGGATTTATCCCGTTTAGTGATATCCTTTTTCGATGCGAAATCGTCATTATGCTTGATCAGCAGCCATGCGTTATCTCCCATTCCATGCGTTTTAACAAGAGCATATTCGCCTTCAAGCTTTTCTCCATATAGCTTAACCTTCAGCGATCCTTCTTTAAGTTGTTGCAGCAGATGTTTTTCCTGAGCTTTTTTACCGGATATCCTTTCAAGCGGCTCGTAAGTTCCTTCATCCCAAACGATTACTGTCCCGCCGCCATACTCTCCCTTAGGGATAATCCCCTCGAAAGTCCGGTAGTCATATGGATGGTCTTCCACCATCATTGCCAGACGTTTTATTTTGGGATCTGTAGAAGGGCCTTTAGGCACGGCCCAACTTTTCAGCACGCCTTGCATTTCCAGACGAAAGTCATAATGAAGGCGTGATGCATCATGTTTTTGAATAACAAAGCGCAATTTGGTTTTGTCTTTACTCTTGCCGGATTTAGGTTCGTCCGTCTTCGTAAAGTCGCGCTTCTCGACATATTTTTCCAGGCTCATAACAATTGATTCTGTAGTGCTAACAAGATCTTCCCATTAATGGTTTGGCTGACGACCGAAATACGCTAATCCGCTCCAAAAGCTGATATTTTGATAGATATCAGAAACCAACAAAACATCCTGTTGTTTATTCCCGAAAACAAAACCATGGCAGAAATCGGATATCATGCGTCGCACGAACAATTTAAGCCCGGCGAACTGCTTCGCTATGTGCAGCTCGCTGAACAGGCAGGATTTAAAGCCGTCAACTCTTCTGACCACTTTTTCCCCTGGAGTGAACGTCAAGGTGAAAGCGGGTTCGCCTTCGCATGGTTGGGGGCGGCCATGCAAGCCACCTCACTTCCTTTTAGCGTAGTGTGTGCGCCGGGCCAGCGCTATCATCCCGCCATCGTTGCCCAGGCGACAGCCACACTCGGGGAAATGTTTCCCGGTCGCTTCTCTTTATCACTTGGAAGTGGTGAGGCAATCAACGAAATCATTACGGGAGAAAAATGGCCCTCCAAATCCGACAGAAATGCCCGCTTACTGGAAAGCGCGCTGATTATCCAGTCCCTCCTCCAGGGCGAAACGGTTTTTCACCAGGGTCTTGTAACCGTAGAGAACGCGCGGCTCTATACCTTGCCCCAAATTCAGCCTCTCGTTCTTGGAGCAGCGATAACTGCGGAAACCGCGGGTTGGGTAGGAAGCTGGGCACAAGGGCTAATCACTATTTCCAAACCAATCGATGAACTTGAACAGGTTGTAAAGGCCTTCAGGGATAATGGGGGACAGAAAAAACCCATGTACTTAAAAGTCCAGCTTTCCTATGCGAAATCGGATGAAGATGCTCTTTCCGGTGCATATGATCAGTGGCGGACGAATATCTTTCAGGGAAGTGTACTGGCCAATCTGCGTTCGGTTGAAGAATTTGATGCAGCAGCCGAACTCGTGCAACCCGAACAGCTTTTCGAGAAAGTAAATATCTCCTCAGACCTTCATAAACACATGGAGTGGATAAAACAGTACCAGTCACTGGGCTTCGAAAGAATCATACTGCACAACGTGAACCGCGGGCAGGAGGTTTTCATACAAGACTTTGGTAAATATGTGTTGCCTGCATTCGGCTGAT
This sequence comes from Arcticibacter sp., assembly GCF_045629565.1. Classification (GTDB taxonomy): domain Bacteria; phylum Bacteroidota; class Bacteroidia; order Sphingobacteriales; family Sphingobacteriaceae; genus Arcticibacter. The sequence continues at coordinate 52,475 of NZ_JAZQRL010000027.1, forward strand.
ATAAAAGCAAAGCCCGTAAACAATGAATCGTTTACGGGCTTTGCGCTAAGATTTAATTGTCTAACTACTGGGCATTTACCTGGATGAGTCCGTCCTTCTGCATTCGCTCATAGATAGACTTAACATACCCTTTCAGGAAATCATCCATACTTGAAGGATCATAGGTTTTTGATTGAGCTGCCCATATCAGTTCCTCTGTTTTCGCGTTATACAGGTTAGTCTCCAGGTAGTAAACATCAGTTTCGTCATAATATCCCGGATCATACAGGTAGGGATACCAGTTGCTATAGTAACTCCAGAACCGATTATAATAGCCATACCTTAAACCTGGATCCCATACCGGACCGCCGCCGACGTATCTGCTCTCCGACTCTTTCTTCAATAACGCAATGGTCAGGATGCCATCGGCCTGCGTTTCCTGAATCTTGCTTAAGACCAACTCCCGCTTTACTCCGGTGCGGTTGCTAAATGTTGGCGGAAAGACGTCCATGCTTTTAACAACTGTCAGGCCTTTCTCCTGAAGCTTGTTTTGCAGTCCGGTTTCAACGGCTTGCTTCGCAGGAATATTACTGGTCATTGCTGCTACAAACAATGTTCTAAATCCCGAAGCTGTAGCATCCGGTTTTCGCCAGGAACTGCTGATCATGGTAGAGGTGCTACTACACGCCCCGGTTACCAGGGCTCCCGCAATTAGCAGGAGAAGGTTCAATCGTAAATTCATAGCTAAATAATTTAAATAGATGTTTTGATCTGCAGTTTTCAGCCCTTTTCTTTCTGAAGATAAGCTTCAACCGCTTCCCGGCTATTTCCTGCCTGCTTAATCGCTTCGCGAACCGTTTCTCTGCTTACGCCGAACTTTTCTTCCAGGTAAGACAATTCATAGCTTTCTTCCCCCGACACTTTACTGGTGTCTCTTCCGTCTCGGATACTTTTATTGTCGCTCATATCGGATTAATTTAGTTTGATATAATTTGTATGGTGTTCAGGTAGCATTCACGCCGGTCTCGAAACCAGCATCGCCTTGCCGATGGCGTTCAATAAGCCGACCAATCTCATTTATCTGCTTGCTATCAATTGACCAATTATTTTCCGTTGATAACGCCCAGATTCCTGATCCAGACTTCTCGATGATGATCGGATTGTTGTCATAAAGTTTGCGGTCTTCGTTATCACGATCGATTGAAAAACGATGCTTGTCATGATCCATTTGCTCCACATAAAGCTTTTCCTCTATCCCGTTTAGTGGGTAGCTTATCACAAATCTTTCCATAGATGAATGTTTCTTATTTAACAAAGTCAAATAAGAAGGGTTTTCTCAATCTCGATTTCGGTTAGTGATAGCACACCTGCACCTCACTTAGCAAAAACAATCAGGCAAAAGAGATTATTATTAATCAGGAACTTTTTTACAGCAGGCGCATGACACATAAACAGATTCTTCAGGCGGCAAATTACAGGCAGTTTCCGAAACCAGCATCGCCTTGGCTGATGTACCAGGAGTGGTTCCGGGTCCTGTTTCTTCACATTCCGATCACCACCGGGACACTGCTGCCCCACATCCCTAAGGGGACAACCCCAGACCTTTACAACGGACAAGCCTGGCTCTCCATACTGGCATTTACCGTCAGAAACGCCCACCCCCGGTTTGCTCCTCCTTTACCATACTTGTCAAACTTTCATGAGATTAATCTGCGAACTTACGTACGCTTCGAAAAGAACGATAGGCCCGGTATTGTGTTCCTTGATATCAACGCTTCCAAAAAGCTGCCCTCACTTCTCGGAAGAGCATACGGTCTGCCCTACCGTTACGCTAACATATATCGGTGTAAAAGATCTCAACAGCATCTGATAACCTCAAAAAAAGCCGACGGATGTAATATGGATCTTAATTATACGCCCTCCATGCTCCTCCATGAGAAAAATCCACTGGATGTATGGTTGACCGAACGCTATATAGCGTATCAACGCCTAACAGCCGGTATATACAGCTATCCCATACAACACCGGGAATGGCAGCTCAGGGACATTCAGATCGAAGGAGAGCTACGCTATAATTTCGGTGGGCTTGAGCTAACAAAGGAGGATGTCCAACTCGCGCACTATGCGGATAATATACAAGTATTAATATGGAACAGGATGCATAACGATTATTCGAAATAAGACGCATATGCAGCCGGGATCTTATCAATATCCCGTATCCTGATATCCTTGTAAAAAACCTCTGCTGCCTCACTTTGGAGCTGAATTTTACCACTTATAAGCGGCTTGCTAAGATCTCCGTCACGATAGGCGGACTTCGAAAGCGCCATTACCACCTGTCCGTTAACGATATGGAGGCTTTTGTCTTCAAAGCAGATAAGCTCCAGATCGTTCCACTCGTCCATCGGGCGCTCATAGTTACCACTCGCCTGACAGAAATTATTGTTCCCATGCTTGATGGATCCCATCCTTACCTCCGGTGCGTTACGATTATAAACAAGCGTATCTTTACCATCTGGTTTCGCGGCCCTGGCGCTGATCTGCGAATTGGCAATGCACCAGAAGTCGCCGTGACTGCGTTCTATTACCTGAAACTCCTGAGAAAGCATCCAGGACCTGAAGTAGTCTGCACCGCACTCTCCCTGAGAATGATAAAGGATTCCCGAGTCCATCGGTTCATTCAACCTCGGTTCCCATTTTTTACTGCCCCACTTAACCTTCACCTTCAGATGATAGTTCTTAAAATCCTCTTTAGTAAAGACACAGCCGTAGATCTCTCCGCTGATTCTGAGCACAGGTACTCCCTCCTGATGAACGACAGAAAAAACATTTGCCTCGTTCTTGCCATATCCAATCGGAGGCAAAGGCTTACCCGCCCCGTCGGTAGGAACTTTACCGTTATAAGCTGTTGTATGCCGGTAGCTCAGGTAGGTATCCCAGCCAGTCAGGGAGCCATCAAAAAGAGACCGCCATTCATCGCGGGGTTGATAAGAGCTTAAAGTCAAGACTGCCGCCACGACAGCGATGAGGCTTAGGAAATATTTCATAATCGGTTTTATGTAAATATAAAATATCATCCCTGATTTTTGAGAGAAAAGAAGCAATTTTGCCGGACCATCATACACAATACCCCTTAATGAAAAAACACATCAGAAAGCACGTAAGAAGAGCGCGGTATATTTTCTATAAAGAAACCCTTATCAACTACAAAGAGCATTTCTGGACGTTTATAGGCTCTTTCGCAGGAATTGGCTTAATCGGACTTCTTCACGATAAAGCATTCAGCCCCAGCGACAACCTGTTCCTCGTAGGTTCATTCGGAGCGTCGGCAGTTTTGGTATTCGGCATTATCAACAGTCCCCTGGCTCAACCCAGAAACCTGATCGGCGGACACGTCTTATGTGCTATCGTAGGAGTTACCGTCCACAAACTATTGCCTCATGATATCTGGCTTGCATCAGCATTATCAGTATCCCTGTCGATAGTCCTGATGCAGATATCAAAGACCCTTCACCCTCCCGGCGGGGCTACGGCTCTCATCGCCAATATAGGCTCTGAAAAAATCACATCCTTAGGCTATTGGTATATTCTGAATCCGATACTTTCGGGAGTGTTGGTGCTCCTGCTTGTCGCTCTGCTTTTCAACAACATGACCTCTCACCGGAGCTATCCCAACAATAAAAAGTGGTATCAGGTATGGAGACGATACAAGAAGAGGCAGTTTCAATAACCGCCTCTTCTTGTATTTCGTACTGATGACCTGATTTATAAATAATATCTTCTTCATTTCGTGATTGGAATTTTCATTCTTCTCTATCGCCGGTCCATTTAATGTAACTCCTTGAAGCGATTAATCTGACAGGGAAGCGCTACCGAATGGAGAATCGGAAAACAACCGATACGCGCTGGCGCGATCCGTCGTCGCAAAATAAATCACAGATGCAATGCCCAACAGTACAATTAAAATATCAAAGACGGTCGTTGATGTAAACGAAGGCAGCGAGTCATTAAATTTCGCTTTTCTGTCTTCGTAGTTATTGCTGGTGTTGTAGAGATAGATCCACAGAGAAGAAACATAAATATTAGTGATCAAAGATATGTATGCTAAACCTTTTAATATTGGCTTCACTATTTTGTTTTTTTAGGTACGGATACAAAATTCAAGAACAAAACTTTCTTTTTTACATCCCCATAAACACCACCATGTTAGACCCAAACTTTGGGTTCTTCTATTTCTTACTAAAAACTCCGTTCAGAAACCGGGCTATATGATCCACTGTTGGCGTGAACCAGGGTTCGAACAAACAAAATGAATGCGGAGCCCCTTCAAAGGTGAAGACTTCCGAATAGACACCATTCCCATCCAGCACCTTCCGGAAGTCGTCCCTGCCGGCATGCATCCGGTCTACCGAGCTATTTAGAAAGAGAACTGGTGCCTTATTATTTCCCGCATGCGTTAGTGGCGAGGCGTCTTTCCAAAGTTCTGGGTTCTCTGCCTTGCTATACCCGAACCAATAACTCGCCGCCGAAGTCGACTTGCGGTCGTCTCCCTCACCCGATTCAGGGTGAACAAAAGAAAGCGTACCATCGATATCCACTATCGCCTGAACGTCTGAAGAATGCCCCTTGCTGCATTCCCCTCCTTCAAACCTCGATATGCCACTGGTAGTGCCCACAAATGCCGCAAGCTCTCCTCCTGCTGAAAAACCTAAAATCGCGATCTGGCTACTGTCTATATTGAACCTTCGCGCGTTAGCACGTACCCAGCGTATCGCTGCCTTTACGTCGTGTACGGCGGCCGGATACAGCGCCTCCGTTGATAGGCGGTATTCTACTGTGAAGCTTGTAAAGCCAGCCGCCGCCAGATGCTGCGCCAACGGAATATGCTGAGTTCTGTTGCCCGAACGCCAGCCGCCACCATGAACGATCAGCACCGCCGGATAGCCTCCGGACTTCCAGGCTTTGGGCTGAAAAACATCCACTTTAAGATCCCTTTTTCCGGGATTACAATAGGTGAGACCGCGACTCTCTTTAACTGAAGAGAATTTCTTTTCTCCCACTATCTTAATATTAGGATGCTGCTTAGAGGTGCTCCGATAAGCAGAAAAAGTGGTATAGGAGGTATCAGGCTGACCCGTAAGTCCCTTCGTATTTTGTGCTAAGGAACAAGGTATATACAGCAGGCTAAGTAGAAAAACAGAATAAAATTTCATAATAATTGTTTAGGATGCCGGCGCAATATAGTAAAGCGCCGGCACATCATTAAATAGGTTAGGGATTTTGCTTAAGTTTAGGATTTTTATTCAGCTCCTGAAGCGGAATCGGAAATATGCTCCGGTTATCTCCATTCGGCGAATGCGACAACCAGGACTTCTTCGTGAACACACCAAATCGGATCATATCCTGCCTCCGGTGCGCTTCAGCGGCGAATTCCCAGCCCAACTCATCCAGAAACCTGCCATAAGTAATATCATTAACAGGTTCTGTGGTGGTGGTAAAATGGTTTTTCAGCCCATATTTATACGATGTATTCCCCTGAAGCTGCGCTCCGGTAACGGCTGCCAGTGAAGCATTACCTGGAAAGCTTCTTTGACGCACCTGCGTAACAAGCGCAGCCGCTCCATCAGCATCACCTGTCCGAAGCAAACATTCCGCCTTCATCATCAGGATATCTGCATAACGAAGAAAAGGAAAATCGTTATCCATATTGTTCGGTGATGAATTTTGGGCTATTTCAAACTTGTTGATCCTGTAGCTGTGGATCTCCTGAGTGGAGTCGATACCTGGACATTCGTTAACATAAACCAGCGGCTGGCCGATAAGCACCCCATAGGCGCATTTCAATGGTTCACCATTTGCAGCATACTGCTGCCCCATCATCCAACCATCGGTAAGCCTTTTATCTTCCGGATGGAAGGTGTCAATAAACTGCGGAATGGCATTTAGTCCTCCATATCCTCCGGATTTAGCACCGTAGGTAAACTGGTTCTGCGGAGACATCGTCCACGCAGCAAGGTAAAAACCACCGGCATAAACCTCATCATGCGGCACAGCCCAGACGATTTCCTTAGAGTTCTGATTCTGTGCCTTGAAAACATCCTTTTGCACTGCTTCCAATGAAAATTTTCCGGAGCTGATTACCGCGTCACAAGCCTGGATACACCTGGCCCACTCAGCCTGACCGCTGTAAACCTGCGCGTTCAGATACACTTTAGCCAACAGTGCATTAGCCGACCATTTGTTGTTGAAACGTGCATAAGTGCTGACATCGCTATTTTCAGATAAGGCCGGAATGGATGACGTTATCTCACTCACAATAAAATCATACACTTCCTTTCTCGTATTTTGATCAGGAAGAAACCCTTCCGGCACATCAAAGCGATCAACGATCGGCACATTGCCGAAATTATCACAGAGCACAAAGTAGTAAGATGCCCTAAGCACTTTTAGCTCCGCCAAAATACTCGCTTTAGTGGCCTCCTCAGTCGGGATAGCGCCCGACTCGATCTGGTAGATTACCCGGTTACAGTTCGTAACCCCTGCATAGGTTTTAGTCCACAGATCCTGACAATGCGCCTGTTCCGGTGTCCATTTATGCTCATGCATCCTGCGATGCAGACCGCCGTCTACGAAACCATACGGTTTTGCCGGGACAGCCAGCTGATCAGCAGCAATCTCCTGAGTGATGTAATAACCTGTTGCGTTTGACATCAATACATCCCGCCAGTTCGCATAGGCAGGGGCTACCAGCGAGCCGATGTCATCCTTCCCCGGTACATAGCTCGACGCAATGATATCTGTAAAACTCTCATCTTCTAATTTGGTGCAGGCCTGCATGCTCAGGAACACTAATCCTGAAGCCAATATGGATATATATTTTCTTGTCGTATTCATGATTTCGGTGTTGATTAGTTAATAGAAAGACTTAAACCCAGCGTGTAAACCCTCGTAGTAGGATACTTGTCCCTGTCATCGTTGCCCGGGAACAATCCTAAACGGTTAACTTCAGGATCCATTCCCTTGTAACCGGTAATTGTAAAGGTGTTCAGGGTTGACACATAAATCCTCGCAGACTTGAAATGCTGCGAAGGCAGGTTGAGCCTATAACCAAGCGTAATATTGTCAATTTTCCAGAAATCACCGTTCTCAATATAGTAGCTGTTATATTCAGGAAGAATATTCTTATTAAGAACAGCTTTCCCGAACACCTTATCATAAGCGGAACTTAGCTGATTGTATAAAGAGAAACCCGGAACTTCAGAGTACATACGTTGAAAGTTCAAAATCTGATAATCGAAAGCCCCCCTCATCGTAATCCCCAAATCGAAGTTTCCGTAAGTGAAATTGTTATTCCACCCGGCATAAAACTTCGGTAGTCCGTTACCCAGGACCTTTTTATCCGCTTCCTCCTTGGTGTTGGATAACTCGCCATCCTTATTTTCATACACCCAGCTGCCATCTTCGTTAATATCAACAATCTTGTAGCCGTAAAAATTGCCGATCTCCTTGCCTACTTCTACCCGGTGGGTATAGGTTTGCACTGGTGATCCGGTGAATCCTACGTTAATAAAGTTGTTTGTGGTCTGGTATAAGTCATTGGAGAGCGAAACCAGTTTATTCCGATTAGTGGAGAAGTTGATACTGGAGAACCAGGAGAACTTCTTTTTCTGCACCGGTTGAAAGTTCAGTAAAGCTTCAACACCTGTATTCTGCATCACTCCGACGTTCGCCTTTGTAAAGCTGTACAAGTTGGGAGGTGAAGGAACCGGATAATCATACAGCAGACCATTCGTACGACGGTAATAGTAGTCCACCGTTCCGCCTACTCTGCCCTTCAGAATCGTAAAATCCAAACCTACGTTGGTTTCTTTCTTTACTTCCCACTTCAGATAAGGATTGGGATTGCTAATCGGACTCAACCCGGAAATCCACTCTCCATTAATCAGATAAGTGATTGCCCGGCCCGTTATCGGGTCAGTATAACCGAGCTGACTTACTCCCAGAAAAAGATCGTCAGGTGCAGTACCGGTAACACCGTATCCGGCACGTAATTTCAAGTCATCCAGAAACCTAACATTGCTCAAAAACGGCTCCTTACTTATCCTCCATCCTGCGGACACAGCCGGAAAAGTACCCCAGGGGTCTTTGGTGCCTACGAAACGGGATGAAGCCTCATGCCGCAGGTTCGCTGTCAGCAGATACTTCTCCTGATAGTTATAGGTCAGCCTTCCGAAAAACCCGATCAGGTTAGAGGCGAATTTTCCACTGTTAAGCGACGATAAACCGTTGCGAAGCGCAGTACCCTGACCGATATTGTCGATATAAGAGAAATTTCCTGCAGGGAAATCAAGGTTCTGCATTCCGGTATTCTGACTGGTATTATGCTGATAGCTATATCCGCCCAGGGCCGAAAAGTTATGTCCGTTAAGCGACTTACTGTATTGAGTCGTGAATTCAAAAAGATTATCTATGCTCTGTCCACTACTCTTTGACGCGTAACCCTGCCTCCCGTCACGTACGGTTGATATGTGCTGCTTGGTTTCCGCATAACCGAATTCGCTGTTGAGCTTACTTCTGGATACCAAAGCTTTAAGTTGTAGCCCGCTGATTGGCGTCCAGCCGATACTTCCGCTAAGACGGGTAGTCTGAGACTGGTTTTCTCCATACGATTCATTCAATAAAGCAAGCGGATTTTCGTACCCGGCTATAGCTGTCTGCTCCTGCCAGGTGCCGTCTTCATTTTTTATCGGGGCGGTCGGATTTCTGCCGAGTACCTGCCTCCAGACCGTGTTATTAAAGCTGCTGCCACTGCCAAGACTGTTATATTTGTTATCCGTGTTCAGAACGTTGAAGTTTAACTTCAACTTGTTGTCGAACATGTTATGGTTTACATCTATTCTCCCGTTAATCGTGCGATTGTCAGATTTCAGAAAAACACCTTCAAAATATCGATAGCCGAGTGTCCCAACGTAGTTAGTCTTCGAGCTACCCCCTCTCAAAGAGATATTATGACCGTTGCTAAGTGGAGTTCCTCTGCTGACTTCCTTAACCCAGTCGGTGTTACTGCCAAGATCCTGGAGCGGAAGCCTCTCCTTATATTCAGCGGCGCTAAGCATTTTGGGCAGATTCGCGAACTCCTGAGTGCTGGCGTAACCGTTATAATCGATTGTTGGTTCAATTGTTCCACTAGGTTTCTTTGTTGTTATCAAAATAACACCATTTGTACCTCTGGTTCCATATATCGCTGCGGCGGATCCATCTTTCAAAACATCCATGCTTTCGATATCCTCAGGCGCGACCGTATTCAGATCACCCGGAATTCCATCCACCAAAATAAGAGGCTGGACACTCGTTCCCAATGTAGCTGTACCACGCAAAAGGATCTGCGTAGAAGCTGTCGGGTCACCGCTCGGTGTGGCAATGGCCAATCCCGCAACCTTCCCCTGCAACAGCTGTCCCGCATCCTTTACCGCACCCCTTACAAAGTTTTCGGCCTTAACGCTGGTCACCGCACTGGTTACATCCGCCTTCTTCTGTGTTCCGTAACCAATGACCACCACTTCATTGAGGTTGGTGAGCTGTTCCTTAAGGCTCACATTCAACACGTTTGATGTTCCTACCGTCCGTTCCTCCGGTACAAAACCTATGAAGCTGAAAATAAGCACACTTTCGGGTCCGGCAACCGAAATCCGGTATCGCCCGGTCGGGTCTGTGCTCGTGCCGCCCCCCGCCCCCTTGATCTTGATGCTCACGCCCGGCAGGGTATTACCTCTTTCATCCGTTACCTGTCCGCTTACCACCACTTGCATTTGCTGGTTAACCACAACTTTTTCAGGAATAATGTCTGCTTCCTTAACGGATATGGTGCTGTTTATCTGCTTGAATACCAAGCCTGTTTGCTTGCTCAACGACTCCAGAACTTCTGCTACCGACAACAGGCGGCCGCTCACCTTGACTTTCGTGTCGTTGTTGACGATATTCCTGTCGTAAAAGAAGCGAAATTGCGTTTGCTTCTCAATAGTGGCAAACACGCTTTTCAGGTTCGACCCGCTGCGGGGAACCTTTATACTGACCTCGTTAGTATTTTGTGACTTGCCTTCCTTCGCTACAAGCATAAAGGACGACAAACACACGAAGAAAATGGACAGCACGGTATTCAATGACATAAGAAATAACGTATGCTTTAAATTTTTCATAAATTAGAAATGTTTAATGAAAGAATATTTCGTTGGACTCCCAAGCGCCTGCAACGACCGACCAAAGTGTTTGCGGGCGCTCTCTTCCGACTTTCTGAAAGCCAGAATCGTGCATAGTAACTATGTGTAATGATTTCGCATGTTAGATTAATTGGTTAAGTTGTAATTATTAGTTAGTCTTTGCTACAAGCTCATTTGCAGGAACCACCACGGATGGTGACCTTGTTCCCTTCGATCTTATAGGTTATATTCAATGCAAAACGCATAGCCTCCAGAACATTTTTCAGCGTCTCCTGACGATAAGATCCCACCATTCTACAGCTTGCCAGCTTCTTGCTGTCCATCAGAATCTTCACGCCATACCAGCGTTCCAGTACCGGCTTCATCTCCAGCAGTGTTTTTCCGGTAAAAACCAGCTCCCCCTCCTGCCATCCCATATATTCTCCGGCGGGAACACCTTTACGGATGTTGAAACCCTCTTTTCCCAGATAGGTCGCCTGCTGATCTTTTGTCAGGACAACCATACGCTGCACTTCTGAATCCCCCCCTTTTAGCTCATCAGCAGCACGTTCCGCAACAGATACTTTTCCAGACCGCACCGAAACCTGCGCCGGACTGTCATCGTACGTTTTTACGTTAAATGAAGTGCCCAGCACAACCGTATTCAACTCTCCCGAATGGATAATAAACGGTTTCTTCGCATCATGAGAGACCTGGAAGAAAGCCTCCCCTTCGAGCGTCAGAACCCGCTTTTCCCTATTAAACTTCTCGGGATATTCTAATATACTGCCAGCATTCAGCCATACCTGCGTACCATCAGAGAGCTCAAGCTTGCGAACTCTTCCTAACGGCACCTCTACACGCACCAGTCGGACGGGATCCACTATATCGCGTATTTCGCGTTTTCTACTGTATATCGTCAGAGAAACACTGATAATAATCACAATCGCGGCAGCAGCTTTCCACAAGCCCGAACGTGACCTTCTAAGCGATACTACAGAAGGCACCAAAGGCTGAACATCAGGCACTGTTTTCAAAATACCAGCGATTTCTTCGTGTAAAAAAGGACCAGATTCAATGGATTCAAAGACGGATTGTTCAATCTCACCAGTTTTAATCAGGTGGAACAGAACCTCTATTTCCTCAAGGGAAGCCTGGTTGCTTTTATAACGGTCAAGAAGCTTTTTGTAAAATTGATGTTGGTCCATATCCGGTCTTCAATTATAAAGACACCGGAGTATGCGGTAGAGGGTACCCCCTAAATGATTTTTATTTAATTATTTGCACAAGCCTATCGCAAGAACGATAACCACGGACAAAAGCATGTGTAAACCGTTTTGAATAGACAAGCGAAGAAGCTTCATTGACCTCACCATATGCTTTTTTACCGCATCTTTCGAAATACCGAGCATCTGTGATACTTCATGATAGCTCTTTTCTTGCTCCCTGCAAAGACTGAATATTTTTTGAGTTTGTGCAGGCAATGTTTTTACGACTTTCTTCAAGTGGTCCAGATACTCCACTGAGAGCATATCATCTTCGATGGTATTGCGGCTGGCGACCGCAGCAAGGACAATCTTCTCTTTTAAGGTTTCCTGAACAGACGCTTTCTTGAGCACATTGAATGCTGCATTTCTAGCTGTGATAAACAAATAAGATTTTAGAGAAGAGATCTCAGGAAGATCAGCCCTTCCCTCCCACAAGCGAACAAAGATATCCTGTGTTACATCATTGCTCAGATCCTGGCACTTTACATACTTCATTACAAACCGATGTACAACAACCCAATGCTGTCCATAGAATAGAGTAAAGGCGCTTTCGTCACCCTCCCTGATTCTTGATAGCAACATATGGTCGTCCCGGAAATGCATGTTCGGTTATCTAAATCAATCGATAAAAAGCGTACAATAATCAAAATCTTACCAAAAGCTTCAGTTCTTCCAGGCAGACTGTAATTGGTTGTTTAAGTGAATATACGGGCTTGCTACGATAAGTCCAAAGCACTTTACATAAAAGCACATTTTCGTCGTGCAATCGTAGAACGTTTCAGCAAGTTAAAAGATATCAGTAGTTCAAACCTTCGCCGAATTTAAATAGCGCATAGCTTGCTCCTTCATCATATCCCGGAAGATCTTCTTTATTACTCTCTACAGCTTGCTGGCTGATGGGGGTCGTAATAGGCATCTTAGCGGTGGGATTGAACTTTCCGGTAACCACGTCAAGCAAAGCATTTGCCTCCACACCAAAGGTTGAAAGTATAGCAATGAAACGACCCTGGGTTTCCGTATTATAGATCTCGTCTATAACAAACGGACTGGAATAATTAACAACCAGTATGGTTGGCTTCTTGGCCGTTAAAGCATTGACATAATCCACATCAACGGCACAAGCCGAAAGATTCACGCGCAGCGGCGAATGATCCGCCGGAAAAAGCGGACGCATCAGCGGTTTCAGCCAAAGCAATATTAAATCCGCCTCTTCGGGGGTGCTGACGAAAGTAAGTCCCTTGTAACTGTCGGTCAAAACCTGCCCTGCGCCCGGCGCGGGATTGTGATAGTTCTTGTAGTAATCTTCAAAATAGACTTTCTTATTTCTTAGTGGAAGCTTATTCTGCTCATTACGGAGAAGTACAATGGATTTTCGCTGGGCTTCCCTGCCAGCGCTTACAAAGTCTTCCCGACCAACAACTTCCCTTGCTTTTCCTTCATCTACGTAGGGGTTTTCAAACAGTCCGAGTGTAAATAACTCAGTGAGCAGCAATTGAACCGATTCATCCACATACTTCATAACTTCAGGATGCGCTTTTAAGGTCGCAACAAGCTGTCTGGGATCTGCGTTACCTGCGAACATATTCGTACCCGCCTCTAGTGCTTTCATATACCGCTGTTGAACGGAGAGGCTGTCCACGCCCCATGGCATAGACTCTATCGGGCCTGTATCTGAATTAATAATCCCTTTAAAGCCTAGCTCGCTACGGAGCAGATCGCGCAAGATACCTTTGTTATATGCGTAAGCTACTTCCTCATATTTCGTGCCCTTGGGCAGCGAATAATAGGGCATGATAGAGGACGTTCCCGCCTTGATCGCCGCCTTGAAAGGAAGCAGGTTGGCTTCAAAGTGTCCGCCCGGAAACACTGCATTTCTTCCATAAGAGTAATGCGGATCAAAGCCTTTATAAGCAGCCCCTCCCCCAGGAAAATGCTTTGTTGTTAAGGCCACAGACTCTTTGTTTAGCGAATCACCCTGAAATCCATGGACAAGGGCAGAGATGCTTTGTGCGGCAAGCTCAGGATCTTCTCCCAGGCTGCCTTCAATCCGCTGCCACCGTGGTTCGGTGGCAAGATCGGCCATGTACATATAGCCTTTCCGCAATCCGACAGAGAGCCATTCCTGCCTGGCCATACTCGCAAACTTATAAATCATCACACTATCACGCATAGCCGCCAGGCCGATCTCGGCAGGCCATTTTGAAAAACCTACAGAAGCTGAAGCTGTAGCACCCATGCCTCCGGCTGAAAGGTGATTCCGAGGATTCGATGCAAAAATTACGGGAATACCGAGCCTGTCACCCTCCGCCAACTCCTGCACCTTGTTTGCCCAGCGTGCCATGGTGTCTGCGGGTGCAGTCGTAGTTCGCCATATAAAATGCCTCATCTTATTTTGCAAAACCCCTTTAGTAGTGCCGACAGCACTCATGAGGGGCTGCGGTAAAAGCTCGCCTGTGAACTGATTTTTAGCCGCTAAAACATCCTCTTCGTTGAATGCACTCGTAATGGGCTGCTGTACCGCCGTCCTGTCGAGCATGAAAATCTCATTAAACATCCGCATGTCGGCTATGAGTATCATTCCCGCCTTCTCCTCCAACGTCATCTTACTCAACAAATCCCTGCTTCTCTCCACTGGAGTCAGCCGCCAATCTTCATAGGGGTCGAGCTTCCCGTCCTTGCTAAGATCTTTGAATTTCAACCCGTCCAGTTGAAATATCTTCGCTGTTCTGGTGCCGATTTCTGGCTGTTCTTCTGCAGCTTCCTTTGAGTCTCTGGTACAGCCGGCAGCTAAGAGAACTGACAAGCAAACAACTGACGATAGTGATCTGATTTTCATATGTTCATGCTTTACGGAAGAAGTGTCCTAATTACAATCTTTGGGAAAATTGGAAACGCATTTCAATAAAAATAAATTTAACAAAAGAAAAGCAACTATATGCTAGTTCAACACGATTGTATTAAGTGCTTGCAATAATTGCGCACTTGTATTGGAAACCGCAGGAACTTCGATAATCTGACCTTTTTAAGGCCGAGTGAGTATTTCCTTACCACTGTATACCTGTCTTACCTCAATGATATACCGGTTAACGACGCTATAACCTTGGTCTTTTATCACAATTTCATAAGTCCCTGATTGTATGATATCTCCAAAACATCAGCAGGAACACCATTGTCTTCAAATTCGTTGTTCCGATATGCCACAACTAGTGCTGTGTGATGTGTGCCAAGTTTTGAAGATGGAATGATATACTTACGCTTGCTTTTTACAAACCAATCCGGTCTTCCTGCATTAAATTTAAACCTTCCGATGAATGGCGGCAATATTCGGTTTTCTTTTGATGAAGCCCGCAATATTTCAGCCTGGTCAAATTTCGTCTGGCCCGGTACAGCCGTTGCATTTAAGAGAACAATAAGGGCAGTGACATTATTCACTTTACTTATGCTCGGCTAACACCTTAACCGCATTCTTGTTATCGGGAGAAAGATTTAGTGACTTCCGGTAAGCATCCAAACCTTCCTCTTTCCGGCCCAATTTTAACAAGCACTCGCCCAGGCTGTCCCAGGTATTGAATCCTGCAGGATAAAGTTCCGTGTTGGCTAAAAAAATCTTTAAGGCATCAGCTAATTTTCCTGAGCTCATCAGCTCATATCCAAAGTTGTTAATACTGGATTCGGAAACGTTATAAGCAGATTTCTTGTCTTTCGCTTTTTCAACTTTGATTAAACTTATTGTTTCATCAATATTTGCGGATATTCGATGATATTCCGCAACCGTGGGCAAGTTCCAGTTCCTTAATATCTCGTTCTGTTCAGCTAAAGTAGGGACCTCGCTCCGAAGAAATGGTCGATGGTACCCGGAGGCTGCGAAGCTGGGCCAAATAGCGATAAGGAATCCAGTCAACAGCGGTGGTCATGCAACTGTTGGAGTCCCTTACCAAACTAAAACTTAAATCTCTTCCCTCTAACAATTTCCGGATGGTCATCCTGCTCAGGCTGCCGAGGTAGGTTCCGGCTTTGCTGTATCTCTTGGGCTAATCGTTTCGCCGTTCCTGTCCTGGCTTGCTGCTCAATACGCTTCTGAAGACCCGCCAGCAGCCGGTTTCCCGCATAGTCTATAACCATCCGGCTCGGCCGTTCTTCTGCGGGGCCTGCTGTGGCCTGTTCAAGCGGGATAAGTCCCGGTTCCTGCCAGCCCGCCACCAGTGCTGCGGGACTGAAAGCCGCGCTG
>NZ_JAZQRL010000028.1:0-198227 GCF_045629565.1 Arcticibacter sp.
ATTTGGTGGCGATAAGAGAGAAGGATTTTCAGGAGGGCGCCCGCAGGGTGACCGTCCGTATGAAAAAAAGCCTTTCGAAAGAAGACCCCTCGGCGAGGATAGAAGAGGAGGCGAAAAGAAATCGTTTGAAAGAAGACCATCAGGCGATGATAGAAGAGCAGGAACAGCAGGAAGCAGACCGCAAAGCGACCGTCCTTTTGAAAGAAAACCGTTCGGCAGTGATAGAAAGCCTTTCGGAGAAGACAAGAGAGAGAGACGTCCATACGGCGATGACAGAAAGCCGGGAAGACCATCTGACAGGCCACAGTCGGACCGTCCGTACGAGAAGAAGCCTTTTCGTGCTGATGAGAGAAGAAGTGGCGACAGACGGCCTGCAGACCGCCGTACAGATACAGGTGAGAACCGTAACTGGACTTCAGAGGAGCATGTAGGCAAACCTAATCTGCGACTCCGTAAGAAAACGACAGCACCTTCAGCGAATTCAGACCTGATCCGTTTGAACAGATACATTGCAAATGCCGGGATATGCTCGCGAAGAAAAGCAGATGAGCTGATTGAAGCAGGCGTTATCAGTGTAAACGGTGAGAGCATCACAGAGCTTGGCCATAAGGTCAACCCGATGAAAGACGTCATTCGTTACAATGGGGAGACTCTGAAGCGTGAAAAGATGACCTATGTGCTTTTGAACAAGCCCAAGGATTACATCACCACCACTGAGGATCCACAGGAACGCAGAACGGTTATGCAACTGGTCGAAAAAGCTTCAAAGGAGCGTATCTACCCTATCGGAAGATTGGATAGGAATACGACAGGTCTGCTATTGATGACGAATGATGGTGACCTTGCTGACAAGCTTTCTCATCCACGTAACAATATTACCAAGATCTACCAGGTAGAGCTTAATAAGAGCTTAAGTCAGGGAGATCTGAATAAAATCGCTTTCGGTCTGGAACTGGAAGATGGCCTGATCAAGGTTGACGAAATAAGTTACGTAGCGGGAGGAAGCAAGAAAGAGGTCGGCGTTCAGATTCATAGCGGTAAAAACCGTATTGTAAGAAGAATATTCGAACATCTTGGTTACGAGGTGGTGAAACTAGACAGGGTTGTATATGCAAACCTTACGAAGAAAGACCTACCAAGAGGCCGATGGAGATATCTGGAAGAGAAAGAAATCATCCAGCTTAAACATCTGATAAAATAAAAAAAACAAAACCCCGGAACATTTCGGGGTTTTGTTTTTTATAGGGGGTATAAAGTGTTTATCTTAGTGTATAACCCTTATAAATGAAAAGAAACATCTTCATTCTGCTTATGGCATCTATTACTGTTGGAAGCACGTACGCACAAAAGCGAAATCTCGTTATCGGTACCTATACGAAAAACGGAAAGAGCGAAGGCATCTATGTTTATGAGTTTGATAGCCAAACGGGCAAAGCAACTTATAAGAACAAGGCGACCGGGGTTACTAATCCATCTTATCTGGACATCAGCAAGGATGGAAAATTTGTTTACGCGGCGAATGAAAACAAAGAAGGCGGCGTAAGCGCGTTTTCTTTTAATCCTGTCAGCGGAGCCCTGCAGCTTCTGAACAGCCAGCCAACACATGGTAGCGCAGCTTGCTATATTGACATAGATAATAGCAGGAAATTTGTGTTTTCAGCAAATTACGGCTCCGGTAACCTGGTTGTATATCCTGTGCAGAAAGACGGATCACTGGCCGAGGCGGCACAGGTAATTCAGCATACAGGCAGCAGTGCCGACAAATCCCGTCAGGAGTCTCCGCACGTGCATTCGACCATCCTTTCACCAGACCAAAAGTTTCTCCTGGTCAGCGACCTGGGTACTGATAAAATTTCAAGCTATGCTTTCGACGACAGGAATATTAAGAAGCCATTAAGCCCGGCTGATCCTCCTTTTGCTACTGCGGCGCCCGGGAGCGGACCAAGGCACCTGGACTTCCACCCCAACAGCCGTTTTGTGTATGCACTGATGGAAATGACGGGGGATGTTATTGTCTATTCTTATAAGAACGGCACGATGAATACCGTTCAGACTATTTCCATGCTTGCGCCGGAATTTAAAGGAAAGACGGGGGCAGCGGACATCCATGTGTCGCCGGACGGAAAGTTTGTATATGCCTCTAACCGGGGCGACGCAAATGAGATAGTCGTATTTGCTATTGACCAGGGTACAGGGAAGCTCAGGCTTGCAGGCCGGCAGTCAACGCTTGGTAAAACGCCAAGGAACTTTGTCATTGATCAGGCAGGCAATTATCTACTGGCCGCTAATCAGGACAGCGACCAGGTGGTGATATTCAGGAGAGACCAGCAGAGTGGCTTGCTAACGGATACCGGTGAACGAATCGACGTAGGTATGCCCGTTTGTTTAAAGCTAACCGGAAAATAAAAAGTTTACGGTGCCCTTATTTGGTCACCGGGCTTTTTTCCAACACCTGTCTGTAATAATCCTCATAGATCGGAAGGATAAAACTCAGGTCAAATTCTTTAGCCCTGGCCAGCGCATTCGCTTTAAACTCTGCCAGGCGCTCTCTGTCTTCGAGAATATAAATGGCATTTCGTGCCATATCTTCCACGTCTCCGACATCGCTCATAAAACCGGTAACACCCTGTACATTCAGTTCTGGCAAGCCCCCCGCGTTTGAGGAAATAACAGGTACCTGACAGGCCATAGCTTCCAGTGCAGCTAGTCCAAAGCTTTCTGATTCGGAAGGCATCAGGAAAAGATCTGCAACGGAAAGGATTTCTTCCACTGCTTCTTGCTTTCCAAGGTATCTGACATTGTCGCAGATGCCGAGTTCCCGGCACAGCCTCTCGCAATTTGCGCGGTCAGGTCCATCCCCTACCATCAGCAGCTTGGAAGGAATGGTTTCGAGCACTTTATGGAACACCCGAACAACATCCTTTGCTCGCTTCACTTTTCGAAAGTTAGATGTATGAACCATTATCAATTCATTGTTTGGCGCTATTGCCTTCTTGAAATGGTCCTTTCGCTTTTGACTGAAACGGGTGAGATCAATGAAATTGGGAATCACTTTGATATCATTAGTGATTTCAAAATGATCGTAGGTATCTTTTCGGAGGTGCTCTGATACAGCTGTTACGCCGTCAGATTTGTTAATAGAAAATGTAACAACGGGTTTGAATGTGACGTCCTTCCCTACCAGCGTAATATCTGTCCCGTGCAAAGTGGTTACCACAGGTATATTTATTCCGTATGTAGCCAGGATCTGCTTGGCCATAAACGCTGCAGAGGCGTGAGGAATGGCGTAATGCACATGCAGCAGATCGAGTTTTTCGAACCGCACCACATCTACCAGTTTGCTGGCCAGAACCAGTTCGTACGGCGGATAATCAAATAATGGATACTGAGAAACAGACACTTCATGGTAAAACAAATTCTCCGAGAAGAAGTCTAGTCTGGCTGGCTGACTGTAGGTGATAAAATGGACCTGATGTCCGTTATCTGCCAATGCCTTGCCCAGCTCAGTGGCCACTACTCCGCTTCCGCCAAATGTCGGATAGCATACGATTCCAATTTTCATTTCGCAAAATAAAAGGAAAAAGATGAAGATATTGTTTGGTTCGGGTAAATTAAATAGCTCGCGGACTATAAAACGGCTTTATTAATTGCCTTATAGATAGCGTCCTGGATTTTGGGTCTTACCCGAAGACTGCTCAGCTTGTTAGCGGGTTGCTGATATAACCGGTTTGACAAAAATATATAGATGAGTTTACTTTTGGGATCCACCCAAACACATGTGCCGGTAAAGCCGGTATGCCCATAGGTCTGTGGAGATGCGAGTTCTGACGGGTATCTGTTAGCCGGGTCAGGGTCCCACCGGTCGAATCCAAGCCCCCTCCTGCTGATATCGCTCTGCCGGCTGGTGAACATGTCTATTGTTGATGGCTGAAAGTACTGCTTCCCCCCATAGATTCCACCGTTCAGCATCATTTGGAACAGGATTGCCAGGTCGTTTGCTGAAGAGAATAGTCCTGCATGTCCGGCAACTCCGCCTGCAAGTGCCGCTCCCTGGTCATGCACATATCCCTCAATAAGGGTTTTTCTGAAGTACGTATCATTCTCTGTGGGTACAATCTCGGACTTACTGAAGCGCATGCGGGGAGTGAAACCGGCATATTTCATACCAAGTGGTTTATAAAATTCGTTTTGTACATACTGATCCATGGGCTCGGAGGTCTGCTGTTCAATGACTTCCTTCATGAAATACATACTCAAATCGCTATAGACGTATTTGCCTGCGGGACGCAGTCCGCTGTTGAGCATTCTTGGCAGCATAACGTCATTGTAGAAATTGCGTCTTATGTAATAGTTGTCGGCTACCTTAACCGGAAACACATCGGAAGAGTCGCGGCTATACTCTCCAGGCTTCAGTGAACTGTGAAAAGGAATGTACGATACCAGGCCAGCCTGGTGCAGCATCAGGTCGCGAACGGGAATGGACCTTTTGTTAGTTTCTCTTGATAAGGGCACGTAATAGCCCATAGTAGAATCAAGACTCAGCTTATTTTGCTCATAAAGCCGCATGGAAGCAATGGTTGTTGCTGCTATCTTGGTGACTGAAGCCAGGTCAAAAATATCATCAATGCGTGTTTCCCTTGTCTTTTCGTATGTATGAGACCCGTAAGCCTTGTCGAATATTACCCGGCCATCTTTCACTACCATCACCACAGCGCCTGGGGTGACACGCTGAGCAATTGCCGATCTGACAATATTGTCTATCGGCTTTTCCAGATCGCCGGAATTTATTCCGAGCTCTTCGGGTACGGTGTAAGAAAGTCTGATCGATGCGGTATGAAAGCCGTCTCCAGCCTTAAATTTTGGTGAGACCGTTACCGGTAATTTTGAGCCCGCCGCCGCTCCGCCGAATATAAGCTGGGCCGTAAGGCTGGCGGAAGAGGGGGAATCTGATGCCGACCAGATGACGGGAGATTCCAGACTGTCGAGCCGGGCCAGAATATTAGCGGGACCGTAAAGGACCACGATAAGCTGCTTGCTGCGTTCCATATCCTGGAGGAACCTCCTGGTGCTCTCTTTATAAATGGCTTCCTGGCCGACCTGCACGATAACTGAATGATAGAGTTTCAGATCAGCACCCAGCAGATTCAGATCAGCGTGGGAGTTGTACGCTTCTGCAGAAAAGCGGTCGACTGCTGTGTATTTATTGGCAATGCTGTCGAAAGTCGTTGCGTTTACAGATCCAATATTCACACTCGCAAAGCGTTTATTGTCCAGATCAATCACCGGGACAAGTGAAGAATCGTTGTTTAATAACACCGTTGATTGACGACTTGCTTTCATTTGTTCCAACCAGGTCAGGGATGGATTATGACAAGATGACGCAAATGAGCTGAGCGTGATAAACAGGGAAAGGATGGATATTGAGGAGTATAAACAGTACTTAAACATATAAAACTTGATAGATTATGACTTAAACGAATTTTTAAGAAATAATTGTCTTAAAACAAGAAAGCCCGGGGGATCCCCGGGCCTGGTTAGTTTGAGTGTTTTTCCCATCTCAAAGACAGCTCGGCTTCTGGCCGGCTTACGAGGCAAGCCATTTTAATGAATTTTAAAGCTGAGTGGTTAACTAAATATTAGTTGTTGATTAAGAGTTTGTAAACATGAAAGTCTGAAAAAAAAATGAACAATACAAATATTACTTACATATTTTGTAAAATGAAGGATACGAAGATGAGCAGGATGATGCTGGTTTATTTTGATTATTTTTGCCATTAGAAATTATGTCTGATATTATACAGCTTTTACCAGATTCCGTTGCCAATCAAATAGCCGCGGGCGAGGTAGTACAGAGACCATCTTCGGCAGTCAAGGAACTGGTTGAAAATTCAATAGATGCGGGTGCCGGAAAAATCCAGTTAATCATCAAGGATGCAGGTAAATCCCTCATTCAGGTTATTGATGATGGATGCGGTATGAGTATTACGGATGCCCGGATGTGTTTTGAGCGTCACGCGACGTCCAAGATCCGGAAGGCAGGGGACCTCTTCGCCATCCGGACTATGGGTTTCCGAGGGGAGGCCATGGCTTCTATTGCAGCGATCGCGCAGGTAGAAATGAAGACACGCCGTCATGAGGACGAACTGGGAACTCATATCTGTATCGAGGGATCGGAGATTGTGAAACAGGAACCTGTATCTTGCAGTGCGGGCACGAGCATCAGCATAAAGAATCTTTTCTTTAATACACCGGCCAGACGCAATTTCCTGAAGGGGAACCCTGTGGAACTGCGCCATATAATAGATGAATTTCAGCGCATCGCACTGGCTCATCCCGAAATACATTTCACGCTTCATCATGATGGTAACGAAATGTTCCATCTGCCTAAGGCTAGCCTGAAGCAGCGAATTGTTCATTTGTTTGGGAATGCCTACAACCAAAAGCTTGTTCCTATTGAAGAAGATACCAGCATCATCGCGGTTAAGGGCTTTATTGGGAAGCCGGAGTTTGCCCGCAAAACGAGAGGAGAGCAGTTCTTTTTTGTAAACAAGCGCTTTATAAAGGACCCCTACCTGAATCATGCCGTGGTTACAGCTTATGAGGAATTACTGCCTGAAGACAGCTTTCCGCTTTACGTCCTGTTTATTGACATCGACCCGGCGAAGATTGATATTAATGTACATCCGACGAAGACGGAGATAAAGTATCAGGACGAAAAGGCCTTGTATGCCATCATCAGGTCTGCAGTTAAGCGCTCGCTGGGACAATACAACATCACTCCGACGCTCGACTTTGATCAGGAGACCGGCTTCAGCCACATGATCACCCAAAAGGCTCCAGAGGAGATCGTGCCACCACAGATCACTTTCAACCCGGATTTCAACCCTTTCCAGGCTGACAAAAAAAGTGGAAGATCTACTTCATACTCCCGCAATCTCGGCGAAGATCAGGGTGAGGTGAGCAAAAACTGGGGATCTCTTTATGAGATTGTTGACGAAGCCAGGGACAGACAGCAACAAACAATTCTCGAAATTGAAGATGCTGAGGCTGCACAGATAAAAAAGGAAGGCCGTCATTTCTTCCAGCTTCACAGCAGATTGATTATTTCGCCGATCAAGTCGGGTTTCATGCTGATTGATCAGCAGGCTGCGCATGAGCGCATCCTCTATGAGCGTTTTTTGCAGCAGCTTGAGAACCGTCAGGGTGCCAGTCAGCAAAGTTTGTTCCCACAAACGGTCACGCTTAACGCGGCGGACTTTGAACTGGTAAAAGAGCTCCTCCCCGACATACAGTCTCTGGGCTTCCAGATCAGGGAGTTTGGGAAGAACACCGTTATTGTAGAAGGCATTCCTGCAGATATCAGTGCAAATGTGAGCGAGGTGGAGATGCTTGAACATCTAATTGAAGGATTTAAAAACAATTTAACCTTGCTGCGCTTGGATAAACGGGATAATCTGGCGCGAACACTCGCACGGAACGCAGCCTTGAAGGCAGGCACCAGGTTATCTCAGGAAGAAATGAACAACCTGATCGATCAACTGTTTGCTTGTGAGAGACCTAACTCTTCTCTGACGGGTAAGCCGGTTATCATTAAATACTCCATTGAGGAGCTTTTACAGAAATTTGAAAAATAGAACCTTACTTCAAGGAAACGAATGAACAGTTACAGACAGTCACCTTTTTCCAATATTTCACCGGTCGTTAAGAACCTGCTGATCATTAATGCTATCTTCTATCTGGCTACCATGCTGTTTATGAAGAATGGGCAGTCGCAGCTTATTCCGCTATTTGGTGTCTTTTACTTTGACTCTGAACTATTCAGAATCTGGCAGCCTGTGACCTACATGTTCATGCATAGTGACCAGTCTTTTGCGCATATCTTGTTTAATATGTTTGCTTTATACAGCTTCGGATCTGCTTTAGAGTATATTATGGGCTCAAAGCGTTTTTTGAATTTCTATCTTATAACCGGGCTGGGTGCTCTTGCACTGCAGATGATCGTTCAGGCTATTGAGGTTCATTCGGTTGTGGGCAGCATTACCGTTGACATCCGGTCTTTTCCGTTTCAAAGTCAGGAGGATTTGAATAAAGTCGCGTCGATATACTTAACACCAATGGTGGGTGCTTCGGGAGCCATCTTCGGTTTGCTGGTCGCATTCGGACTGCTGTTTCCGAATGCTGAATTATTTTTATTATTTATTCCCGTTCCGGTAAAAGCTAAGTATATTATTCCCGTTTATGTCGTTATAGAATTATTCCTGGGTGTAGGGCAATTTTCGGGTGACTCTGTCGCACATTTTGCACACCTGGGCGGAGCATTATTTGGTTTTATCTTAATAAAATATTGGAGGATTCACCGTCCCGGAGGTTTTATATGAAAAGATCGGCTGTCAGCGAACTTTGGTATAAGGTGGCTCAATCAGGAAGCCGCATGAACTTATTTATAGGAATCAACACCGCAATCTTTGTCGTAGTTGGATTCATTTCTGTTGCTGAATGGTTATTTACCCGCAACACGGCAACAGCAAATCTTATAAAAGAATATATCTCTATGCCTGCGTATCTCCCGGAGCTTCTGTACAAGTTCTGGACGCCACTGACTTATATGTTCGGTCATTCGGGATTTTTCCATTTTATATTTAACATGCTATGGCTGTACTGGTTCGGCCAGATCTTCGAAGATTTTCTAAGCGCCAGACAGCTTACATTTACTTATTTAAGCGGCGGGCTGGCAGGCGCTGTCCTTTTTATCGCCTTTTATAATATCTTCCCTGCCTTTTCAGATATTCTTCCGGTGGCAACCCTGATTGGCGCTTCTGCAAGCGTGATGGCTGTCGTTGTGGCTACTGCTACGCTGCTGCCAGATTATAGCATCAGGCTACTTTTATTTGGCAATGTAAAGCTGAAGTTCCTGGTTATAGCCTTTATCGTCATCGACATTATTGGTATTGCTGAACTAAATGCAGGAGGCAGTATTGCACACCTGGGCGGCGCGCTGATGGGATTTATCTTTATTAAGCAACTCCAGAACGGAAACGACTGGAGTAAGATCTTCGCCAAGAAGAAAAAATTAAAGGTTGCTGCTACCAACTACGGCCATAAGGTTCCTGCCGGTCTTCCTGACCAGGAAGTGATTGACAGTATACTCGATAAAATATCCAGATCGGGGTACGACAGCCTGAGCCGCAAAGAGAAGGAAGAATTATTCAAAGCGAGTAATAAGGAATGAGGCGTAAAAAAAGGAGGAAAGGCCTGGGATTTGGTAGAAGGTCAATGCTGTTCATCAACATGGCATTTGTGGTCCTTATGCTCCTGAGCTATCTCTCTTCGGTTGTGAATCCAACGCATGTCTGGCCGATGGCATTCTTTGGCCTCGCGTACCCATTTCTTCTTTTTATACATGTGCTGTTCATCGTCTTCTGGATTCTTAGCCGACCTGTCTTCGCACTCATTTCTTTGGCGACTATACTGGTAGGTTGGAAATTTCTGGCGCTGACGATTGGCTTCCGTGAGTCGCAAGCTATAGACGTACCGAAGTCTTCACACGATATGATTAGGGTAATGACCTGGAACGTTCATGAGTTTAAAGCATTTGGCAGCAAGGCGGATAAGCCCGTCAGGGATCAGATGCTGGCAATAATCAGGAATGAGCAGCCTGACATTCTTTGTATGCAGGAATACTATTCCAAACGGCGCGGCGAATCCAATGTTAAAAAAATGATTGCGGAGATTATGTCTGCAGAGCACTACCATGTGCGTGAGGACTTTGGAAATCCCTGGGAACTGAAAGGCATGGTTATATTCTCGAAAATTCCATTTACAGACACCGGATCAGTGGTTTTCCCGAATTCATCCGGAAGTAATGAAGCGATATATGCCGACTTTGAATTCGACAAAAAGAAATTCAGGATTTATAACGTGCATTTACAATCGATAAATTTCAAGCCGGAAGACTATAAATATATTAAAACTATTAAAGAAGAAATCAATACCGATGTAGAATCTTCTAGACGCATTGGTAGCCGGCTTAAACGTGCCTTTATCAAAAGAAGTGAGCAGGTTAACTACCTTTCGGACCATATTAAATCTTATTCGGGTCCGGTGATCATAGCTGGGGACTTTAATGACACGCCTGCGTCCTTTGCGGTAAATAAACTATCTTCGGGCATGAGGAACGCATTCCGCGAGAAAGGAAGTGGCTTTGGGATTACGTATAATGGTGAATTTCCAAACTTCCAGATCGACTACATTTTAGCTTCTAAAGACTTCGAAGTAAAAAGCTACCTTACCGTCAATAAAAAACTTTCGGATCATTATCCTGTCAGAAGCGATTTGGAATTCCGGACTCCATAAATATACAATTTATTAAGTTTGCACAATGACTAACAACCTGGTTGTTTATAATACGTTATCAAGAAAAAAAGAGCCTTTTGAGCCTTTAAATCCCCCGTTCGTGGGAATGTATGTTTGTGGACCTACTGTGTACAGCGACGTTCATCTAGGGAATTGCCGGACGTTTGTATCTTTCGATTTAATATACAGGTACCTGACACACCTGAAATATAAGGTTCGTTATGTCAGAAATATAACGGATGCAGGGCATCTTGAAGGGGACCGTGACGAAGGGGACGACAAGTTTTCGAAGAAGGCCCGCCTCGAGCAGATTGAGCCTATGGAAATCGTCCAACGTTATACCATCGGATTTCATGACGTAATGAGGGTATTCAATACCCTACCGCCGAATATTGAGCCCACGGCAACAGGTCATATCGCTGAACAGATTGAAATGGTAAAGGAGATCCTTGCCAACGACTTCGCATACGAGGTAAATGGCACTGTATATTTCGACGTGGAAAAATATAGTAAAGAGCACAATTATACGATACTGACCAACCGGAACATCGACGAACTCATTGCGAACAGCCGTGATCTTGGAGGTCAGGACGAGAAGAAGGGAAGACTCGATTTCGCGTTATGGATCAAAGCGAAACCTGAACATATTATGCGCTGGCCGTCACCCTGGGGATGGGGATTTCCCGGATGGCACATCGAATGTTCTGCCATGAGCAGTAAATACCTTGGTGATTCCTTCGATATTCACGGCGGAGGAATGGATCTGGCTGCAACGCACCATACTAATGAGATTGCACAGTCTAAGGCATGCAACCATAAAGAGCCCGCTAAGTACTGGCTGCATACCAATATGCTGACGGTTAACGGCACGCGTATGTCTAAGTCGGCAGGAAACGGCTTTTTGCCTCATGAACTGTTTACCGGAAACCACCCTTTATTAACAAGAGGGTTTTCTCCGATGACCGTAAGGTTTTTTATGCTCCAGGCTCATTACCGCAGTACGCTCGACTTTTCCAATGAGGCATTGGAAGCATCGGATAAAGGTTTTAAGCGGTTGATGAATGCCTGTGCCCTGCTGCCGAAGCTAAAGGTTTCAGATAAGTCTGACTTCGACATCCAGCAGATCGCTCAGCGCTGCTACGACGCTATGAATGATGATTTCAACAGTCCTGTCGCAATCGCAGAGCTATTTGAAGCAGCAAGAATCATTAACAGCGTACATGACGGAAAGGGGGGCATCACCCAATCTGACCTGGATGCCTTGAATTCGCTGGTAAATGATTTCATATATGGTGTACTTGGTCTGAAGGCGGAAACTGCGCAGACAGACGAAATTGGACCGCTTATCGACTTCGTGATCAATTTACGCCTTCAGGCAAGAGCTTCGAAAGACTATGCAACGTCAGACAGAATAAGAAATGGCCTGCTTGAACTGGGTATCCAATTAAAGGACAACAAGGAAGGCACATCCTGGAGTAAGTTATAACAACAGAAGCCCTTTTATGCAGGGGCACTATGGTGGTATCCCAATAAATCAAAACATCAAAATTTAATGAAATTCACATTATTCATAATTTGCTTCATCACCTTGCTATCGCCTGCGTTTTCGCAAACTCCTGAGGGAGTAGACCAGTTAATAGCGGCGGAGAACTATTTTAATTTAAAGGTTGAAGAAAAAGGCCTCAAGAAAGCCTTTTTGACAGTGTCTGACGACTATACAATTGCATTCAGACCGGGGCCTGTTCCGGCGAAAAAATTCTACAAGGAACAACCAGACAGTATCGGCTATCTGAAACTTCAGCCCGTATTGGCAAAAATATCCAAAAGTGACGATTGGGGCTTCACAGCGGGACCCTATGTTTTCAAGCAAAGTCCATCAGCGTCTCAATCATTCTATGGCACCTACCTGTCTGTGTGGAAGAAGAATAAGCGGGGAATCTGGCGGCTGGCTATGGATGCAGGGGTAGCACATAAAAAGCCGACAAAGAAACTCAAGAATTCTTTCTCGACACCGACTGATAAAGATTATATACATCAGAAGTCGGATAAACGCCTTCAACAAAGAGAAGATATTGTACTTAGCTCTGACAAGTTGATGTCTACAATAATGAAAGCAGATAACCGCATAGCACAGACTGAGTTTTTAACGGATGACACTTGGCTGTTATTCCCTGGCTATGAGCCCATGACAGATAAGAAAACGATCATGGCATTCTGGAAGACAAAGGGTTATAAAGCCCTTACCTATCCGGTTAAGGCAGACCGATCTTTAAGCGGCGAGATTGCGTATACATATGGTAACGCGACGATACTTGCAAAGAAGTACAATTACATTCGTGTTTGGGAGGTTCAGCCTTCTCATAAATGGAATGTCATCGCAGAGGTATTTACAGAGGAACTTCCGTAAAACTTGTTTAGTAAATTATAAAAAAAGGTCCTGCAATGTACTGCAGGACCACACAACACCAAATTCCGGGGATCAAAGGCGGGCAAACTTCAATTAACCCCGGAAAGCCTTCAAATAGATAGCCTGAATATCGGCTACAGTGACGTCCCTTGGATTGCCGCCTGTACACACATCGGCAAATGCCTGGACGGAAAGTCTTTCCACATCATCAGGATTAAAAGCAGTATCCTTTAGTAATGGGATGTTAAGCTTAACTGCCATCTCTTTCAACGCCTTGATGGCTTCATTTTTAGCTTCACTAACCGTAAGGCCTTCAACGTTTCTTCCCAGCGCCTGGGCAATATTTTTAAATTTCTCTTCGCAGACGACGGAATTAAATTCTTCCACGTAAGGAAGTAGAAGTGCATTTGCTACGCCGTGAGGAAGGTCATATTCTGAGCCAAGTTGGTGGGCCATGGAATGGACAATTCCAAGACCGGCATTGGAAAACGACAATCCTGCGATATAAGATGCCCATGCCATCTTAGAGCGCGCTTCAAGGTTTTTTCCATCTTTAACAGCGTCTTCGAGGCTTTCTCCAATCAAGCGTATAGCTTCAAGAGACAGCGTGTCTGACAGTCTGAATGCGCCCTTTGTTATATAGGATTCGATAGCATGAGTGAGAGCATCCATACCTGTAGCAGCGGTCAGACCTGCCGGCTTATCTACCATAAGCTCAGGATCATTGACGGCAACGCTCGCCAGGGAATTGGGGTCTACAATGACCATCTTGATCTTCCTCTCCTCATCGGTTATCACATAGTTAATGGTAACTTCTGATGCAGTGCCAGCTGTAGTATTTACTGCCAGGATAGGTACCGACTTCTTTTGCGATTTACCAATTCCTTCGTAATCGGGAACTTTTCCGCCGTTTGTCTGCAGGATACCGATAGCCTTGGCCGCATCCTGAGGAGATCCTCCACCAATAGATAGTATACCGTCGCAGCCAGATGACTTATACAAGTCAAGTCCCTTATAAACGTTTTGTGTAGTCGGATTTGGCTTGACATCATCAAACACAACATAAGTTATGTAAGCAGCGTCCAGTACATCTGTTACCTTCTTGACGACGCCGATAGCCTGTAACATCTTATCTGTTACTACCAGTAGCTTCTTAAGTTCTAGTTTCTTTATTTCTACTGCAATCTCTTTGACTGCTCCCGGCCCAATAAGGTTGATAGCCGGAAAATAGATTCTTCTGAAGGGTTCCATACAATATCGAATGATTAGATATATGTTCATTCAAATTTACCTTTAACTCCGGCATGTAAAAATGATGGCTGTTACTTAATGGAATGACATGTCGCATGCATATCGCGGGAACGCCGCGTTAATACAGGCCTCTGATGATATCATCGGCACTCAAGCCCTCGGCTTCGGCCTTGTAATTACGAACTATTCTATGTCTTAGAATTTGCATCGCAACTGCCTGTACGTCTTCAATATCAGGAGAATATTTGCCCATGATGGCTGCATGGCACTTGGCTCCCATAACCAGATATTGAGAGGCGCGGGGCCCTGCTCCCCAATGGAGATATTTATTTACATGAGACGTTGCAAGTTCAGTGCCTGGCCTGGTCTTTGCAGAAAGGGAAACTGCATATTCAAGAACGTGATCGGTGATAGGCACGCTTCGGATGAGCCGTTGGAAATACAATATCTGTTCAGCGGTAAGAACTTTGTGCAGTTCCGGCCTGCAATTGGTTGTTGTGCTTTTTACGACCTCTATTTCATCCCTAAAAGATGGATACGACAGCGTCACGTTAAACATAAAACGGTCAAGCTGGGCCTCAGGAAGCGGATATGTCCCCTCCTGCTCTATGGGATTCTGGGTCGCCAGGACAAAAAAAGGATTTGGCAGAGGATAGCTTTTGCCTCCTACTGTGATGATCTTTTCCTGCATAGCCTCAAGCAGTGCCGCTTGAGTCTTAGGGGGAGTCCGGTTGATCTCGTCAGCCAGGATGATATTGGAAAAGACGGGCCCTTTCAAGAATTTGAATGACCGGTCTTCCCCCAGAATCTCTGACCCGACGATATCAGATGGCATCAGATCAGGTGTAAATTGCACTCTGTTATAACTCAGGTCGAGGACTTGCGCTATAGTATTGACGAGTAAGGTCTTTGCTAAGCCAGGCACACCGATAAGCAGGCAGTGACCGTTGCTAAGTATAGAGATGAGTACCGCTTTCACGACCTCATCCTGTCCGATAATAACCGTAGAGATCTCTTTGTTCACCTTTTTGTAAGATAAACTTAAAGCGTCTAAACCTTCTACATCCGACATATAGTTCATTAGTTCACCTGCGCTGTTTCATTGGGTAGCCACATCTTAAGACTTTCACATGTTTGGAACTCAGGGTCTATCTTAATATAAGTAGACGTCCTTCGTTTCTCAAACCAGCTGCTTACTTCGCGTTGGATCTTGTCTTCAAACGCGATTTCCTTGATCTTAGGAAAATCCTGATCAAGGTTGGCTCTGTGAGGATCAGTTTTGGATTTAAGATATACAAAACGGTATCCTTTCTTGCCATCTCTTGCAGTGAACTCGTAAGGTTTGGAGTAAGTTCCGACTTTCATCGTGTCGATAGCGAAGAAAACCGACGGATCAAGTTTGTCAGTCGGAATAAAAGTAGTTCTCGATGAAACATTCTCTGCATTCAGCATCATTCCACCGTTGTATTTAGTATCATTATTATCGGAATACATGGAGGCCGCTGTCGAAAACGGAAGCTTCTTGTTCACCACATTTTCGTAGATGCTGTCGATCGCCACTTTGGTGCGTACCAGGCTTTCTGGCGGAGCTTCCATTTTGATCAGGATGTGACGGGCACGAACTTGCTCACCGCGGCGTTCCATCACCTGCAGGAAGTGAAATCCAAAGTCTGTTTCAAATACGGGAGAAAGCTCATTCACCTTAAGTTTGAAAGCCAACGCCGTAAATTCTTTTACCATCGCGGTCCTGTCAAAGAACCCCAAATCCCCTCCTTCAGGTGCTGATCCCGGATCTTGCGAGTAGAGTCGTGCCAAGGTGGCAAAGTCTTCTCCTGCCTTGATACGAAGACGTAATGCTTCTGCCTTGTCTCTAAACTTTTCTTTTTCTGCCTTAGTGAGCTTAGGGTAAACGACAATCTCTCCTACCTCAACTTCTGTGGGGTATTCAGGAAGACTATCTTTCGGGATGGATTCGAAGAACCGCTTAACCTCTAACGGTGTAATGCCTACATTCTCGGTTATTTTGGAATGCATGCGGTTAGCAACCAACTGTTCTTTAACGTCAGGACGGATCTCGTCTTTATATTGCAGCACAGAGCGATTCAAAAACTGCTCCAGACGCTCCTGTCCTCCGGCTCTCTGAATAAAAGCACGCATACGCCTGTCTACTTCATTGGTCACCTCGTCATCTGTCACGGTGACCGAGTCAATAACAGCTTGCTGAGAAAGGAGCTTCTGTGTCAGCATCTGCTGTAACACTCCACATTTCACTTCCTCATTTTGTGGATTACCTTGCAGGATATAATTGGCATATTCACGCTCTATATCCGATTGTAAGATGACATTATCACCAACGACAGCTGCTATTTTATTAACTGTAAAGTTTTGAGCGAAAGTGAGGTTGATAGATGTTAACAGAAAAAAAAGTATCCCTACGGTTTGTTTCATTATGTTTATGTACGTTATAGCATCCCGGACCTTTCGGGCCCGCAATAACAAATATGCAGTATATTCCAAATGGTAATCCTGCAAAACTAATGATATAATCTTTGATTTGCTGAAGAAAATATTTGATTTACACCTTCATAAAGGTAAGCTTAATTTCTGCTTCCATGCAGGCGCTGCGGCTGATTTAACTATTTTTAACAAAGGATTACTACTTTTGAGTAATGAGTGAAATGAAAGCATCCGATCCTGCAGCGCTTCAATACCTGATGACAGAGGATATCTATCTGGTCAACGAGAGGGAACTAGCTGCAACCTCCACAACGAATCAGGAAAGTAGCCCTACATTTAATTATCTTGGAGAGAATAACAAGTTCATGCTTCTATTGATTCAGGAAGAAAGTCATCCGAATCTTCGCTCCAACGAGCTTGAGGCACTGGCCAACATTCTCGGTGCAAAGAGAATGAGCATCAAAGATGTTGCCATAGTTAACCAACGCAAGTACAGCACATCCACATGGAAAGAGTTTAAAACTTACTTTGCCTGCAGCAGCATTGTACTTTTTGGAATTGATCCTCAAGAGGTCAAAATAAGGCCTTTACCAAAAAACGTAATTACAGATTTTGAGGGGATTCAGGTGCTGTTCACCTACAGCTTCGCAGAAATGCTGAGTAGTGTTGATAAGAAAAGAGAATTTTGGAATCAAATGAAAAAACTTTAATGAGAACATTAGTATTTGCAACCAATAACAAGCATAAGCTGGAAGAAGTTCAGGCACTGATTGGTAATAAATTCCAGCTCAAGACCCTTGAAGAGATTGGCTGCACGGATGACATCCCCGAAACCGGTGATACTTTTCAAGATAACGCTTCGCAGAAGAGCCGGTATATATGGGATCGTTTCCAGATCGATTGCTTCTCGGATGATTCAGGTCTGGAGGTAAAGGCTTTGAACGGTGAGCCGGGAGTCTATTCTGCGCGCTATTCCGGCTCACGTGATCCGGAAGAAAACCTGCAGCTTGTAATGAGCAAAATGAAGGACGTGAGCGACCGCTCCGCCAGTTTTAAGTGTGTGATTTCCATTGTCCTTGATGGCAAGGAACATCTATTCGAAGGCTCTGTTGAAGGCGAAATCACAAATACCCGCTCAGGCTCTGCAGGTTTTGGCTATGACCCAATTTTTAAACCTCAGGGTTATGACGTTTCTTTCGCGGAGATGCCTGCTGAAGAGAAGAACCGAATCAGCCACAGAGCAAGGGCGGTTGAAAAACTTGTCGGGTTTCTGAATCAGCAGTAACCAGCGGTAAGTCCTGACACCTACGGTCAGGACTTACCTCCTGGTTACTGCTTTGCTCGGCTGCTGAGGTTTTGAAGGCGTCTTCCCGGAAGCGGCTGGTGACTTTTGGGGCTGCAGCGCAGGAATAATCTCTTCTTTCGATTTTGGCCGGTCTTTGGGCTTCCAAATAAAGCCTTCGAGAATTTCCATATCCTTCGGCGCCTTCTCAATAGGATAGTATTTTCCTTCGGGCTTTCGTACCAGCACCACGCGTTTCAGCTTACTGTCAGCAAATTCAAGCTTCATTCTGCTGCTCAGCGACCGGTTAAAACCTGTATATACGCTATCTTCGAGCGTATAATAGATACTTTCGGCATTGCCATCCACGAACATACTTTCCAATTTACTATCCTTGAACAATCCCGTCAGCACTTTCCCCTTCACCTGGTTAAAGCGGCTCGAATCTCCTTCAGCACTCACAATAAGGCCGTTGTTCTGCAAAAGCATATTGTCTAACTTCTGATTTTTCATTTGCAGAAAAATCGTATCAGCAGTCAGCTGGGTTCCTTGTGTCCAAATGATCGGGTTGTTATAACACCTGATAATTGAATCTGCATAGCTATAAAAAGTAGAATCTGACCGGGATTGGAGATCTGATTTGAAGATCTTCACTTTGTGGTAAGCGTTAATAATCCTTGTCTTTACAGTATCCTGCGGATTGAAGGTCGCTTTTTTGCCTGTGGTATCTGCACTGGCACCCTGGGTCAGGCTGCCGCGACTTCCAGCAACTTTTTTTGACAAGCTATCTGTAGCTGGAGTAATACTGTCAGTTGCCAGTCGTGTTTCTGTAGTGTCCAACACGTTGGTGCTGTCAGTAACAGCCATGGACACACCTGCCGGTTGTGTATCTTCAAGTGGCCTTTCTGCTTTCGATGCTTGGTCCTGCTCTTTTTTTCTTTTCCTGTCCCTTTTGGAGACTTTTACTTCAGGTTCCTGTTTTGGCGGTGCCGGAGGAGGCGCCAATCTTTTAGGGATGGCGATTCCGCCGTCTTCAACAATCGCACCTTCCGGATCTTCTTCGATCTCCTCATCAGACTTAAGCTCTTCTGGATTTGCGGGAATCAGGTCCTTTTTATAAATCATCTTCGTCATCAGGGTATCAGCGGTCATATAGATGGAATCTACAGAAGCGGAATCTTTTTCAACCTCCATAACGACATAAGCGTTTCGTGTAACCAGTGCACTTTCGTCGGCTCGCCTGTAAATGCCCTGATTACCTTTCAAGATAACCTTTTGAACGGTGTCAAGAAACGTGATGTTGTTAACAGCTTTGCCCATCCCTGCCTTTCCATCGTAAAACAGACTATCGCCCTTAAGCGATTTAGAACCCTCCGTATACAAGTTCTTTTTACCGAACCATGCCTGATCAGTCATGGTATTATATCGGCCGTTTTCTGTGTATAGCCGCGATGCTTTATTTGCGTTTTTACCATTAATGGTGGTAGGCCCATAAAAGTAAGCAACCTTCGAGTTAGTGTTGTACTTAAGCGTATCGGTGTTTATAAGGGCATCGGGGGTATTAACAACTACATCAAAGCGAAAATAAGCATCATTGGTAGAAGCAAAGTAGTAGCCGTTCTTACTTGTGAGAATATCTTTTCCATTCTCTATCTTACCTCCGCCGATATAGGTACCAATTCTATTTGCCATCTTGTACGTCAAATGATTAGTGGTCAGAACCGACGTTTTATCAACCATGCGGACGTTGTTGGTCAGGATGGCCGTCCTCGTGTTCCCGTCATAGTTCAACAGATCTGAATAAATTACAGTCCCATCCGGCTGTGTAATAACCACATGCCCAAACGCGTCGAAAGCATTACCTGCCTGGTTGTAGTCGGAACTGTCGGCTCGAAGGGTAGAACCCTCCTGGACAAACACCGGATTGATAACTCTGAAAAATTGGACCCCGTTTCTCTCAACTCCTTTAATTTCGGTAGAACTGGTTAACTGGACCTGGCTTCTCTTCTGTGCTGAAACATGACAAACACATAAAAGAGCGATAAAAAGAAAAAGCAGTTTTCTCACAATACAAAATTAGTTTTTTTGAGCATGTAATTTGTATGTATGTCGTCAGCATTATTTACAGTTTATTTAAATAGTTTTGACCATGCTTCCAACAGATAGGTTTCTTTCATACATCTCGCAGCACAATTTGTTCGGTCATGCCGACCGGCTGCTGCTTGGTGTCAGCGGAGGAAAAGACTCTGTACTGTTGGCACACCTCCTTTACGCTTCAGGATACCAGTTTGGTATAGCGCACTGTAATTTTTGCCTTCGGGATGAGGAATCTAACGGAGATGAGGTTTTTACCAGGGAGCTGGCCTCACAGCTTAACGTACCCTTCCATTCAATCAGGTTTGATACTCCTGCGTATGCATCATCGAATCAGATTTCGATACAGATGGCGGCAAGAGAATTACGATACGCCTGGTTTGAGCAAGTCAGACAAGAACATGGCTACCACTATATAGCTGTTGCTCAGCACAAAAGTGATGCTACCGAAACCATACTGCTCAACCTCATCAGAGGAACGGGCATCGCAGGCCTTCATGGAATACTGCCAAGAAGGGATAGAATCCTGAGGCCTCTCCTCTTTCTGACCGCAGAGGAGATTGATGCTATTGTTTCAAACAGCAGCATTTCCTACCGAGAGGACAGCTCAAATGCTTCTATCAAGTACGCCAGAAACAAGATTCGGCATGAGGTGATTCCTAAGATGAAGCAGCTCAATGAAGACCTTGACCTCACATTCGAAGAAAACAGCCGGCGCTTCCTGCAGGTTGAGATATTTTTAAATCAGGAAGTTGAGAAGTTGAGGAACAAATTCTTTCATCATACAAGCGTAGATACGATTGAAATCGACGTTGATCTGCTGGCAGATCTAAATCCGCGGGATTTATTACTTTACGAATTGTTGAAGCCATATCAATTCAATGAAACTACGATCCAGGATCTGGTGAGCGTATGGCGCACGCAATCAGGTAAAATTTTTGAATCTAAGAGCCATGTTTTGCTGCTGGACAGAAGCACATTGATCTTAAAGAAACGTTCAAGTGCTGAAAGCCCTGAAATCGCCATCTTGAAGGACACGAAAAATTTTGAATGGAACGGCATGAAGTATACTATCAGCCGTGTCACTCCTGAAGAACTGCGTTTCTCAGGAGACGGTAAAATTGCATATTTGAACGCTGACTTGTTACAATTCCCCCTTAATTTGCGTCTATGGAATAAAGGTGATTATTTTCACCCCCTGGGAATGACAGGGAAGAAAAACATCAGCGATTTCTTTATCGGTCAGAAGCTAAACCGCTTTGGAAAAGCCGAGATCGGAATACTGGAAAACGGGAATGGTGATATCTTATGGGTGGTCGGTTACAGATCCGACAACCGGTACAGGGTAACCAGTGATACGCAAAATATTTTCATTATTGAAACATCCGAATAACATGACAGATCAAGTAACCTTTACAGAAAAACAGTATCTGGGCAGGGACTATAACCGTATCAGCGTTCGGCTCACAATGGCTCTTTTCTGTTTTGGCGCCTACTTTCTGAGCTCTAACAAGGAAAGAACGGCCGAAGTGCTCGTCCTCGTCGGCATCGGTATCTTAGTTGGTTCTGTCGTCATGCTGTTTATGGTTCATTTCCGCACCACAGTGAGGAATAAGAGTATAATCATTGACGGACTTTGGACAACCAGGCTGGTAAAGATTGATTTGAATAGCATTGTAAAAGTTGAACGCACGAAGTACAGCCCCTATCTCATAAACAACCCGGTATATAATTTGCATACCAATGGAAAGATAAAATTCTATGCCGGAGGAAAAGAAGCTTTAAAGCTAACTGACCGCGACGGATTGGAATATATTATCGGAACACAATGCCCGGACGAGTTTGAACAGGCCCTGGGTAAAGAGATGAACAATTATTAGCAGGATCTGAAGGTGAAAAACCCTCAGACCCTTACTATTTTTATCACATTTTCAGACCGATTTCTCTCAAACGCTCATCGAGATATTCGCCTGCAGTCATATCACTATATGCCTTCGGACAATCGTTGCTAATACAAATATCCAAACAAGTCAGGTCCATATCCAGCTTCGGATGCAGGAAGAAAGGAACAGAGTATCTTGACGATTTCATTAACTCCCTTGGTGGATTTACGACACGGTGAGTAGTAGACTTAAGTTTATTATTTGTCAAACGCTGGAGCATATCCCCTACATTAACGACAATATCTTCTACTTGCGCTTTCACTGGATACCAAGTTCCTGTGCGAGTCAACACCTCAAGACCATCCGCACTGGCACCGATCAGTAAGGTAATCAGATTGATATCTTCATGAGCACCTGCCCGCACAGCGTTAGGAGCCAAAGCATCGGGATCAAGAATCGGGAAATAATGGATTCCGCGCAATATGGAGTTGCCATTATGCACTTTAGGCTCAAAATAATTTTCATCCAGACCCATATATACTGAAATGGCTTTCAGCAAGTGCCTTCCTGCCACTTCCAGCCGTTCGTAAACCTCACGCGTAACTTCATTAAAACGTGGCAATTCTTCTACCAGAATATTGTCAGGATACTGCGCTTTTACCGGATCACCGTCAGTTACAGTTTGCCCCCTCTGCCAGAACTCCTTCAGATCCGCCACTGGCGCACCCTTTGCTTTTTCCTTTCCTTTACTAGTATACCCCCTCTGTCCTGCCAGCTCCGGCTCTTCATACTTGCTCTTCACTTCCTCCGGAAGCTCAAAAAACTTTTTAATTTCCACGTAGAGCTCATTCATCAGTTCCTGCGTCATTCCGTGATTCGCGATCGTGACAAATCCAGTTTCCGTAAAAGCCTTGCCTATGTTTTCTGCAAACTGCTTCTTCTGCTCAGCAGATCCGCTCACATAGTGGTTCAGGTCCAGTCGTGGAATATTTATCTCAGCCATTTTCTGTTTGTTTTGTTGATGCTCAAAGATAAAGAAATTGAGGAGGCAAACACCGACACTGAGAACGCCCTTCAGTCATATACGGATCAGGTTTTAGAAATATTTCTGATAGTGCGTCATTATTGCTATTTTTGATAATCATATCAACTCTATAGAGAATGCAAGGTTTCAGAACAGAGCTAGAGAATCCGCTGGTACAGAAAGACATAATTGAACTTGAGAAAAAGATCCGACTGTTCAGAGAGGGACAAATTCATGAAGAGAAGTTCCGTAGTCTGAGGTTGGCAAGAGGCGTTTACGGCCAGAGGCAGCCTGGTGTACAGATGATCAGGATCAAGCTTCCTTACGGAAGAATGACCGTTCAGCAGCTATATCGAATCTCCGATGTATCAGACAATTATGCTACCGGCAACTTACATATTACTACCCGACAGGACATCCAGCTGCATTACGTGAGCTTGGAACGCACACCTGAGTTATGGGCTGAGCTTGAAAAAGATTCAGTAACCTTACGCGAAGCCTGTGGAAATACGGTGAGAAATGTAACCGGATCGGCAATGGCGGGCGTGGATCCTGATGAGCCGTTCGATGTAACTCCTTACGCTCATGCTACGTTTGAGTATTTCCTGCGCAATCCGATCTGTCAGGATATGGGAAGGAAATTCAAGATGGCCTTTTCTTCTTCGGAGAAAGACTCCGCGTTTGCTTTTATGCATGATATTGGTTTCGTCCCGAAAGTAAGATTCGAAAACGGCGAAGAAGTCAGAGGCTTCAAAGTCGTACTTGGCGGCGGACTTGGTTCACAGCCTCATATCGCCGAAGATGTTACAGACTTCATGCATGAAGATTTGATAATTCCTTTTGCCGAATCGGTTATCCGAATCTTTGATCGCTATGGAGAGCGTGCAAAAAGAAACAAGGCACGCTTGAAGTATCTTATTCAGGACATTGGAAAAGATACATTTCTTGAGCTTGCAGAGAATGAACGTCTCGCTCTAAAAAATAAAACTTACAAAATCGATCGCCACATTGCGTTTGCGGAACCCGAGGGCAATATATTGCCAGTTCCTGAAATCAGCGATCCGGCTAAGTATGAGAGATGGCTTAAAACCAACATCTTTGAGCAGAAACAAAAAGGCTTTGTTAGCATTGGTATCCGTGTTCAGAACGGAGACATCAAAACACCTGTTGCCAGAAAGTTTGCTCAACTCGTACTCGAAGCTGCAGGTGACGATATCCGCCTTACCAATTCACAGGGCATCATGTTACGCTTTGTGAAAACTGAAAATCTTCCCTACGTATTTCAAAAGCTGAATGAACTGGGTTTAGCAGAACCTGGGTTTGAAAGCGTTATCGACATCACATCTTGCCCGGGCACCGACACTTGTAACCTCGGAATTTCAAATAGCACAGGCATCACACGTGAACTGGAGAGAGTCATTGCTGCTGAGTATCCCGAGCTTATATACAATAGAGACATTACCATAAAAATCAGTGGATGCATCAATGCTTGCGGACAGCATGCAATGGCCGCCATAGGATTCCATGGCTCCAGTATGAAAATCGGAAAAATGGTAGCCCCTGCGCTTCAGGTACTGCTTGGAGGCGGACCAACCGGTGATGGAACTGGTGTTGCATCGGAGAAGATCGTGAAGGTACCGAGTAAACGCGGACCGCAAATTCTGCGCACGCTTCTTGATGACTATTTCGATAATCGCCTCGACGGAGAATTGTACAACGCCTACTATACCCGTCAGGGAAAGATCTATTTTTATGACCTATTGAATCCTATCGCTAAATCAGAAGATATCACTCCCGACGACTTTATCGATTGGGAACATACTGAAGCATACAAACCAGCTATCGGGATCGGTGAATGTGCCAGCGTCATGATTGACCTTGTTGCGACCTTGCTTTTCGAAGCTGAAGAGCGTATTGACTGGTCGAGAGAAGCATTAGAAGCAGGAGAATACGCTGATTCAATTTATCACTCTTACACCGGGTTTGTAAATTCAGCAAAAGCTCTTTTGGTTTCTGAAGGATTAAAAACAAATACTCAGGCTGGAATTATTCGTGACTTTGATTCTGCATTTGTAGAAACAAAGAAGGTTGCTCTTCCTACAAGCTTTCATGATCTGGTATATCAGATGAACCAACAGGAGCCGACTAAGGAATTCGCCACCTACTATTTTCAGCAATCTGAATTATTCAACCTGCAATTGAAAGACTACAGAAATCTTCAATTAGCATAAGATGACTGATCTGCAGGCAACGAATCCGTTGTTTCCTATATTCGTAAAGCTACATAACCTCAACCTCCTTCTGGTGGGCGGCGGTTATGTAGCTCTCGAAAAACTTGGCGCCCTACTGGCTAATAGTCCGCAGGCTAATATTAAACTAGTGGCACAGGAGATTAGCGCCGATGTGCTGAATATCCTCCAGCTTCACAACATTCCTTATACAGAACGCGCGTTCGAACCAGGTGATCTTAATGGTATGGATCTCGCGATTGTCGCTATAAACGACAGCGACATCAGCTCCCGCATTGCCTCAATCTGCAAAGAGAAAAGGGTATTAACTAATGTTGCAGATAAACCCGATCTGTGCGACTTCTACCTTGGCTCGATCGTACAAAAAGGCAACCTGAAGATCGCTATATCCACCAACGGCAAATCTCCCACCATTGCCAAGCGTATCAAAGAAGTACTGAACGAGACCATACCTGATGAAATGGACGATCTGCTGAACAATATGCAGCGCATCAGAGACGGCCTGAAAGGCGA
This sequence comes from Arcticibacter sp., assembly GCF_045629565.1. Classification (GTDB taxonomy): domain Bacteria; phylum Bacteroidota; class Bacteroidia; order Sphingobacteriales; family Sphingobacteriaceae; genus Arcticibacter. The sequence goes on from NZ_JAZQRL010000028.1 coordinate 25,514, forward strand.
CTTCAATGATAAAGTAAAACGCCTTAACGATATAACCAGTGTCATGTCTGTTAAGAGGAAAAAGACGTCTGCATTCAGGAAACTAATCTATTTGCTATCCTTCATTATTGCAATCGCCTTTCTGATACTTGCCGGCTATTATATCCTTTTAGCGGTTTCATAATATATATACAGCTTTCTGCGTTGCTAATATTTATATAGTATCTTTGCTATTGACTTTATATACTATTTGCTTTGCTAACGAAGAAAACCAAATATGCAGTAAAAGCCCTGATGGCTTTAGCAAGAAATAAAGGGAATTCTCCGATGCTCATTTCGGCTATTGCGGCTAAAGAGCAGCTTCCCAAAAAATTCCTGGAAGCTATTTTGCTGGAGATGAAGCGAAACGGCATACTTGCCAGTAAGAAAGGTGCCGGCGGAGGTTATTATCTAATGAAGAAAGCCGAAGAGATTAAACTTGCTGCTATCATTCGGATCATCGACGGTCCAATTGCACTCCTCCCATGCGTTAGCCTCAACTTTTATGAACGATGTGAAGAATGTACAAGCGAATTATATTGCGGGATACGGGACGTCATGAAAGACGTGCGCGACGCCACTCTGAAGATTCTCGGCGAAACCAGCCTCGCAGACATGATCGAACGCGAAGACAAAATGAAAGCACTCCTTCTTGAGAATCAAGCCGAAAATATCACCGAAGAAGACTTCAAAGGAAATCTCGGCGGTGTCACAGAATAAAAAAGGGTTGTTCTTATGATGAGTGAGACAACCCTTTTTCAAAAAAACCTAGCTTAAAACTACTCTATAAGTCAAATCACTTAACTTATCTTCTTCTACGGGTAAGATCGCACAAGGTTTCAAAAAAAATAGCTTAGAGCCTGTTTTACACCTCTTTGCAAATTACGATCCCACCGATCTGCGGCGAATCAGCATTAAAATAATCAGTCCTACCGCTAATACACAACCTGCCCAGGCTATCCAGTCTCCGTAACGAACGTAGAATGTCAGGTCACTGTTCAGGTTAATCTCCTGCTTCAATGCCGTCGGCACCCACCAGGGAGCAGCCTGTATAACATCCCCTCTTTGATTGATAAAAGCCGAAATGCCTGTGTTTGCTGATCTTGCCACCCACCGCCGGGTCTCAATGGCTCTTAAGCGGGCATAAGCAAGATGCTGATCTTTTCCCGAAGTATTTCCCCACCATGCATCGTTAGTGATGATGGCAATAAACTGCGCTCCGTCCCGAATATACTCAGCCACATAGCTACCCCAAATGGATTCATAACAGATTACCGGAGCAACGCCCATTCCACTCTGCGAAAAGAAAACAGATGGCTTGTCCTGCTTCCCGAAACCTCCCGATGAACCCCCAAATGCGGCGAATATTGGCTTCATAAAGCTTAATGCCGTTGCAAAGGGAAGAGACTCAACCCCAGGCACCAACTTCGACTTGTGATAAAACTGCACCTTGGAGGAATTCTCTATATGAATTGCGGCATTATAATAGTCGAGATATTTACCAAATGACTCATTATAAGCAGCACTTGGCGTTTCTGCCTTGTCATATAATTTAAAACTTTCAATACCGGAGAGCACATTACCATTTTTATACTTTGACAGGAAAGCCTGAATCTTAAGGAAGTTCAGATCACTATGAATCCGATACTCTTCAGTCATTCTGGAGATAGCGGTTTCCGGCCAGATAAAATATTCAGTATTGGCCTGTCCTACTGAGTCAGAGAGTCTTATCAGGTCATCAATCTGCTTCTCCGGCGACTTGCTCCACTTATCATAGGGGTCAATATTCGGCTGTACCACCACTACGTTTGCAGGATTAGAAGTCTCCACATAACCGGTATACATCATGACCGAACCAGCAATTGGAATAGCCACCCAAATAGACAAAGCAACCGCTAGTTTTTTCTTTAGCTGGTAACCAAGCGTCGCAGAGTCATCCTGTTCACTTAACTCAAAAGCCAGAATATTAGCGACAAGAATCCACAGGGTTCCGCCATAAACTCCGGTAAACTCATACCACTGAACTAACCGCGGTGTTTCGGCAAAGCCATTCCCCAGATTCATCCAGGGAAACTGAAGGTCCCAACTTTGGTGCAGATATTCATAAGCAATCCAGAAGCTGATCAGACCGAGATAGCTAATCAGCTTACCCGACGTTCTGCGCAGCTGAAAATACAGCCAGAATGCAAGTGTCATCAATATTGCTGCCAAGCCGAACGGAATAAGCGAAATTAAAGACGCAACCCAAACATCAAGCACGGCGTTTAAGGAATTGAATACCCAGTAAATACAGGAAGTATTCCAGATCAGGAATGTCAAGCCCGACAGCAAGAATACCTTTCTTCCCTTTCGCGGAAGGGAAGATTGAATTACGTTTTCAACTGCCCTCAGCAGTGGCACTAATGCGACTAACAATATTGGCGCCGTGAACGACATAGGTGGCCAGGCCAGCCATAATAGAAATGCACTTATAACGGCAAGAAAATAGTTTCTTTTCACTTAAAACTGAGATAATATATCGGATTTTTTGGCTTCATATTCTTCCTGGGAGATCAGTTGTTTTTCGAAAAGCACCTTTAACTTTTTTAATTTCATCGTGATCTCGTCTTCAAATGGTTCAACAGGTTCAGGAACTATTGTCACAGCTTCGGAAATAACCTGCTGAGCAGCTTCAGCTTGAGCCCTGGCTTCTTTTTCTAACTGCTCTCTTCTTTGCTCTTGCTCCTTAAGATACTGCTCTTGCTTCAATTCAGCCTTCAATTTGTCTATCTGTTGGTTAGAAAACTGATAGAGCTTCCTTGCCTGAACCTTGGGAATGTAATCCACTGTAAAGTTCTCCCCGCTCAGAGGGACAGCGGTAAAGCGCGCACCAAAGAACTCCTCTTTGAAAGAAACTTCTTTGATGTCTTTCCACGAATAGATTTCAAAATTGGTGGTCAAGCCAAGGTTACCTGGAATACAAAAAAACAAACGCCTGCTGGTCACCGCTACCGTGTCAGGTACCAGCGTAACGGCGGGTTTTTTCTGCACTGCAAGATATAAAATCTCTTCTCCCGGGGTAAGCATATCACTTAGCTTAACAAGAATTTTTTCAACAGCTTTAGGGTCCTGTTCATCTATTAAAAACTTCTCAAAGTTCATTCGCTTTTTTATTAATGTTTTTCTTTCCTTCTTTCCCAGCTATTATAACCACAAACTCACCCTTTAAAGTATGTGACTCATAGTAAGATTTAACTTCCGACAAACTACCGCGTACGGTTTCTTCGAACAATTTCGTCAGCTCCCTTGAAACGGAGGCAGGACGACCTTCCCCAAAAACCGTGATGAACTCGTCTAAAGACTTCAGGAGCCGATGCGGCGATTCATAAATGATCATGGTCCGCGGTTCTTCACTAAGTTCCTTTAATCGGGTCTGACGTCCTTTTTTTACAGGTAAAAATCCTTCAAACGTGAAACGGTCAGTCGGCAACCCGGAATTAACAAGCGCGGGCACAAAAGCAGTCGCTCCGGGAAGACACTCAATTTCGATGTCATTCTTAAGCACCTCCCGAACCAGATAGAAACCCGGGTCGGAAACCGCGGGTGTTCCGGCATCCGATATTAATGCAATATTTTGCCCTTCCTGTAAAAATCTTACAATCTCCGAACTGGCCTTATGCTCATTATGCTGATGATGGGCGTAAACCTTTTTATCTATTCCAAAGTGTTTTAATAGCGGCGCACTGGTGCGTGTGTCTTCCGCAAGAATGATATCCACCTCCTTCAGAACCCGGATCGCCCTAAGCGTTATATCCTCCAGATTTCCAATGGGGGTGGGTACGAGATAGAGTTTCCCTGTCATATTCAAAAAAAATGCAAAAACTTCCTGCAAACAGTCAACTGATCATATCTTTGACAAAAATTTACAACGATGCTGCAAGTTAGTTATATCCGCGAGAACAGAGAGAAGGTTTTGGAACGATTGTCTGTTAAAAATTTCAAACAGCCTGAATTAGTTGACACTATCATTTCACTTGATGAAGAACGTCGTCAGACTCAAACCTCGTTAGACTCCATCTCTGCGGAAGCAAACGCAATGGCTAAGCAGATCGGTGAGCTGATGCGCGGTGGTCAGAAAGAACAGGCTGAAGAACTTAAAGGGAAGACAGCCGGACTGAAAGAGCAGATTAAGTTAATGGGAGATAAATTAACCCATGCCGAAGAAGAGCTTCATAAAAATCTGGTTCTGCTTCCTAACCTGCCCCATACCAGCGTCGCAAAAGGCTCAACTCCTGAGGAAAACGAGAACATTTTTGAATTCGGAGAGAAGCCTGTGCTGCCATTAAATGCACTTCCGCATTGGGAGCTCGCAACAAAATACGACATAATCGACTTTGAGCTCGGCAATAAAATTGCCGGAGCCGGCTTCCCTGTCTACAAAGGCAAAGGGGCTAAGTTGCAAAGAGCCCTGATTAACTTCTTTTTGGATCATGCTGAGGAGGCAGGATACCGGGAAGTTCAGCCCCCTATCGTCGTTAACGAAGCATCAGGATTTGGCACCGGGCAGCTACCTGACAAAGAAGGCCAGATGTATCATGTCGGTCTTGATAACCTGTATCTGATACCCACCGCCGAGGTTCCGGTTACGAATTTATATCGAGATGTTATTGTTAAAGAGGACGAACTCCCTATCAAAAACTGTGCGTACACACCGTGCTTTCGCCGCGAGGCAGGCTCCTATGGTGCCCATGTAAGAGGGCTCAACCGCCTTCACCAATTCGATAAGGTCGAGATTGTTCAGATCACACACCCTGATGAATCTTATCACACGATCGAACTGATGAGTGCTCACGTTCAGTCGCTGCTTCAAAAACTAGGCCTTCCTTACCGTGTTCTCCGTCTTTGCGGAGGTGATATGAGTTTCGCCTCTGCCTTAACATATGACATGGAAGTTTGGAGTGGGGCACAAGAACGCTGGCTGGAAGTTTCATCCGTATCTAACTTTGAAACTTTCCAGAGTAACAGGCTTAAGCTGCGGTTTAAAGGAAAAGAGGGCAAGGCCCAACTCGCTCATACCCTAAACGGAAGTGCTCTGGCTCTGCCACGTATTGTAGCGTCTCTTCTAGAAAATAATCAAACAGAAAAAGGCATTAGAATCCCCGAGGCACTTGTTCCCTACACGCGCTTCGAGTGGATCGACTAATACGTTTTCGAAATAAATTGAGGGGCTATTCGCTTTTACAGCAAAGCGGGTAGCCCCTTATCTATACCCATAGACCGCCTAAAGTCACTGATACCTTTTCAGCGATCCTTTGTCAAGCTCAGCATATAAAAAATCCCTCTCGTTATGCTGTACAAATGCGAGAAATAGCGTTGAACACATGTTAAAATAAAGTTCTCACTTCGGTTTCTTATTCTGAAAAAACATGCCGTGAACCCAGGTAGTCGGTTTTGAAAAGAACTGGTCGCTAAGGATAGACTAATCTAAAAATTTGAACAAAAAATAAGCTCCTGATGGGCAGGAGCTCAAACTAACCAATTATAAACCTAAATCTTAAAAGAAATCTTTAAAAAGAATTTTTCTAAAACTTTATGTGTCAAAGATACATTTAAATCTTACCCAGCACAAATATTTTCACATTTTTTAACATTAAAGCAATGAGAAAAAAACATCAGACGCTGATAATCAGAACGTTTCAAAAAATAGGTATCACCGTTTTTACAAAAAGGAATTTTTTTCAAAACATTACCCCATTAGTTTGGTTATAATCGTCTAAAGAAATCGTGTTACGCGACTTTAACTAAGGGAACTGGAATGTCTAAACGGATACTAATATTTGACGACGATACCGATATACTGTCAATTTGCACTTACATACTTCAGGAGCTAGGCTGGGATGTTAAAACTTCCCCACATTGCAACGACATTGTAAACACTGTGAGGGCTTTCAATCCTAACGTAATACTAATGGACAACTGGATTCCGGATTCAGGAGGTGTGGTAGCGACGCAGGCGATCAAAGCAGAGACCGACCTGAAAGATATTCCTGTTGTCTACTTCTCCGCAAACAACGATATCCAGTCGCTCGCCAATAAGGCAGGTGCAGATACTTACCTCGAAAAGCCCTTTGATCTTAATGAACTTGAAAACGTCATTGAGCGGGTAGCCGGATTTAAGGACTAAGAACCTCCTCGATAATTTTATGAGAGCGCACTTCTGAGAAATTGTCGACGTGGAGCCTGTAATAATCAAGAATCCGGGTCAACAACTCACGTCTTTCTATATTGCTTATTTGCAAAATATGTAATGCATTAATGTTGGTATCCAGTATTTCAGCAAATTTCTTTGTCAGGCTGCCATGCAGGAAATGCACGTGTCCAGGGGGCACGTTAGTGAAGACACCGTTTCTCAGGTCAAAATAGGCCGACATACGCTCATTAGTTCTTTCCGGATAAAATCCCAGATACCTGCTAAGATGAAGCAGAAACCAAAGGTGAAAGTTATTGAGCCCCGCCTCCATGCGATCCAGCAGCGCTATACTATGAAACATAAATTCAAACAATGGCTGGTCATCATGGTGCTGCTTCACAACCTTATAGAGCACCTCATTTAAGAAAAGCGCCAAACTACTCTTCGTCAGATCATAAGGCAGCGACTCAAACAGCGGTAGATTACGAATTTCTGATATGCGCTGAATACCTCCGTCCGGCTTATGATAAACCACCATATCCAGCAAATGCAAAGGCTGAATCATGTTCATACGAATCTTCGCGCGGGGTTTTCGCGCGCCGTTCACCAGATATGATTGCAACCCAAATTTCTCTGTAAAAATCTGAACAACAACACTGCTCTCCGAATAATCGGTCGTCTTGAAGACGATGCCCCTTGTCTTATGCAACATATCAGGCAGCAGAGTATCCTAAGGCCCTTAGGAAAGAACTATTATGGCTGTGCCGGTACACTCGCTGAATTATCGCTTTCATTCAAGTCATTTTCTCTTTGTTCCTTTTTCTCTGCCTCTACAGCACGCTCTTCGATAATGCCCTTATATTCAACCTTTCGTACAAATGAATAGAAAATGGACACAAAACCAATCCCAAACGACAGTGTTCCGAGGATCATAGCCCATCCGTAGTCTTCAAACGCGTTCCGTTTGATCGAGTACCCAAGAAGGTTTAGGCCGACTCCAACCGCTACCAGAATCAAACCCCGTTTCATAAACTTATTCATAACCAAAACTACGCAAAGCACGTGCCACAAGCAAACTCGTCACGACCCGGCAACCCATATGCGACAACCCGTCGTAAAAACATGCACCGCTCTGGCTCTTAATACCGCTTTTTCCGGCTTAATTTAATTATTGCCCCGTATTTTCTTAACTTTGCACCTCAAAATTTGGGTTAAAGCGCTGATGTACAAAGAATATAAACAACTAAATTTATCTGCTACAGGAAAAGACATACTCGAATACTGGAAAAACAATCAGATTTTCGAGAAGAGTATTTCGAACAGACCGGCTTCCAAACCATATACGTTCTACGAAGGGCCTCCCTCTGCCAATGGTATGCCAGGGATCCATCACGTAATGGGACGCAGCATTAAAGATATCTTCTGCCGGTATAAAACACTCAAGGGGTTCCGCGTGGAACGCAAGGGCGGATGGGACACTCACGGTCTTCCCATTGAGCTTGCTGTCGAAAAGACCCTCGGGATCACCAAAGAAGATATAGGGAAGAAAATCACCGTGGAAGAGTACAATGCTGCCTGCCGCAGTGAGGTCATGCGCTATACCGATGCTTGGAACGACCTAACCGAAAAGATGGGCTACTGGGTCGACCTCGACGCCCCTTACGTCACTTACGAAAACAATTACATTGAGTCTCTTTGGTGGATCCTGAAAGAGCTGTATAACAAAAAATTACTATATAAAGGATATACGGTTCAGCCCTTTTCTCCTGCTGCAGGAACCGGACTTAGTTCCCATGAGCTGAATATGCCCGGCACGTACCGTAATGTGAAGGATACGTCTATCGTTGCACAGTTTCGTCTAAGGAAAGACCAGGTTCATCCCTTAATGTCCATCCTTTTTCAGAACGAAGCCGAAGACACCGTGATGCTGGCCTGGACAACTACTCCATGGACACTCCCGTCTAACTCTGCACTTGCCGTAGGGAAGAATATCACTTACGTGAAAATAAGAACATTCAACCAGTACACCTACGCACCTGTAAGTGTAATCCTCGCGAAAGATCTTGTCTCCAAACATTTCAAAGCAGAGGGTCGGAATGCTTCTTTTCAAGACTATAAAGGCGGCGACAAACTTATTCCCTGGGAGATTGCCGCTGAGTTCAGAGGGGAAGACCTGATCGGCCTACGCTATCACCAGCTTATGCCTTATGTAACGAGCGAAAAGCTTGAGAAAGAAGCCTTCCGGGTAGTCCCGGCCGATTACGTAACCACCGAAGATGGAGCAGGTATTGTACACATAGCAGCTGTATTTGGTGCGGATGACTTCCGTGTTGCAAGGGAAAACAATATCCCCTCTGTCATGATCACCGACGAACGCGGTAACGAGTTGCCACTGGTCGACAAGCAGGGCAGATTCGTTGATCAGGTAACAGACTTCGCCGGAAAATATGTAAAAGAAGAGTTTTATGCCGACGAAATCAGAAATCAACCAGGTTTCAGACCTACCGATGTACTAATAGCCATACAGCTTAAAGAAGAAAATAAAGCGTTCGATGTTAAAAAATACGAGCACAGCTATCCGCATTGCTGGAGAACTGACAAGCCTGTATTATACTATCCGCTTGACAGCTGGTTTATCAAAACCACCGCCGTTAAAGAACGAATGGTTGAGCTTAACAAAGAAATCAACTGGAAGCCGGAAGCTACCGGAACCGGGAGGTTCGGCAACTGGCTGGAAAACCTCGTCGACTGGAACCTCTCCCGCTCCAGATACTGGGGAACTCCTCTTCCTATCTGGCGTACTGAGGACGGAACGGAAGAACTTTGCATCGGCTCAGTTGAAGAGCTGAAGGCTAAAATCGCCGAGGCTTTATTGTCAGGCACGCTGACAGCAGAAGAAACAGCAAAGCTTTCTGTGCTGGAAAGCACGTATGCTCAGGGCACATTCGATCTCCATCGCCCGTATGTAGACGACATCATTCTCGTTTCACCTACCGGCCAGAAAATGTACAGAGAGCCCGATCTGATCGACGTATGGTTTGATTCAGGCGCCATGCCATTCGCACAATGGCACTATCCTTTCGAAAACAAGGATCTGTTTGAAAAAGCCTACCCGGCCGATTTTATCGCCGAAGGAGTAGACCAGACGCGTGGCTGGTTCTTCACGTTACACGCCATTTCCGTCATGCTTAACGACTCCGTGGCGTTTAAGAACGTAGTATCAAACGGACTGGTACTCGACAAAAACGGCAATAAGATGTCCAAGCGTCTGGGCAACGCAGTAGATCCATTCGAAACGATCGAAAAATACAGTGCCGATGCCACCCGCTGGTATATGATTAGCAACGCATCTCCATGGGATAACCTCAAGTTTAATGAAGAAGGTCTCGACGAAGTGCGCCGTAAATTTTTCGGAACACTTTATAACACTTACGCTTTCTTCGCCCTGTATGCCAACATAGACAAGTTTACATATGCAGAACCAGAGATCTCATCAGCATCACGTCCAGAGATCGACAGATGGATCATATCCAGGTTAAATACGCTCGTAAACGATGTCGACGGCTTCTATGACGACTTCGAACCTACCCGTGCAGCACGCGTTATTCAGGAGTTTGTCGACGAGCACCTGAGCAACTGGTATGTGAGACTGTGCCGCCGCCGTTTCTGGAAAGGTGAATATACCGAAGACAAGATCTCCGCCTATCAAACACTCTACACCTGTCTGAACACCATTGCCAAACTCATGTCGCCTATTGCGCCGTTCTTTAGTGAAAGACTGTTCCTCGACCTGAACACCATAACCGGAAAAGAGCCATCGGAATCTATTCATCTGACAGACTTTCCTACTTACAATAGAACACTCGTAGATACCGGCCTTGAAGAGCGCATGTCTCTGGCTCAGAACATCTCTTCCATGATCCTTTCACTGAGAAAGAAAATAGGAATAAATGTACGTCAGCCTCTTAATAAAATTCTTTTGCCGGTGCTCGACAACCATTTTCAGCAACAGGTTGAACAGGTAAAAGAGCTGATCCTTTCAGAGACAAACATCAAGACGATCGAGTATATCAGCGATACCGCTGGCATCATCAAAAAGAAGGTTAAACCAAACTTCAAGTCGCTGGGCCCTAAGGCGGGCAAGTCTATGAAGGATGTGGCAGCTTACATCAACTCATGGACTCCTTCAGAGCTTGCATTGTTTGAAGAGAACGGGGTGGCTACCTTCTCAAAAGACAACCTGACTGTGGACATCTACCCTGAAGATGCAGAAATCATCGCAGAAGACGTTCCCGGATGGCAAGTTACAAATCTCGGAAAACTAACAGTAGCATTAGATGTTACGATAACAACTGAACTGAAACAAGAAGGAATCTCAAGAGAAGTCATTAACAGGATTCAGAACCTGCGAAAAGAGCAGGGACTGGAAGTAACAGATAAAATACAGGTCGAGGCAGTATGCCCCGCCACGGTATCTGAAGCTATAATAAATAATTTATCCTATATTAAGGCCGAAATTCTCGCCGACTCTTTTGAAATAGTACCTGATCTGGCAAACGGCGACAAAGTGCAAATAGACGAACAGGAATTAACGATTTTGATTACAAAGGCATAAAAGATGGAAAACAACCTAAAAACCCGCTACTCAGACTCCGAATTAAAGGAATTTAAAGAAATCATATTAGAAAAACTGCGCGTTGCGAAAGAAGAGCTTGCATCTTTAACGCAGTCGTTGAGCAATCCTAATTTGAACGGCACTGATGATACTGCCGGAACGTATAAAACACTCGAAGACGGATCTGCAACGCTTGAAAAAGAGCAGATCAATCAACTTGCGGCACGCCAAAAAAAGTTTATCGAAAACCTCGAAGCAGCGTTGGTAAGAATCGAGAACAAGACTTATGGGGTTTGCCGTGAAACAGGCAAACTGATTCCTAAAGAACGCCTTCGCGCAGTACCTCATGCAACATTGAGCATGGAAGCAAAAATGAGACAGAATTAATGAAAGCTTATTTTAAGCCTTTTCTGGCTATCTTCTTAATCTTAATAGCTGACCAGGTCCTTAAGTTCTGGATTAAATTGAACATGAGCCTCGGACAGGAATTCCATATCCTGGGCGACTGGTTCATTATCCATTTTACCGAAAATAATGGCATGGCCTTCGGTATGGAATTTGGTGGAGAGGCCGGAAAACTAGCCCTTACACTCTTCCGGATCGTAGCGGTTTGCGCTATCGGATATGGCGTAGTTCATCTCGTAAAACACAAGTACCATAGGGGGCTGATACTCAACGTCGCCCTGATCTTCGCAGGTGCGATGGGAAATATCATTGATTCTACCTTTTACGGAATAATTTTCAGTGAAAGCACCTATTTTCAACCTGCAAGGCTTTTCCCTGTTGAAGGAGGCTATTCCAGCCTTTTCCACGGAAAAGTGGTTGATATGTTTTATTTCCCGATAATTCAAGGCACCATTCCACAGTGGTCGCCAATATGGTCAGGAGAAAACTTCATCTTCTTCAGACCGGTCTTCAACATCGCAGATGCCGCCATCTCGATTGGTGTCATTTCGATACTTATCTTTCAGAAAGCCTATTTCAAAGAAGAGAAGCAAGAAAATATATATCCTCATAATGAGATAATTGAGGAATAATCAGCTAAGCTTTTAACTGTAGCTTAATTAAAAGGGATGATCGTTTGTGGAATATGCAACAAACAATCATCCCTTTATTAAGTTAAACACACAAATACAAAACACACATGAAGCAGTTTATCATCCTTGCTATATTTAGCATCTTCACGACACAACTCTTTTCACAAACTGTAGATACCAGGCGTAAGATTGAAGTCAGCGGCTCTTCCGAAATGGAAGTCACTCCCGATATCATCTATCTCAGCATCTCCCTGAAGGAATACTTCAGAGACAATAACAACAAGAAGAAAGTAGAAATAAACACGATTGAAACACAGCTTTACAATGCTGTTCAGGCAGCCGGTATCCCCAAGGAGAACCTCACCATTAACAACATCTCAGGATACAACTATCAATGGGAAAAGAAAAAGAACCCTGATTTCCTGGTTGCTAAACAATACAGGTTGAAAGTTACTAATCTGAATAGCTATAACAAGCTGATGGATGCCATAGACGCAAAAGCTATTCAATACACTAATGTCGAAAGTTACGATTACTCCAAGATTGAGCCATTAAAAAAAGAGCTGAAGATCAAAGCGCTTAAGGCAGCGAAAGAGAAAGCAGATTTTATGGCAGCAGCACTCAACAACAGAGTGGGCGAACCATTGGAAATACAAGAGATAAATAACGAGTCTTACCCTCAACCTATTTACCGCACGAGCATGATGATGGCCAAAGCATCCGACGAGGCATTTTCTCCAGAAATAGACTTCAAGCAAATAAAGCTAAATTATCAGATGCGAGTAGTGTTTGAATTGATAAAATAACAGAATTCAACTAATATAACAACCATACTTATAAACAAAAAGCCTCTGATTAATCAGAGGCTTTTTGTTTATAAGTATTAAGCATCGCCTCCAGATCGTTTAGATCGAAAGGCTTTGCAAGCCAGGAATCCGCGCCAGCTTCTTCCGCTAAGGCCTTAATGTTGTTATTGGCCGAAAAGTAAATGACTGGTATATCCTTGTACCGTTCATTGCTCTTCAAAAGCTGTGTAGCAACAATCCCACCCTCTTCCGGGATCCAGTTATCCATTAGGATAATATCCGGTTCACATCGCTCAACCGTCGCCAGCAAATCGCTGCAATCGCGTCGCGTATGCACAACCCAACCATTTTCCTCCAACAGATATATCAGAATATCCAGAATGTCTGCATCATCATCAAATATCAATATACGCTTCATTAAGGCTAAAAATAAAATAAATATGGGGAGTCTGCATGGATTATTAATATGCGTCCAAACATCTATTTCATTTGTTACGATAGTGGGAATCAGATGGGAATCTAGAAATAACTAATAACCCACTCAGCGATTTTAACGAAGAGATATACCAGCCCGGCCAGCACCGCAAATAGGACCAAAAAGATACAAACGATAAGACCCCAACCGCTTCCCTGATGCTTCCCTTCCTCATAATGCTCCCTAAGAAGCCGTATATTGCGTGCATTCGATTTATAATAGAAATCAAATATATTTCCAAGTAAAGGAATAGCTCCTATTACTGTGTCGATGATAATATTCAGCGCCATAAGAATAGCTAACTTTCGGCTTACACCGTGTTTCAGCATGGTAGCCAAAATCACCGAGGAAAGCAAAAGACCCGAAATGTCTCCGAGCACAGGCACCAGATTAAGAATGGGATCAAGGCCAAATCTAAAGTTAGTTCCTGGAAGTCTAAACTGATTATCGAGGAGCCGCGCAAGGCGCTCTACCCAAATCAGACGGCTGGTGGGGGGCAAAGAATCTGGTCTTTCCAATATCAATTGTTGTTTATAGATTTTTTAAAGAACTTGTCCATGAACAACAACTGAAAGTCAATAGAGTTTACCCAGTAATCCCAATTGTGTACGCCTGCCCGGGTGATATAATCGTGAGGAATGTTGCGCTCCAGCAACAACGCATGCAGCTTCTCATTCACATCATAAAAGAAATCACCTGTGCCGCAGTCTATTATTAACGATAAAGAATGAGGTGTAAGCAGATGCAGCAAATTTACAACAGTGTGCTTCTCCCAGTTTATCGGAGAGCTTGCGTAGGTCCCCAACCGCTGAGAAAGCTGCCAGTTCTGAGGAAACGGACGAATGTCGACCCCGCCACTCAAACTCCCGGCCGCACCATATACGTCCTGATTTCTGAATGCCAGATACAGCGCGCCATGTCCTCCCATACTTAAGCCTGCGATGGCCCGTCCGGAGCGTGAGGCCACCGTCCGGTAATTCTTATCCACCCATGCTACCAGCTCTTTTGACAGATACGTCTCGTATTTCCAGGCAGGATCTACGGGACTATCCAGATACCAGCTTCCGATTCCACCATCCGGACATACTATAATCATCCCGTACCGGTCGGCTGCCTGTGCAAGCTGAGGAGCTTTCGTTGCCCAATCCCTGTAATTTCCGCCAAATCCATGAAGAAGGTAAAATACCGGATAGGAATTTTTATCAGAGTAAGAATCGGGAGTAATAACAACTGCCTTTATGGTCTTATTCATAGCAGCGCTTCTGGTACTTACCGTATCTATTTTACCCGCGTAAGTAATACCGGCAAACAAAAAGACCGGCAGGAAAAGGAACAAGCGTAGAAGGTTCATATCGTGATTTACTGCCTAAAAGTATATATTTTAAGTGAATCCGCCTAACGTCGACACCAACGAAGTACACACAAAATACCTCAAAAAAGAAGGCAGCCTGTTTTACAGAACTGCCTCAAATGTCTCTTGTATAAGCTAATTATAAGTGTGCCTTTACTTTCTTTCCGACGTTATAACCCTTCACCGCATAAAACCAGATAAACAGGTAACATGGAACAGCAATCCAATACGCCTCACGTGGATCCCAGGTGTCGGCAAGGTGTCCGTAAACAAGCGGCAATATGGCTCCCCCGGCTATACCCATTACCAGGAGCGAAGATCCGATCTTGGTAAAGCGACCCAAGCCCGACAATGCCAAAGGCCATATCGCAGGCCATACCAGGGAATTAGCCAAACCCAACAAAGCAATGAACATCACAGATACAAACCCTTCGGTAAAGATAGCACCCAGCGTAAAGGCCAAACCCATCATAGCGAATACTTTCATAGCCGTTTCCTGAGAGAAGTATTTTGGAATACAAACAATACCCACCAGATAGCCGACAATCATACCCACCAAAGTCATTGTCGTAAAGTACTTGGCAGTAGATAACGCAATGCCCTGTGAAGCCCCATAGCTGATGATCGTATCGCCGGCAATTACTTCAACACCTACATAGAAGACAATGGTAAGTACGCCTAACAACAGATGCGGAAACTGGACAATACTCGTCTTGCCGGTATTAGCTGCAGCTACGGTTTCATCTTCAGCATCCGTATCCACCTCCGGAAGACTGGATTTGCTTACCAGCACCCCTAAGATCACCAGTACCACCATAATAATGATGTAGGGAAGAATCACCCGCCCGGCGAGCATGTCGAGCTCCGCAGCCTTCTCTATAGCCGTCATGGTCTTGATCCGTATCTGCAGCGCATCCGCGTCTTTCAACGCAACGGCGCCCAACACGATCGGAGCAATCGCACCGGCCACCTTATTACAGATCCCCATAATACTGATTCGCTTGGCCGCACTCTCCGGAGGGCCCAGAATAGTAATATAAGGATTAGAAGCAGTCTGCAATAAAGCAAGACCCGTACCCTGAACGAATAAGCCCAGCAAGAACAGCTCATACATGCGGATCATAGCCGCCGGAATAAATACCAGCGCCCCAAGAGCCATAATGCCAAGCCCTAACGCCATCCCTTTCTTGAATCCAGTGATTTTCAAAACCCATGCAGATGGAATTGCCATCACCAGATAAGAGATGTAAAAGGCAAATGTCACCAGGTATGACTCAAAGTTATTGAGCTCACATGCTATCTTCAGGTATGGAATAAGTACCGAGTTCAACCAGGTAACAAACCCGAAAATGAAGAACAAAGCTCCGATAATAGCTATTGGAGGAATGCCGGACTGTCTCACCGGCTCAGAGTAGGTAACTGGCTTTCCCATTTTTTAGTTAAAGGCTATAGCTGCTAAGATCTAAAATTTATATCGTATAAAAGCTTCCATTGCTTCATATTCTGCTAGTCCCAGCTGATCATAAGCCAGGGCCGTTTCGCGGTTACGCTCTTCTGCCCTCACCCAGAACTCTCTGGCATCATCACCCGGAAAAACCGGAAGATCCTTTTGCGACTGGTGCTTAAAGATAGCGAGCTTCTTGCGCTCAACCTCCTGCGGAGATAAAGGAACCGCCATTTCAATTTCATGTACTTCAAACTCATGCCATGCACCTCTATAAAGCCACATCCAGCAGTCATTCACCCACTCCTCTGTATCTTTCAACCGCTTCAATGCTTCCAGGATGATATCGAAACACACCTTATGCGTACCGTGAGGATCGGCGAAATCCCCCGCAGCAAAAACCTGCTGAGGTTTAACCGCGCGAAGAAGCTCCATGGTCTGCTGGATATCGTCTTCATACGATACTTTCTTAGTGGTCTTCTGCCTGTCGTAAAACGGAAGGTCCATAAAATGAATCTTCTCATCAGGAAGACCCGCAAAACGCGCCCCCGCAATCGCCTCCCCTTTTCTGATCAGGCCTTTAATATTGCGTATTTCCAAAGTGTCAGGCTGATTAGGCTGTTTGATCTCAATGAACTTACGCATATCTTCATAAGACTGCTCCTGAGCCGTCGTATCTTCTCCCCTTGCCCTGGCATAGTCTATCG
The DNA here is from genome assembly GCF_045629565.1 of Arcticibacter sp. Lineage (GTDB taxonomy): Bacteria > Bacteroidota > Bacteroidia > Sphingobacteriales > Sphingobacteriaceae > Arcticibacter. The sequence continues at coordinate 42,136 of NZ_JAZQRL010000028.1, forward strand.
CAAACTCCGTAAAACGAAGAACATCCTCGTCCCAAACAGCCGTATTACCGGAAGTTTGATAAGCCACATGAACATCATGCCCCTGATCAGCCAGACGAATGAACGTTCCGCCCATAGAAATTACATCATCATCAGGATGCGGCGAAAAAATAATCGCACGCTTCACAGCAGGAAGGGCACGCTCGGGCCTCTGACTGTCATCCGCATTCGGTTTGCCACCCGGCCATCCCGTAATGGTGTGCTGAATCTTGTTGAAAATATGGATATTGATATTATAAACCGGTCCGCGCTCGGTTGCGAGCTGGGCCATGCCGTGATTATTATAATCCTCTTCGGTAAGTTTAAGAATCGGCTTTTTAAGCGTTTTGGCTAACCAGATAACGGCTTTCTTGACCAGTGCTTCCGTCCAGACACAGTCCTTAACCTCCCATGGCGTATCGAAGCGAGTTAGTTCAGATGCAGCCTCCTCGTCAAGAATAAACTCCACATGATCTGACAACTGCAGATATGTCGCAGGGACGTCTGAAGAAATCTCACCCTCCACAGCCTTTTTTATAATTCCTGCTTTTTTCCTGTTCCAGGCCATTAAAACGATCTCTCTGGCCTTGAATATGGTGCCGATACCCATCGTTATTGCCTTAGTAGGCACCTTTTCTTTGCCTCCAAAGTCATGGGCGGCATCGCGACGGGTCAGGTCGTCCAGGGTCACCAGGCGCGTTCCGGAGTTGGGCGCAGAACCTGGTTCATTAAATCCGATGTGCCCGGTACGTCCGATACCAAGAATTTGCAGATCCAGCCCGCCATAAGCACTTATCTTCTGCTCATAGGCCAGACAAAATGCCGGGATCTCTTCCTGTGCCAGTGTACCGTTAGGAATATGCACGTTGTTCATATCAATGTCGATATGATTAAACAACTGCTCCTTCATAAAATGCACATAGCTTTGAGCTGCATCCGGCTGCATAGGGTAATATTCGTCCAGATTAAATGTCACTACGTTAGCAAAGCTGAGACCCTCCTCCTTGTGAAGGCGGATCAGTTCCGCATAGACCTTAACCGGCGTTGCTCCGGTAGCAAGTCCTAAGACAGTAGTTTCTCCTTTAGATTGTTTTCGTCTGATCAAATCAGCGATTCTTTTCGCCACAGAGCGGGACGCGGACCCTGAATCAGGGTATACGGTAACCGGCAATTTCTCGTAACGCGTTTCTTCTAATAAGTTTAATCTTGACATGATAATATTTTGCTATTCTCAACTCTTTACCCAAACCTAGGCAATAATATTCACTATATCAAGATGTGTGTGCGCACAAACTGAATATTCCACGCAATAAATGCGCATAAAACTCAAAAAAGTGTTTCCGCACACACCTTCCCCTAAATATTTTATTCTTCGTGAATAAAATAATTCAGGTTCTCTTTTGCAATTATATCCAGAGGCATATACTTAATCAAAGGCACCTGCTTTTTAAATACCAGGTAGTCTGCCATATGGTTAATGCTCCAGTATCCCTGTCCACGCGGATTTTGATTTATAAGAAAGCTGATGATTCCCCTGTTCAAGAAATGAATGTTCTTTGGTACCAGATCATAACAGATAAGCTTCAACCCTTTAATATGACGCTGCTCCAGATAGGTAGCAATGGCATATCCTTTAGAAGTAGTTACGTAGACTCCTTGCAGATCCGGATTATTTTCAATCAGGTCATCCATCTGCCGTTGAAACAAAGCATAGTCCTTCCGCTGAAGCTCTACCCGCTGAAGTTTATATTTACCTGAGAGATTATTGTGACTGAAATAATTACGAAAACCCTGCTCCTTTTTCATCAGGTGCGTGGCGTTTCCTATATCCTCATCAATATGCGCGATCAAAAAGGTACAGGGGTCAGAATGAAGCTGGCTCAGCAATCTGCCTGCCAGCAGTCCGCTCTGGTAAGAATCCTGCCCGATATAACTCAGCGGATTATACTCGGAAATCTGCGTATTGAAGATAATGAAGGGGATACCGAGCGTATTCCATTCATCAAAGAAAGGCAGCGTCTCTTTATAAAAAAGCGGGGCAAGGATGATCCCATCAGGTTCTTTCGATGTTAACTCCTTGGCCTTTTCGACAAAGGAAACCACCTCATGAGGGTTAAAACTATATCTGATAACGGTGATGCCATATTGCTTCAGCTCCTTCTCCGCCTTCTCTATCCCCAGAATAGCCTGATTCCAGTAAGAATCTGAAGAGTGGTTAGGCACGAGGGCGGCTATGGTATATATCTTATTGGATCCGAGAGCCCGGGCACTATAGTTCGGCTCGTAATCCATTTCCTTGATAATCTTTAAAACCTTCTCTTTTACATCCTGAGACACGCGCCCCCTGTCATGCAAAACCCGGTCAACTGTGCCGGTTGACACACCAGCTCGCTCCGCTATATCTTTTATTCGAACTACTTTATTACTCATAAGATCTTGCTTCAGGCGATTGACTAGTTATCAGGTTAATCACCTGAAGCAAGTTTAAGCAATTTTGCGAAATTATAATATCAGGAACAAAGCGTATGAAATTACGGCTCATTCATTTGACTGCCCTAAGACCCTTATTTCAACTCAATAACCAGAACACCATCCTTTCCACTCATTCCATATTTAGCGATAGCATCTGAGCCATTCAGCACATTCATTGACTTTATCTTATTGGGGTCAAGGGAATTCAGGCTAAACGCCTGGTTTTGTAATTTTCCATCGACAACAACCAGCCCGTTGAACCTATTCGCAAACTGGGCGTTTTTCCTCCCGGCCGCTTTTGTGGTAATTCTCACCAGCCCGTTCTTTGCCTTATCGGCATAAATGGCAGTAGCGGATGTCCCTTTGAAAACTTGAAGGGATTCAATATCGTCAGGATGCAGCCCGTCTGCTTCCGCCCGATCAACTACTTTCCCGTCCACTTCGTAAAGCGGCACTGCAACCTTGGTTTCCGCGTACCCCATTACGGCTATTTCATTTAAGGTTTTGCCCCCTTTCCATATAGAGTCTATTTCACCTTTGATCTCCTTCGCTATTTGATTGTCTAAATTCAGGGCGATGGGCAATGTATACTGCACGCGCACCGGTTTGTCATTCTGCATCCCCGGATTCCATTTCGGCGACGCCTTCAGCACCCTAATCGCTTCTTCGCCGGTTCCCGCTCCCAAATCCCGAAGGACCTTGAAATCGGTTAAGGTACCATCCTTTTCTACAACAAAGCTTATGATCAACCTGCCGGATATGCTGTCCCTCCTTGCGGCGTCAGGATATTTAAAATTCACGCCAATGTATCTATAAAAAGCAGTCATCCCTCCGGGGAATTCGGGTAGTTTTTCTATCGAAGAAAAATCGTATACCACTTCTTTCCTGGTCGTGTCTGTAGTTAAGGCCTTCACCATAGGCTGCAGAACCGCTCTACCCACGTCGAAAGCTTCCCCAGCTTCCCCTATTTTCTTCAACGTAGTGACCGGCTCTGCAACATCCGATTTTTTGATAAATTCTTTGCTCTTTGCGTCAATTCCTGCGGAAGAAAACACCAGCATACAAGTAAACAATGGCACAGACAGCCCGTATTTCAACAACGCAGATCTGTTAGACTTCTTTTTGTGGAGCATCATAATTCGTCTTTTTAGGAGTGATTGGTTAAAAAAATGATTAACAAGCTGATTTACAGGAACCCCTAGCGTACTGCTTAATAGCAGCATCGCATAATCTTCTTTCCTTTCCTCCCGACATGCAGCCTCGTCGGCAATAAATTCGTGAATGTGCTTTATAGATCGCTTATAAAGGTAGACCACCGGATTATACCATAATACTATCGACAGGATCTCCAGCAGGATTACATCCAGAGAGTGGTATTGCCTTACGTGCGTTTCCTCGTGTTTGATTACAGCCGGATAGCCTGCCAGAGACTCAGCAATGAATATCTTATTAAAGAAAGAGTAGGCCGCACTCTTTTCGTAGACAGGCTTCAGCACGATATAACATAGCTTGAACAGAAACCGGCAAGACATCAACAAAGCGACGGTCAGATACACAATAACGATAAAATCAGTAAGTGTCCAGGCATTATCTGCATCCTCCACTATCACCGTCGGAACCAGCAGCGCATTGATAAACACCTTCGTTTCCGCAACTGGCTGCGAGCCAAATATTGCGTCAATCCAGTCGGAATGCAGTATCGGTATCAGAAAGGATAATACCGCCCCCCCCATCAGATACGCACGGTTGAGATTAAAGAATGTTTCGTTCTTCAAAAGCAAATGAAAGAAGCCGTAGAATAAGATCAGGTAACCGTTCACCTGAACGAAGTACTCGAAAGCATTCATATTATCTTTTTTTAAGGTTTTCGATTAGTTTCAGAATCTCATCAGCCTCTTTCAAATCGATCTTCTTTTCTTTCACGAAGAAGGAAAACATATTCTCAACTGAATTACTGAAATAGTTATTTAGCAATTTACCCGTCGCAAAACTTCTGTAATCCTCTCTGCTGATAACCGGGAAATAACGGTGACTCTTTCCAAATGCTTCATGATCTATAAAGCCCTTTGTTTCTAAAATGCGAATAATCGTCGATACCGTATTGTAAGCTGGCTTGGGTGCCGGGAGCTCCTCTATTACATCCTTTACAAAACCTTTCCCAAGGTCCCACAAGACCTGCATAATTTGCTCTTCAGCTTTAGTTAGTTCCTTTATTTCCATGTTCTTTGCATTACTAACCGAATATATAACTAAATACATAGTTTAACAACTATTTGTTTAGTTTATTTTGGATATGATTCCAGGTCTTAGCTGATACCGTTGAGAAAGTGAGCCATTTCAGACATGAACGACTCATCCGATTGGATGTAAGCGATCTGGCCTCTATCCATTCCGGGCCAGTATTTTGTCGAAACAAATCATGTACTCATATGTAATATAACTAGTTACACTAAATTAGAAAGGATAGTTATGCTACATAGCCTTCACCGCTTACTTGGATTCTCCATCGGCGCTACTGATGGAGAGATCGGTCATGTGAAAGATTTTTACTACGATGATAAGACCTGGACTGTACGCTATCTGGTTGTCGAAACCGGCAACTGGCTCTTCGGGCGTAAAGTGCTTATTTCGCCCGTCGCATTACTTCAGCCTGATTGGGATAAGAAAGTTTTTCCAGTTAACCTAACCAAGGAACAAGTACAGTCGAGCCCCGACGTTGATCTTAGTCAACCTTTGTCATTTGAGCAGACCGAGGGTCTTTACAGCCACTACTCATGGCCATATCCTGAAGAATCAGGCATTGGTTTCATGACAACCGGTATGGTAGGTGGAGTAGTGGCTCCCGGAATTCCACTTGATGAACGGATCTCGGATGAAATGCATCATACCACAACGAGAGGAAATGCCTCCCATCTGCACAGCATTAAGCACACCACGCGTTATAACGTAAATGCCACTGATGGAATAGTTGGGGAAGTAGCTGATTTTCTCATTGATGACAACTGGCAAATCACATCCGTGGTGATTGATACCGGAACCTGGTTTGCCGGTAAAAAGATCCTTGCGGATATCAGCCATGTACAGCGGGTTGAATGGGAAACTTCAGCTATTTACTATAACCAGCCTCTGGAATCGATGAAAGGCGCCGAGGAATACCATGAAAATGTGTTGTAGCACACCTGCCGGCTGAATATTCCTAAACGAAGCTGGCACCAAACGGATGCTTTTTCTATTCCAGTCGGCTTGCGAACATCCAGGATACCGATTGGATCTGCTTGCATGCAGCTTAGGGGCGGCTTGAGGGCAGCTTGGGAGTGGCTTGAGGATGCAGCCACTATGCAACCACGATGTAGCCACGTTGCAGCCACCTTTTTCTTATAAAACGTGGCTACAACGTGGCTACACTGCGGCTAAAGTGTGGCTACACCCACCAGCTGCCCACTAGCTGCCCACCAGCTGGTGACAAGCTAGTCACAAGCTGATGAGAAACACGTCTTCAGGAAGACAGAATCCAACCGAAAGTATACATCAGGCCTCTGTGTCAGATGAGCAGTAAAATCCCCTGCCTAAAGAGACCTGATCATCCTCCTCGATAAAAAGCAACACTTTGACGTCTTTATCAGATTCAACTAAAACCTTAAAGGAAAGAGGATTTCAAACGGGATAAGTTTAAAGACACGAAGGAGGATACGGGTAAAGGCCTGTCGTTGCGGGTAACAGCCGGCCAATAAACCAGAAAAGCCATCTTTCTTATCGAAAAATGGCTTTCTTAGATGTGGAGGCTACTGGGTTCGAACCAGTGACCCTCTGCTTGTAAGGCAGATGCTCTGAACCAGCTGAGCTAAGCCTCCGTTTCCTTTCCTTGTTTCGGATCGGGACTGCAAATATAGTAAGGTTTGTTAAAAAACCAAGATATTCTTCATTTTTTAAATTTTCCGGATTGATGCAAAAGCGGCTGAACGCATGGCAGGCTTATTTACGCCGACGCCATGCAGGCACAGAAATACCAGGTCCAACTGCATAGGGTCTTAGGACCAGCTCTGCTATCGCTATCGCTTGAGATAGCCGCTGAGTAGCTTACCAGGCTAGTGGAAAGCAAGGACCTGTCAAGAAGCACTTCCTATCCGAAGCAGGCCTTAGCAAGGCGTTTTACAATCGATAATTGCTGTTTGATTATAAAATCGCATAAATAGTAAGCGCTAAGATTAGTTGCCCCACTACGATGGCTAACCATACAAGCTTGGTTTCCTTTGAAGACAACGGGATCCCGTCATTTTCGTCAAAGGCATGTGCCGGCACTTCTTCTGTGTCAACCAATAAATGGCATTTTTTATCTGAAGATTGGTAAAAACGATGTTTCTTCTCTGATGCTACATCACCTAAGTTGCCTGGCAGAACATGAGTCTGCGCGTGATGACTATTAGTAAAATCCATAAAAATACGTTCAAGTCACAATAGTACCTAAAGGGCTAATAGCAAAATATGACGAGCGTCATATTTAGATGTGATATAATTTTAACCAAAATGTAAATACCCGGCGAATATATTGCCCACTCTTGCTCATTAGAATCAGGCTATTACCCAATAAAGGGCCTAAAAAAACGTCGGAGGGTTACTCCGGTGGGAGTTTGGAGCCTAATGCTTCTGATCGAGTGCCGACAGGTATGTCTCAGGCTAGAAGCAACTCTATAAAAAAGCTACAAAAGTAAAAAGCTCCTCAAACGTCATGCTTGAGGAGCTTTGTGGAGGCTACTGGGTTCGAACCAGTGACCCTCTGCTTGTAAGGCAGATGCTCTGAACCAGCTGAGCTAAGCCTCCATTTCCTAACCTTGTTCGGTTTGGGATTGCAAATATATCATCATATAGGTACTTTCCAAAAAATAAATTTAAATAATACTTATATATCTGGCTTACAGATATTTTGTTAATTCTGGAGATAACGGCTCTACCTTGGATCGGAAGCGGTGAATAAGCTTCCCGTTCTCATCGATCAAAAACTTCTCAAAATTCCACTTAATATCTCCGGTAAAATCCGGATTTCCGGCTGCGGTTAAGTACTTGAAAAGGTCAGCCTGCCCTTCGCCCTTAACGGTTACAATGTCGCTCAGAAGAAAGCTGACGCCATAGTTCGCTTCGCAAAAATCCTTTATCAACTCGGCCGAACTGAGCTCCTGTTTGAAATCGTCTGCCGGAAAACCAATCACCACCAGCTTGTCTTTGTACTGTTTAGCGAGTGCCTCTAAGCCAGCATATTGTTTAGTATAACCACATTTTGAGGCAGTATTTACTATAAGGATCTTTTTGCCTTTGAAGGCCTTCAGATCAACGTTCTGCCCGTCGATCGACCGGATCTTGAAATCGTGCACTGACTTTGGCGGAGCAAAGAACAGCGTCATTAAAAGAAAAGCTAATATCTTCATTGCGGTATGTATGTATAATTTTTTTGCGGTATTAAGACAGGTATTTTCCTACCAGGGGCATTCTTCTTCCCATACCAAACGCTTTAGGTGATACTCTCAGTATCGGAGCAGTCTGATATCTTTTAAATTCGGCCATATTGACCATTTTAAGGGTTTTTCTCACCAAGTCTGCATCAAAACCTTGCTCAATGATTTCTTTGGAGCTTTTCTTAAGCTCGATATACTGGTAGAGCAAAGCATCCAGTGTATCGTAGTCTGGTAACGAATCGCTATCTTTCTGTCCGGGTCTGAGCTCCGCTGATGGTGGCTTTACAATACTATTTACAGGAATAATCTCGGCATCCCGGTTGATGTACTCAGCGAGCTTATAAACCTGTGTTTTGTAAACATCACCCAACACGGAAATGGCACCTGCCATGTCTCCGTACAACGTTCCGTAGCCCACAGCGCACTCGCTCTTATTCGAAGTATTGAGTAGGATGTAACCGAACTTGTTGGAGAAGGCCATGACGACGATGGCACGACTTCTGGCCTGGATATTCTCTTCTGTGGTGTTGAATGGGAGACCTTTGAATGCCGGTTCCAGCATCCGTTCAAAGGCATCTGTTGCGTCCTTGATGGCGATGGTGTAGTGCTGACAGCCCAGCTTATTGACCAGATCCATCGCGTCATTAACGGAGTGGTCGGTTGAGTACTTAGACGGCATCAGCACTGCCATCACATTCTGCGGACCTAGTGCTTCAGCTGCCAGGGCGCATACTACGGCTGAATCTATACCTCCCGAAAGGCCCAGAACTGCCTTACTGAAGCCCGATTTGGTAAAGTAATCTTTGATACCGAGGAGTAACGCCCGGTGAATTTGTTCTATGTCTGACAGAGGAACATAGGGTACGGGTTGCAGCCCCAGTATTTCTCCATCGTTGAATTCGAATATCTTAAAGTCCTCTTCAAAATATTTCATATGATGAAGCAGCTGCCCTTCTTTGTTAAATGCAAAAGACCCTCCATCGAATATAATTTCCGTTTGTGCGCCTACCTGGTTAACATAAAGCAGCGGAAGCTCATACTTCTTACAGTTTTCACTCAGTACCTTGACCCGGTTATCATCATGTACGTATGAAAATGGCGAGGCGGCGATGTTGAGCATCAGTGAAGGCTTTTCCTTAATCAGCTCGTCCATAGGCGACCTCAGATAGAGCGGATTATCTTTCATATTCCACAAGTCTTCGCAAATGGTGAGGGCTATGCGCTCCCCTTTGACTTCTATGCATTTGAATAGAAGACCAGGCTCGAAATAGCGATACTCATCGAAGACGTCGTAGTTTGGCAAAAGGGCTTTGTTTACCTTGGAAACTACTTTCCCTTCTTCCATAATATAAGCCGAGTTGAAGAGGTCCTTCCCTTCTAAGCGATCATTACGTGTTGGTGCTCCTAATACACATACAATACCCGTACACGCTGCAGCAATCTTGTTGACCGACTCCTCACAGAGGTCTACAAATTCTGAGAACTCAAGAAAATCACGTGGAGGATATCCACAAACAGCTAATTCTGCAAAAGCGATTAGGTCGGCTCCTTCTGATTTCGCTTTGTTAATTGACTCAATGATCTTCGTTGTATTTGCTTCGAAGTTGCCTATATGATAGTTCAACTGCGCAAGAGCTATCTTCATGTGAATGGTTTTTTAAATGTGTTAACTGTGCGGCTTTTAAAAAAAGACCCCAAGCGTTAGCGCGACGTAGGAGTTCTTTAGTTTGTCGCCTTGCTTATTCATGGTGGTGAAACCGTTGTTGTATGTAACACCCGTAATAACATTTAAGTTTCCGTTTACTTGCCATTCTACCCCTGCACCTGCAATCATACTGAGCCGAAAGAAATTGACGTCCGATGATATATCAACATCGTTTCTTTTAGGTGTCCCCGGTCCGTCACTGATGTCTCCCTTTGCGCCAATCTTAAATCCCGTACCTAATCCGAACTGTCCGTAATACCGTCCCATATTTGTCGGCTCGCTTTTTAGCTTTAGCGTAAGCGGAACTTCAATATATCTGACTTTGTAGTTTATCGAGTTTGCATCAGTAACAGCGCGACTGTTGACAGAAGTGATGGTGAAGCCCGATGCGAAGTAGTAATTTGAACTAAATGCCAAGTCGGCCAATACACCGTATGCGATCCCCGAACTGGTACCGTCACCCGGAGAACCCTCACCCGTTACCCACCCCAGATTAGGCGATACCGTAAACCCAAGCTGTGTGTTATCGCCCGCAATCTGAGCTGAAGAAACAAAGGGTATTAAGAAGCATACAAGCGCAAAAAAAAGATTTTTCATATTTTCGTTTTCTCAATTAAATTATGTCCTGCAAAAGCATTGTCCAAATCTACTTGTTTTTTTTAACTGCAATAATCCTAAGCGGCTGTCAGAATAAAAAAGCAGTTGACGTGAGCCACATAGATGTGAACATCCGCATCGAACGGTTTGACCAAGACCTGGATACTTTACATCCCCAGAACATTGCTACTGGTTTACCTGTTTTAGAAAAGAAATATTCATCATTCTACCGGGATTATATTGAGGGGATGCTCGGCGCCGGAAGCACAGCAGACACGGCATACTACTCCAATATGCGTCTGATACTAGGCAACGAAGATTTCGCCGCACTGAAACGTGAGGTTAACGGCACATTCAAAGACCTTAAGGAAAAGGAGAATGAGCTGGGTGACGCTTTCAGACATATAAAATATTTCTACCCAAAGGTGCAAGTCCCGCGGATTATATCCTTCTATTCGGGTTTTTCGGTTCAGGTTCCGTTAGGTGAAAACTATCTGGGAATCGGCCTTGATATGTTTTTAGGTGCTGATTCCAGGTTCTATCCTGCTTTGCGACAAAGTATACCTCAATACATTTCAAGACGATTTACGCCTGAGAATATCACTCCACGACTGATTGAAACTTTTGTGAGAGAGGAGATGTTTCCGGAACCGGATGATTTGCATACGCTCCTGGACAGGATGGTTTATAATGGCAAGGTGTTGTATTTCATGCAATCGGTACTCCCTGAAGTGCCAGATTCATTAATCATGAACTATACATCGGACCAGAAGAAATGGGTAGATAAATATGAGTCTGACATCTGGGGTTACTTCCTTGAGAATGATTTACTTTACGAGAGCGACTACATGAAGATCCAGAAGTTTCTGACGGAGGCTCCCTTTACACCGGGTATAGGAAACAGGAACGAGTCTGCCCCAAAGCTCGCATTGTTTACCGGATGGCAGATCGTAAAAGAATATATGGACAGGAATCAGGATGTAGATCTGCCGGCCCTTATGAAAAACACCGACTACCAGCAGATCTTAACCGATTCGCGGTATAAACCAAGATAATCTACCGATCCAGACTGGTTACTGCTTGTAAGGTAGTTTTGCCATCTGATCCATAGCCTCCGGAATATACTCTTCCGTTTGCCAACTGTCCTAAAGGTCTTCCAGGCGATCCCGACCTGATCTGTCCGAATATAACAGCGAGATCCGACTGTGGGTTGGTACGATACCCTCCGCCGCGATTTTCGATTTCTATATAGGCGGACTGCTTGGAAGTCTGAATTTGAGGTATAACACCTGAAGATAAATAGTTGATCACTACGTTTCCTCCATTCCCGTTGTCAAACTTCCGGTTCGCGGATTTCGCGTCCTGGCCGGCAACATTGATGGTAAGATTCTTGAGGGTGGCGAAGTTTATGTCAAGTGTGACATTGGTGCCATTGTTTTTCCCATCACTTCCTCCTATCCATGCTCCTTTTTCAATTACAGCATGACGGACAAGCATTGTCACATCCTTCTTGTTTAGGAATCTGATCTTAGCATCAGGATGCATAACAAGTGTATCTATTTTTATAGATACACTTGAGTCCTTTGAGGAAAATTCATATGAGTCTCGCTTGTCGATGACAAGCTTCTTGATTTCGATAACTCTTGGTTTCAGCTTAGTCTGAGAACTAGCAAGAAACGGGGCGAGCAAGCCCATTAATATCACTAACCGCTTCATCATAAAATCATTAACGATTAAATGATGCCATTCGTTTGATTATTCCATAAACATGGACAAATAAATGTTAATTTCTATTGAAGCACTTTGTATACTGCTCTTAAGCATATACCAACTCCCACAACCAGGATCAAATTAGAAACGGCATCAATTAGCGCCCAATCGCCAAAAAAGCGAAGAAGCACACCTATCAAGGTAATGATAATACCTATGGTTAACAGCTGGTAATGAGCTGGGTTATTTGCGTTGTCGTTTTGTTCGCCAAGATTACGGGTAGTTCTGTCTGTATTTTCCATTCTTTTATAATGCTGCGCTAAGTTACAAACTTAGAGAAAATAAATCTAATGCTTTCTACAAAAGGGTCAAACCAGCTGAAGTTCGTCAAGCCTTGCATTTATAAACGCCATTTCATCAACAGCCAGTTTGACTTCGGCCGCCTTTGCGTTTTGAATTGCTTGCTCAGCATTCCTGGCACCTGCAAGAGCAATGGTAATACCCGGCTTATCTACAGTCCATCTGAGTACCAGCTGTCCCAGACTAACACCTTTATCATCAGCAATTGGCTTAATGCTTTGAAGAAAAGCGTTTACGGCTGCAATATTCTCCGCTTGATAATATTTCAGTCCGGCACGATGATCTCCGGCCGCAAAAGAATGTCCTGGTTTAATCTTTCCGGTTAGAAGTCCTCTTTCCAGCGGACTATATGCAATAATAGACTTTTTGTTTGCGAGAGCAAAAGGAATAACAACTTCCTCAATACCTCTGTTTACCATGCTGTACGGAACTTGATTGGATACAAGGTTTATTGTTGTCATTGCTTCCGCCATTTGTGATTCGTCATAGTTACAGACTCCTGCATAACGGACTTTTCCTTGCTCAATCAGACGCTGAACGGCCTCCATGCTCTCACTAATCGGAGTAGTGATGTCGGGCCAGTGTATTTGATAGAGGTCGATATAATCCGTTCCTAATCGTCGGAGACTATCTTCACATTCTTTAATAATACTTTCTTTACCAGCGTATTTATAAACATCTATAGGTTCTCCTCGGTTATTCTCCGACTTAAACCCAAAGTCGCCTTTTTTAACATCCCACCTCATTCCATATTTGGTCAGTATCTGTACCCGGTCTCTGGGAATATCTTTGATCGCTTCCCCTACAATCTCCTCACTGAGTCCCTGCCCATAGATCGGCGCCGTATCGATTGATGTTACCCCTTGTTCATAGCACGCACGAATTGCGTTTACCGATTGGTTTCTTTCCGTTCCACCCCACATCCAGCCTCCGGCTGCCCAGGCACCAAACGCAATTACTGAGACTTCCAGATCTGACTCTCCTAGTTTTCTGTGTTCCATATATTCGATTTCTGTGTTAACAACGACAGTAAAAATAAGTTTATCCGGATGATATTTGATGGGACAACTGTAGCAGTCAAGCGTTAATGTGCGTATTGAAATATGAACAGTCCTGCAAATAAGAATAGCAGGTTTGTAGTTCCATCTATGATAAAGAAAAAATTACTTCTATTTCTGATGCCCGGCTTGATATTATCTGGCTGCAGGACAGATGAGACATTATGTCAAGCGGCCGACTGCCTTGCTCCGGTGGTTACGCTTAAAATAAAGCTTGTTGATAAGGTTAACAATACCAACTTGCTTAACAAGAATACATCATTCAATCTCACGGACTTAACTATCAACAGCACGGCTTACAGTACGAGCCTTGCGCTTAAAATTGATAGCACTGAACTGAACAACAGGTATGTAACGATATTGTCCTCAGGCACAGAAACGTTCACGCTTAATTACAAGAACTATCCCTCAGACGTAATCGATATTCGTTCAAGACTGGTGAAAAGCGGTTGCTGCAAAATACTGGATGTTCAGTCGATCCTGCTCAATGGAAAGCCGGTATGTCCGAAATGTACAGCAGTGGAGGTAATTGAAATTCGAAAATAAAGAGTCTATCCTCACAAAAAAAGGTCCTGACGATAACGCCAGGACCTTCCCTTTAAATATAGTAATTTTTATTAACCGTTTGAAAGAGCTGCAGCCCCACTTACAATTTCTGTAAGCTCTGTCGTAATAGCAGCCTGACGTGCCTGGTTATAAGATAACTTCAGCGATCTCAGGAGTTCACCGGCGTTATCTGTGGCTTTATCCATTGCAGTCATACGCGCGCCGTGCTCTGAAGCATGAGAATCTAATACTGCCTTATATAGCTGGATTTTGATCGATTTTGGAATCAAACTACTCACAATCTCTTCTTGAACAGGTTCAAGTATGTAATCAACTTTAGATCCCACAGGTCCCTTGTCAGGAGAAGGAGCCGGCTTTGGCAAAGGCAATAGCTGCTCGGCTGTCAGAATTTGCATAGCTGCATTCTTGAACTGATTGTAAACCACCTCAACACGGTCATAGTCTCCGTTAACAAAGCCGTCCATAATAGACTGCGTTACAGTAGAAACATTCGCGAATGATAGATCGGCGAACAGCTCAGAATGATTTCCAATCGTCTTGTATTTACGGCGTTCGTAGAAATCCTGTCCCTTCTTTCCAATAGCTAAGATACTTACATTACCATTGCGAAACTGTTCAGCGTACTTCTCTGCGATAAGCACATTGGCAGTTTTGATGGCATTTGCATTAAACGCTCCGGCCAGTCCTCTGTTTGAAGATACTACAACAATTAACACACGAACAGGTTCGCGTTCCTGGATGAATGGAGAATTTGAGTTCTCAAGGCTTGCAGATAAATTACTCAGGATATCCTTTAACTTAGTTGCATAAGGACGCATCTGAACAATCGCATTTGTAGCCCTTTTAAGCTTTGCAGCAGATACCATTTTCATGGCCTTTGTAATCTGCTGAGTTGAACTTACAGACGCAATCCTATTTCTTACTTCTTTTAAATTAGCCATTTTTTAAAATTTAAACTATAGGTTCAGAAGTACTTTTGTTCTTCTGAACCTAAGAGCACGAACTAGTAGTTCGCAGCAAGTTCCTTTGCTACAGTTTCAAGAACTCCGGTAATAGAATCATCAAACTTACCAGCCTTCAGGCTTTTCAATACCTCAGGATGTCTTACTTCTAGTTGTTGAGTATACTCTGCTTCGAACTGCTTCACCTTGTTTACAGGTACCTGACGCAAAAGTCCTTTAGAACCAGCGTAGATAATGGCCACCTGCTTCTCCACAGATACGGGAGAGAACTGGCCTTGTTTCAAGATCTCCACGTTTCTGGCTCCTTTGTCTAATACTGCTTTAGTCGCAGCGTCAAGATCAGAACCGAACTTAGAGAATGCTTCAAGCTCACGGTACTGAGCCTGATCAAGCTTCAAGGTACCGGCAACCTTCTTCATTGATTTGATCTGTGCATTACCACCAACACGAGATACCGAAATACCCACGTTAATCGCTGGTCTAACACCCGCATTGAACAAGTTAGACTCCAGGAAGATCTGGCCGTCAGTAATAGAAATAACGTTTGTAGGAATGTAAGCTGATACGTCTCCCGCCTGAGTTTCGATAATTGGAAGAGCGGTTAAAGAACCACCACCTTTTACGATATCTTTAATAGAGTCTGGAAGATCATTCATATCTCTGGCGATTGCGTCAGATGAGTTGATCTTAGCCGCACGCTCTAATAGACGACTGTGCAGATAGAATACGTCTCCAGGATATGCCTCACGGCCTGGTGGACGACGAAGCAACAGGGATACCTCGCGATATGCTACTGCTTGTTTTGACAAGTCATCATAGATGATTAATGCCGGACGTCCAGTATCACGGAAGAACTCACCGATTGCTGCACCTGCGAATGGCGCGAAGAATTGCATTGGAGCCGGATCTGCAGCCGATGCCGCAACAACGATCGAGTAGGCCATTGCACCGTTCTCTTCAAGGGTACGAACGATGTTCGCAACGGTCGAATTTTTCTGACCAATAGCCACGTAAATACAATATACCGGCTTACCTTCTTCGTAAAATTCTTTTTGATTGATGATAGTATCGATACATACAGCTGTCTTACCAGTCTGACGGTCACCGATTACCAACTCACGCTGGCCACGACCAATAGGAATCATCGCGTCGATCGCTTTAATACCCGTTTGAAGCGGCTCAGTTACCGGCTGACGGTAGATAACACCCGGAGCCTTACGCTCGATTGGCATTTCATAGGTCTTTCCAGTAATAGGCCCTTTTCCATCAATAGGTTGTCCTAATGTATTAACCACGCGGCCGAGCATTCCATCTCCCACCTGGATTGAAGCGATTCTTCTGGTACGCTTCATGGTGTCGCCTTCTTTGATCTCGTCATAAGAACCCAGCAATACAACACCGACGTTATCTTCCTCAAGGTTCAAAACAACACCCTGTAATCCGTTATCAAATTCAACCAGTTCTCCTGATTGAACTTTGGTTAGTCCGTAAACCCGGGCAATACCATCGCCCACCTGCAATACGGTACCTACTTCTTCAAGTTCAGCCTCTGATTTAAAGCCTGACAATTGCTGACGCAATATTGCCGAAACTTCATCTGGTCTTACCTCTACCATAGTTTTATATTAATATTTTGTTTTAACTCTGTTAATTATTAATGCCTGTAAATACTTGTCTGCAACAGGATCTAGACTACCTTCTGAGTAAACTCTTTCTTAAGCTTGCTTAAGCTGCTGGAGATACTTGCATCAAACTGCTTATCGCCAACGGTCAACACAAAGCCGCCGATCAGGTCAGGTTCCACCCGCGTTTGAAGCACAACCTTTTTTTGCGTTGCTTGCTCTACTACCCGTTTAATTTCAGCCTTGTTCTCATCCGTTAATTGCACAGCTGAGACAACCGAAGCTTTTATTACTCCGTTGATCCTATTATATCCGTTTACAAACTCTTTTGCTGTCTCATACAGGACTTCCGCACGTCCTTTGCTGATCACTATCTTGAAAAAGCTGATAACAATCTCCTGAACGGACGGACCAAAAACCTCCTTAATAATCGAAAACTTTTTGTCAGGACTAATAATCGGGTTTCTCAAGACAGCCCTTAATTCAGGTGTCGCCTTTAAAACAGCTAAGAAAGAATCGAGATCAGACTTTATGGCTTCAAGTGAGTTTCTCTCTTTTGCCAGGTCAAGTAATGAATTTGCGTACCTTGATGCTACTTGTATTTCAGACATCTTATGTTATGAATTTGAAAAGCTAATTAATTTAACTTTACTTCTTTTAATAGATCAGCGACCAATGCTTGTTGCTTGTTCCGATCTTCAAACTGGTTGCGAAGGATCTTTTCAGCGATCTCTATCGAAAGCGTAGCTACCTGGTTTTTCACTTCGTTAAGAGCGGCAACCTTCTGGCTATCGATTTCTTGCTTTGCCTTTTCTATCATCTTCGCTCCTTCAGTCTGGGCGTTGGTACGAGCTTCAGCAACAATCTTATCTTTTAATTCTTTCGCTTCTTTTAAAATCAAATCACGCTCTGCACGTGCTTCCTTTAATAAACTTTCGTTCTCATTGGTAAGGCGGGCCATCTCTTCCTTTGCCTTTTCAGCAGAGGCAAGTGCATTCTCAATGAAGCGCTCGCGTTCTGAAATCATTCCAAGGATCGGTTTCCACGCTAGTTTTTTTAATATAACAAGCAGCAGCAGGAACGCTACAGATGCCCAAACTACAAAGCCGAGGTGGTGATTAAGTATACCCTCAAATAATTCTCCCATTTTCTATCAATATTTTTTTGATTGCAAAATACAAGGACCGGAAAATAACCAATCGTTAATCTCCGGTCCTTAGACCGAAGTCCCTTGCTTATTGAGGATTGTTACCCAATAAAGCTACTACCACACCAAACAAAGCAACACCTTCAACAAGGGCTGCAGCGATGATCATAGCAGTCTGAATTTTAGAAGCAGCTTCTGGCTGACGAGCAATACCTTCCATTGCTTTACCACCAACCTGACCAATACCGATACCTGCACCGATTACTGCTAAACCTGCACCTAATGCAGCAATTGAACCTACCATAGTTGTATTTATTAAAATTTAAAAAAAGTTTCTAATTAATGATGATGCTCGTCAACAGCTGTTCCAATGAACAAAGCGGTCAGCATCGTAAAAATAAAGGCCTGTAAAAAAGCTACCAGGAGCTCGAGCACATTCATGAATAACACGAATGCGACGGATACCGGAGCTATAGCCAGTGACTTAAAAATAAAGATAAGAGATATCAGACTGAGTATAATAATGTGACCGGCAGATATGTTGGCATAAAGACGGATCATCAATGCGAACGGCTTTGAGATAACGCCAATAAGCTCAACCGGGATCATAATCGGATACAGCCACCATGGCACATCAGGTAGTAAGATATGTTTCCAATAATACTTATTACCGTTCAAGTTGACCACAAGCAGTACAATAAATGAAAGCACGAATGTCAGGAATATATTTCCCGTAACGTTTGCTCCTCCAGGAAATATCGGAATCAGCCCCAAGAGATTGTTGATCCAAATGAAGAAGAACATTGTCAATAACAGAGGCATAAACTTAGCATATTTATAGCCGATGTTCGGAATAGCGATATCATCCCTTACAAACATAATGAAGGGCTCAATAACAGACTGCAACCCCTTTGGCGCCTTACCCTGCCTTTTCTTATACGAAGAGGAGACAGAAGTAAAAATCAAAATAAGTATGGCTACAGCGATCCAGAGAGATGCAACGTTCTTTGTTATCGAGAAATCGTAAATTCTGGATGAAGCTTCTTTATCAATATTCCCTTGTTGATCTACAACAAATAACTTATCTTCGATAAGCTTGTAAGTATAGTGGGTTCCCTGGTAAGCATCCTCTCCATGGTGGAATTTTGAAGATGAAAAAACTTCCATGCCTTTATCAGTAATGATTATAACTGGTAATGGCAGCGAGGTGTGTCCCCACAAATGCCAATAATGGGAGTCAGCAATGTGCTCCATAATGGCGGCGGTAGGGTCAAACTTTTCTTCCCCATGACTGTTTTCTACATGTTCAACACCGGGTATCTGGCTATCGCTTTCGACGGTAGAACTTGCTGCAGAGTCACTGGTGTGGTGCTGAGCTACTAAAGAGGGACTAATACTGAATAGAGTGAAAAAAAAAGCGCAAACTGCGAAGAGTCGAACTTTTCCTGAACTCAAAATACGCGTAGAGATCATCTAATTGGAGATTTTACTATTTATTTTGGTGGGCGCAAGTTAAGTAACAATGATTTAACTTCAAAGGCAGTAAATAAGAAATATAAAGAAAAAAACTCAAGGGCGAAAAATGTACCGTTTACGCGATGTTTCTGGAGGTAAATTACCACAAATAATAAACTGACAATCAGTTTGATAAAGATTGCTGCGAGAAGAACATAAACAGACAATTCGCCTCCCGATTTGATTCCGGCATAGGAAGCTGCATAAGCCACTATTGTAAGACCGGCAAGGAACCCAAATATCAGCCAGAACTGGGGAACTAGAAGAGAATAATACGCATCGAGTGCTAAAGCAAGAACTGCTACTGCCAACAGCACTCCGGAGAACTGAAATAGAAATTTTTTAATGCTCAATTTTTGTTTTTATTTACTGATCTTATGACCAAATACATGGAAGCACATACACCGAGAAGACTCAGGAATGCTGTAAAGATGGGTGTATCACTGTCTCTTCCTGCATCAATTTGATAGCCGATAAACGCGAATATTCCGATCACCGCGATCATTTGGAATCCCATACCCGAGTAGTATGCATAACTGTTCAAGGCCTTTTTACCTTTATCTTTTCGCTCTTTTTCTTCAGATGATTCCAACTTCGATGTTTTAGGTTTGCCAACTGCGTCAAAATTAGTAAATCATTTTCCTATTATCGTGGTAATCTCTTTTTGTTTTCTTGTCCTATAACAATCTGATTATGGATAAAATATTGTAAAATTGCCCTTTACGCAAAATGATCTCTCCAAAGTGGATAATTGCCGTTCCTTACAGTTTTCCTGTTATCTCGTATTCCTGATCCTGCTGGCTACAGGATGTGCTTCCAGCCAGAATGCGAATTTTCAGAACCTGACATCCCGATTTAACATCATGTATAATGCGGAAAGGCTGTTAGGCGATTATATGAATACGGGTGATGTCTTTGTCGCCGATGACTATAGTGAACTACTTCCCGTTTTCAGAAAACTAAGGAAGGATAGAGATACAAAACTTCTTGACTCTGTCATTCTAAAAGCCAATTCGATCATCTACAACAAGGCACAAAGCGACTTTCTAGACGACGCATACTTCCTGATTGCGGAAGCAAATTTTTTAAAAGGCAACTTTTTTGATGCTGCGGAATTTTACAGCTACGTATATTCAACCTATCCCAACGACCCTGAATTAGCCCAGCTTTCGCGAATCAATAAAGCACGCGCCCTAATGTTATTGAATAACGTCAGCGGGGCGACTGCAGTGCTTGACAGCGCATTCAAGTATGCCGAAACATCTGATAATATCCATCCTGATCTATTTGCATGGAAAACTCAGCTCCTGATTGCTCAAAATCAATTTGATGAAGCCGAATACATTCTTAGCCGGGCTCTGTCTGCCAGGCCTGACAAGTTGAACCGGCAGCGATGGACTTTTTTACTCGCCCAGCTACAGGAAAAAAACAATAAAAAGCATCTTGCCTTAGGGAACTTTAAAAAACTAAAAAAAAGCTTCGCACCTTCGGACTTAAACTTCCATGCGGATATAAACTATTTAACGTTATATAGTGAACTATATGGCAACAAAGTGGACAAAATCCAGATTTTACGAGGTCTTCTGGATGAGAACCGGTATATAGACTTTAAAGACTGCATCTATTATAGGATAGGAAAAGTTCAGGAGCAGATGATCGAAATGGCCGATGCCTTGATGAGCTATAGAAACTCGGTTAAGGCAAGCTCAAAAAATAGCAATCTGAAAGGCCTTACTTACACC
The DNA here is from genome assembly GCF_045629565.1 of Arcticibacter sp. GTDB lineage: Bacteria > Bacteroidota > Bacteroidia > Sphingobacteriales > Sphingobacteriaceae > Arcticibacter. Next base: position 63,058 of record NZ_JAZQRL010000028.1, read on the forward strand.
TCCCTGGCGGATATCCATTTCAAAAGTGGGCTTTACAAGCGAGCGCAATCCTACTATGACAGCGCTTTGACTTATCTTCCTTCTTCCCATTCCCAGTATGCCGACATCCGCAAAAAATCGGAAGGTCTCAACCATCTCGCAGAGATATTCGAAAAGGTGGATTTTGAAGAAACCCTCCAGAGAATAGCGGCGTTGCCAGAAGATCAGCGGCAGCATGAGGTCACAGAGCTAATTCGGAAGAGAAGTTATGAAGAAGCGGAACAGTTAACCGCGAGTATACTGCCGGAAAGAGACGCGGAGGGCGGACGGGCCGATTTTTTTTACTTCAACAACGCAAAAGCGTTAACGCAGGGAGAGATTGACTTCAGGGAAAAATGGGGAGACAAAACATTGAGGGACAACTGGCGGTATGAAGCATCCGAAGGCTCAACTACCGAACCAACACTATCAGGCACAGGCCCAGCTCGAACAGGTATGGGTATTGAACTGCCTGCAGGAGCTGGACGGAGGTTCGAAGATTACATAAATAACCTTCCAATCAGCCAGGAGGCAATCGAAGCATCAAATGAACGTATCGCAGCATCCTTATATGAGATCGGGATGTTTTATTTAAACAACCTGCAGGATGAACAGCAAGCTTCAGCTGCATTACAAAGAGTTGCAGACTACTTGACAGGAACGAGCTACGCATTGCCGGCGTACTACCGCTTATTCTTGATGAAACGCCGTACCGAACCTTTATTAGCCAATCACTACGCAAATATTATTCTTTCAAGATATCCTCAAACAGAAATTGCGGACCTGATTCAGCATACAGCATCAGGTTCGAAAGACCCGGCATTTACCTCAGCGGATGCGATCTACACGGATATCTACAGCCTTTTCGCTAACAAACAGTACGGAGAGGTTATCAGGCAGGTCGAAACGAAGAGGGAAGAAAAGCGATCAGGAAACTTAAGCTCGCAACTAGACTATCTTTACCTGATCTCTATGGGGCACACTCAAAGTCCCCGGGCATTTGAAGACTCCCTTCAATCATTTGCCTTCAGATATCCGAAAGATTCACTTGTAACACCACTTGTCCGCCAGCATCTCGAATATATCAGGCAAAACAGCGAATCGTTTTCAAAAAGAACAGTGGCGTTGTTAAATAATGAGATGATGGGCTCAGATAATAGTCTCCCACAGATCCACATGCGCGAAACGACTCCTAAGATCCCGAAAAATGCTGCAACTCCGAAAGACGGGAACGAAAGCGGGCCCGTTCAGCAAAATCCCGGAGCTTCAAACACGACCCTGGCCACAAAGGCAAGGGTGCCGCATTATTTTGTGGTAAATATCCTAAGTGCAACAACGAATCTCAGCCCATCACGCTTTGGGATAGGTCAATTTAACCGCTCCATGTACCCTCAACTTGCAATAAAACATCAATTAAAAGTGGTGAATAAAGAAAATCAACTGATATTTGTAGGTCCCTTCCAGGATAAGGAGGAAGCACAATCATATGAAGCCCGGATTCTTCCTATGATTAAAACTATCATGAAGATACCTGAAGAAACATATAACTCTTTCGTCATTTCTCAAGAAGGACTTGAGCGATTGAATACACGTGAACAGATTCAAGCGCAAATAGAACACACTACTAAGAACATTAAGTAATCATATGCCACAAAAAAAGACTTCACTTACAAAGCAGGAGATCACTAAATACACCATAACATTTTGGAAGATTGTCATCGGAGTTATAGCCTTCGGAATCATCCTGATATTTAGCATCGGTCTTGGGCTTTTTGGTAAGCTACCGTCATTTAGAGATCTTGAAAACCCGAAGAGCAACCTTTCTTCAGACGTTATTTCGGATGATGGGGTGGTCCTTGGATCCTACTTTGTTCAGAACCGGTCGAATGTCCGTTATGACGAGATTTCTCCAAATGTCATTAATGCGCTGATCGCGACGGAGGATATTCGCTTTTACAGTCATTCGGGAATTGACTTTAAACGCATCTTTACCATTGTATTTTATAACCTCATGGGCAATAAGCAAGGTGCAAGTACCATCACTCAGCAGCTGGCCAAGAACCTTTTCCCGAGAGAGGGCGTTAACGGATTTTTCAGCATAGTAATTGTAAAATTCAAGGAGTGGATCATCGCTTTGAAGCTCGAAAGGAACTACACAAAAGAAGAGATCATCACCATGTATCTGAATACTGTTGACTTTGGATCCTACAACAGTTTCGGCATTAAATCCGCAGCTCAAACGTATTTCAACACTACTCCCGACAAGCTAAGCCCTGAACAGGCCGCCGTTCTCATCGGTATGCTGAAGGGCCCCTCATGGTACAATCCTGTTCGTAATCCAGACCGTTCTCTTGCCAGAAGAAACACCGTTCTTGAAAACATGGGAAAAGCGGGCTACCTGTCAGATCCGGAAACTGAAGAATTGAAGCAGAAGCCCCTGGTTCTCTCTTTTAAGGCAACCCATCACTTCGACGGGTATGCAGCCTACTTCAGAGCTGTTCTTAAAAAAGAAATACAAAAAATATTTGAAGATCAGGAGATCGTTAAAGCTGACGGCACCCCCTACGACTTGGATCGCGACGGATTAAAAGTATACACTACCATCAATGCGCGAATGCAAAAGTACGCCGAGCAAGCCCAGCGTGAGTATATGAAAACGCTTCAGAATGATTTTACCAGAGAATGGAAAAATCGCAATCCTTTCCAGGGCGAAGCCGCTAAATTGCTCAAGATTGGCATGATGAGGTCTGATAGATACCGGCAGCTCAAAGACGAAGGCGTATCTGAAGAGGACATAGTGAAGAACTTCAACACACCGGTTAAGATGTCTATTTTCTCCTGGAATGGGGAAGTTGAAAAAACAATGACTCCAATGGACTCTATCAAATATTATAAGTTGCTTCTGCGCAATTCAATGATGTCCATGGAACCACATACAGGCTTTGTTCGCGCCTGGGTCGGTGGCATAAGTTTCGAGCACTTCAAGTACGATCAGGTTAAAATGGGTACCCGCCAGGTGGGATCTACTGCAAAGCCGTTTACCTATGCTGTCGCCATAGAGAATCAAGGATACTCTCCATGCTATATGGCCCCTAATGAGCCGGTAGAAATTGAGGGATATAGGCCCCGGGCTTATAAACCGATTCCCGGCTATATTTCGTTAAAAACCGCTCTGGCTTACTCCCAAAACTATGTAACGGTGTTTTTGATGAAGCAGGTTGGTGCTACGGCCGTTTCAACGCTTATTAAAAGGATGGGTATCACCAGCGACGTACCCGCTTATCCATCTATTTCTTTGGGTAGCTTCGAGGCATCTGTGTATGATATGGTGGGTGCTTATTCGGCTTTCGCCAACCATGGTATATGGACAGAGCCTACTTATCTCAGCCGCATTGAAGATAAGAATGGAAACGTGCTGTACGAGAGAAAGCCGCGTGTAGTAGTTGCTTTGAATCCACAGACAGCATACGCCATTACGGATATGCTGAAGGAAGTTGTACAAAGAGGTACCGGTCGCCGTCTTAGAACTAAATACAACCTGACGAATCCTATCGGCGGCAAAACGGGAACTACGCAGAACAATTCTGATGGATGGTTTATTGGCATTACTCCTCAATTGGTAACGGGTGTGTGGACAGGAGCTGAAGACCGTGCTATTCACTTCGCAAATACGAGCCAGGGCGGTGGTGCTAACTCTGCCTTACCCATTTTCGGTTTGTACATGAAGAAAGTATATGCAGATCCGACGCTTAAGTATACCAAAGGTGATTTTGAACCTCCAAAAGGAGGAAGTACCATAACATTGAATTGTGATGCATACGCGAAGAAACCAGGAAGCGACTCTACCGCTACAACGACACCTGCTACTGAACCTGTACTTCCCATCACCGAGCCGGCTCCATAAAGCGTAAAAGAATGAAGTTTGATTATCGTGAGGCGCTGAAGAAGATACCGCCCAAACCGGGCGTTTATCAATATTGGGACGGATCAGGCGAGCTGATCTACATTGGAAAGGCTAAAAACCTAAAAAACAGGGTAAGCTCCTACTTCAATAAAGATAACTATCGCATCAACTCCAAAACCAGGGTATTGGTTAGCAAGATAGCCGATATCACTTTTACAATTGTTGACACGGAAATAGATGCCTGGCTGCTCGAAAACAGTTTGATAAAAAAACATCAGCCGAGGTATAATGTTCTTCTGAAAGACGACAAGACATATCCCTGGATTGTCGTCAAAAATGAGCCGTTCCCCAGAATATACTGGACAAGGCGGATTATTAAGGATGGCTCCAAATATTTCGGGCCTTATGCTTCGATAAGTATGATGCATACCATCCTTGATCTCATCAAGGAAATATACCCATTGAGAACATGTAATCTTCCTCTAAACCAGCCAAACATCGCTGCAGGAAAATTCAAAGTTTGCCTCGAGTATCAGATCGGTAATTGCAAGGGGCCTTGTCAGGCTTACCAGTCGGAGGAAGACTACAATCAGAGTATCGATAGCATTCGTGACATCCTGAATGGGAAAATTGGCCAGGTAGTCAGAAGCCTGAAATCTCAGCTGGAAACCGCATCCCTGGAACTGAACTTTGAACTCGCTCATAAGCTTAAACGCCAGTATGATCTGTTGGAAAAATACCAGAGTAAGTCTACCATCGTCAACTCTTCCATCTCTGATGTTGATGTCTTCAGCATAGCATCAGATGAAAAGCTGGCGTTCGTAAACTACCTTAAGGTTATGAACGGAACGGTCATCCAGACGCAGACTCTTGAACTCAAGAAAAGGCTAGATGAAACGGATGAAGATCTACTGAGTATCGCCATCTCTGAATTCCGTACTCGCTTTAACAGTACTTCAAAGGAAATTATTGTCCCGTTCGAATTAGAATTGGAAGACTCCTCCCTGAAGTTCACTGTGCCTAAACTTGGGGAGAAAAAGAAACTTCTTGATCTCTCACAAAAGAACGTCAGCTTCTTCAAACGCGACAAAATAGAGCAATATGAGAAGCTGAATCCGGAGGTGCGAACAGAAAGATTGTTGAATCAGATGATGAAAGATCTGCGTCTGAATCAACTACCAAGACATATTGAGTGCTTTGACAACTCAAACTTTCAGGGCAAATATCCGGTGTCGGCAATCGTGGTCTTCAAAGACGCAAAACCATCAAAGAAGGACTACAGGCACTTTAATGTGAAGACCGTGGAAGGCCCAAATGATTTTGCAACCATGGAGGAAGCGGTGTACAGGCGATACAAACGAATGCTTGAAGAAGATACACCTCTTCCGCAGCTCGTGATTATCGACGGCGGAAAAGGACAGCTCTCTGCAGCTATGAAAAGTCTGAAGCTTCTGGGTATTGAAAAGAAATTAACGGTGATCGGAATCGCCAAAAGGCTGGAAGAGTTGTTCTACCCCGGAGACCAGTATCCCCTGTATCTCGACAAAAAATCCGAAACCCTGAGAATCATTCAGCAACTTCGTGATGAAGCACATCGCTTCGGTATCACCTTTCACAGGTTGAAGCGCGACAAGGGAACTTTGGTGACCGAACTGAATAACATCCCGGGCATCGGTAAAACTACCGCTGACAAACTCCTTTTGCACTTTAAATCAGTAAAGAAGATCCGTGAAGCAACACCCGAGGAACTCAGGTCGGTCCTGAACAAAAAACAAACAGAATCGCTACTTAGCTATTTCGCTGCAGACAACGCTGAACCGGGTTCTGATCTAATATGACCAAAGGTCATGCTCATAGTCCATGAGCTCTTTCTTAATCCTCTCCGACTCGTAAAGACGGTCTATCCCTGAAGCATAATCTTTAATTCGCAAATCGTCAGGATTAGACTCTTTAACAATGTAGCTCGAAAACAAGCGCTTCATGAAAATGTCATCGTAACTAAGTCCCGTTGCGTCGTTATTTCGCGTACTAACCGCTTTGGTTACGAAGATATGGCGGGCTTCAGGGAAATAAATCCAAAATGCGGGTTGCTCACCAAGATCCTGACCTGCCGCTTTTATCTTAACCATAGGAGCGATTCCAATGATGCGAGGCTCGAAGACCGATCTTTGTTTGTCGAATATCCAATCTTCCTTAATCTGAAACTTCGTTACACTGTCCGGATTGAACTCACCACTTTCCATGTGCGAGCCAATTTCTTCGCCCATATCATTGAATTCAGGAACTACTACGCTATCAGCAAATTTGGCCATCACCTGGCCTGGAGGCAGAATCGTCCCGAATGAGTCGCCATTAGGATCTGACTTTGTGCTTACTGCGTCATAAGCGGTGAGCTCACCTGCTTGCACAGCCTCCATTATCACATCAATTAATCGTGATTTAGGTGAAGCATAAATGTGGTTCATCTTCTCTCGCAGATCAATTTCTCTCCAAACACGTCTGGAGAACATCACGTCTACATCCCTGACGTTTGCATATGGGGTTACCCGGGCATTTTCAATATTCGCTTGTTTGAAATAACCATCCACTGGCCTTTCAACTTCAGCTGCCTGCGGAGTCTGCGAATTGTTTAAATTGGGACTCTGTGCATTTGCTGCAACAGCAAGCAGAGAGAACATTCCGATTATGCATAAGCTTCTCATCTCAATTTAATTAGCTGTTAACGCAATAGAATTTAAAGATCGTTGCGAACCATCAGGACCAACTGCAATAATGTTATCAAAAATAACTCTGGAACCAGGACCAATACCCGCAAGCGCCGACTTCATTGCGGCACTCAAAGTATTTCCCGACGTACTTAAAACCACCGCATCTGCCCTTGGTTTGGCAATGATCAATGTGAAACGGGTCACGTCAAACCGGGCGTCAAAGTCAAAGTTCTCCAGCATCGCAAATACTTTACTTTGGGATTTTATCGCTACAGAACTTGCGACTCCACCCGTTTTCCCGACAAACTTGGCCACAGGGTCAGGAATGCGCTTTACACGAAAGTCTGTAGTCCCAACAGTCTGAACCTTACCTGGTGCAATCTCAGCAGACACAGACACCTTCGCCTGCCCCGGAGAATTTACAGTGACAACATACTTGCCGCCTGCCCCTTTAATAGACCCGCCCTGCATACTCACCCGAAGATTCTCTTTAGGGATACCAGGCGCTGATACCGACACCGGATTTGCAACACCTATATAGAATACGTTCATTTTATCAGGAGAAACCACTGCAGATGGACGCGCAACCTGGTATTTCTGCTCAGGGGTACGGTATTCCTTTATCGTGCCATCTGTCTGTTTAACTTTCACAATTCCAGACCACGAAAACATCCCCTCGCGTGTCGTTGGCACGGAGTAAATTCCCTTACCATCTCTTAAGGGAAGATTAGCTCCTCCGACGGTAATTGACGGGCTCGTTCTTGAGTCATAAGCTGTCAAAAAAACTTCAGCAGTGTAAGGCTGACCTTGAATCAGATACGAAGTAGGTGCAACCGCAACCGCTGCAAATTTATCAAGATTAACCACCGCCTGATCCATTTTTCCCAAAATACGCTTAATCACGTCTGCTTCAGCATTCTTCGCATCTGTTTGAATCTTAGTCAGAATGGTCATCGCTGCAGTCAGAGGTGTTCCTTCTCCAAAATTAATATCCTCCCATTTACGGCGTCCTTTAGCGGGATCATTCGCCTGCAGCGCCAGGTTGAGACCGGTTCTGTCTGTTTCATCCAACAAGCGGGTGAGCTTTTCGCGCGTTTCATTAATCTTCGCTTTAAGGGCAGCTCCCTTCTTCTGATTAATCATTATTCCTTGAGCGATATCTGTATTATCGCGTTGAACAAGATCGCCTGTCTCCTCACTATAGCCCTGTCCGGCCGTGGCAAATTCTTTCTTTAGCTCTTCTATGTAACCGTTCAACTCTTCAGAAACCGCCTGAGCCTGTTTTGCCCGCTCGTAAATAGGACGGGCGCGTTCAGGTTCCTCCTTTAGCTTCGTTGCCTCAAAAGACGAAAAAAGCTGCGTCACGCTGGTATTTACGTTTGAGCGGGAAGTTTCTAAACTATCATTAATGTTCTTAAACGCATTGAGTATACTATCTGACACATTCAACGCGAGCATAGCCAGCAATACCAAATACATGATATTGATCATCTTCTGTCTCGTCGTTTCTTTACCTGCAGCCATCTATTTAATTCTTGGATTGATCATGTACATCACTAATTTAAACGCGTGGCTGGTTCATTGCTGAAAGCATATTACCATAAATCGCGTTCAAAGAGGCAAGATTCTTGGCAAGGCGCCCAACTTCTTCTTTAAATTGCTTGGAGTCTTCCATCGACTCATTGAAATTCTGCATGGTCAGCGAGACGTTCTGATAGAATTTGTTCATCGATTTCAGGTGGGCACTCGAGTCTTGAAGCTCCAATTCATAAACAGCATTTAGTGCCGACAAGTTACGAGCCAGATTATTTACCTGCTCATGGTACGATTTCGTGTCTGCATTAGTGTTTCCAAGTTCAGCCAGATTCTCTGTAGCCTTAGAAAATGCAACATTAAGCTTGTCGAAACCACTTGATGCGCTTTTCACCTTAGCGGTGTACTCGTTAGTTGCGATAGAAGCGTCGGCAACTGTAGATATTGAGGCTACCTTATCACCAAAAGTTCTTAAGCCCTCTCCCAGGCTTTGAATCAACTCAGGACCAACTTTCGCATCCGCGAGCATTTTATCCAACGCCGCAGACGCCGGTGCTGTATTCGCTACCGGTGTCTGGCGAACAGCCTTTGGCGATGACTCACCACTGAAATCATCAGCAAGTTCTGGATAGACCCTGGCCCATTCCGGGTCTTTAGCAGGAGGAACAAACCCTGTTAAAAAGAACAAGAACGCTTCAACTCCAAGCCCTATACCAATCATGTAATTGCCCCAAATACCCCCTATATGAAGAATCTTAAACAATGCACCCAAAATAACAATACTTGCACCCCAGGATATTGCTTTATGCAGGAATGCCTCAAATCCTGTGCTTTTCTTCTCAGCCATCTTACTAGATATTTATGTTTTTTTTAATTAGAATGTACTTTTATCCCGGATATCCCTTCCTGGATAACGGGTTACACAACGAAAGCCTATGTAGGACTTGGAAGTGTCCTGATATTCATAGGTCCTGGTCGAATTTTGAAGAAAATATCCGATATCTTTCCAGGATCCACCTCTCACTACTTTACGTTTCATGGTTTCGGGATCACCTGCCTTGGCCTCATAGCTGAACACAGGGTTCATATCATGTACAAACGTAGATGCCGATTCATCGTACGCCGAGGATGTCCACTCCGCAACATTTCCGGCCATATTATATAAGCCGAAATCATTAGGAAAATAAGACTTCACATTCACTGTGGTTGCCCCTCCATCATCGTTATAATTTCCTCTCCCCGGTTTAAAATTTGCCATCAGACATCCTTTTGCATTTCGGATATAAGGACCACCCCAGGGATAATCCGTGCCTACCCTACCGCCTCGTGCGGCATATTCAAACTCTGCTTCAGATGGCAAGCCGTAGGGCAATCGTGGACTTCTCTGAGCTTGTTTAGAATTCTGATAAAGCCTTGTACGCCATACCGTAAAGGCTCTTGCCTGCCTCCAGGTAACACCTACAACCGGGTAATTCGCATAGGAAGGATGAGTGAAATACCCTTCAGTCAAGGGATCGTTCTGTGCATAAGCAAAATCTGCCAGCCAGGCCAACGTATCAGGATAGACCGCCACGGTGTCGCGGAAAATAAAATCAGACCTTCTCTTAGTCCGATCGGCTCTGTGATTTGCTGCGTCCTGCAAATTCACAAACGCGAAGTTGTATTTAAGAAGGCGCACGTCTATCTCATTCTGGTCAAAGATCCTGTCCTCACCCTGATAATACATTCCCTGGAGCTTATTTGCGTTTGCAGGACTTCGTTTGTTACTCCAGATAATAGATCCGTCCCCTACTTTGGCCCAATCGATATAGCGCTGACTCGGGTTACCCGATGCTTGATTTCCCGCCTGAATAAATAATTGAGGATCCTGAAGATAGTCAGTGATGGCTATAGAATCCCGCACCCAATTTACAAACTGACGATATTCGCTGTTCGTTATTTCTGTTTCATCCATATAAAAAGCCTGGACGGTAACTTGCTTATTTTGAGCGATCTGCGAGAAAGTGATGTCCTGGTCAGTCTGACCCATCACAAAAGTGCCAGCCGGCACATAAACCATACCATAGGGAGCCTGGTTTGTACTTACTTTCTTATTTTTTACTCCTACTAATTCTCCTCCTGATCCATTTCGACCGCAGCTTGCTGCCACTATGGAAATGAGAGAAAAAGCAATCATGTAAACTCTTCTCATCTATGCGCTGAACCTGGTTAAAAATTGTCTTGTTTGGGGACTAATATATTAAAACTCTTCACATCTGATTCAAATTTCGCACAGAATTAACTAACTATGTCCCCTCTTTAGACAAACATAAAAAAAAGGGGTTAGTTTGAAAGAATAAAGTGTTCAATTTTACTTGTTTGCGAGCTTTATATACTGTTCTATCGCCATTGTCATACTTGGCGCAACTGGTGTAGGAGCAGGAATATCGAGTATTAAATCACGCTCTTGAATAGCCTTTTGCGTGCTTGCGCCAAACGCAGCTATACGCGTGTCATTTTGCACAAAATCCGGAAAGTTTTTGTACAGAGATTGTATACTTGACGGACTAAAGAAAGCAATTATATCGTAAAAGACATCTGCAAGATCTGATAGGTCACTGCATACAGTTCTGAATAGAACCGCAGGAGTAATATCGTAACCGTTATCCTGCATAAACTTCAGCGTCTCTTCCGCAGCTACGTCCGAACACGGAAAAAGGAATTTTTCCGATGCATTCTTTTTCAGCACTTCAGCAAGATCTGATGCGGTCTGTTTTCCAAAAAAGATTTTCCGCTTTCGATATTGAATGTATTTCTGCAGATACAAGGCGATATTTTCCGAAAGACAGAAATATTTCATATCTGAAGGTACTTCGTACCTCATCTCCTCGCATATTCTAAAAAAATGATCTGCCGAATTTCTGCTAGTGAAAACTACAGCTGAAAAGTCGGCAAGATTGATTCTGTCTTTTCGAAAATCTTTTGCCGGGACACCTTCTACATGAATAAAAGAGCGAAAATCTATTTTAACATTATACTTTTTCGCCAATTCAAAGTAAGGTGACTTGTCTGTTTCCGGTTTTGGTAAGGTTACCAAAACACTCTTTACCTTTTTTTTCCTGTCTGATAACTGCATCTTTATTTAGAACCTGAGAGCTTTAATTAACACCAATATTGGGCAGATTTCAAGGGCACAAAGATACAAAATTAAATACAGCTTAGGAAACTTGTAGCTGGACAAGATGTTAGAAATAGCCCTGGTGAACTGAAAAAAAACAATAAAAAAGATCAGCAGAAAGGAAAGATAAATATAGTAGGGGGCAAAGCGGGTTGGCGTTAAGCTAAAAGCAATAACGATCGGAAGAAACAACAGGGCTGCATTAAAATAACTGAGAAACAAAATAGAAATATATTCTTTGACAAGCTTCACTGAGTCGAATAGAAAACCGAGGAATCTCAACAGTATTACTTTCACTGTAAACACCCCGATAACAATCATCGACAGCCTTAAAAACCATTGAAAGCCGCTATATGAATACGAAAGCTGAAAGTATTTCCCGCACTGGTACAAAAACATTCCAATAGTAAATCCAAAGAGCAGATAAAGAAACACAAACGGCCAGGAGTTAAAAAACTTTTCTTCTTTGTTTATCTGACTGAGGACTCGGTTACTGAAAAAAGCGTGGATAATAGCAGACAACTCGTTAAAGAACATATGCCTTAAAATGGCAAACAGGATAAGTGAAACCAGTACGAACCCAATCACCCAAAGCTCACCCTTCTTCCTAAGCTTTCCTGCTTGATACTGCTGTTCTGTCTTCCTAAACCTCGACTCCCATTCCGAAAAGTCTAAGTTCGTTACCAAATTAGCTTTAAACAAGCTGTCGCGGAAACGGTTTTCCCTCCCAGGATCCGGCTTTTTAATCCACAGCATTGACAAAGAATCGCCGATATGCCGTAGCGAATCATTAATTCGCTTCTTCTCCTCCTGTAACAACCTCCACCTGTTAATCCGCGATTCCCTATAAGCTGAAGATGAATCGGGAACAGAATCAACCTGAGCCTGCACAGCACCTGCAGACAATGCTATCATGAAGACTATTAGGAGACGCGAGAAGAGATTCATATGCAATAAGCGTCAAAGGTAGCTATTTTCATTTCAGTTTCCTCGCCGTAACTCGTACAGCATCCGCCTCCATTGTTTGAAACACAAGAATGTCGTCCTCAAATTTCTTAATTAAAAATCTGATTTTCCGGCTACCCCTTTCTTTTAAGTTCTCCTGATAGTTGATAACAGGATACTCAATATGGTATGTACCTTCAGACAACACCTTCCCTCCCCAAATCATTTCCAATTTGTTCCCTTCACTGAATCGAATGGAAGGATCGTTCTCTTTAAGCTCCTCATCAGGTGTTACTTCACCTTGATTGGGATTTTCAATCTTAATGTACTGCCAAATGCCCAGAACTTCCTCATCTTTCACAGAACGGGTGCAGGCTGAAGACACAATTACTAAACTCAGCACGCTGAAATAAAAAATTCGCGATAAACTCATGGTCTGTCAAGCTAATGAAACTATTGCTCTTCCTTAAAATAAACCTTATAAAAGTTCATCGATCGCCCGTCATCAAAGCCTTTCTCAATCAACTCTCTGTCACCGTGAATATATATATGGAAGTTTTTATCCAACTTCAAAATGCTCTTGAATTTTCGTGACTGCGTCTTAACGGCAGCGTCAGAGATATCGAATGAATCGTTGATTTCCGTATTGAACTCCTGTTCATAGCTGCTCTTATACGCTTTGAAGGAAGCGATTGCATCCGGATTAACGATCACTTCATTTGAAAATTCATCCAGATCAAAGCTCTCCTTCTCCTTGAAATACTTCATCGATTTATTAAGCAAGTCTATTTTGTCAGCTTTTGTCAACTCAAACTCTTCGTCCACACGAGTAGTGATAAAATCTTTATAGACACCAAGGGTGGTTGAAGTCTGGTTATAACTATCGTTACGTATATTAAGTTTCAGGAAGTCGTCTTTCCAATAAACAGCCTCAGTACTTCTGTTAGTCTGATCTGTTACTAACACCTTATAACCTTCCGATTTATCCGTTTTAAATATGAGAGCTCCTTTGTCCAGTTTATGAATATTGATGCCCTCCTGTTCGTACTCCACTTTGAAACCTGCTTTTTCGGGGAAAACCTTTAAATAAGTTTCCTTTGTCTCAGATTTGAATACACCAATCGCGTCGAGCACCTCACCTTCAATCTGGACGTTTTTAAAAAACACAACATACAGCTCTCCCGACTTAATCTTCGGATGACTCGAAACATCATACAGGAATTTAGCCATCATCTCCGAATTCTCGTGAAACCGGGCCGGATTGTCGAAAATTTCCGAACAGAAATGAAACATTTCGTTAAGCTCCAAATTACCACTTGAATGAATGAAGTGATAAACTTCGTTAACCTTCTCAAAAGGCTTCAGGAAGTATTGCATCAATAAGTTATTCAAGAGTTCATCTTCAATATGCAAAGATTCATCAGATAAAACATAAAACTCTTCCTGCATTTTATTTCCTATCCTATGAATAGACAAATATTCTAATGCTGCTTCAAAAAAGGTGACCATAATCAATTTGTAAAAAGGCGTGAAACATAAGGAAATATTTCATCAATCAGCTACTTTTGCCAATATTTTCTAACACCCTCAGGGGTTCATACAATATGGTCAACTTTATTTTGATAGCAGGCTCGCTCCTGATGGGACTGCTGTTCAACATCTTTGGGTCATTACCTAAAGATTCATACAAAGGAATCAATGCATGGGTTTTGTTCGTCGCTCTTCCCGCCCTTTCACTTAAGTACATTCCGGCGATTGAATGGAGTCCCCAAATGATCTTTCCCGCCCTAGCTCCGATCATCGTGTGGGTAGGCGCCTGGCTTGCTGTAACTGCTTATGCATGGAAGTTCAAAACTGGCAGCACTACCAAGGGGTCCCTAAAGCTGTCAACCGGCCTTGCCAATACTTCTTTTTTAGGCTTTCCTCTGGTGATAGCCTATTTCGGAGAAGAAGCATTAAGTATTGCAATAATCTCCGATCAAGTTACGTTTATGCTGCTCACAACTGTGGGTATTATCACTGCATTACGGGCGGCGGACGGCGAGACGGTCTCGGCAACAGTTATCATTAAAAAAGCTGTCAAATTTCCTCCTTTCATCGCTTTCATCCTCGCGCTTATACTCCCTCAATTCGTTGACCTGAGCCCAATTAACCCTTTGCTTGACCGGCTTATCGTCACAGTCGGACCTCTTGCACTATTTTCTATTGGACTGCAACTCAAATTCTCTGAATGGAAAAGCGAATGGAAGAACCTTTCTTTCGGACTGGCACTTAAATTATTTATAACGCCTGGACTGGTACTGTTAGCGGCCCTTATCTTTAATATAAAAGGTACAATTCCACAGGTAAGTATCTTTCAAGCGGCCATGCCTACTCTCGTAACAGGAAGTCTGCTGGCTGATGAATATAAACTGAACCCCCCACTAGCGAACATGATGGTTGGTCTGGGGATATTCCTGGCTTTTTTGTCAACTGCCTTTTGGTGGCATGTCATGCAATTCCTGCTTTAATATCAGAAAAGAGGAAGATGGCCTTCCTAATTCTGTCATCATGATCGGGATAACAATCGACCTGGGGTCTAGTCAAAAAAAGCAGGGACGTCTTCCTCCTCAGTGATCAGGCTCTCAATCTTTAATCCGCACTCTGAACACTCAAAATAATCTTCCTGAATTCTCAGATCATCGTTTAAAACCTGGATATAGTTCAAAGCTGCATTACAGCAATTGCAGGTGAAGGCTGTGGCAGATACTGTTGAGATTACTTTATGAGTTTCCATGACGGGTAATTTTACTTACAAAACTAGCCCCAAAGGAACGACTATGAGCTGACGCAGATCATTTTTCCTATTGATTGTTGACATGCATTGTTTGATTAAGCTAACACTTTGGCAACAAGATCCGCACATAATTAAATAATTTTCATCCAAACGGAATTATCATTAGACTGTCATTATCGGAGCAACCAATTATAGTTTAACATCAAACTACCTATCTTCGCACCCGAATGAACGTTCAATTAGACACTATTAACTGTAAGAAGACAGCGATTTTTGAAAGTACCCTAAGCCTGATAAAGGTGAATGGCTTTCATGGAACGCCTATGAGCCAGATAGCCAAAAACGCCGGAGTTGCTGCGGGTACGATATATCACTACTTTGAAAGTAAAGACGCGTTAATCCAGTCTTTGTACCTCTATGTAAAAGAACGGATGAGTAACATCATTCCTAATCAGGAGGATAACAAACCTTATAAAGAGCTATTTCTTCATTTCTGGATTTCGCAGTGTGAATATTTTATTGAAAATGAGAATGTTTTGTACTTCATCGAGCAGTACATGACATCACCTTACAGGCATTGCAATCCGGAAAATGAGAGCAAACTTTTATCTTCCGGAGTTGTTCCTTTTTTTCAAAGGGGCATAAATTCTGGATTCATCAAAAATCTTGACTATCAACTACTTGTACCGGTTATACATGGCAGTATCATAGCAGCTGCAAAATATCATCTATCTGGACATTATGAGTTTACAAAGGACCGTCTACGCGAAACCGCTCTAGTCATCTGGGACGGCATTAAAACAATAAATAATTAACATCTCTCATACCAAAATACGAATATCATAACGGTCTATTTTAAGTGCGTCTATATGAACGCTTAAACCGGGCTTAAAACAAATTTTTCAATGAAAACAAGAAAGCTAATCTTTTCATTAGTATTTGGAATACCGCTGATGGCTCCGGGCATCCTTTCTGCGCAAATCACCAATGCAGATTCTACATTAGGCAACGCTACCCTTGAACAATGCATAGCGTATGCGTTAAAAAACCAACCGTACATCAACCAGGCACGCATTGATGAGGAGATTGGTGAGCGGGATATCAAATCCGCTCTTTCGGGCTGGCTTCCGCAGATCAATGCGAACGGAAGTTATAACCATAACTTCAAACAGCAGGTAAGTGTTCTGAATAATAACGGAGAAACCTCTTTTCTGACAATTGGCGCGAAGAATACTTCTACATTTTCACTTCAGGCAGATCAGAAGCTACTGGACGCAGGTCTGATCCAGGCATCTAAGTCAGCGAAATACTTCCGGGAGCAGTATAAGCAAAGCACAGAAAATACAAAGATTGCTACCGTGGTAGATGTTAGTAAGGCTTTTTACGACATTTTAACCAGCCGAGAGCAGCTTAATATCACCGATGAAAATATTGCACGCCTGCAAAAGCAGCTGAAAGACGCTTTTGCGCAATATGAGGGTGGTTTAGTCGATAAGACTGACTACAAAAGGGCACAAATTAGCTTAAGCAATTCTCTGGCAGATAAGAAGAGAATCTCGGAAATGCTTAAGTATAAGTACGCATACCTCAAACAGCTTATCGGGTACCCCGTAACCCGCGATCTAACTATAAATGTTGATAATGCGAGCATGGAAAATGAAATCTTATTAGATACTACCCAGCAGCTGAATTACAGAAACAGGATTGAATATAGACAGCTTGAAACTCAGAGGGAACTGCAACGCATCAACACCAGCTACAACAAGCTCGCTTATCTTCCAACTCTTTCTGGTTTCATCAACTACAACTGGAACTACATGAACAGCGAACTCAGTAATCTCTATGATACCAGCTATCCGAGCTCGGTCGGAGGTCTGACTTTAAGGATACCCGTATTTCAGGGTACGAAGCGGATCCAGGAAATTCGCAAGGCACAACTTCAGGAGAGAAGATTGGAGCTCGACCTTGTAGATGTCCGCAATCAGATCCAGAGCCAAACTGAGGCTGCGATGGCTTCGTATAAAGCAAACCTGAATGACTGGAAAACAGCACGTCAGAATGTAGGCCTGTCTCAAGAAGTATACAACACGATCAAAGTCCAGTATAACGAGGGAATAAAGACCTACTTGGAGCTAATGACAGCAGAAACGGACTTACGTACTTCCCAGATCAACTATCTCAACGCCTTATACAGTCTCCTTTCCAGTAAATTAGACGTTCAACAAGCTTTAGGAACCATTACCTTTCAACAATAACTTATCATGAACAATAAACTAACATTCGCTTCTATAATCTTTGGCTCGGCATTACTTACAGCCTGCGGCGGATCAGACCAGAGCAAGCAAGCTCCTGCGGCACCTCCTGCAGTAACCGTTAGCACGTACACCGTGCAAAAAGAAGAGGTTAACGGTATCGATTCTTATCCTGGAACCATAGTCCCCTTGAATGAGGTTGATCTCAGAGCAGAAGTGAACGGCTACATCACGAATATTTTTGTAAGAGATGGCCAGCAGGTTTCGAAAGGCCAGAAGCTTTACGAAATTGACAGGAGCAGATACCAGGCTGTCTACAACCAGGCAAATGCGCAACTGCAGATTGCAAAAGCAAATCTTGCTAAGACCCAGAAAGACGCTGAACGTTACACTCGCCTTGCCGAACAAGATGCGATAGCCAAACAACGTGTCGATTATGCTCAGGCAGACCTTCAGACAGCACAGGCACAAGTTGCTTCAGCTCAGGCAACCCTTTCCAATGCGGCTACAGATCTTCGGCGATCCACCATTGTCGCTCCTTTCTCCGGAAAGATCGGCATCTCGATGGTAAGAAGAGGGGCACTGGTTACCGCAGGCTCTACCCTCATCAATACCATATCTGCCCCCAACCCTATGGGAGTGGATATCAATATAAATGAGAGTGACATCGCTTACTTCTCCCAGCTTCAGCAGGGAAAAGCGACGAGCTTTAATATCATCCTTCCAGATAACTCTAAATATACGTCAAGCGGAAAAGTGCTTGCTGTAGATCGCGCGGTAGACCCGCAGACTGGAACGATACGTGTACGTGCCAGCTTCCCCAACGCAAACGGCAAGCTGGTGGCAGGTATGAACTGTACGGTTCAGGTTGCAAACAAACAATCAGGTGAGCAGATCACGGTTCCATATCAGGCTGTTACCGAACAGTTAGGTGAATTTACAGTATATGTAGTTGGAGACAGCAATAAGGTCGCACAACGTCAGGTTAAGTTAGGGATCAAAGTAAACGATAAGATAGTCATTCAGGATGGCCTTAAAGAAGGCGAAGTTATCGTAAGCACCGGAACTCAAAACCTCAGAGAAGGTGCGGTAATCCAGACAGAAGCACCAGGTCAACCTGATGCTGCACCTAAACAATAATTATTTTATAGTAGACAAATCTATATGATCTCAGAAGTATTCATACGGCGACCCGTCACCGCTATTGTCATCTCGATTCTGATTGTAATGATAGGTGTTATCGTATTAACAACCTTACCAATCAGTCAGTATCCCAATATTGCTCCGCCAACGGTTACCGTAACCGGCACCTATACAGGAGCGGATGCAGAAACTGTTGAAAAGACAGTCACAACGCCGATAGAAAGTCAAATCAACGGTACTCCGGGCATGTCGTACATGTCATCGAACAGTACCTCCGATGGCCGTTCATCGATTACCGTAACCTTCGATGTCGGTACCGATATTGACATCGCCACCCTTGATGTTCAAAACAGGGTAGGTATCGCAGAACCTGCACTGCCTGAAGCGGTGCGACGTCTTGGAGTAACTACCAGAAAGGCCAACACTGATATCTTGATGGTACTGGGACTATATTCTCCTAAGGGTACCCACGATATGAAATTCATGTCCAACTACGTTAACTTGTACCTCAGAGATGCGATTATGCGCGTCGATGGTGTGGGTGATGTACAGGCATTCGGACAACCTTTCAGTATGAGGGTTTGGCTTGACGCAGGAAAATTAGCGCAGCTTAATCTCACTCCTGCAGATGTATCAGCTGCTATTCAGGAACAAAACGTACGTGTTCCGGGTGGTAGCGTAGGCGGCCCCCCTCAACAATCGTCTCAGGTATTTGAGTTCCCTGTAATCCTCGATGGAGACCTTGACACTGAGGAAGAATTCGAAAACATAGTAATTAAGACGGGCGCTGAGGGTTCTATTGTTTATCTTAAAGACGTAGCGAGGGTTGAACTGGGAGAATTTTCTTACGCTACGCGTTCCATGGTGAACGGTAAAACTGCTTCCATGATGGCTATCAGTCAGATGCCCGGCGGAAATGCCGTGCAAACTTACGAGGGTATCGAAAAGACGCTACAGGAGCTAAAAAAATCGTTCCCGAGTGACCTTGATTACATCATCAGTTACGAAACCGTATCCGTAATCAATGTCTCTATCAATTCCGTTATCCATACCCTCATAGAAGCGCTTATTCTGGTAACGCTTGTCGTGTTCCTCTTCCTTCAAAGCTGGAGGGCAACACTGATACCCGTTCTTGCTATTCCGGTATCAATTATTGGTACCTTCATCTTCTTTACGCTTTTAGGCTTTTCCATCAATACCCTTACGATGCTGGCATTCGTACTCGCTATTGGTATTGTGGTCGATGACGCGATTGTGGTAGTGGAGGCCGTCCAGCACTACATTGACCATGAAAAGCTGTCTGCAAAAGAAGCAACCATGCGTGCAATGAAGGACATAACAGCGCCGGTAATAGCCATCGCGCTTATTCTTGCGGCTGTTTTCATACCCGTAGGGTTCATTCCTGGCATGGTCGGGCAGCTTTACCAGCAGTTTGCCATTACGATTGCGGTATCAGTAATCATCTCGGCGTTCATAGCACTGTCTCTTACACCGGCTCTTTGTTCCATTCTCCTCGTTCCGATGAACCTGAATAAGGAATCTAAAGGAATGAACAAATTTTTCTATAAGTTCAACAGCTGGTTCCACAGGGTTACGAACAATTATTCCGAGGGAGTGAAGTGGTGCATCCGCAAAGCTCCAATGGTCATCATCATCCTGGTTTGTATATATATCGGAACAATCGGATTATTCAGAAGTAAATCAGCAGGGTTCATCCCGTCTGAAGACGCAGGTATATTCCTGATGGGTATTACACTGCCTGAAGGGGCATCTGCATCCCGTACTGATGAATTCTTATCCAATGTTACACAAAGAATCCAGAAAGAGATCCCCGAAGTAAAGAACATCACCTCTATCGCCGGAATTAACATTTTGAACAGATCGTTCAAATCCAATGCAGGTACATACTTTGTGCAGATGAATCATTGGGATGAACGTAAGCGTACTGTTCAGGAAGTACTTGGGCAGATTCAGGGAATGTTTGCGGGCGCAAAAGAAGGTAGTGTACTGGCTGTCGCCCCTCCGGCTATCCCCGGACTTGGTGTAAGTGGCGGTTTCAACATTCAGATTGAAGAACAGCAGGCTGGAGATATCAAAGACTTCCAGGCAGCAGTGTTCAAATTCCTGGGAGCTGCTAATCAACGCCCGGAAATCGGCATGGCATATACACTGTTTAATGCTAACACACCAAACTATCAGCTGACAGTTAACAGAGATCAGGCGAAGAAAATGGGAGTATCGGTTGGTACGATCTATAGCACTATTTCCAGCTATCTCGGAAGTGCATATATCAATGACTTCACCCGATACGGGCGAAACTTCCGTGTGGTAACTCAGGCCGACACTACTTACCGTCAGCATATTGAGGACATCGGAAACCTGTATGTCAAGAATGTAGCAGGGAGCAACGTTCCATTAAGTGCTTTGGTTACCTATGAAATGGTCCAAAAACCATCTATCATCAATCACTACAACTTGTTCCGCGCTATTGAAGTGAACGGTAGTGCCGCACCTGGTTACAGTAGCGGTGACGCCTTAACTGCGCTTGAGGAAGTCGCAGCGCAGACCCTGCCTCAAGGTTATACTTATAGCTTCTCAGGACTAAGCGCCCAGGAGCAGGAATCCGGAAATAGTACGATGTACATTTTCGCTCTTTGTATTGTGTTCGTGTTCCTTTTGTTAGCCGCGCTTTATGAAAGCTGGTCGGTACCGTTCTCTATTCTGTTATCAGTTCCTTTGGGGGTATTCGGAGCGATCCTCGCGTTGACATTCCTTCCGAAAATTGATAACAATATCTTCGCGCAGATTGGGTTAGTGACACTTATCGGATTGGCAGCCAAAAACGCCATCTTGATCGTCGAGTTTGCCAAAGAGCGTGTAGATTGGGGGATGGAGCTGGTTGCGGCAACTATTGAAGCGGTTAAGCTACGTCTACGCCCGATTATCATGACTTCTCTTGCATTCATCCTGGGTATTGTTCCTTTGATGTTGTCAACGGGAGCAGGAGCAGTGTCCAGACAGACGATCGGATGGACAGTGTTCGGTGGTATGCTTGCTGCAACGATACTGGCTATTTTCATCGTACCCGTACTGTTTATATTGATCACACGTTTCGCGTATGGAAAAGAGAAATTAGCTGAACTTCAGGCAAATTACAACCCTGACGATCATAAGGATACTCTGCATGCAGATGACAATGATGAAAACGACGGCAATTATTAATTAAACGTCACCCCTATAAAGCCGGCCCATTTACTAATGGAGCCGGCTTTTTTTTTGTAACGAGCCTGGGTACTTTCGTCTTCATTCCGAACATTCAGTTATATAATTGATATCTTCGCAGCGGGATTATGGACCAAGTAAACTTAAAACGGCTTGCTAAAGAATTAAACCTGGCAATATCTACGGTCTCCAGGGCTTTAAGCGATAGCTATGACATCAGTGAAGAAACAAAGAAGAAAGTCGTTGCCCTCGCTAAAAAGCTTAACTACCAGCCAAATCCTTTTGCCAGAAGCCTCAGAAACCGCAGCAGTAAAACGATAGCTATTATATTACCGGAGATCGCAAACAACTATTTCTCTGTGGCGATCAATGGCATTGAGGAAGTTGCACAGGCTAATAATTATCATGTGCTGATCTATATCACACACGAAAACCTTCAGAAGGAAGCTGATATAGTAAAGCTACTATTAAATGGCCGCGTGGACGGTATTCTGATGTCGCTGTCCGGCGGACCAGAAGACACAGAGCACCTTAAAGAATTGCAGGAAAGCAAGGTGCCTGTCGTATTTTTCGATCGGGTATCCGACACCATTGAAACCGTTAAAATAACTACCAACAACTTCGAAAGCGGCTATCTGGCTACGAGCCATCTCATCAGCAGAGGGAGCAAGAAAATAGCTTACCTCACCTATTCAGGCGATTTATCGATCGAACAACAGCGCATGAAAGGATATATGGAATCCGTCTCCAAGTGTGGACTTCTGCACCGGGAAGAGTTTATTGTTCGGTGCAATACAAATTCCGCAGAGAACTACAAAAAAATAAAAGACATTTTTAGTGATAATGACAGGCCTGATGGTGTATTTGCTTCCGTAGAATCCTTAGCTATATTAGCTTATGAGGTATGCGCTGAACTGGGTTTACGCATACCGCAGGATGTGAAGATAGTTGGCTTTTCTAATTTAAGAACAGCATCATTGCTAAACCCTGCATTAACAACAATTACGCAGCCTGCCTTTGACATGGGGAGAGAGGCGGCAATCGCTTTGTTTGAAGCCCTCAAGAAGCCTCATTTTAAAATGGAAAACCAAACAATAGTTCTTCGCTCAAACCTGATTGAGCGAAGATCTACTGCATCTAACTAAATCCCTTTGTTTCTACGGATGGCGACTTCAAGACCTCGCAGTTCTGCAAGACCACGTAACCGGCCGATGGCTGAATACCCCGGATTAGTCTTCTTTTTAAGATCATCCAGCATTTTATGACCATGATCCGGGCGGAACGGCATACGCAGGTCTGTTCTTCCTGCTGCCTTACGCCTCTCCTGCTCCTCTACTAAAGCCTTCATAACGGCATACATATCTACATCTCCGTCAAGATGATCTGCTTCATGGAAATTTCCCTCAGCATCCCGGCGGGTACTTCTCAGGTGGATGAAGTGAATTCTGTGACCCAAACGTTCAACCATCCCTGCAAGATCATTATCTGCTCTAACGCCGAAAGAACCGGTACAATAAGTCAACCCGTTATTTGGACTGTCCACAGCCTCAAATAGCTCCACAATATCGGCTTCCGTACTTACTACGCGGGGTAAGCCAAGGATGGGAAACGGAGGATCATCAGGGTGGATACATAATAAGACTCCCGCTTGTTCAGCGGCAGGAACGATCTCCGATAAGAAGCTGTACAAATTCGCTTTCAGTTCTTTAGGTCCGGTCGCATCATATCCGGCCAGCACTTTCAGGAAATCTTCCAGAGAGTAGCCCTCCTCAGAACCCGGAAGTCCTGCGATAATGTTTTTTACGAGTGCTTTCTTATCCTCTTCCCCTAAAGACTCGAAGTACGCTTTTGCCTTTTGCTTCTGCTCGTCCGTATAGGTCGCCTCTGCACCCGGTCTGTTTAAAATATAAAGCTCGAATGCTGCAAACGCCGCCGCTTCAAAACGCAAAGCGGTAGAACCGTCAGGCATTTCGTAATCAAGATTGGTTCTTGTCCAATCCAAAACTGGCATGAAGTTGTAACATACGATGTCAATACCGCATGCACCCAGATTAGTCAGCGTCTGCTTATAGTTGTCTATATACAGCTGATAATCTCCTGTACGTTTCTTGATATCCTCATGAACAGGAACGCTCTCCACCACAGACCAGCTCAGCCCTGCAGCTTCCACTTCCTGCTTTCTTTTCATGATCTCCTCTTTAGTCCAAACCTGACCGTTTGGAACATGGTGCAGCGCGGTAACAATACCCGTAGCACCTGCCTGTTTGATATCTGAAAGAGAAACCGGGTCCTTTGGACCGTACCATCTCCAAGTTTGTTCTAATGCCATATACTCGATTTTATTACTGATTAAACACCTGAAAACGCACTAAAGCCGCCATCTATCGGAATGACAACACCCGTAACAAACAGCGATCCATCACCACACAGCCATAACAACGTGCCGGTAAGATCATCCGGTGTTCCGAAACGACTCATTGGAGTATGAGAGATGATGGTATTCCCACGGTCAGTAAGGCTCCCGTCTGTATTCGTAAGCAATGTCCTGTTTTGTTCTGTCAGGAAGAAGCCGGGCGCTAAAGCATTTACCCGAATACCCACTTTAGAGAAATGAACGGCAAGCCATTGTGTAAAGTTCGATATCGCTGCTTTCGCACCACTGTATGCAGGGATCTTTGTCAACGGAGTAAACGCATTCATAGACGATATATTAATGATAGACGCCCCGCTTTTACCAATCATATCTTTGGCAAACACCTGCGTTGGCAATAGTGTACCAATAAAGTTCAGATCGAAAACAAACTTGATTCCTTCAGGATCCAGATCAAAGAACGTCTTCAGTCCCTCTTCCGTAGAGCTAAGGTCTTCTGCCAGCAGGAAGCTTTTTGACGTCGTTCCTTTTGGATGATTTCCACCTGCTCCGTTAATCAGGATATCGCAAGGGCCAAGTAGCTCGTTCACTTTCTGATGAGCAGCTTTCAGACTCTCAACGTCCAGAACATTACATGCAACGCCCACAGCATCGCCGCCTTTTTCTCTGATCTCCGCCGCAACCCGTTCGGCTGTTTCTTCTCTCAAATCTAAAATGGCAATCTTTGCTCCTCTGTCTGCTAAAGCTTGAGCCATTGTACTGCATAGCACGCCACCACCACCGGTTACAACTGCTACTTTACCTGAAAATTCTGATGACATATCCTTATTTGGTTATTTAAATTGTTGTTTGCTCAGTAAAATTGATGAAAATATCCTTGTGAAGACAGCGTTTGACCGGATTTATTTACGGAATCGTTTTCGGGAAAAAGCTTAAAATCAGCCCCCGTTTGACATAGGAGCGCACTATTCCCGTAACCCTAACATTTTTGTTATAACTTTAGCTATTATGACCGGAACAGACCTGATACTGGAAAACATTGCATCTTTCATTTCACTTGAGCCCAGGGAGAAGGACCTGTTTGTGTCGCTTTTGAAACCCGGCCTGATCCCCAAAAAGAAAGTGACTCTCCAAACCGGAGAAATCTGCCGTTATTCAACCTTTGTAACGCGGGGCTGCCTCAGAGGATATAGTTACGATAAAAACGGAATGGAACACGTGTTGAACTTCGCTCCAAAAGGTTGGTGGATAGCCGATATGTATAGCCTGATTTCGCAAAAACCCGGCATGCTGAACATAGAAGCACTGGAGGAAACGGAAGTCTTAAAGCTGTCAAAAAATAACCAGGAGCTCCTTTACAGAGAGGTTCCAAAATTTGAACGCTTCTTTCGGATCATAATAGAAAAGTCGCTCGTCGCATCACAGCAGAGAGTACTCGACAACTTAAGCCTCACCGCAGAAGAGCGCTACACCAAATTTTGTGATAAATATCCCAGTCTAACGGAATACATACCCCTCAAACAGGTAGCCTCGTATATTGGTGTAACTCCCGAGTTTTTCAGCAAAATGAGGAACAACCTGCTTAAAAAAAAGTAGGCTGACTACAAATTCAGTATGTCGTTCCAGATCCTTTCATTTACAGGGATCCCGCCAGTCGCATGCTTGTTTCGTTTAGAAAGTGTACTTTCACCCGGATATCTCACCTCTTCCGGATGGCCGAGTTTCGTGAAGTCAAGGATTTGCTCTACAAGGGCAGCATTTCCTGACCCTTGCTTTATCGCAATAAAACATTGCGAAACGCCCGACTCGGAGCCTCCTCCGGTAATAACCCCTGTGGATCTTCCGCCGCTAAGAGCGGTGAGCAAGACGTCGACCAACAACGACAATCCTGACCCTTTCCAGTATCCGATCGGCAAAGCCCGCTGCGTCTCGATGATCTTGACCGGATCTCTTGTCAGCTCCCCTTCCTGGTCATAACCACCCGGAAACGGGAGATGTTCGTCCCGGAATTTATATTCCTGGATCTTGCCAAAAGAATACTGAGATACGGCCATGTCCAAAACGATGTGGCCTCCAACCCGGGGTACGGCAATAACGATCGGGTTATTACCTAACCGCGGCTCCGTCCCGCCCCAGGGAGTGACATTGGCAATTGTATTGGTGAAACAGATGCCAATGAAGCCCGCTTCCGCTGCTTGCCAGCCGTAGGTTCCCCCGCGCATCCAATGATTCGTATTTTTAATGAACACACAACCGATACCAAACTCGCTGGCCAGAGATATTGCCCTATCCATACAATGGATTGCATTCGAAATGCCGGGAGCCAGGTGCCCTTCCCAGTTCTCAAGGGCAGACATCCCGTCAATACGTTCCGGCTCAGCAGACGGATCAACCAACCCCTCCCTCACCGCCTTTACAAACACCGGAAACCGGTTCAATCCGTGGGTATGAACACCATCTCTGCTATTTTCTGCAAAGGTCCGGGCACATAGTTCCGCCTTCGCATCTCCAAATCCGTTTTTCAACAAGACTCTCTTAAACTCCTGCTGTAGCGTAGTAAAATCAACATTCATATCTGCATAGCTTGATTCACATCAGGTTAAAGGTATCGATTGCATCTCGCTTTTCTTAACCTAAATTAAGTGCCCGGTGTTTGCACAGCGATAACTTTGTAGTATGAAAAAATCAGTATTACATCAAGCAGCAACAAGAGGTTCAGCCGATCATGGATGGCTGAAAAGCTTCCACACTTTCAGCTTTGCGGGATACTACAATCCTGAACGCATCCACTTTGGTGCGCTGCGAGTGCTGAATGACGACACAGTAGATGGAGGAAGAGGCTTCGGCGACCATCCCCATGATAATATGGAAATTGTATCAATCCCTCTCGAAGGCGAACTTCAGCATAAAGACAGTATGGGAAACGTCGCTGTTATAAAAGCCGGAGAGATTCAGGTCATGAGTGCCGGTACAGGAATCTATCATGCAGAATATAACAAAGACCCTAAGGAGCCTGTAAAATTCCTTCAAATCTGGATATTTCCAAATAAGAGGGATGTTACTCCCCGCTATGATCAGATTAACATGAACATCGATAATAAACCGAACGTTCTTAATCAGATCCTCTCTCCAAATAAAGATGACGAGGGAGTCTGGGTTCATCAGGATGCATGGTTCCACATAGGACGCTTTGATCAGGGCAAACAGGCTACCTATAACTTAAAAAAAGAGGGAAACGGCATCTATTTCTTTGTCCTGAAGGGTAGGCTAAGGGTGGAAGGACAGGAGCTGGAAACAAGGGACGGCTATGGCCTATGGGATGTTTCAGATGCTCAGCTTGAAGCAACATCCGACGCTGAATTTCTTATTATGGAAGTTCCCATGGAAGTTCGTCTCTAATGCGGAATATAAAAATTCTCGCCATCGGCACCAATGAGCAGATTATGGAGACGATTTTACGCCTAATCAATCAGAACCCCATGTGGCAAGGGGATATAGCCCTGTCTTCGCAGACAGCGGGGATGATGTTAAATGCACCAAACTACGATCTTATCCTATTGGGATCAGGATCAGACGAAAGTGAAATCCGCCTGATCCTGAAAGATCGAATGCTAAACATCCCCGTTGTATTACATTACGGAGGTGGAAGTGGATTGCTGTTATGCGAAATCAATCAGGCCCTTAAGCCTTCTTCCATTTAACGGTGCATCCAACCGCCTTCGTTTTGCTGACGGAGGGTTTCTTTCCGTTCATCAGTTCATTCACCGCATTCTTAACAAATGTCGACCTGGAAGGATTGCTTTCATCCTGATCATTGTCAATGGCGCCGGTATATTCAACAACATTTCCTTTGGCTGTCTTCGACAGAATGTATACCGTTGGCGTATGGGCGGCACCAAATCGCTTAGTCAATTGCTGATCAGCATCCACCAGGTACGGAAACTTGAAATTCTTTTCTTTCGCGCGCTCCTGCATCTTTCCAAAACTGTCTCCTGGCGAGGCAACCGGATCGTTTGTATTGATGGCAATCACCGGGTAACCCTGAGCAGCGTACTCATCGTTAAGAGCGACAATACGGTTCTCATAATCTTTGGCAACCGGACAGGTATTGCAGGTAAAGACCAGAATAAAGCCCTTAGCTGATTTAAAATCAGCAAGTGACACCATTTTGTCGTCAACATTTTTTAAACGAAAGTCTTCCACAACCGAACCAACGGTATATCCTTGTGCGGATAGCTTCATGCAAACAGCAAGCAACAGGAAGCACGACATAACAACTTTTTTCATCTTAATGGGGTTTTATAGTTAGCGTTTTAAGTTCTTCAAAAGAGAATTCCCGTTCATAAAAATCACGCCTTGAAGAGGCTGCATGGACGATAAGAGTTGCCGGCACAGAACCGCTCCAACTTTTATTTACATGGTCTATGAACTTCTGTTGATCCGGCTCGTCAAAAATATACACTTCTGATTGGAGCTTATGGGTTTTTACAAATGGATCAACAACTTGGGATAGTTTGGATTTCGAGTCAACACTAACCAAAATCACTTTAAGGGGCGATGAGCTCTTCTCTGCCTGCAGCCTTTCAAAATGCGGCAGCTCCTCCACACAGGGCGCACACCATGTGGCCCAAAAATTGACAACAAAGGTAGTATCCTTACCGCTTGCCAATCTTTTATCAAAATTTTCAAGGCTAAGCAGCTTCACCTGGGCATTGCCAACTGAAGCTATCATACAGACCATAATGATACACAGGTATTTCATAGTATAGGCTGGTGTCTATACAAACTTAGGCATTAAATAAAAGCGAATCAAAAGTTTAGCCTTATTTAATGCCTGACACCTTCATCTTATGAAGACCAGAGCCCCCGCCTCCGGGCTGCACCTGCTATTGGGCTTCAAGATTCAACATAATCGGAAGTGTATATTGAACCCGTACCGTTCTCCCGTTCTGCACACCTGCCCTCCATTTAGGTGATTTCTTCAGCAGGCGCATCGCCTCTTCGCCGGTTCCCAATCCCATATCTCTGAGAACTTTTATATCCGTCAGACTTCCATCCTTCTCCACTATAAAGCTTACAATCACTCTTCCTGAAACTCCCTGCTCCCTAGCAGCTGCCGGATAATTGTAATTTTTACTGATATAGCCATAGAATTTGGATAAGCCTCCCGGGAAATCGGGCATCTGCTCAATGGATACAATACTATAAACCTGTTCATCTTCAATAACCGCAGCATGAGTTATTGATGAGGTTCCTACCGCCTGGTCGATTACAACCTCTGCCCCGGGATCTCCCTTTACTGTCTCCGGACCGGGATCCGCAACTTTTAAGTCGTCTATCGTAGGGATTTCATCCACAACCTGACTGGCAGGAACCACCCTGGGAGGAACGAATTTGACCTGATCAGTACGTGGCTTGGGGGGCTCCACCACGGGCGGTGGTGGAACACTCTCGTCGATCGCCGGCGGAGATATCAGGACAACATCTGTTTGCAGGTCCGGACGTGCAGCCGACAGTTCAGAGTCAGCACCCTTCAAATATCTCGAAATCAGAGGAGCGCTCATCGCAAGAATAAAAAATGCCGATCCGAAAAGCATCGACTGAACAGTCGTGCGACTATTATTTTTGCGCAGCTGGTACGCACCATAGGCCTGATTTCGCCCGGTAAAAACGACATCTATCCATTGCTGATTGAAAATATCTAATTGTGCCATTGTAATTGAGTTTTAAATGATCCATTCACACGGGAATCATATCTAAAAACCCATTATCCTAGCGGTACCTCTACAGATGATGTGATTTAAAGAAGATCCTGATCCACTTTCTAGTAGGATGGCTTATGTCATAGAATTCCACAACATAAAACGCAGATTTTGAAAAAGCGCTTAAAAATGACTGAAAAAAATGGTTTATTCCCCTCATTCATTAGGCATTCCAAGCATTAAAACTAAATTTGCAAATCAAAACATTACAATGATCTATTTCTTCTCTAGTCAATCCAACATAGTTTTCGCAGTACAATCACAACAACAGCTGTCTGCGGGCGATATTCCCAAGCTGGAATGGTTATTTGGTGGTGCAAGCCTCAGTAATGAAAGCACTTTAACGGCTTCATTCGTTGGTCCCCGTGCTGCTATGATCACCCCGTGGAGCACCAACGCTGTGGAGATCACTCAAAACATGGGTATTCAGGGCATCATCAGGATCGAAGAATTCCACCGGGTAGAAGATAGCTTTACCGGCTTTGATCCTATGCTGTCTCAGAAATACAAAGAGCTGAATCAGGATCTGTACACCGTTAACGTAAAGCCTGAGGAGATCAAAGAAATTCAAGACATTGCTGCTTATAACACGCAGGAAGGACTCTCCCTGAGTAATGAAGAAGTAGATTATCTGATCAGCCTCTCTCAACGACTGGGACGCCCTCTCACTGACTCCGAAGTCTTCGGCTTTTCTCAGGTTAATTCCGAGCACTGCCGTCATAAAATATTTAACGGGAAATTTGTGATAGACGGCGAGGAACAACCCTCTTCCCTCTTTAAACTGATCAGAAAAACTTCTGAAACACATCCAAACGACATCGTATCGGCCTACAAAGACAACGTCGCTTTTATCAAGGGCCCTAAAGTTCTTCAGTTTGCTCCTAAGCGTGCCGATGTGCCCGACTACTACACAACAAGTGAATTCGAGTCAGTTATTTCCATAAAAGCCGAAACACATAATTTTCCTACTACCGTCGAACCATTTAACGGGGCGGCTACCGGTTCAGGAGGTGAAATCCGGGACAGGCTTGCCGGCGGACAAGGTTCATTACCTCTGGCAGGTACCGCTGTTTACATGACCGCTTTATCCAGACTGGAAGAAAACCGCCCCTGGGAAAAGGGCATGGAAGAGAGACAGTGGTTATACCAGACACCAATGGATATCCTGATCAAGGCATCTAACGGTGCTTCTGATTTCGGTAACAAGTTCGGACAGCCATTAATTACAGGATCTGTCCTGACATTCGAACATACCGAAGATAATCGCAAACTTGGATTTGACAAGGTGATTATGCTTGCAGGTGGAGTCGGCTATGGAAAAGCAAGCCAGGCGCAAAAGCAGAAGCCTTCAACCGGCGATAAAATCGTTATCCTCGGCGGAGAAAACTACCGGATCGGTATGGGGGGCGCAGCTGTATCATCTGCAGATACCGGTGCTCTTGGTTCAGGCATTGAACTTAATGCTGTTCAGCGGTCGAATCCCGAAATGCAGAAAAGAGCAGCAAACGCTGTTCGCGGTATGGTAGAAAGCGATAATAACACCATCATCTCCATTCACGACCATGGCGCAGGCGGACATTTGAATTGTCTTTCAGAGTTGGTGGAAGATACCGGCGGTAAGATCGATTTGGATAAACTACCTGTCGGTGACCCAACTCTCTCCGCTAAAGAAATTATCGGAAATGAGTCTCAGGAGCGTATGGGTCTCGTCATCGGACAAGAGAACATTGACACACTGAAAAGAATAGCTGATCGCGAAAGATCCCCGATGTACACCGTAGGGACTGTCACAGGCGATCACCGCTTTACATTTGAATCAGCAACTACCGGCATCAAACCAATGGATCTGGAGCTGAAAGATATGTTCGGCAGCTCTCCAAAGGTGATCATGGAGGATAATAAAATTGAAAGAAAATATCAGCCGTTGACTTACGATGCAGCAAACTTTAATACGTACCTTAACCAGGTATTGCAGCTTGAGGCCGTAGCATGTAAAGACTGGTTAACAAATAAGGTAGATCGCTGCGTAGGCGGACGTGTTGCCAAGCAGCAATGTGCAGGACCGCTACAGCTGCCCTTAAATAACTGCGGTGTTATGGCACTTGATTTCCAGGGAAAAGAAGGTATCGCAACATCAGTAGGCCACTCCCCTTTGACAGCACTGATCGATGCCGCCGCAGGAAGCCGTAACGCCATTGCAGAATCACTTTCCAACATCGTTTGGGCGCCTCTAAAAGATGGCCTGACCAGTGTTTCCCTATCCGCCAACTGGATGTGGGCATGTAAGAATGAAGGTGAAGACGCACGCCTTTACGAGGCTGTAAAAGCGTGTTCAGACTTCGCCATAGACCTCGGCATCAATATTCCAACAGGAAAAGACTCGCTGTCCATGAAACAAAAGTACAAGGACGGCGATGTAATTGCTCCGGGTACCGTTATTATATCAGCAGGTGGTAATTGCAGCGATATCACCGCTGTGGTCGAGCCGGTTCTGCAAAAAGATGGTGGTAACATCTATTACATCAACCTATCCGGTGATGACTATAAACTGGGTGGTTCCTCCTTTGCCCAGATACTGAACAAAATCGGCGATGAAGCGCCTGACGTGAAAAACGCGGCAAACTTCAAAACAACATTCAATACTCTTCAGGAACTGATAAAAGATGGCAAAATACAGGCCGGCCATGATATCGGAAGTGGCGGTCTCATCACTACTCTTCTTGAAATGTGTTTCGCTGACAGAGAGCTGGGAGCAGATATCGACCTCACCTCTCTCGGTGAGCAGGATATTATCAAGCTCCTTTTCGCTGAAAACATCGGCGTAGTGTTTCAAGCAGCCAGCGATGTGGAAGAGACGCTGTCTGTTAACGGCATCGGCTTCCATAGAATCGGTACAGTCAACGGTACCGCCAAACTGAACCTAACCAGCCGGGGGTCCGCTACATTAAACCTCGACATTGACGATTTACGCGACGTCTGGTTTAAAACCTCCTACCTCCTGGATCAAAAACAAAGCGGCCCTATAAAGGCTAAAGAACGTTTTGATAACTATAAAAACCAGCAACTGAAATACTCATTCCCCTCTCATTTTGATGGGAAGAAACCTGTTTTGGAAGAAGGCAAACCACGTATAAAAGCAGCTATCATACGGGAAAAGGGAAGCAACTCAGAAAGAGAAATGGCTAATGCCATGTATCTGGCAGGCTTCGACGTGAAAGACGTACACATGACCGACTTAATCTCTGGTCGCGAAACCCTGGAGGATATCCAATTTATTGGTGCAGTGGGCGGATTTTCCAACTCCGATGTACTCGGATCCGCTAAAGGATGGGCCGGAGCTTTTCTGTATAACGAAAAGGCCAGAATTGCGCTCGAAAACTTCTTTGACCGTCCAGATACCCTCTCTGTCGGTATCTGTAACGGTTGCCAGCTCTTCATCGAACTGGGCCTGATCAACAAGGACCACCAGAACAAACCTAAGATGCTCCACAATGATAGTAATAAACACGAAAGTGGATTTACTTCACTGACTATTCAGGAGAACAACTCCATCATGCTATCAAGCCTTGCCGGAAGCACCCTTGGCGTGTGGATCTCCCATGGGGAAGGTAAATTCCAGTTACCAATGGATCAGGATCAATACCAGATCGTAGCGAAATACGGATATGAGAACTATCCTGCTAATCCGAACGGATCAGGATACAATACCGCTATCCTATGCGATGACACCGGTCGTCACCTGGTGACCATGCCACATATTGAACGTTCGATATTTCAATGGAACTGGGCTCATTATCCGGCAGGACGGAAGGACGAGGTTACCCCATGGATAGAGGCTTTTGTAAATGCCAGAAAATGGCTTGAAGCGCATCAGAAATAGCCATAAAGGATTAATAAAAAAAAGAGCAAGCAGAATACACACTGCTTGCTCTTTTTTTATTAATCCTTTTTTATCCTGCCAGCTCGTTTAGCCATACCGTCTGCAAGCTCCATCCAAACCGGAGCATGGTCACTGGTCTTTTCCCAACCCCGTACATGCTTATCCACTCCCGCCGCAACCAAACGCTTGTCGAGCTCAGGGCTTAATAAGAAGTGATCGATACGCAGTCCTGCATCCCGTCCGTAGGCATTTCGAAAATAATCCCAAAACGTATATATTTTCTCCTCCGGATAAAGCTTTCTCAAAGCATCTGTCCATCCCTGATCAACAAGATTTTTAAACGCCTGCCTGACCTCCGGTCTGAACAAGGCATCTTCCACCCATCGTTCAGGTTTATATACATCCAGTTCGGTTGGCATCACATTATAATCGCCAGTCAAAACAACGGGCAGACCAGATTGCAATAGCTCAGCTGCATGCGTAGTCAGTCTTTCAAACCAACGCAGTTTATACTCAAACTTCGGTCCCGGAACCGGGTTTCCATTAGGCAGATACAAGCAGCCGATCAACATGCCGTCCACCATTGCTTCGATGTACCGGCTATGTTCATCCTCCGGGTCTCCGGGTAGTGCCCGTGACACCTCTTTAATTTCACGGTTCCGTGCAAGAATGGCCACCCCGTTCCAACTCTTTTGGCCATGCCAGATGGCGTTATACCCGGCATCCTGGATGGCTTGCCCTGGAAATTTCTCCTGCGGCGCCTTAAGCTCCTGAAGGCATACAATATCGGGCGCCGACTCTTCGAGCCATCGAAGTAAAACCGGCAGCCTGCCGTTAACTCCGTTTACATTATAAGTTGCTATTTTCATATCATGGAATACAAAAGTACACCGTTCTGTCTGTATTGTTTTCTGAAATATAAATCGTATACGCGCTGCCCCAGCCAGCAAACAGCTGACACCGGGAGGCCATTCTAAATTACTTAAAATCTGTCATTGCAAAATTGGCCAACGAAAGACGAGACTTTAACGTCAACATAGCAAACAGAACCATGAAGCTGCTTGTTATAAACTGGTATTTAACAAGATAGCTATGAAAACGATATGGAAAAGCCTGCTCTTGGCGTTAGTGATGAGCATGTCATTTGAGGCGATCGCTCAAAGCGGAAAAGACACCCTTGAAGTGAATCCGGACCCCGCAATTAAGAAAACCGCTAAGAAGGTCGGCAACAAAACTTCCGAGATTGCGGCGAAAGGGGCAGCCAAAGTTGTTGATAAAACGTATAAAGATAAAGTTGGACCGCAGGGTCAAACGATATATATCGACAATAAATCCCAATATTATTATGTTGATGCAAAAGGCAAAAAAGTTTACGTCAGCAAGGCCAAACTAAAACCTTCAGGAAAATAGCCTGATATGCGGGCACCTTCCATTAAACAGTTGTATAGAATGTTAATCAAACATTCACCACGAACCACATGCGAGGCTTAAGTCAGCTCCTTTTATAAATGGCTGCCTTAAGCCTCATCGTCGTTATGCTTGTCCGGTTTCAGTTCAGCCCGTGTGATGTCTTTCTGCAATTTTCTGCGATCCTTGCTATTTCTCCGGATCAGATAAACAACTAACGCAAGAACTGCTATTAATACCAAACCGGCAGTTAAATAATGAATATCCATAAGTTGGTATGTATTAAGATGAAACGAATTAACGCGATTTACGACTCGAGTGATATAAAAAAAAGCCAAAATCAGCTCGTTGGGTTAAGCAATCATGTACTTCCCTGCAAAGGTAAAAAACCAGTGTTAAGCCTCTGAGATCAATCTATTAACTTTTTGTCAAGCTTATCGGAACAAGGGCATCAGTCGCCCCAGAATACCAGCAAAACGTCATGTTCAACTCCTTTTATGATAACTCAAAATAGCCCATCCGTTTAGTAACAGGCCAAAACCAAGCATAGTAAAAATATGCCTTGATATATCCTCCAGGCCACTTCCTTTCAAAATGACCATTCGCATCACTTCCACAAAATAAGTCACGGGATTCAACCGCGTGAACCATATGGCCCAATTAGGCATGCTATCAATTGAAGTGTAAATCCCGCTTAGCAGGATAAGAACCATCATCAAAAAGAAAGAAATAAGCATGGCCTGCTGCTGATTGCTGGAATAATTAGAAATGAGCAGTCCCAAACCCAGTATGGCTAACAGATAGACGGCCGCAAAAACATAAATCACGTAGAAATGACCTACAGGTATAATACCGTAGATCACCCTGGCGATAAATAAACCAACAGTTAAAATCAATATTCCCAAAACCCAGAAGGGAATCAACTTTCCGAGAATAAAATAGTGCCTTTTTATGGGGGTAACGTTTATCTGCTCAATGGTTCCTATTTCCTTTTCTTTTACAATGTTTAAAGTGGCCAGAAAAGACCCCACCATCGTGATCAGCACAACCAGGATTCCCGGCACCATAAAGTGCTTGTAACTCATTAGAGGGTTAAACCAATGGGAATAAGTAACCTCAACCAGCGGTTCCGGATTCATCCTGGGGAACTCCAACCACTTCAGGCGGACATCCCGGTTGAAGTCCTGAATAATCATCCCCATATACGCGCCGCCTAAATTTGCCTTGACTCCGTTTATGGCATTTACCGACATGAACAGCGTATTCTCACTTTCCCTCACCAAATCTTTCTCAAACCTGAATGGGATGGTGAGTATCAAATCCGACCGGTCTTCTTCAATATCGTTCATTGCTCCTTTATAGGAAGCGCTGAAGCCGGTCAATTTGAAATAGCCTGAAGCGGTGATTTTAGAAACAAGCTGCCTGGAATAAGATGAATGGTCGAGATCTACGACACTAAGTTTGATATCTTTCATTTCATAATCTGCTGCAAGGGGGAGAATTAACAACTGCATGACAGGCATTATGAAAATGATGCGCAGAATCGCCGGATTACGGAAGATTTGCCTGAATTCTTTTTGAAGCAGAAATTTCAATATCCTCATACCAGCCTGATTTTAAACTTTTTAATACTAAGTATAAGCAGGAACATCATCATAGCCGCCAAAACCAAGGTTTCTTTCCATATAACAAAAAAGCCAACCCCCTTGATCATGACCGATTTCACAATGATATAGTACCATTTGGCCGGAACGATATTCGACAAAATCTGCAAGGGTAATGGCATGTTCTCAATCGGGAACATAAATCCGCTCAGCATAATCGTCGGCAGAAACATCCCGGTAAGTGAGATGAACATAGCCGTCTGCTGAGAATCGGTCGCGGTAGATATAAGAAGGCCTAAAGCCAGAGAAGTGAGCGTAAACAATATGCTTTCAAAGAGCAGCAGGGTAATACTCCCGTTAATAGGAACGTGAAGCACAAAAACGCTGAGCAGCAAGATACTGCAAATGTTTACCACCGACAACAGGAGATAAGGCACTGCTTTTGCAATGATGATTTTAAGTGGACGGACGGGAGATACCAACATAACCTCCATCGTACCGATTTCCTTTTCCTTTACAATGGTAATCGCTGTCATCATGGTACAGATAAGCATCAGAACCATCGACATAACCCCTGGAACAAAACTGTAGGCACCCTTCAACTGCGGATTATAGAGCATCCGGTATTCCATTTTAATGGTGTATGGAAGCTGGAGGCCGTCATTCATCCTGTTCTGGTAATCTCTGATAATGGAGGCTGCATAGGAATTTATTGTGCTGGCTACGTTTGGGTCCGAAGCATCGGTGATAAACTGTACTTGTGCCTTATTGAAGTGCCTTAAATCTTCAGAAAAGCGTTGAGGAAATACCAGAACCATTTTGATTTTACTCTTTCTGAATTCGGCTTCGATTTCTTTATAGGAGGAGAGCTGCTTTTGAACCGTAAAGTAGTCGCTGGCATCAATCTGGCTGATTAATTCAATACTTGCTGCATCCTTTGACTGATCAAGGACAGCAATAGCCGAGTTTTTCACTTCATTCGTTAAGGCGAAACCGAAGATAATAATCTGGGCGATAGGCATTACCAGCAGAATGAACAGCGTCCGCCGATCCCGAATGATGTGGTAAACCTCTTTCTTAACAAACGAAGAGAACTGTTTCATTAGAATAGTATTAATCTGCAGTTCTTACTGCTTTTCGTGCCAGCTTCAAAAAAACCTCGTCCATTGATTCTGCTTCGAAAGTCCTTTTCAGTCCCGAAGGCGTGTCCAGGGCTTCAATCTTCCCGTCTACCATAATAGAGATACGATTACAATATTCCGCTTCGTCCATATAGTGGGTGGTTACAAACACCGTTATTCCCTGCTCTGCTGCCTGATAAATTAAGCTCCAAAACTCCCTGCGGGTAACCGGGTCCACGCCGCCGGTGGGTTCGTCAAGAAACACGATGCCGGGTTCATGAAAGATCGCCACAGAAAATGCCAGTTTCTGTTTCCAGCCCAATGGAAGTGACTTAACCAGCTTTTTTGCCTCCTGTTCGAGATGTAGTTCTTCCAGTACATAGGCCGTCTTTTCCTTAATGAAGGCATCACTCTTTCCGTAAATACCTCCGTAAAACTGCATGTTTTCCTTTACGGTAAGATCCTCATAAAGCGAAAACTTCTGACTCATGTAACCAATGTTTCGTTTGATGTCTTCGGTTTGCTTATAGACATCGAAGCCTGCAACAGAAGCATTTCCGGAAGTTGGCCGCGAAAGCCCGCATAACATTCGCATAGCTGTTGTTTTTCCTGCGCCATTGGCACCCAAAAAGCCGAATATTTCGCCTTTTGCTACTTGAAAAGAAATGGCGTCTACAGCAGTGAAACGGTCGAACCGCTTGGTCAAATTTTCAGTGATGATGGCACTTTCCGTTTTCATGAGGTTTTCATCAGGGCAATAAAACAATCTTCAATCATAGGGCTCGTCGCACATATTTCAACATCTTCATGCCCTTTCGAAACAATAAGCCGGCGGATATCTTCCTTATCTGTGTTACCTTTAAGCACCAAATGGTGGTACTCACCAAAAGCATACGCATCCTCCGCAAATTCAAAAGCTTTCAAATCATTCAACAAGCGATACATTTTGGAGGAGCGTACCGCCAACAATGGCTTTCCGAAGCTCCCAGTTATCCCTTTAGGACTATTGACAGATAAAATATTGCCTGCTTGCAACAGGGCCACCCGGTCGCACAATTCAGCCTCGTCCATATAGGGGGTAGATACCACAATCGTAATCCCCTGTTGCTTTAATCCCTTGAGCATATCCCAGAATTCCTTACGAGATACCGCATCAACACCCGTAGTGGGTTCATCCAAAAAAAGCACCGAAGGCCGGTGGATCAGGGCGCAGCTTAAAGCGAGCTTCTGCTTCATCCCTCCTGATAGCTTGCCTGCTTTTCTGTCTTTAAACGGCTCAATCTGCGAATAAATATCTTTTATCAGGTCGTAGTTCTCTTGGATGGAGGTTTCGAAGATGGTAGCAAAGAACTCGAGATTTTCTGCTACCGTCAGATCGTGGTAAAGAGAGAACCTTCCGGGCATATACCCTACTCGCTTTCTGATGCTTTTATAATCCCGTACTACATCAAAGCCGTCTACTGTGGCCCTACCCTTATCAGCCAGAAGCAGAGTAGTCAATATCCTGAACAAGCTGGTCTTCCCTGCACCGTCGGGTCCGATAATACCATACAGCTCGCCCTGCTCAACCTCAAAAGAAATATTATTTAAAGCGCAGGTGAAAGCGTTTCTGCTGCCATACATTTTTACTATATGCTCGGCTGTTAAGGCTTTCATCTGATGTCTTTATTAAGAATCGCTTCGCCGTACATCCCTATTTTGAGATAGCCGTCATTCCTGACTACTACCTTCATGGCATATACCAGGTTTGCACGTTCTTCTTTAGTTTGAATGGTTTTTGGAGTAAACTCTGCCTGGTCCGATATCCAGGTAACGGTGCCTGCAAATTCTTTGTACTCATCTTCACCCTTATCTACCCGGACGTTAACACGCTGTCCCAGTTTAACGTCCGAAAGCTGGCTTCCGCTGATGTAAGCACGAAGCGTAATCATGCTCAGGTCAGCAATCTTATAGAGTGCTTTTCCCGGAGACGTCACCTCCCCTGCTTCGGCATATTTGGTAATCACCGTTCCACTGATCGGGTTCGTGATGTTGGCACGCTTTATCTGATCGTCTATCTGCTCTGCACGCTTTTGCAGAGGCCCACCCTCACTAAGGATGCTTCGGTTCTGTGTGCCAACGGTGTTTTTCTGCACACTAATCTGCTGACGGGTAACTGCCATCTCCCTTTCTAAAACATCAATCTGCGCATTGAGATCATCGAGTTGCTTTCCCGTAGCCGCATCTTCAGCCAGGAGATTAGCGGTCCGCTTTCGTTCACGCTGAAGGCTTGCAAGCCGCGAAGTCTGCACGAGTAACTGATTCTTGAGCAATTCAACCTGCGGACGAACATTCGTCATCTTTTGTTGCAGGGCTTTTATGCTTGCTTCCACCTGTGCTTTCTGAAGTATCAGGTTCTCAGCATCAATTAATCCAACTATTTTACCTTTTGACAATGCCTGGCCCTCTTCCAGATCAAATGAGATTATCTTACCGCCTATTTCTGAGGAAACCACTACTTCTTCGGCTTCAAATGTTCCTGAGGCATCTGCTTTATCCGGATCTTTGTTGCAGGATGCGAGTCCTGCCACAAGTACTAAAGTTAAAAGTCTGCTCATATTTAGTTTCCTGCTAGGGTATTATAATCTACTTGTGCCTGGATCAGCTGCAGCCGGTGGATGATTAAATCCTGCCTGGCCTGATCCTCGGCGTTCACTTCCCGTATATAATCTGCTGCATGGATGACCCGATTCTCCAACTGCGCTTTAGCAGCGGTTTTTACCTTTTCCCGCAAAGCGATAATCTGCTTATCGGTCTCGACGAGCATCTCCAGCTTTTCTATTTCGGCCTTTTGCTGGCTTAGCCGGGAATTGGTATTTAACAGGAACGTTTCCTTTTGGATATTGACAGATTTAGCGTTGATATCGTTTAGCTTTCTTTCTTCTTTGGCTGTATACAAGTTGCTGATGTTCCAGGAAAACCGGACTCCGGCGAGGTAAAACCAGTCAAATTCGTTCCGCAGCATATTCAAACCGGGTCTGCCATACCCACCCTGTCCGAAAAAGATCGCTTTGGGCAAATTTTTAGCACGCAGCAATTGCCTGTTCTGATGAATCAATTCGGTTTGCTTCGTGTAGAAATTGATCTCAGGACGCCTGATTTCCGAAACGATTATTGTCGGAGACGGAGCCCGCAGCTGAACATTTTCATCGATGGGTGCTTTCAGGAAGAGAGACAAT
This sequence comes from Arcticibacter sp., assembly GCF_045629565.1. Taxonomy (GTDB): domain Bacteria; phylum Bacteroidota; class Bacteroidia; order Sphingobacteriales; family Sphingobacteriaceae; genus Arcticibacter. Next base: position 104,079 of record NZ_JAZQRL010000028.1, read on the forward strand.
GTTTGCACTAATCCCTTTTTCGAAGATTTCAGCTCTATATTTCGCTGTTCTATCTTCAGCTTCTCGGCCTCAAGACTATTCAGGTCGGAGCGGAAAGCGACTCCGTTCTTTACCAGCGCACTAGTCTGACGGATCCCGGTCTCTAAATCCGACTTAACAAGGTCGATTTGTTTAATCTGCTCGTCAAGTAACAGAATGCCGAGATATAACTGGTTGATACGCTCACGAAGGTTATACAGCTCCACTTCATTTTTTTCTTTTTCCACCTCGGCGTTCAAGCGTTGCAGCTGCTTTTGTTTACTTATTAATCCTCCGTCAAACAATACCTGGCTTATATCCGCAATCGCTTTATACTGATCCTTGCTCATCGGATCTACCAATACCCCGGGCAGTGATATATTGACTCTGGTGACTTCAGATTGGTAGGCAGCTTGTCCGACTAATGAAAGCTGAGGATAATAAGCTTTATTTAAATTTTGAATGGTTAGTTCGGCGGTCTCCTTAATTAAGTCTTTCTGTTGAATAGCCGGATAGTTGTCGCGCGCCCGTTCCTGTACCTCTTCCAGGCTTAATCCCTGCGCAGATAAACTCCATGGCACTATTACGAATGCCCCTGCAACCAAATAATTGAGCCACCTGATTAATTTCATGGCAAGTTTTTTAAATTCTCAGTGCCTGTATAATAAATTCAGGAACGAGCTTTTTCCGCTCCTTCATGAAGAGGAAAAATTCTTTATCATTCGTTCCGGTTATCATCTGGAGCATGGGCTTTCCTATAAACGGAAAAACGCAGAGTGCCATAATGTTCATAAGAAGCTGAGCGGGATGTATTGGTCTGATCTCCTTCGCTTCGATCGACTGTTGTATTTGCAGCATAAATTTTTCTAGTCGTGGTTTGCTGCCACCCCACATCTTCCTTAAAAACTCCTCGGGCTGCTTGTGCATCTCATTCATAACGAAAAGCGGTAAATAAGGATTAGCTATAATCCTTTCGATATATTCATCAGCAAAAGCTTCAATCTTTTGCTGCCATGATAAATCAGCATTCATTATCTCGTTTATTCTCGGAACCAGACGGGAGACCGTTTCCATAAAGATCACCTCGAACAGTTTATCTTTACTTCGAAAATAATAATGCAATAGGGCCTTGTTAATGCCGGCTTCATCGGCAATATCCTTCATACGCGCTCCAGCCATGCCCTTAGAAATAAAAATTTTCTTCGCAGCATCCAATATTTTTTCTTCCGTAGACCGATCCTTTACCATTAACCAAGACATTTAACCACTTGGTTAAATGTAGAGATAATTTCACTAAAACAAAACGATTACGTTTTTTGGTCGAGGCTTAGAAAATGTCCAACTGGTCTACTCACCGAATTACTCACGAGATGCATATCAAGCAGCGAATAATCAGGCGATGCTTTAAATCAAAAAACCCTGCATATGATGTCATTTGCAAGGTTTAATTCTTTGGTATGGATGAAAGCAGCCCGCAAGGGGACTAAAAATATTGTTTATCGTAGTAAACCCCGCTCCCAGTAATCTTTACCAGATGAAGAAGAGCCAATAATATTTTTTCCTGTAATTAGGTAGTTCTCTTTGTCGAATTTGGGTGAGTACCGGCGAACCGTATAAAACGGGAAACCGCCTTTAAACAAATTAAAGGCGGTTTCTGAATCTTCCGGGCTCTCTTTGGAGCCTCTCAGTAGCCCGCAGGGGAATCGAACCCCTATTTCCAGAATGAAAATCTGGCGTCCTAACCGGTAGACGAGCGGGCCATTAAAAGCGACTAACATTACTGCCATGCTTTCTTTGGTAGCGGGGACCAGACTCGAACTGATGACCTTCGGGTTATGAGCCCGACGAGCTACCAACTGCTCCACCCCGCACTGTTTTATGTCCGGATAATCATTCCTGATCATCCTTACTTTGCTCCGCTTTCTCAAGCTTCACGTGTTGTAGTCCATAGGGGAATCGAACCCCTGTTACCAGAATGAAAATCTGGCGTCCTAACCCCTAGACGAATGGACCATTCAAGCTAAGCAAAAGATAAATCTCTATGCTTACTTCAGGTAGCGGGGACCAGACTCGAACTGATGACCTTCGGGTTATGAGCCCGACGAGCTACCAACTGCTCCACCCCGCACTATTTTTTTCAATCAGCAACAGCTTTTTTTTCTGTTTTAGCTTTGAAGAATAACTTCCAGCACTGTTTGAATTGGACTGCAAAGATATATTTCGTTTCTTTGCAGTCCAAATCTTTTTTAAAAAATATTTCATGTCACATAAAGCCGGATTTGTAAGCATAATTGGGAAGCCCAATGCAGGGAAGTCAACATTGATGAATGCCCTCGTTGGTGAGAAGATGTCTATCATTACACCCAAAGCCCAAACCACCAGACACCGGATTCTGGGAATCGTCAACGAACCGGATTATCAGATCGTATTTTCGGATACCCCAGGAGTGATCAAACCGGCATATGGCTTACAGGAAAGCATGATGGGTGCAGTCAACGATTCGTTGGTAGATGCCGACATTATTTTATTCGTCACCGATATCAACGAACGTCACGACGAGTCAGACGTAATAGAGAAGTTAAAGAATACCCAGTCTCCGGTAGCTGTCATCATTAACAAGATCGACAAATCACAGCAGGAGTATGTATTCCCCAAAATTGAGTACTGGAAACAGGAATTGAATCCAAGCGCAATCTTTGCCGTATCGGCCCTTCATGAACATAATGTTGCCGGCGTAATGGATTATATCATTCAGAACCTGCCCGAGCATCCTCCCTATTACGATAAGGATACGTTGACCGACCGCAACCAGCGCTTCTTTGTATCTGAAATCATCAGAGAAAAGATTTTCACCCTTTACGCACAAGAGATTCCTTACAGTACAGAGGTGATCGTCACCGAATACAAGGAGGAGGAAAAAATGGACCGGATCAGTGTCGAGATTATGGTCGAGCGCGATTCGCAAAAGAACATCCTCATCGGGAAAGGCGGCGAGATGCTTAAAAAAGTGGGAACCTATGCCAGGCGCGACATTGAGGAGTTTATCCAGAAGAAGGTATTTCTCCAGATGTTTGTCAAGGTAATTCCAGATTGGCGCAACCGCAAGAACTACCTGAAGAGATTCGGGTACGAAGATTAAAAAAAACACTTAAGCCACAAATGGCTTATCTTTACCAGCAAACAAACAGGCTGTTAACGGAAATACGGACCTGAAATACAAATAATAATGAGCAATATAGTAGCCATAGTAGGACGTCCAAACGTTGGAAAATCAACTTTATACAATCGCCTGACGGAAACCCGGAAAGCAATTGTAGATGATATGAGCGGCGTGACAAGAGACCGCCATTACGGACTGGCAGAATGGATCGGGAAACCCTTCACAGTAGTAGATACAGGCGGATACGTGGCGCATTCAGAGGATGTCTTTGAGGCCGCAATCCGCGAACAGGTAATGATCGCAATCGAAGAGGCCACAGTAATCCTCTTCATGGTAGATGTAACCACCGGAATAACAGATCTGGACGACAGCATCGCCGATATACTCCGCCGAAGCAAAAAACCGGTATTAGTCGTTGCCAATAAGGTCGATAACAATGCGCTGATCAACGAATCGCATATTTTTTACAGCCTCGGACTTGGCGACATCTACTGCATCTCGTCAATGACAGGCTCAGGCACCGGCGAATTGCTGGACGAGGTCGTAAGCCACTTCCAGGAAATCCAGGAAGAAGCTAACACACTTCCTAAATTCACCATCGTAGGTCGCCCCAACGTAGGTAAATCATCTCTAATCAATGCCCTGATCGGAAAAGAAAGGAACATCGTTACCCCTATAGCAGGCACCACGCGTGATTCTATTCACATTCACTACAACCAGTTCGGCCATGAGTTTATGCTGATTGACACTGCAGGTCTTCGTAAGAAAACGAAGGTGAAGGAAAACATCGAGTTCTACTCCGTAATGAGGACAATCAAGGCGATTGAAGAAGCGGACGTGAACATCCTGATGATTGACGCGGTTGATGGCATTGAGTCTCAGGACATCAATATCTTCCACCTTGCTGAAAAGAACAAGAAAGGCATCGTGATCCTGATCAATAAATGGGATTTGATTGAAAAAAATCACAAAACCACTAAAGTTTTCGAGGAAACAATCAGAGAACGCTTATCCCCTTTTACCGACGTACCCATCATCTTTACATCGGTGATCGAGAAACAACGTATCTTCAAGGCTCTTGAAGCGGCAATGGCAGTTTACGAGAACAAAACCAAGAAGATCTCTACATCAAAGTTAAATGATGTAATGCTCCCTATCATAGAAAACAACCCTCCGCCGGCGTTGAAAGGAAAGCATATCAAGATTAAATATATCACACAGATTCAGGCAAGCTCACCGATGTTTGCTTTTTTCTGTAACCTGCCGCAATATATCAAAGACCCGTACAAGCGGTTCCTGGAAAACAAGCTGCGTGAGAACTTTGACTTTACCGGAGTTCCTATACAGATATTTTTCAGACAGAAATAAAATGAAATCCAAGCTAGTTAGCTTGCTACGCTTCTCGTTCATCCTGCTAATGGCAGGATGTGCGACAGGCAGCAGCAAGAGGGATATCGAAATCCAGGACTCCCTGGAAACAGTCAGAATTGCAGACTCTCTTCTTAACCTTGAACTTAGCCTTGAAGACAGTCTTGAATGGGAGATTGATACCGCTTCAAGCCCTGCGAAACGGTAAAGGTAAAGCTTATTTCAGTACGGCGATTGACTTTTCGATCATACTATCCGTTTCATTCAAAACCCGGTAGTAAGCGTCTTCACCAAAGTAGAAGCGTGCTAATAGTGCCTTCATGTCAAGCATAATGGCCCCTTTGGCCTCCTGAAATTCCGTTGCTGTGAATGTGATCTTTCTTTTGTCCGCAAGGGCTCGCAGCTGCTTATAATGACTGCTGTTTAAGCTGAAGTTATCCAGGAGATCTTTCAGACTTTCCGGCCTCGCCTTTTTAATCAGATAGCTATATACCAGCTCATTTAATACGGCGTTACTGCTTAATGAATAATAAAGTGGCGTATGTCCGACTGTATCAACAGGAACATAAATATCCGGCATCACACCACCGCCGCCGAATACTACTCTTCCCGAAACCGTTTTGAAGTACTTACTTTTAGTCGCATACAGGCTGTCCATCAGATGTTTCTGATCGAACACCAGTTCACCATTCTTTATCCGGTTTGATATTTCTTTAAAATATTCGATTTTTCCGCGGGTATACGGCTTTTGAATGGATCTGCCCGAAGGGGTATAATACCTGGCTACCGTCAGGTTCAGGGCTGATCCGTCTCCGAAGTTGAATTGCTCCTGCACCAATCCTTTTCCAAAAGACCGGCGCCCCACAATGGTCGCCCTGTCCAGATCCTGGAGCGCCCCTGCGACAATCTCACTTGCCGATGCGGTACCCTCGTCTATCAGAATAACCAGCTTCCCTTTCTCATAATCCCCTGCACTTGTAGCAAAGTAGTCGGTACGTGGCTCGTGTTCTCCCTGTGTGTAAACTATTAACTCCTGGTCTCCTAAAAATTGATCCGCCAAAGCAGTAGCCGCGTTCAGGTATCCGCCCCCGTTTCCCCGAAGATCTACGATGAGCCCCTGCATACCCTGTTTTTTAAGGCGTCTCATCTCGAAAAGGAAATCCTCGTCTGTCTTCGCCCCGAACTTGCTGATTTTAATATATCCCACACGGTTCTGGATGAGATAGGAAACATCGATGCTGCTTACCGTTACTTTTTCACGTGGAACTTTAAATACGATATCTTCACCGGAACCATAACGCCTTACTGTTAACCTTACAAGTGTGCTTTGCCTCCCCCTGATTAAGCTTACAATTTTGGTTGGTGTTATACCAACACCTGCAATGTTTTGGTCCTCTATCTTAACAATCTGGTCACCGCTCTGCAGCCCCGCTTTTGACGCAGGTCCGGTTTTATTAATATGGGTAATGATTAAGGTGTCGTTCAACAACTGATATTCAATACCGATACCGTTATAGTTACCCTCCATATCATCCGTAAACATTCGCGCCTCAACGGGTGGAAGATAGGCGGAATGCGGATCCAGATTATTCAGAATCTCATCGATCGCCAGGTTTTGCAGGGTATCCGTCTTGATGGGGTCTACATAGTTTTCTCTGATAATATCCAGCACCTGCTCCACTTTACCTCCATCTCCAGCCGATCGGAAAATTTTAAACGAGCCGTTTCTGGAGTTCACATCCTCCTTATGAAACTTGGGCCCTAAAATCATTCCTAACACCAGCGCACCCGAATAACAGGCAGCTATTAACAAATTTTTCCGAGTAGACAATGCGTGATTATTTCGATGCTAAATTAACACTTGGAATGTCAACTTTCCGTCCTCTTTTTAAATAGTTTGCAGATTTAAAAGAAAATTCAGGCCCGATTGACTGAGCGGGTTAATTCGATGATTGACGCGCATAAACGCCTGGCTCTATCTTGATGCAGGGCAGCTCCTGACCAGGTTAAGGGCAGCTCCTGACCAGGTTGTAGGTGCAGCCACACTGAACCCGCCCTGTAGCCACAGTGTAGCCACGTATTTGTGGAAAAAGGTGGCTACAACGTGGCTACAGGGCGGCTAGAATATGGCTGCACCCACTAGCAGCCCACCAGCAGCCCACTAGCAGCAGGCCAGCAGACAGGAAGGCGGTTACCTATTGCTTACCTATAAGCCAGGGTTGATGGCATCAATAGCAAACAAAAATTCCCGTCGGCTTTCGTAAGGTTCAAAAGAAATGGCCTTATATTTGCCTTTGCTATCAATAGAAAAACATTTAAAAATACGATCTCAAAATGCACGAAATAGAACCATTTTATCGCTGGCGGGATGATTATGTAGCTGCGGAGGATGAGCTTTCACCCTTCTATCAGACAGAGTATAGTGAATTTGAGTTCGATAAAAAGATCTACAACTATTTCATACATCCGCAGTGGGATTATTTTGGATCCCAGACCCTTTATCTGAAGGTCCTGTTCGTCGATTATGAGCGCAACTTCGCCATCATAGAGTTCATCGGTGAATGGAACGACACCATCTACAATGATATCATGCTTTTGAAACGCGAGATCATCGAAATGATGATGCACGAAGGGATTAACAAGTTTATACTGCTGGGGGAGAACATTCTGAACTTCCACTCGTCAGACGATTTGTATTACGAAGAATGGTTCCAGGACGTAGAGGACGGATGGATCGCGGCTATCAACTTCCGGGAGCATGTTATCGAAGAATTCAAGAAAAGCAATATCGATTATTATATCAACTTTGGCGGTTCTCTGGACAACATCCCCTGGCGCACACTCAACCCGCAACAGCTGTTCTCCAGAATCGAAGATCAGCTAACCAGGCGGCTTTACTAGTCAACTTGAGTATCCTTTCAGCAAGCATTTGCTTTTGACTGAATTATATCGCATTTTTGCAGTGCTTATAAAGAAAGACGGAGGGAGTAGACCCTGCGAAGTCTTAGCAACCTGTGCTTACAAGGTGCTACATTCTATCTCGATTTTATTCAAAGAAATAAGGGAAAAGATAAGTTAATGGCAGAATCCGAAGGATCTTTCTAAAATAAGCTTTATGCAGGCATACCTGCTTAATGCTAAATACAACATGGATATCAGGAAAGAATTAGAAAAACGCATTCTCGTGATTGATGGAGCAATGGGGACTATGATCCAGCGCTACTCCCTTTCTGAGGATGATTTTCGTGGCGAGCGATTCAAAAACCACCCTTGCGACGTAAAGGGAAACAATGACCTGTTGAATCTTACCCGTCCCGACATCATTAAAGCCATTCATGCTGAATATCTGGAATCAGGCGCCGATATTATTGAGACCAATACGTTCAGTACGCAACGTATCTCAATGGCTGATTATAAGATGGAGGACCTTTCCTATGAGCTCAGCTTTGAGGGGGCCAGAATAGCAAAAGAAGTAGCTACTGAGTTTACACTGCGCAACCCGGATAAACCGCGGTTTGTTGCGGGTGCTGTTGGTCCTACCAACCGCACTGCTTCCATGTCTCCTGATGTAAATGACCCGGGATACCGGGCGGTGACCTTCGATGATCTTGTCGGCGCTTATGATGAACAAGTCAGGGGTCTGATCGATGGAGGTGCGGATGTGTTGCTTATCGAGACTATCTTTGATACACTTAATGCCAAAGCCGCAATATTCGCTATCAAGGAATACGAACAGGTAATTGGACGAAAAATCGATATTATGATCTCCGGCACCATCACGGATGCGAGCGGAAGAACACTATCGGGACAGACTGTTGAGGCTTTCCTGAACTCCCTTACACATGCCAACCTGCTCAGCATTGGCTTGAACTGTGCGTTGGGTGCTAAGGAAATGAGGCCGCATATTGAAGAGCTTGCTGCTAAAGCTCCTTGTTATGTTTCGGCTTACCCAAATGCCGGACTTCCCAATGAATTTGGTGCGTACGACGAAACGGCTCATGAGACGGCTCACCTCCTGGAGGATTTTATAGAAAGCGGCTTTGTGAACATCGTGGGTGGCTGTTGCGGAACCACACCCGAGCACATTGGCTGTATCGCGGACAAGGCAGCAAAAGTTGCGCCCAGGAAGATACCGCAGGTAGAGCCTTACATGCGTCTGAGCGGCCTGGAACCTGTCACGATCAAGCCGGATACGATGTTTGTTAACATCGGGGAACGTACCAATATTACGGGCTCGCCCAAGTTCTCGAAACTGATCCTGAGCGGCAACTACGAAGCGGCGTTGGCAGTAGCCCTGCAACAGGTTGAGGGCGGTGCCCAGATTATTGATGTCAACATGGATGAGGGGATGCTCGATTCGGAAGCCGCCATGACCCGTTTCCTGAACCTGATCGCTTCAGAACCCGATATTGCAAAGCTTCCTATAATGGTCGATTCTTCTAAATGGACGGTCATAGAGAACGGACTGAAATGCCTGCAGGGAAAAGGAATCGTGAACTCGATATCGCTCAAAGAAGGTGAGGAAAAGTTTGTCCGGAGCGCTCAAACGATCATGAAATATGGAGCTGCGATAGTGGTGATGGCATTTGACGAGCAAGGTCAGGCCGACAACTACGAACGACGCATCGAAATATGCAAGCGCTCCTATGATATATTGGTGGATAAGGTGGGCTTTCCTCCTCAGGACATCATCTTTGACCCCAACATCCTGACAGTAGCGACAGGACTGGAAGAACATAATAATTACGCTGTTGATTTCATCAACGCCACCCGCTGGATCAAGGAAAACCTTCCTTATGCAAAAGTAAGCGGTGGGGTATCCAATATATCCTTCTCCTTCAGAGGGAACAATGTGGTGCGTGAGGCCATGCACTCCGCTTTCCTATACCATGCCATCAAGGCAGGTCTGGATATGGGGATAGTAAACGCCGGGATGTTAGAAGTGTATGAGGAAATACCAAAGGAACTGCTCGTGCGCGTGGAGGATGTCCTGCTCAATCGCAGGGAAGACGCCACGGAGCGCCTGGTGGACTTCGCCGAAACGGTAAAAGCGAAGGGAAAGGAAGTGGTGAAGGATGAGGAATGGCGTAAGGGATCTGTGGAAAAACGCCTGTCGCATGCACTTGTAAAAGGTATAACGGAATACCTGGACGACGACGTAGAGGAGGCGAGACTGACCTACGCACGGCCTTTGCAGGTTATCGAAGGGCCGCTTATGGACGGAATGAACATTGTAGGTGACCTCTTTGGTGCCGGTAAGATGTTTTTGCCTCAGGTAGTAAAATCGGCCCGTGTTATGAAGAAGGCGGTTGCTTATCTGCTTCCTTTCATTGAAGAGGAAAAGCTGCTGAATCCTTCAGATACCAGTTCAAGTTCGGCAGGAAAGATTTTGATGGCCACTGTAAAGGGTGACGTGCACGACATCGGCAAGAATATCGTCGGTGTGGTACTGGCCTGCAACAACTTCGAGGTGATCGACATGGGTGTGATGGTTCCGGCCCAGGAAATCTTAAAGCGGGCAAAAGAAGAAAATGTCGACATCATCGGACTTAGTGGACTGATTACTCCTTCTCTCGATGAGATGGTACACTTTGCCAAAGAAATGGAGCGCGAAGGCTTCACCATGCCGCTGATGATCGGCGGTGCCACTACTTCGCGGATTCATGCTGCCGTGAAAGTAGCTCCTAATTATTCGGGGTGCGCTATACATGTACTTGATGCTTCACGAAGTGTCTCTGTTTGCAGCAACCTGATGAATCCGGAAACGAGGGACGATTATATTCAGAAAGTAAAGGATGAGTATGCTAAGGCAAGAGAAGCTCACTTAAACAAACGGACAGACAAAAAGCTGAAGACGATTGAAGAGGCGCGGGCGGACAGGTTCCGGATTAATCTGGACGCTGTAGTGCAAACTGCCCCAGCGTTCACAGGAACGAAAACGTTTGAAGATTATCCCCTTGAAGAGCTCCTTCCTTATATTGACTGGACTCCTTTCTTCCATACCTGGGAGCTGAAGGGAAGCTATCCGAAGATCTTTAATGATCCTAACGTAGGACCTGAAGCAAAAATACTTTTTGACGATGCTCAGCTTTTGCTGAAGCAGATCATCGACGAGAAGCTATTGAAAGCAAAGGCCGTGATCGGCTTTTGGCCAGCTTATTCGGATGGGGATGATATTGTGCTTGACCTATCCGGCACAGGGAGCTTTGATGCGGATAAGACAGCCACGATATACACACTAAGGCAGCAGGCCGAGAAAGTAAAGAACGACCCGTACTACGCTCTGGCCGATTTTATTGCACCGAAAGAGTCAGGCGTCAAAGACTATTTTGGTGGTTTTGCAGTGACTGCGGGAATCGGTACGGATGAACTGGTTGAACGGTTTGAAAAGGTGCATGACGATTATAACAGTATCATGGTTAAAGCCCTGGCGGACCGTCTGGCGGAGGCTTTCGCCGAAAGGATGCATGAGCTGGTAAGAAGGGAGTACTGGGGGTACGCGAAAGATGAGGAGCTCACGAACGCCGATCTCATCAAAGAGCAGTATCAGGGAATCAGACCGGCACCGGGATACCCGGCTTGTCCTGATCATACCGAAAAGCGAACCTTGTTTGATCTCCTGGAAGCGGAAAAGAATGCGGAGATCCATTTAACCGAGAGCTTCGCCATGTATCCGGCATCGTCGGTGAGCGGGTTTTACTTTTCGCATCCTGAGGCTCGGTACTTCGGTTTGGGAAAAATCAACAAAGACCAGGTTGAAGACTATGCGGGGCGCAGGAACGAACCGGTTGAGCTGGTGGAGAAATGGCTGGGTCCTAACCTCGCCTACTAAGGACTGCTTATATTTAGTTATTAAAGTTACAGCAGCGCAAGACATTACCATGTCTTGCGCCAGCTCCATTATAAAGAGACCATTCCGATGAAAATCACCGAACATATTGAAAAAGCCGCAGGGAAAACGCTGTTTTCTTTTGAACTCATACCTCCCATAAAAGGAAATGGAATCCAACAGATCTATGATGCCATTGATCCGCTTATGGAATTTAACCCTCCCTTCATTGATGTAACCTACCATCGGGAAGATTATATTTATAAACAACATCCCACCGGTTTGCTGGAGCAGGTTGCCTATCGGAAGCGTCCGGGAACCGTCGCTATTTGCGCTTCGATCATGAACCGCTACAAGGTAGATGCTGTGCCGCATTTAATCTGCGGAGGCTTTACCAAGGAGGAGACAGAGAACGCGCTTATCGATCTCCAGTTTCTGGGAATCGATAATGTTCTGGTCTTGCGTGGCGATGCCCGTAAAGCGGATGCATCTTTCATCCCAACACCAGGGGGGCACACTTATGCAACAGACTTATTAGAGCAGGTCTCGAACTTCAACCGGGGCAAATATCTGCACGATAATTACGATACCAACAGAACTGATTTTTGCATTGGAGTAGCGGGTTATCCGGAAAAGCATTTTGAAGCACCCAACCTGAAGACAGACTTCAACTACTTGAAGAAAAAAGTGGACATGGGTGCAAATTTCATTGTTACTCAGATGTTCTTCGATAATCAAAAGTATTTTGACTTTGTCAGAACCTGTCGGGAAAACGATATTACGGTACCGATCATTCCCGGCCTGAAACCGATCACTTCGGCAAAGCAGCTGATTAATCTGCCTAAGATATTTCATATTGACATTCCCGAGGACTTAAGCGATGCCGTTCTGGCATGCTCTGACGACAAGGCTGTGAAGGAAGCAGGAATAGAGTGGATGATTCAGCAATCCAGGGAACTCATGAAGTTTGGTGCGCCCGTATTGCATTATTACACCATGAGCAATGCGGAACCCACGCGACGTATTGCGGAGGCTATATTTTAGGTTGTGCTATTGCTGCGCGGCTGGCAACGTTATACAGAAAAGGGAAGCTCATTGCATGGTGAGCTTCCCTTTCTCAATATCTGGTGGAGCGAATTAACTGTTGAGCAGGTAATTCTTGAATGATTCATAATCTGCGCCCATTTCAACAGACTGCTTAGGCTTGCCGAGAAGGTCCGCAACCTGATCCGGGATGGTGATACTGTCCTTAATCTTGCCTTCGTATACATCAGGAAACTTGCAGGGGTGAGCTGTTGACAGAAAGACCGCTGTACTCGTATTGTCTCTGGAATCGTAACGATACTGACCGATTGCCATCCAGGCAATCGCTGTATGCGGACAAACTACATATTGGTAATCTTCAAATACTACATTGACCGCATCTGCCGTTTGACCATCATCATAACTGTAACCCGTTACCACTTCTTTCAGGGCCTCTGCATCATCATGAAAAAGGTTCATAATCCTGACCCAGTTACTTGGATTCCCGACGTCCATTGCGTTTGATAACGTTGCAACAGATGGCTTAGGCGTATAAACACCGGTTTGCAGAAACTGAGGGACGGTGTCATTAATATTAGTTGCCGCAATGAAATGCTTTACGGGAAGCCCCAGCTTCCAGGCCAGCAGACCGGCACCTATGTTGCCGAAATTTCCGCTTGGGACGGAGAATATGATATCGGTTTTACCTTGCCGCTTCAATTGCGCATAAGCATTGAAATAATAGAAAGTCTGCGGGATGAGCCTGGCGATATTGATAGAATTCGCCGAGGTGAGACGAAACTTTTCGTTCAGATCCTTGTCGGTAAAGGCTTGTTTAACCAGCGCCTGGCAATCATCAAATGTGCCGTCGATTTCCACAGCGCGGATATTCTGACCGTTCGTGGTAAGCTGCAGCTCTTGTATCAGGCTTACTTTGCCTCTGGGGTACAAGATGGTGACCTGCGTGTTCTCCACACCCAGGAAGCCTAAGGCGACAGCTCCGCCGGTATCACCGGAAGTCGCTACCAATACGTTGAGCGTCTTTTCTCCGTCTTCCATAAAATACCCCATCACACGGCTCATGAAGCGTGCTCCGAAGTCTTTAAACGCAAGTGACGGACCATGGAATAGTTCCAGAACATAGGTATCCTCATCGAGCTTTACTACCGGAGCCGGGAAATTTATCGCATCTGCTACGATAGATTTCAGGTCATCTTCAGGAATGGCACCATCAAGAATATGGTTAGCCACTTTGAACGCAATCTGCTCCAGCGAGCACATCTCGATGTTGTCCAGAAACTCTGCGTCTAAGGGCGTGATCGTGTCCGGCATATAAAGTCCCTTGTCCTGCGGCATGCTGTTGAACACGGCCTCCTTGAAATCAACGGTGAGGCCAGGGTTGTTTGTGCTGTATAATTTCATCTCTCTTAATCTAAAATACGTGGTCCTTCACCATTTATGGGAGACACGTATGTTTGACATCCTATTTGTAATGCGTTTAAGTGCTTCTTTATTTCTGACGTGATCTTGTCAGCGGTTTCCTTATCCCTGGCAAAGGAGAATACGGAAGGACCCGATCCGGAGATACCAAAACTAACGGCACCAAGGTTCATGGCTATTTCACGCAGTTTATAAAAGTCGGGTATCAATATGGAGCGAACGGGTTCCACCAGCACATCTATCATGCTCCGGCCGATGAGGTCGATGTCTTTGGTATATAAGCCAGAGACCAGACCAGCAACATTTCCCCATTGTATTACAGCGTCCTTAAGGAAGACCTTATCACGGATCATACGCCTCGCGTCGCGGGTAGGGACGTCAACATCAGGGAAGACGATGGCGCAATACAATGACTCGGGGTAAGGCAGCTTAATCAGGTCAAGCGGCTCGTAGCTGCGGATCAGGATAAAGCCTCCCAATAATGCCGGGGCAACGTTGTCGGCATGTCCTGAGCCACATGCCAGCTCCTCCCCTTTCATAGCGAAGGGCACGAGATCCATGCGGCTTAATGGTTCATCCAGCAACGTGTTGATTGCATATAAGCCGGCAACTGTACTTGCGGAACTGGATCCAAGTCCGCTACCGATCGGCATTTTCTTATGGAGTTCTATTTCCACCCCTATATCTGGCCGGCCGATATGCGCAAGATAATCCTGTACACTGGCACTAACCGTATTTTTTGAAGCATCCATAGGCAGCCTTCCGTCGTCGCCTGTTATTTTAGTAATGATGACACCAGGCTCGGCTTTCCGGCGCATGATGACCTCATCACCCGGAGCATCTACTGCAAAGCCGAGCACATCAAAACCGCATACTACATTCGCTACTGTAGCAGGGGCAAAAACTTTAATAGACTCTTTCATTATGCTCCTACATTAACGATGTCAGAAAATACACCGGCAGCGGTAACTTCAGCTCCTGCACCCGGACCTTTTACAACAAGCGGACGGTCTTTATATCTGTCTGTGGTAAATGATATAATATTGTCACTGCCCGACAGCATATAGAAGGCGTGGGAGTCATCTACCATTTGCAAGGTGATAGCAACCTTTCCATCTTCCAGTTTACCGATATACCTGAGCACCTTTCCAGTCGCTTCAGCTTCCTTTTTTATCTGCTCGAAATAGTCGTTATTGGCGAGTAGCTCCGCATAGAATTCGTCAACTGACTGGGCATCCAGACATGATTGCGGAAGAATGTTCTGTATGCGGATATCACTCTGCTCGAGCTCATGACCTGCGTCACGGGCGAGGATTAGCATTTTTCTCATGAAGTCCATACCACTAAGGTCATCACGTGGATCGGGCTCCGTAAAGCCTTTCTCCTGGGCGAGTTTCACGACATCGTGGAAGCTGGCATCACCTTTGAAATTGTTAAATATAAATGAGATGGTACCCGAAAGGATTGCCTCTATGCGAATCACCCTATCTCCGCTCATCATCAGATCTTTCAAAGTCCGGATGATCGGCAGGCCGGCACCTACATTGGTTTCATAGTAAAAGTCAACGCCATGCTTATGAGCCAGGTCACGGAAATGACGATACTGGGCATAGTCGGACGAGTTTCCTATTTTGTTACAAGTCACGACGGAGATATTGGAGCTGAATACTTCGGCGTAGCGGCTGATTGGAAGAGCGCTTGCTGTATTGTCTACAAAAACGGCGTTGGGGAGGTTCATTTCCTTCATCCGGGAAATGAACAAGTCAAGATCGGCATCTTCACCGGATTCAAACAGCACCTCCTGCAGGTTCTCCAGGTTCAGACCTTCCTGATTAAACGCCATCTTCCGGCTGTTGCTGATACCGATCACATTGATCAGTATGCCGTTCTGTTTCTGCAGAAAGTCCCTGTGTTCTCCTATCTGGCGGAACAACGTTTTACCGATATTACCGGTTCCAAGACAGAATACGTTAAGGGTCTTCTTCAGATCCGTATAGAAAGCGTCATGGACAGCGTTTAAAGCCTTCGCCAGGTCATGACGTGATATAATCACCGATATATTGTACTCGGACGAACCCTGGGCAATAGCTCTTACATTGACACCATTCCTGCCAAGCGCCTGGAAGAGGGTTCCGGAGATACCGGGAGTTTCTTTCATGTTCTCACCGACGATCGCCAGGATAGAGAGAGATTCTTCGATGACGGGAAGGTCTATCTTTTTGGCTTCCAGTTCGAGTTCAAACTCACGCTCTATAAGTCTTCTGGCGTTCAACGCGTCTGCCGGCTTGACAGCAAATGTAATACTGTGTTCAGATGACGACTGGGTAATGAGGATCACGTTAATCTGCTCTCGCGCGAGCAATGAGAATAACCTTCCGCTAAATCCTGCCTTACCCACCATTCCGCTGCCCTGCAAGTTCAGGAGGCTGATCTCGTTGATGGATGATATTCCTTTGATATTATGCTTTGCATCCCGGCAATCATGACGGATAACTGTTCCGGGAAACTCCGGCTCAAACGTATTGCGAATAACAATAGGGATCTTTTTAAGAAAGGCCGGGATCATGGTTGGAGGATAAATAACTTTCGCCCCGAAATAGGAAAGCTCCATTGCCTCAGTATACGATAACTCTTCCAGAGGAAAGGCCTTTTTTACCATACGAGGGTCTGCGGTCATCATTCCATTCACATCTGTCCAGATCTCGATAGCTTCACAGTGAAGTGCAGAACCGATCAGCGCAGCAGTATAGTCACTTCCTCCGCGTCCAAGAGTCGTTATCCTGCCTTCTTCGTTGCTTGCGATAAAGCCGGTAACAAAAATAAGCTTTGCTGCATGCTGTTGGTAAAAATCACGAATAAGCATTTCAGAAAGAGGCGTATTCACATGTGCCTGTCCGAAGTTGCTGTCTGTTCTGACGAGCTCGGTAGCATCAGCAAATACTGCTTCTCCAAAATGCTGCTCTGCGATCTTACTTACCAGTAAGGTGGAGCAGCGCTCACCATAGCTCAAAACAAGGTCATTAATCCTTGGGGTTAGTTCGCGCAGACTCGAAATACCTTGCAGGATATCTTCCAGCTCGTTAAAATACAATTTCAGCCTGGTGAACACCGGGTTTTGGCGAGGGACATCAAGCAGTGCTTTGATGACATCAAAATGTCTGTTTTGAAGCTCTGCCAGGTATTCTGTGAAGCTTTCACCTGACGCGGCTTTACTGGCCATCGTAGAAAGAAGGTTGGTTACTCCTCCCATAGCGGAGAGTACAACTATAGGAGACCCGTTATCTGCTGTTTCCCGTTTAAGAATTTCGATTATGGCGCTTATACTTTTTTCTGAGCCTACGGAAGTACCGCCAAATTTAAGAACCTTCATTTATTCGTTATTTTATAAAAAAAGCGCCTTCCCCTTATCGGAGGAAGGCGCTTGTAATGGTTTCTTTTTTTATGTTAAAGTTACACCATAACCGATCTTCCTCCAGGCCATATCAGCGTGATGGTAGTAGTCGTAATAAAAATGGTATAGATAAGTATATTCATTTTGTGTGCCTAAAATACGCAGTTAATATCAATAAAACCAAGTGGCTGACACTTTTTTTGACTAAAAAAGCTTTTGGGGACATAATTATGTTATAAGAAGCATCCGGTTTATCCGCAATTCTTAAATTTACAGCTTTATGCAAGGATTAGTTATTAAGTCTACGGGGAGTTGGTATCAGGTTGCGACCGACACAGGGAATATTGTGGACTGCCGTATAAAGGGAAAGTTCAGAACGAAGGATATACAGACAACCAATCCGATAGCCGTTGGGGACCGGGTGGATATTGAAATGGAGCCAGAGCAAAGAACCGGCATCATTACCCATCTCGTTCCGAGAAAAAACTATATTATACGTAAGTCGGTCAACCTGTCTAAACAGGCTCAGATTATTGCGGCAAACCTGGATCAGGCATTTTTGGTCGTTACACTTGCCTCCCCAAGGACATCGCTTGGCTTCATTGACCGATTTCTGGTGACAGCTGAGGCCTATGATATCCCTGCCAAGCTAATCTTTAATAAGCTCGACCTTTTCAGCGAGGAAGGCATGGAGATACTTGCCGAATACAAACATATATATACCAGCATCGGGTATCCATGCTATGAAGTTTCTGCGCTTGAAGGTACTAATCTCGACATCATCGAAGGACTGCTTAAAGATAAGGTCAGCCTTTTCTCCGGTCATTCGGGTGTGGGTAAGTCTACGCTCATCAACACGCTGATCCCGGGCATGAGTCTGAAGACCGGGGAGATATCCGACTGGAGCGATCAAGGGAAGCATACAACCACCTTTGCTGAGATGCACCCCCTTCCGGGTGGTGGTTACCTTATTGATTCGCCGGGAATACGAGAGCTGGGGGTAATTGACATTGACAAGGGTGAACTGGGGCATTTCTTTCCGGAGATGCGAAAGCGCATGAATGAGTGCAGATTCAATAATTGCCGCCACATCAATGAACCGGGATGTTCTGTACTTGAGGCGGTTAAAAATAATGACATAGAGCTTTCCCGCTATGAAAGTTACCTGAGCATTTTTCACAATCACGACACCAGAAGCTAATGAGAGCAGTTATTCAACGTGTAACAGAAGCTTCGTGTATAGTGGATGGAGAAGTAACAGGATCTATCCGGCAAGGCTTGCTGGTGTTGCTTGGCGTTGAGGAAACTGACACGGATACAGACATTATCTGGCTCGCCCAGAAGATTGTCCATATGCGAATCTTTGGTGACGACGAGGGGAAGATGAACCGCTCACTGGTTGACATCCATGGCTCTATTTTACTCGTTTCACAATTTACGCTGTTCGCCTCAACCAAAAAGGGGAACCGGCCGGGATTCACCCGTGCTGCAAAGCCCGGCACCGCTATACCTGTGTATGAACAGATGAAGGCGGAGCTTTCCAGACTTACCGGCATGACGATAGCAACAGGCATCTTTGGTGCCGATATGAAAATCAATCTGGTCAATGACGGTCCGGTCACGATCGTGATGGACACACAGGACAAAGACAATCACTAAGGATATGAAAATCGAAGAAGCACAGGCACTGGTTGACAGTTGGATAAAGACGACCGGGATCCGCTATTTTAATGAACTTACCAATACGGCTATCCTTATGGAAGAGGTGGGCGAAGTAGCAAGAATCATGTCCCGACGCTATGGTGAGCAGTCTTTTAAAGAATCAGACAAAGCCGTTGACCTGGGAGATGAAATGGCTGACGTCCTTTTTGTGTTGATATGTCTTGCCAACCAAACAGGCATTAACCTGACAGAAGCACTGGAGAAAAACTTGCAAAAAAAAACGATCCGGGATGCGGATCGTCATCAAAACAATTTGAAGCTTAAGTAAGACCTGGCGCTACTTAAGCTTTACAAGCTTATCTCCTTCAAGTACCGGAATAGCAGTAGTAATATCTATGTTTAAACAAAAGGATATGTCGGCTTCGATTCCAAGTTTCATTAAGCGCTCACTGTGAGAAGTCTTTTTCAGATAACCACGCAGATCATCTTTTGCCAAAAGATAGAGGTCTTCGGCGGCGATAGAGGAGTCGTCGGGCGTATAGGCTGCAGGCTTAAGTTTGTTAACCATTGCACCCGCAAAGATGGTATCTTCGAGATTGAACTTGTTCTTCCAGCCTGCGCAAACCAGGAGAACGTTTTGCTTCGTGCTGATCAGATAATCGGCAAGGGCAGTGAGATTGAAGAATGAGCCTATAAGTATCTGTTTGGCGCTTCGTGACAGCTGTATGGCATGCGTACCATTGGTGGTGGTTAGCACAATCGTTTTTCCCTCCACTTTTTCAGCAACATAAGAGAAGGGGGAGTTGCCGAAGTCAAAGCCTTCGACTACCCTGCCATCGCGCTCAGCAGCGAGCAGGCATCCGCTACCATGATAAGCAGAACATTCTTCCACATGAGAAACGGGTATAATTGCGCTTGCACCGTTCTCTATACCATAACAAATGGATGAGGTTGCCCGGAAAATGTCTATTACAACGACGATACTGTTTTCAATATCATATAAGGGGAGCAAGGCGGGAGTAAGGCAAACTTCCACATTTAAGCTGCCTTGATTGTCGGATTTTTGAGTTTTCAACTTATCTATACAAAAGGAAATTTAACAACACGAGCCCGGACACCGGCATTTCGGATGGCGATAAAAATTTCCGTTCCGGGTTCTGCAAAGGCGATATCTACATAACCCATACCTATAGCCTTTTGAAGTGTAGGAGACTGTGTCCCTGAGGTTACGTGGCCTATAACATCTCCAGATTCATTGGTAATGGGGTAATTATGGCGTGGAATACCTCGCTCAATCATCTCAAAACCTATAAGTTTATTTTTAAGGCCCGCCTTCTTCTGCGCTTCAAGTGCTTTGGAATTGGTAAAATTGGTGGCGAATTTTGTGATCCAGCCAAGTCCCGCTTCCAAAGGAGAAGTGGTATCATCAATATCGTTTCCGTAAAGACAGAAGCCTTTCTCCAGACGCAACGTATCGCGTGCGCCAAGGCCGATAGGCTTGATATCACTATCTTTTCCAGCTTCAAAAATAGCGTCCCAGATTTGTACGGCATGCTCATTGTCAAAATACAGTTCGAAACCGCCCGCACCGGTGTAACCTGTTGCCGAAATTAATACGTTTTCCACACCTGCGAAAGTCCCCTTCTTAAAGGAATAATACTCCATGGAAGATAGGTCGATCTCCGTCAACCGTTGCAGGACGGCAGTTGCTTTAGGGCCTTGCACCGCCAGCAAGGATGTGCGGTCTGAAATATCCTTGATTTCCACGTCAAAGTCATTATACTTCTGGATCCATTGAAGGTCTTTTTCAATATTGGACGCGTTCACCACGAGCAGGTATGTACTCTCGTCGATACGATACACCAGGAGGTCATCAACGATTCCTCCATCCTCATTTGGAAGATAGCTATATTGCACTTTCCCGTCAACCAGTTTAGACGCATCATTGGATGTAACACGCTGAATAAGATCAAGAGCACCTTTTCCTTTAAGAATAAATTCGCCCATGTGACTTACATCGAACACACCAACACCATTTCTTACGGCAGCATGTTCTGCATTGATCCCTTCATACTGAACGGGCATATTGAATCCGGCAAACGGCACTATTTTGGCTCCGAGAGCAATATGTTTTTCCAATAAAGCAATGTCTTTCATAAAATTCTATTTATATGAGGAGTTATCGAACGCTTAGGGACTCAGAATAAAGTCGCAGCGCGACAAAAATATAAATATGCGGGTAACATTCAAGCAGATTCAACCAATAAAGGGCTAAACAAGCTCAATATCTGCATCAGACGAATGAAAAAGATCCATTTGAGGATCTGTTACCCGAAAAGTTTTCCGGTGATAAGGAGAAAATCCATGCTTCAGCACAGCATTCCTGTGTTTTATTGTGGGGTAACCTTTGTTAGAATGCCATTCGTACTCGGGATGGAGACACGCGATCTTTTGCATGAATTCATCACGATAGGTTTTTGCAAGAATAGAGGCGGCAGCAATAGAGAAATACTTTCCATCACCTTTTACGACGCAGGTATGAGCGAGTTCGCCGTATTTTTTAAACCGGTTACCGTCAACAAGTACATGTTCAGGACGCATGCTCAACATATCCAGGGCCCTATGCATAGCAAGGAAAGAAGCGTTCAGGATATTGATCCTATCGATCTCTTCATGATCTACGTCCGCCACGGCCCAGGCAAGGGCATTTTTTTCAATGAAGGTTCTTAGTCCGGCTCTTTCTTCCGCCTTTAATTGCTTGGAATCAGTGAGGATATCGTGAGCAAAGTCCCGGGGTAAAATAACCGCCGCAGCAAATACCGGTCCGGCCAGGCAACCCCGTCCTGCCTCATCACATCCCGCTTCAACAAATACATCCTGATAATAAGGCAACAACATTTCTAATGAATTTTTAACGTAAGCAAAGTTATATCATCTGAATTCATTTTCGCCATTTTAGACAATTGAATATCGATTAATACACCGCGGTTTATAATTTCAGGTCTTTCCTGACTGTTTCTCAGCAAAATATCGGCTAGTTCCTCTTCGCTAATGAAGATATCCTCTTCAAAGCTTTCGATCAGCCCATCGGTATAATTGAATATTAAAGTATTCGGGGAGATTTCCTGCTTTCCGACGTTGACGAATGGCAGAACATCAAAGACCCCCAATAAAGTGGTGCCCAATTTCAGGGATGAGACCTTGCCATCGACAACAAGCAAGGGGGCGTTATGCCCGGCGTTCACATACTCCATATTCCTTGTCCGTATATTATACCGGCCAAGGAAGAGGGTAATAAATCTCTCTCCATTGGTATTTTTAGTAACCACTTCGTTCAGTTTACGGATAACGGTTGCGAGATCCCGTTCTACTGAAGTCCAGGCCCGGAGGCTGGCCTGTAAATTAGCCATAAGTAATGCCGCAGAGATACCCTTTCCGGAGACGTCGGCTATACACCAAATGAATTCGTCATCATCTAACCGGATGAAATCAAAATAGTCACCACCGATACTCTGATGTGGCAAATATGTAGCGGATATCTCATAAAACTCGCTTTCGGGAAGAGCTAAGGGGACGAGCATATTTTGCACCTCACCCGCCAGCTCGACATCTCTCTGGAGCCTTTCCCGGTGAACACGCTCCTGAAAGAGCTTTTTATTCTCAAGTCCTACAACTATTATATTAATAAGCGTTTGAATAAAGTTGAGCTCATGACTGAGCAGTTCCGGAACCGCATTAAAGTCGCCGATCAATACAAAGGCAAGTGTGTTGTTTTTATGTCTGACCGGCACAAAATAGTTAAAGCGTTTAAGAGCAGGATCGTTAAAGTCGTTTAACGACGAAATTGTCTTCAGGGGAGCAAGGGTGTTGCACATCTTCTGCGTTTCGGTGAGACTTTCGGCCGGAACCCCGAAACGGGAAACACATACGAACCGTTTATCCTGCTTGACCATCATCATCATACAACCTACGTTGAGATTAGAGCGCAGGACTACCTCCAACATCTCGTACAAGATTGAGGCATCACTATTTTTATTAATGGCCAGGGTAATCTCGAGCAAAGAATTAAGCTCAGCTTGCCGTTTCAGCAGCATCTGCACCAGGTCTATGTCCGGCTGATGCTCAATATGCCTCTCTTCTTTCAATGTTTATTCTATAGATAATGATGTACTATCGTTAACGCACTAATCGGCCTTTCCATATATACTTACCGGAATTTCCTGCAATCCCGATATAAATAATATAAACGATATGGATGACCGTAAGTAAGGGCAAATATTTCATAAGCCCGGATCTGTTTGCAAAAGCCGTGACCGGATTTAAGAAGAACATTTCCGAAATATACTTCATCGATATCGCGGCGAGAGCTACCATCCAAAGGTCCGCAAGGTACAACCCAAGCACCACATTTGCAAAGATCATGAGGTTAAAGAGCCATATGGCAACACCCAGGGCAACAATTTTTTTATCCTTGTATCGGGTACTCTTGGATGCCCATCTTTTTCGCTGACTGATAAACTCAGGCAGATTTTCCTTGGCGTCGGTATAAACGATAGCGTCAGTTGATTTACAGAAGCCAATCCCATCAGGATACCTGGAAGCAACTTTATGGAGGAAAAGCTCATCGTCTCCCGATGCCAGTTCATCTATGCCCTTAAATCCACCCAACTCCAAAAACACATCCTTACGATAGGCCAGGTTCGCTCCGTTACAGGTAGACGGCATCTTATTTCCTATAGAGGCGGCCCCTAAGCCGATGAGATAGAGAAATTCAAGCGTTTGAAGTCTTTCGAAGAAACTCTTTTCCTGATGGTATACGACAGGTGACGAGATCAGCTTACTACCGGTTTGCAGATAGAAACTTACCACTGTTCTTATCCAACCGGCCTTCATCCTGCAATCTGCGTCTGTTGTAATAATAAGTTCTCCGGATGCGAGCTTGATAGCCTCGCTGATAGCCTTCTTTTTATAAGAGTTTAACTTCTCTTTTTCATTAAGACGGATCAAGCGGACACCCTTATCCTGGTAAGAAAGAACGATATCAGAGGTACGGTCTGTAGAGTGATCATCTACGACGATCAATTCGATAAGTTCTGCGGGATAGGATTGTGCAAGTATGTCTTCGATGGTCAGTGCAATTTTGGTTTCCTCATTTCTGGCGGCAATCAGAATGCTGACCTTGGTTTGGAAAACGCTGTCAACCGGCTGGAAGACCGGAATGGAAGACCATCCTTTCCGAAGAAAAAATATCACTGATACATATAAGCATGTCAGCGCCAGAGTTAGGGTACTAATTACGAGGAGTGCCAAAGAAGTTAAGCTTAAATACGAAGACGGATCCAAGGATAGCCGGGATGATTAGATTAACCAACCAGATACAGGCGGTTGAGGCCATAATGGCGACTTCGTGATGGGTGATAAAACTAAAGAAATACGTTGCAGTCATTGCCCTGACTCCAACGTCCAGCAGATCGAGAGAGGGTAACGCTGACTGAATAAAAAACAAGATCAGAATCATCATGACCATGCTAAAAAATGGAATTTCAGGAATCAGCAATTGTATAACGACGCAGTACTGAGTGGTAAATACCACAAATCTAGCCAGAGAATAATTAAAGACAACAATAAGATCTCTTTTATTATAACGAGCCAGTACTCTGATAAACTTTTTGAACCGCTTGAGAAAGGAAATGCCGGATAATAAGCCGATCAACAGCCTTATATTAAAATAGAACAATAAAAAAAACAAAGAAAATATTGTAGTCAGAAAGAAGAGCGCAAACAATACCCAGGTGCTGGCGTCGGTAAAACGCCAGATAAACCAAAGAATAGCAAAGGAGCCCAGGACATTGGTTATCACCATTTGCCCTATCGCACCAACGCCCATAGCGATGGCACCAAAGACACGCTTACGGGGCGACAGGAAGAATATTCTTCCTCCGTACTCACCAATCCGGTTAGGCGTAAAAATAGCCCATGTCAAACCGCAGAACACTGATTCTATGGATTTCCACAAACTTATCCTTTCAATGCTATTCACCAGATACTTCCATTTAAGTGATTCAAGGAACCAGTTCAACAGCATGAGAATGAAGAGAACCGTCATAGCTGAATAGACATGCCAACTCTGCAGTTTCGCCGTAAGCATCTGGAAATCGCGCAGGTTGCTGTTATCGTTCAGCTTGTGGATGATGAATACCGCCGCAAGGATCAGCACAGAAAACTTTAGGATGATGCTTATTGCTTTTTTGCTAGTTTGATTCAAAGCGATTCAATGTATGGTGCAATGTTACGGAAAAGTTGATAACCATACCCCAATTTGATCACTTGTGTCTAATAATTCCTTCATGTCGGACGTCGTTTCCGGATAGCGCCATAAAAGTCGTAATATTGCTTTGTGATAGTAAAGAACAAGGCTAAGGAGCGTCTGATCCTGGGGATTGACCCGGGAACGGCCATTATGGGGTATGGCCTGGTGCAGGAAATAAAGGGAAACGTAGGGCTCGTTAGCCTGGGTGTTGTAAAAATGGATCATCTGGATGATCATCCATTAAAGCTTAAGCGGATTTTTGAGAAGACTGTTTCTTTAATAGATCAGTATAAGCCAGATTGCCTGGCTATTGAAGCGCCATTCTACGGCAAAAACGTTCAGGTATTACTTAAGCTCGGAAGAGCGCAGGGGGTTGCGATTGCTGCCGCTTTATCAAGGGATGTTCCGATCTTTGAGTATTCGCCACGTAAAATAAAGCAGTCTATAACGGGCAATGGAAATGCGGGCAAGGAACAGGTTGCTTCGATGCTTCAGCGCCTTTTGAAATTTACAGAGACTCCGCAATATCTGGATGCAACGGATGGACTTGCAGTAGCTGTATGTCATTCGTTTCAGCGCAATACCAGCGAGCCGGGGAAAAAATCTTATTCAGGGTGGGAGGCATTCGTCAAAGATAATCCGGCGAGAAAAACATAACCCGCCGGAATAGGTCAGCTGTTTTGGAGTAGCCGCGTGCTATCCTGCGAACTGTGCGGCGATAGCCTGAGCGGTATCTTCCATTTCCTCTTTTGAGAAGTTAAGTTTGGCGGAAGCAAAGTTCATATCGCCGATTGAGTTCATCGGTACGAGATGAACATGTGCATGAGGTACCTCCAGCCCCATGACGGTCATTCCGATGCGCTCGCATGGGACGACTTTCCGGATACTCAGCGCAACTTTCTTTGCAAACAGCATAAGTCCTGCATAAGCATGATCATCCATATCAAATATATAATCAACCTCTTGCTTGGGGATAACCAATACATGTCCTTTAGCCAGCGGGTTAATATCAAGAAAAGCGAGATATTCAGCATCTTCGGCCACCTTATAAGCGGGGATGTCGCCTGAAACAATCTTGGAGAATATAGATGCCATTTTTGTTTATCTGGATATTTCGAGAACTTCAAATTCAATTTTCCCTGCCGGCACAGCAATCTCAACGGTGTCACCTACAGACTTCCCTAAAAGTCCTTTGGCGATAGGAGATTTCACGGATATTTTTCCTGCTTTCAGGTCGGCTTCGGTTTCAGACACCAACTGATATTGCATAGTGGCGCCATTTTTTACGTTCTTGATCTTCACGATGGAAAGTGCAAGTACTTTAGAAGTATCCAGCTTAGATTCGTCGATCAGACGGGCACTTGCAAGAGCTTCCTGCAGCTTGGATATTTTTGCTTCGTGATGACCCTGAGCTTCTTTAGCAGCATCATATTCCGCGTTTTCAGATAGATCACCCTTATCCCGTGCCTCTGCAATTGCTTTCGCAATTTGATTGCGTCCTTCAGTTTTCAAAAAGTGTAATTCTTCTTTCAACTTTTCTAATCCTTCTTTGGAATAATAAATTACCTCTGACATTATTAATTTTTGTTTAAAGACCTATAAAAAAGGACAAGACTACACCTGCATACGCTGATATAGTCTTGTCCGTGAATAGATACGAATATAATATTTACATTATTATAAATGCAAATTTAGGCTTAAATGTTTATTAACCTCTATGGAAAATTTACAAATCAGCTTGCTATGCTTCCGGCGATCATCTTGACAGATAGCTTTTTAACCTCCGCGACAACGGATGCTGCGTCATAGCCACATTCAGCCCAGAGTTCGCTTTGGTCACCATGTTCGACGAAGCGATCAGGAATACCCAGGCGCACAACGGTAGCTGAATACCGATTATCAGCCATAAACTCTAACACAGCAGTTCCCATACCCCCCTGGACGCATCCGTCTTCCACGGTAATCACTTTCCTGAACTTAGAAAACACCTCGTGCAGCATGTCCTCGTCTATCGGCTTCAGGAATCTCATGTCATAGTGAGCAGGATTAATACCTTCTGCTGACAGGAGGTGAAGTGCCTTGGATACTTCATTACCAATATGTCCAATAGTAAGGATGGCAACATCCAAACCATCGGTAATTTTCCTTCCTTTTCCGATTTTCAGGGCTTTCATCGGGAGCTTCCAGTTTGGCATAACACCATTTCCCCTGGGATAGCGTATGGAGAATGGCCCCATATTATCCTGTTGAGCGGTATACATCAGATTTCTGAGTTCTTCTTCGTCCATAGGAGCAGTAACGATCATGTTGGGAATACATCTCATATATGCCAGATCATAGGCTCCATGATGAGTAGCACCATCGGCGCCGGCAAGGCCCGCCCTATCGAGGCAAAACACTACATTGAGCTTTTGTATGGCAACGTCATGAATCACCTGATCATAGGCTCTTTGCATGAAACTCGAATAAATATTGCAAAAGGGAACCATTCCCTGCGAAGCAAGTCCGGCTGAGAAGGTCACAGCATGCTGTTCGGCAATGCCCACGTCAAAAGCCCGGGCAGGCATGGCTTTCATCATGATATTCATGGAGCTGCCGCTTGGCATGGCAGGTGTCACTCCCATAATCTTCGGATTAACTTCGGCAAGCTCAACAATGGTATGTCCGAAGACGTCCTGATACTTAGGAGCCTGCGGTTTATCACTGATCGATTTCTTAATTTCTCCGGTTATCTTATCAAACAAACCCGGCGCATGCCATTTGGTCTGATCTTTCTCCGCGAGAGCATATCCTTTCCCTTTAACCGTCACGCAATGTAGCAGTTTAGGGCCGGGGATGTTTTTAAGATCTTTTATTACTTTCACGAGTTGTTTGACATCGTGACCATCTATCGGACCAAAATACCGGAAGTTAAGGGCTTCAAAAAAGTTGCTTTCTTTCAGGAGGGTTCCTTTTATGCTCTTTTCAATTTTTTTAATGGCCTGATGAGCATTGGGGCCCAGTTCTGAAATCTTGCCCAGAACATGGGATATATCGTCTCTGAATCGGTTATATGGCCTGGACGTAGTTATTGTGGTGAGATATTCCTTCAGTGCACCCACATTGGGGTCAATGGACATGCAGTTGTCATTGAGGATGACCAGTAAGTTACTGTTCTCGATACCGCCATGATTTAGCGCTTCGAAAGCAAGTCCCGCAGTCATTGCTCCGTCGCCTATCACGGCTACATGCTGACGATCTGTTTCGCCTTTTGCACGTGATGCAACTGCCATGCCCAGTGCAGCTGATATAGAAGTAGATGAATGACCTACACCAAAGGTATCATATTCACTTTCGGTTCTTTTGGGAAATCCACTGATCCCATTATATAAGCGGTTGGTATGAAATCTCGACCTTCGTCCGGTTAATATCTTATGACCGTATGCCTGGTGGCCCACGTCCCAAACTAGCTGATCGTACGGCGTATTAAGAGCATAATGAAGGGCAACTGTTAATTCAACGACGCCTAAGCTAGCTGCAAAATGACCCCCGTGAACAGAAACGACGTCAATGATATACTGACGCAATTCATGCGATAACTGCTCTAACTCAACCTCACTAAGTAACTTTAAATCAGATGGATAATTTATTTTATCTAATAATTTCCCAGCCTTTACTTCCATACAGTAGTAGCGTAAAAAAAAGTTTAAACGACAAAGTAACTCAATATTATTTATAAAATAATAGATGGAACAGTTTTATTTATGATTTACAGACCGAATTAAATCTTTATTTTTGAACCAGTTGTGATACATCAGGATACTTATGACATCAGGTTACCGCAATTTGAGGGACCATTTGACCTCTTATTGTTTTTTATCGAGCGCGATGAGCTGGATATACATGAGATTGCTATAGCAAGTATTACTGACGACTTCCTGGCTTACATCCAGGCAATGACGGCACTGAATATAGAACTTGCCAGCGAGTTTATATTTATAGCGGCTACACTAATGAGACTTAAGGCAAAAATGCTTTTGCCGAGACCCGAGCAGGACGACGAGGGAAGGGAGATGGACAACCGGGAAGATCTGATTAAGAAGCTGATTGAATACAAGAAGATAAAGATGGCCTCGGAAGAAATGCGTGTGCTTGAAGATAAACGCATGAAGCTACAGCGGCGGGGTAATATAGGAGATGATCTTTCAAAGATTGCGGGCGAAGCGGAACATGGCGAGGAGCTTTCTACGTTTAGCCTTTACAGGCTTCTTCTGATGTATGAGAAAGTAATAGCGAGAGGCCATCAAAACGTTCAGGTAACGCACACCGTTGTTCAATATCCATATACTATTGAACAGCAGAAAAAGGCTATCGCTGAACTGCTTCAATTAAATGCCCGCATGGATTTTTCAGACATGAAGAAACATTCTGAAAACAGGGTACATTTTATTTTTAACTTCCTGGCGGTGTTGGAGATGCTGCAGCAGCAGCTCATTTCGATCCAGACAGGCATTGGGTTTAACAATTTCAGGCTGGAATCCAACAACCATCCTGCACAGTAAAATATACAAATCATCAAGTAAAATAATGAACAGAGACAACGTAGTTTTTAAACTCATTGAAGAAGAGCAAGAACGCCAGGAGAGTGGCATCGAACTTATTGCATCCGAGAACTTTGTCAGTAAACAGGTTATGGAAGCGGCTGGTTCAGTACTTACAAACAAATATGCCGAAGGTTTGCCCGGAAAACGCTACTATGGCGGCTGTGAGATAGTAGATGAGATTGAGACTATTGCAATTGAGCGCGCTAAAAAGCTATTTAATGCAGAGTGGGCGAACGTACAGCCTCATTCAGGTGCTCAGGCAAATTCAGCTGTTTTCCTAGCGGTGTTAAAGCCGGGAGATAAGATATTAGGGTTCGA
The DNA here is from genome assembly GCF_045629565.1 of Arcticibacter sp. Taxonomy (GTDB): domain Bacteria; phylum Bacteroidota; class Bacteroidia; order Sphingobacteriales; family Sphingobacteriaceae; genus Arcticibacter. The sequence goes on from NZ_JAZQRL010000028.1 coordinate 134,181, forward strand.
TCTTTCACACGGAGGACACCTGACCCATGGATCACCAGTGAACTCGTCAGGCAAACTGTATACCCCATTCTTTTATGGTGTAGATAAGGAAACAGGATTAATTGACTATAAAAAACTTGAAGAGGTGGCTTTGGCGGAGAAGCCCAAGTTAATCATCTGCGGCGCTTCAGCGTATTCGAGAGAATGGGATTATAAGTTCATACGTGAGGTTGCTGATAAAATAGGAGCATTAGTGCTGGCTGATATCTCCCATCCTGCTGGACTGATTGCGAAAGGTCTCCTTGAAAATCCACTTCCACATTGCCATATTGTTACCACTACTACGCATAAGACTCTGAGAGGACCACGGGGAGGTTTGATTTTACTTGGAAAAGATTTTGACAATCCTTTCGGCTTAAAGACTCCCAAAGGTGAAATCAGAAAAATGTCTTCATTATTGGATATGGCAGTCTTCCCAGGCACCCAGGGGGGGCCGCTGGAACATGTTATCGCAGCTAAAGCGATTGCTTTTGGAGAAGCCCTTAGCGATGAGTACCTGGAGTACATTAAACAGGTGAAGAAAAACGCAGAGGCAATGGCGAAGGCCCTCGTGGCTCGCGATTATCAGATCATTTCCGGTGGTACTGATAACCACCTTATGCTGATTGACCTGAGAAATAAGAACATTACCGGAAAAGTTGCAGAGGCAGCCCTGCAGAAAGCCCATATCACCGTAAACAAAAATATGGTCCCTTTTGACGACAAGTCGCCGTTTGTTACATCGGGAATACGTGTAGGTACAGCAGCTATCACGAGCCGCGGTGTTAAAGAGGAACAAATGGAAGCAATCGTTGAATTGATCGATGCCGTACTGGCCGATCCTGAGAACGAGGAGCATCTAGAGTCTATTAAAACGAAAGTAAAGCGTATGATGGCCGATTTTCCATTATACAAATAATGATCAGGGAAGGAGGAGTCATTATCCCTCCTTCCCTTCTACCTATAAACCTTTATCATGCTCTCAACCAAAAAAGAAAAAGACCCTTCAGAAGGACTTATCCTTGTCGTTGACGATAACGAGATAAACAGATACGTAGCCAATAAATTATTAACGCAATGTGGATTTGAGGTAGAACTGGCCGAAGACGGACAAGTTGCCGTCAACAAGGTTGCGGTCAGACAATACGATATCATCTTGATGGATATCCATATGCCGGTTCTGGATGGCTTCAAAGCCACAGAAATAATCCGGTCTTATAACGAAGGAGAATTCAACGACCTTCCGATCGTGGCGCTCACCTGTTCCGTTTCGGAAAGGGCCCTGGAGGAAATTGGCAGATCAGGAATGACGGGTTACATACCCAAACCTTTTGTACCTGAAGAATTAAAACGCAAAGTTAAAGACATTCTTGGATTGCCTTATGTAAGCCCGGAACCTTAGCAAACGTTCAGCAGAAAAAAGAAAAAGCCGGAAACTATGGAAGTGTCCGACTCTCTCATCTAAATTAACGCTCTCGTGTATTGTTACGAAAACGAGTTTAAAAGGTTACAATCAATTTCAATTATTTTTTTATTCGGCGTAAGCGATTGCCAGAATGCTGACTTGCATGCCAGGCACCTGTAGGAGCGAAAGGGCACAGGCTTCCAGAGTTGCTCCTGTAGTGATTACATCATCCACTAACAAGACATGTTTACCTGCCAGATCACTTGCATTTTCGAGACTGAATACTTCTATCATGTTTTCAAATCGCTCAAACCTTCCTTTATGAGTTTGTGTACTGGTAGGTTTAGACCGATGTAAATACTGATCGCCCAAAGGAATTTGTAAAGCAGATGCCAACCCTTCAGCTATACAATGGCTTTGATTATAGCCGCGGGATTTGAGCCTTGAAGGATGGAGAGGCACGGGAACGATAAGATCTATTGCAGAAGCATAATCCACTGTTTTAAGATCTCTGGCGCACATTTCGCCAAGCAGATTGCCTAGCAGAGGTCTATTCTTATACTTAAGATGATGAATTATGTTTTGAACCTTGCCCTGCTTATGAAAATAGAGGTAGGCAAATGCGCTCTGAACGGGGATTCGCCCCCAAAAATGTCGCGCAACGGGATTGTCGGCTTGCCGGTAGAAGTTGGTATAAGGCAGGTCATAAAGACAATTCGTACAGAGCTGATACTCATGGGAAACGAGGTGATCACCACAAGCGCAGCACAGATCGGGAAAGAACAACGATAAAAAATCTTCAGCGTACTTCTTAACCGTGCTTACCATAACACTTAACGCATTTACTTCTCTTTTATGGCGAGCTGACCGCAAGCGGCATCTATATCCTTTCCGCGGCTCCTACGTATGTTGGTAATGACACCTTGCTTTCTGAGGTAATTGGCAAAAGCTTCCGTCTTGTCTTCCTCTGCATTCTGAAAAGAAGCAAACGAAATGGGGTTGTACTCAATGATATTTACTTTACAAGGCAGGTGTTTACAGAACTTAGCCAATTCGGCAGCATCTTCTAGGCCATCGTTAAAGTTGTCGAATAGAATATATTCGTAGGTAACCGGATTTTTTGTCTTTATGAAATAGTATTTGAGTGCCTCTGCAAGCGCTTTGAGGGTATTCTGCTCATTAATGGGCATAATCTCGTTCCGCTTCGTATCATTCGCAGCGTGAAGGGACAACGCGAGGTTAAACTTGACCTGATCATCGCCAAGCTTTTTGATCATCTTTGCGATACCAGCAGTTGAAACGGTAATTCTCTTTGGCGACATATTCAAACCGTCGGGAGAAGTTAACCTGTCAATGGACCGCAACACATTGGCGTAGTTCAGCAGTGGCTCTCCCATGCCCATGTATACGATGTTGGAAAGGGGAATTCCGTAGTTCAGTTTAGCTTGCTGATCAATCAGGACGACCTGATCATAGATTTCACCTGCATCAAGATTCCTCTTCCGTTCCATATAACCGGTTGCGCAGAATTTGCAGGTAAGACTGCAGCCAACCTGAGAACTCACGCAGGCTGTCATACGCTCAGGAGTCGGGATAAGGACACCTTCAATAATATTATTGTCTGCTAACCGGAACGTGTTTTTGATTGTTTTGTCGGAACTATGCTGGGACTGGTGAATATTAACCACATTGAGGTTAAACATATCATTCAACTTTTCCCTCAAAGCTTTCGGAAGATTGGTCATTTCTTCAAAGCTCCGTGCTGACTTCATCCATAGCCATTCAGAAATCTGCTTTGCGCGAAATGCCGGCTCGCCTTCTGCTATAAGCACCTTCTTAAGATCTTCGACCGAAAGATTCCTTATTTCTTTTTTTTCAATAATCGCGTTCACTTCACAAAGTTACTTAATAATCTGAGGACCACTGTAATAATATGGTAATGATTGCACAGTTTTGTAATGAAATTTTCTTAAAACGAGAACGTCCACGATAAAATGCGTATAATTGTTTTCCAATATGCGATAGCTATGCCATTGATCAGCACGAAATTATACGTTTACACTGAAATATGAATACCTATTACTCCGCAGACTACATTCTCCCGGCATCTTCTCCTCCTATCAAAAATGGCTATGTTGCAGTCAATGAAGCTCAGATAATTCAAGGACTTTATACTGAATATGAGGCCGAAGTCAGGGGCTTTCCAAAAGGAAAACGCCTGAAAGGAGTTATAGTACCGGGCTTTGTTAATACACACTGTCATCTGGAACTATCCTGGTTAAAAGGTAAGATTGAACGTAATAAAGGTTTGGTACCGTTTATTAAAGACGTGATCAGGCTCGGGCGATCAAAGCATGGAGATACTGTGGAAAGTATGTATCATGCCGATCGCACCATGTTTGAGAAAGGAATCGTTGCAGTAGGTGATATATCCAATCTTATCGACTCAAAGCCGGTAAAGCTTGAAAGTGCAATTAAGTATCACACCTTCGTTGAAACTTTGGGATTTGACCCAAGTCAGGCAAAAGATATTTTCGATTCGGCCTGTAAATTGAAAGAGGAGTTTGCACCTCTTAAGGCTTCAATTGCCCCCCACGCGCCGTATTCTACATCGAAAGAATTGTTAAGGTATATCAGTCGCGAGTGCGGTAATTCAGAAAGCCTCATGTCGATTCATAACCAGGAGAGTGAAGAAGAAAACACCCTTTTCAGGTATAAGACAGGGCTTTTCCTTGATTTTTATAAAGGGATGAATATTGATACTGAATTTTTTAAAGCGCAGGCCAGAAGCTCGGTTCAGTCTATTTTCTCTCATCTGGGAAAAAAGCAAAAAATTCTGCTGGTACACAACACGTATACCAGTCTGAAAGATATCTACTTCACGAAACGATCCGGCAGGGATATCTTTTGGTGCTTTTGTCCGAATGCCAACCTCTATATCGAGAACAGGCTTCCGAAGATCGAACTGTTCCGCCAAAATGACCTGACAATTACGCTCGGCACCGATAGCCTTGCCTCTAATGACGAGCTCTGTATCTTATCTGAGTTAAAAACGCTCCACAAACATTTTCCTTCGCTTCGCCTCGATGAAACGGTTAAATGGGCGACGCTGAACGGTGCGAAATTTCTGGATATAGACGAAGATTTTGGAAGTATTGAAGTTGGAAAAAAGCCGGGCTTAAATCTGATCAGTCATGTAGAAGGCCTGATGCTCACACCCGAGTCGACCGTAGAAAAACTCGTTTAGATTATTAACATTTGAGTTTATAAATCTTCCTTCATTTGGCTAAGTTTGCAAATGAAACATTTTACAATCACCGTGTACGGCAAGGTTCAGGGTGTATCTTTTAGGGCAGCAACGAAGGCAATTGCTGACCAGCTATCCATTAAAGGAATTATCAAAAACCAAACGGACGGATCAGTTTACATAGAAGCAGAAGGCGACTTGTTCTCTTTGAATTACCTCCTGGACTGGTGTAAAGAGGGTCCCGATAATGCAGTTGTGGATAAAGTGGATGTCTCTGAAGGAGAAATGAAGAACTATCTTAACTTTGAGATAGTGAAAAAACATCGGATCTAAACAACAGGCGAGCTTGTCAAACATTAAGAAATTTGCAGGGCAGACTGCTATCTATGGATTGAGTACCGTCATATCACGAGTACTTGGGTTCCTCTTAACTCCCTTATATGTAAAACTCTATCCAGCTAAGTTATATGGTGTTTTCACTGTAATGTATAGTTGGGCCTCCATTTTGAACGCCATGCTGGCCTTTGGCATGGAGACTACTTTCTTCCGGTATTTAAACAAATCAGGAAGCGACAAAGAGAAGGTTTACAACAATACCTTTATAGTCATCTTATTTCTCGCATCCATCTTCGTGGGAATGGCGTTCCTGTTTTCAGGAAGCATCGCTCAGTGGATGGTAACTGACCATACCACAAGCCTTACGGATTATGCCCAATATATCAGGCTCTTTATTCTCATTCTCGCCGTTGATGCGCTAGCCGTCATTCCATTTGCAAAATTGCGCGCTGAAGGGAGGCCTTTAAAGTTTGGCATAATTAAGATAGCGAATATTCTGAGTTTCGTAGGACTTAATCTGTTCCTTCTTTTAGCAGTACCTGCAATCATTAAGAACGACCTGATGTTCGCAGGCTTTTTCCGGGAGTGGTACAGACCTGGCTGGCTCGGCTATGTGTTTGTTTCCAATCTCGTTGCCAGTGCTGTGACCCTGGTGCTCTTACTGCCCCAGTTAATGGAGTTGAGATTAAAAGTTGACCGCCCTTTAATTTTGGATATGCTGAATTATAGCTTCCCGGTTCTGGTTGCAAATCTCTCGTTCATCATAAATGAGAACTCCGATAAGATATTTTTAAAAGAACTGCTTCCAGAAAGCATAGCCGAGCAGGAAGCGGGTATTTATGGTGCCTGCGCGAAGCTGGCGATTTTCCTCAGCATATTTGTTCAGGCTTTCAGGTTGGGGGCTGAACCGTTCTTTTTTAGTCATGCCAAGAATAAGAACTCAGGAGATACCTATGCCACTATAATGAATTACTTCATTATGGCCATTTCCCTTATTTTTGTAGGTATAGTGGCCAATATCGAAATTCTGAAGCATTTTATCAGCGCAAAAGACCCTGTTCAGCGTGAGCTATACTGGTCGGGGCTGAAGATTATCCCCGTCTTGTTACTGGGTTATGTTAGCCTGGGCATATATATGAACCTATCCATCTGGTATAAGCTATCGGATCAGACACGGTACGGGCTGTATATATCGGGCATAGGGGCGTTGATGACCATCGTTTTAAACATTATCTTCATTCCGAAGTACAGTTATGTGGCTTCGGCATGGATTTCGTTTGCGGCATATTCGACCATGATGGTTTTATCCTATTTGCTTGGACAGAAGCACTATCCCATTCCTTATAATGTTAAGAAAGCATTTGGTTACCTTTTGTCGTCGGTTATATTGGTAATTATATCATACCACCTTTTTGACAGAAACCTCATTGCGGGTAATATCTTATTCGCTTTATTTGCGCTTTCAATATTATACATCGAAAAGAAGAGCATCCGGAAGATATTATCCGGAAATATTTAACTTATACTACACCATGGACATGAACGTTAAAGTAATAAATAAATCAAATAATTTACTTCCTGCATATGAAACGGCCCTTTCAGCAGGGATGGATATCAGGGCATTCGTTACAGAAGATATTATCCTGAAGCCTTTCCAGCGATCGCTTATTCCGAGCGGGCTGTTCATTGAGCTTCCTCAGGGATTCGAAGCGCAGATTCGTCCGAGAAGCGGGCTTGCGCTGAAGCATGGGATTACCGTGCTGAACTCTCCGGGGACCATTGATGCTGATTATCGCGGAGAGATCAAGATTTTACTGATCAATTTGTCTGATACTGATTTCCGCATTCAAAGCGGAGACCGCATCGCACAGATGATTATTGCTAAACATGAACAGATATCATGGGAAGCTGCCGATAGTTTAAACGAAACAAGCCGTGGCGCGGGAGGTTACGGCCATACAGGGGTATAATTGCATGTTAAAAAGACTATTTCTTATTTCTGTCACGTTTTGTTGCCTTTCCGGCTCTGTATTTTCTCAGAAAAAGAATATAAAAGAGCCTGGCTTAAGCGGCGCTGACAGCATTGGCGTAAGAAACAGCTTCTTTTCAGGTCTTAGAGAAAAGACATCAGGCAGAATCGATGAGGCGGAGCGCTCATTTAAACGAACGGTGGAGCTGGATTCTGCAAACGGAGCTGCTCTCTATGAACTAAGTAATATCTATAGAATTAAACAGCAAATCGGGCTGGCCGAACAATATGCCGTTAAGGCTGTTGCCGCAAACCCGGACAATAAGTGGTTCCTTCTATCGCTGGCTGATATATACAAGCAGTCGCAAAATCTGGACAAGCTTCCTGCAGTGTACGACCGCCTCACTAAGCTGGAGCCTGATGTTGATGAATATCTCCTTGATAAGGCTAACGCATTGATACTGCTGGGACGGACGCAGGAAGCAGAAAAGATATACACTGAAATTGAGTCTGGGTTTGGGTCGTCGCCTGAACTCGAAACGCTCAAGCAGCGTCTTTTGATAAACGACCCTGATCCGGACAAATCGATCTCTGTTCTAGAGGAACTGATCAGCAAGAATCCGGCTGATATAAGAAATTATCTTGCACTGACGGAGCTGTACCTTAAAACAGGTTTAAAGGAAAAGGCACTGATCAGGCTTAAGCAAGCCAATAAAGTGGAGCCGAAAAACCCTTATGTGATTCTTTTGATGGCCGATGTATATCGCTCAGAGGGCAAAGACACGGAAGCCTTCAGAGAACTCAAGAAGGTAATAGCCGATGACGTATTAAATTTCGAAGTCAAAGCTCAGATCATTTTTTCCTACTTTCCTAAGTTGAAGAATGCCGCCTCATTATCTGAAGCTACTGAACTTGCACTCTTAGCTACGCGAAGACATCCAAAAGAACCGCAGGCATTTGCTATCTACGGAGATCTGCTGGCCCAATCAAAAGACCTTAAGGGAGCACAGGAAGCATACCGGCATGCATTGTCGATTAATGACAAAGAAGTCCGAATCTGGGAACAGTTACTCGAAATTGAGACGTCTTTGGGCGAGTTCGAGAAGGTTCTGGAAGACGGTGAAAAGGCTTTGACGCTATTCAGGGACCGTTCTTCACTTTATTTCTTTACTGGTATCGCTTATGCGCAGGTTGAGAACCATGAAAAAGCTATAGAACACTTGTCGCAGGCAGTTAATCTGGACACAGAGAACGCCGTGTACCAATCACAGGTTCAGGCCAGCCTTGCCAGTTCGCTAAATTCACTAAACAGATTTAAAGACGCTGATGCTGCTTTTGACAAATCTTTGGCGCTTGATCCTGTAAATGCTTACGCATTGAACAATTATGCCTACTATTTATCGTTAAGAAAAGAAAACCTGGAGAAAGCTGCGAAAATGTCTTTGCAGGCTAATGAGTTAGACCCTGAAAATCCATCTTTTCAAGACACCTATGCCTGGGTCTTATTTCAGCAAAAAAAATATGAGGATGCCCGGATATGGATTGAAAAAGCTATCAAAAACAACGCGAGCAGCGGAATTCAATTTGAGCATTTCGGAGATATTTTGTTTCATCTGAAGGAGCCTGACAAGGCACTCGAAAGCTGGATGAAAGCAAGGACATTGGGTGTTAAGTCAGAAACACTAGATAAAAAAATAAATGAAAAAAAATATTTCGAGTAGGCTTATACTTTTATGTTTAGTAGTACTGTGTTTCGCTTGCAAAGCAAAAAAGGAAGCGGCACCGGTTCTAACTACAGTGCCGCCAGAGGCAAGCAACAAAACCGAATCTATAAAAGCAATCAGCGAGAACGCATTTGGTTTCAGGACGTTATCAGCGAAGGCGAAAATTGATTTTAAGTTAAATAACACGTCTAACGGCGCGAATCTAAACTTGAGGATACGAAACGATGAAGTAATATGGATGTCAATTACTGCTATCGCAGGAATAGAAGTTGCCAGAGTGATGGTTACTCCTGACAGCATCAAAGTCTATAATCGGCTTCAAGGTGAATATTTGGCCAAGCCGTTTAGCTTCATCTCTCGATATTCGGGTCGAAATGTTGACTTCAATACACTGCAAAGCCTGCTCCTTGGAAACACGATAAAAGGCTCGGTCTCCCAGGCTTCTGAGATAAATTGGAGCGGCAACCAGACAGTTGTCAAGTCATCTGCAAAAGACCTTATCTATGAACTAATTTTTAACGAGCATTATAAGCTGATCGAAAATCGTCTGCGCGACTCGAAAGGTCAGCAGCTCAATGGGAAGTATAGCGAGTTTCAGGCAATTAACGGCCAAAACCTTCCATATTCAATAAGTCTGCTATCTAACGCAGGCAATAAAAACGTCCGGATCGACATTAAATACTCCAGTGTTTCTGTAAATGAACCAGTTGATTTTCCATTCAGTGTACCTAAAAGGTTTACAGTAAAGGATTAATTAAATAGATTTGTGCCCATGAGTCTTACCAGGATTTTTTTAGTCTTTGCTTTCCTTTTCCTTACCGGTTCTGCGTTTGCGCAAAGCAGTGCTGAGCTGAAGCGCCGTAAAGAAGCACTTACCCGGGAAATTGAGATGCTAAGACGGTCTCAGAATAAGGTGGTGAATAACAAGCGCCTGTCGCTTAAGCAAATTAACGCACTGAATGCCCAAATAAGACTAAGGGAGGCAAAGATAAGTACCATAAATTCCGAAGTAAGGTTGCTTGACAACCAAATCTCAGAGAATACGAATAACGTACGTTCCCTGCAAAGTCAGTTGGTCAAGCTTAAAAAGGAGTATGCGGCAATGATCCTGTTTGCTTTCAGAAATCAGAGTTCCTATAGCAAGCTGATGTTTATTTTTGCGTCAAGTGATTTTAATCAGGCTTACAAGAGGCTCAAATACCTTCAACAGTTTGGGGATTACCGGCGTAAACAAGCAAGGTACATACAGGAGACGCAGAGGGAACTGGGGCATAAAATCCAGCAACTCGACCATAACAAAAAGGAAAAAAGTTCATTGCTGGAAGATCAGGAGAAAGAAAAAGTTACCCTGGGGAAAGAAAAGAGCAATCAATCTGTACAGCTAAATAAGCTAAGCAAGCAGGAGAAGCAGCTACGCCAGGAACTCACTCAGAAGCAAAGGGAATCAGCGAAATTGAACCGGGCAATACAAAATGCGATCAGCAGGGAAATCGAGGCTGAACGTAAAAGAGCAGCGGCAGCGGCGGCGGCGGCGGCGAAAGCAGCGGCAGCGAAAGGAGATGATACAGAGGCAAAACCAGTGGCAAAGGGCACGAAAGTCTTGTCGGCTACTCCTGAATCCGCTAAGATGACGTCTGACTTCACAGGAAACCGCGGGAGTTTGCCATGGCCGGTGGCGAACGGAACGATAGTGGAGCGATTTGGCAGGCATTCAATTGGTAACGTATCAACAGAAAATAACGGTGTAAATATTCAAACGAACGAAGGTGCAACTGTGCGTGCAATTTTTGGAGGCACAGTAAGCAGTGTCATGAATATGGGCGCATCTACTGCAATCATCATTCGCCATGGCGAGTATTTCACCGTATACACCAATTTACGTTCGGTAAGTGTATCGAAGGGACAAAAGGTAACTGTTAAGCAGTCTATCGGATCTGTAGCCACAGATCCAACAGATGGTAGCACCGAAGTGCATCTTGAGATTTGGAAAGGAACCACGCCAATGAATCCGGAAGCGTGGTTGGCTAACTAGCTCACAATAAATTATAAACAAATGGCGTTTATTTTTATTCTATATTTGTATAATTAATCAGGGGAAGATGTTAAATTCTATATTGTTATTCCTTAACATGGGTACGCCGGAGCTAATGCTGATTCTGTTTGCAGTTCTCTTGTTATTTGGAGGTAAGAAATTACCTGAATTAGCGAGAGGCCTGGGAAAAGGCATGAGAGAGTTCAAGGATGCTTCTGATGGTGTAAAGCGAGAAATACACCGGAATATTAATGCTGTCAATGACGACTTGAGCGTTGATCTGGATACGAAGAAAGCAGCTGAAACAGAACAGCAAACAGAAAAACCACATATAAATTCATAATATGTTTAGTACATTTTTATTAATCGGATTAGGTGCGCCAGAAATTATTTTAATTGTGGTTGCTATTCTGCTTCTTTTTGGCGGTAAAAAAATTCCTGAGTTGATGCGCGGATTAGGAAAAGGCGTTAAGGAGTTTAAAGACGCTAAAGACGGTGACGGAGATTCAGTCAAACAAAACGACACAAAGACTTACTAAGTCTGATTGTAAGATAACCTTTTTATTACTTAGCCCCATATTCGGCATTATTTGCTCAATATGGGGTTTTTCGATTTAGGAGAATTATGTACCTTCACGGAATGGAACCGTATATTTCCTTGAATATCTTGCATGAAAAGATCAAAGAGGGCAAATTCACTTTAACGACAATAGTAGAACATTATCTGCAACGGATTGAGGCAGAATCTCACTTAAATGCATTCATCGAGGTATACAAAGACGAGGTACGAAAACTTGCTCCTATCATTAATGAAAAGATTCTAAATGGTACCGGCGGCAAACTAGCCGGAATGGTTATCGGTATCAAAGACCTTATCTGCTATAAAGATCATGGTGTATCGGCAGGATCCAGGATGCTTGAGAACTACGTTTCTATTTTTTCAGCCACGGTGGTGGAGCGCCTTTTAGCAGAAGATGCCATTATAATCGGTCGGCTGAATTGTGACGAGTTCGCTATGGGTGGTTCTAATGAAAACTCATATTTTGGCCACGTAAAAAATTATGCGGATAATACAAAGGTTTCAGGAGGGTCATCCGGGGGATCTGCGGTAGCTGTTCAGGCAGGATTGTGTATGGCTGCCTTAGGCACTGACACCGGAGGTTCTGTGAGACAGCCCGCTTCATTCTGTGGCATAATTGGGCTAAAACCCACATATGGGAGAGTGTCCAGACACGGTATTGTGGCTTACGCCTCGTCATTCGACCAGGTGGGGCCTCTGACTAAATCGGTCGAAGACGCAGCATTGATCATGGAGATCATTGCCGGTCATGATGATTTCGACAGCACATCTTCCACTCTTCCTGTTCCTAAATATAGCCAGGAGCTGTCATTTGAAGGAAAGAAGAGAATTGCTTATCTTCCTGAAACCTTACATTCTGAAGGGTTGGACCCCGAGGTTAAGTCATTAACTGAGGCGATGATCGCAAAACTTCAGGAAGAAGGCCACTCAGTTGAACCTATCTCTTTCCCTTATCTGGACTATGTGGTGCCGACTTACTACATATTGACTACTGCAGAGTCGTCTTCCAACCTTGCCCGTTATGACGGTGTTCATTATGGATTTAGAAGCCCAAATGCGGTAGATCTTGAGTCGACTTATAAAAAGTCTCGTTCTGAGGGCTTTGGAGCCGAAGTTAAACGCAGGATTATGCTCGGCACCTTTGTTTTGAGTGCAGGACATTATGCTTCTTTTTATGGCAAGGCGCAAAAAGTAAGACGCTTGATCAGGGAAAAGACTGAAGAGATTCTGAGAGATCATGACTTTATCCTTTTACCAACATCCCCCGGACCTGCGTTCGGCCTCGGCGAGAAGACAGACGACCCTGTAGTGATGTACTTAGCTGATATTTTCACCGTACAAGCCTCCCTTGCAGGAATTCCTGCAATCTCGTTACCGATCAGGGATAACTCCGACGGACTTCCTTTGGGTTTGCAGCTGATTGGTAAGCGTTTTGGGGAGCCTCAGCTTCTTGCTTTCTCCAAATACATGATGAATATGAATATGAATATGGCGGATCAGAAATAGCCGCTGGGCTATAACGCCTCTAACAAAAGAAGTGATGAAGAGAAGAAAAGTGTTGACCGCATTGTTATGGCTTTTAGGCACCTCCACTGTATTCGGAAAACAAACTACAACTTCATTTTCCGATACTTATCATGTGACTGTAGGTGCTGATTCAATGATGTATAAGCGCTCGCTTGAATCTATTCAAGACAGGGTTCCGCTTACTTACAATACTGAAGTACAGAAGTTTATAGATATATTTATCAACAGGCAAAAGGGCCGTATATCACAGATGCTCGGCTTATCGCAGTATTATTTCCCTATATATAAAAAGGTATTCGAAAACAGAAACGTTCCCGAGGAACTAAAATACATATCTGTAATCGAGTCATCACTTAACCCTCAAGCTGTATCACATATGGGCGCTGCCGGCCCATGGCAGTTTCTTTATGAAGTAGGCAAACTCTACGGTCTGGAGATTTCAGACCGGGTGGATGAGCGCAAGGATCCGTTCCTTGCTGCGAATGCCGCAGCCTCTCACCTCCTGGAGTCCTACTATATTTACGATGACTGGCTCCTGGCGATTGCTTCCTACAATTGCGGAAGGAATAATATCAAATGGGCTATGGAGAAAGCGGGAGGAAAAAGTGATTATTGGTCAATCAGACAATACCTTCCGACCGAAACCCAAAATTACGTACCGGCTTATATCGCGACGGTTTACATCATGAACCACTATTGGAAGCACAATATTGAACCAGGAGGGACTGACTTGCCTCTGGAAACAGAGAGCATTCCGGTGAGTTCCACCGTCACATTCCGTTCTATTGCTTCGGCAAGTAACTTAACGACGGAGGAAATCGCACGATTAAATCCGGCACACTTACAAGGGGCAATTTATGGAAGTGCGGAGCGCCCACAACTACTGGTTTTGCCGGGCAGTCGTAAGCCGTATCTGGAGCTCGTGAAAGATGTTTTGCATGGAAGACCGGTATCAGATGCAAGACTGCAGGCTGCTAATAATATTTTTTATAAAAGTAGAGGGGCTGCAGTAAAATCCACCGGTCATACACAAAGTGGAGATCAGGTTATAACGTACCGCGTTCAGCCTGGGGATACGCTTTCTTCGATTGCCGACCAGTTTAAAGGAGCTACAGAAGAAGAGATTAAAGTAATTAATAAACTCAAAGACTCTTCTTCTGTAAAGACCGGTATGATTCTTAAAATAATCGGAGGCTGATATCAGGATTATTTCCCCTGAGAAATCGTGATCTCAACACGTCTATTTTTAGCTCGCCCTTCGGGAGTACTGTTCACTGCAACAGGTTTGGTATCACCTAACCCAGTGGTAGAAATGGATGCGTCAGATAATCCCATGCTGACAGCAAATGCTTTAACCGAAGCTGCCCTTTTTTCAGAAAGCCATTTATTGTATTCTGCTGTCCCCGTTTTATCCGTGTGGCCTTCTATAAGCAGTTTCGCGGGGCCTTTTTCCTTTATAACCTCTACTAACTTCTTCAGCTTCTCCTTCGCCGGCTCAGTCAGATAAGATGAGTTTGTTGGAAAAAGGATTTCTGAGGCAAAGGTTACTTTAACCCCGCTTTGTACTCTGTCAACCTGTGTACCGGGTAACTTGTTCCGATAGGCGTCATATTCAGCGTCATCTGCTACCTGTGCTTGGCTACTTGCAGGTGTCGACACAATAGCCTTTTTACTTTTACAAGAACCTAAGGCTCCTACAGCAGCCAGCGCCGCTATTACTAGAGTCTTTCTAACCATGTTTATATATTATTTGTTTAAGAAGCTAAAACTATAAGACGAAAACCACCTGTCGAAATCAGCCGACTTTTCCGCTGGTAAAATGTTGACCGCTTTGATGAGCCATTCCCCCGCACGGTTAAGCTTTACATAAGCCTTCCCTTCATCGTCTGTTACTTGAGATGATGCAAATAGACTGCCGTTAAGCGTTTTCGTAGTAACCGCAACATAGGCCTTCTTCACCGGCTCGCCCTTGGATAGTACCTGAACGGTAATATCTTCACCATACTTCATTTTATAGGGATTCTGCGATAACACAATTTCAAAGTCGCCGTCTGTTTTGACCTCATACGCGCTTCCTGAAGCCTTATCGGAAATGACAAGCGTCTTAAGCGAATAGTGGTTATTCACGGAGAATAACTGCTTCATACCGGCCTTGTCTGCCACGTCAGCAAATCCTTCCTCCGCAAACTGGTTGTTAAGTGAAGTTCTGGATTTTTGTTCGACACTATTGAAAAGCTCCGCAGCTACGAGATGTAAACCTGAGCTTTTGTATGGCACCATGAGGGATGACTTAACTGCTCCCGCGCTGTCGATCAGATTTTCAGGTTTGGCACCCCGGTAGATTTTGGCACTCTTTAGTCTGGAATTTTCAACCTTACGATCTTCGCCGATATCAAACTTGCTACCTCTGTAAAGCTCAACATTGAGATCCTCCTTTTCTTTTAAAGCAAATGTATGCGGTCGAAGATAGTACTCCTGAGCCAGGACAGTTCCTGAGATAAGGGTAGCTAGGAACATAATATATAGTTGCTTCATTCTAGTATTGTTTAGACATTCAAACTTACAAGTTTTTGAGGTGGTGTGAAACTTTCAAACAATCAAATGTACGCTAACAGCACAAATAGATTGGTTGAAGATGTTTTACCAGATAATTTTAAACGCTTTCCAGATATCTTTGTTAGAGAACTATATGTATAAGTCTCCCTATATTAAGGTCAGATATTTAACCTTCCTCACTTCCATTGCCGCAATGTGCGTCGCTATTTCCTGCAATAACGGGGGAGTGAAAGAAAAACATCCACAGGCAAAAATGGGCGCAGCCAAGTCTGTATTTCGGGATGAAAATAGTATTAATAGTTATGCAGATTCAATTAATCTTAATATTTCGCAGTTCGAAAAAAGAGAAAGCCTGGTCTTTAACGATGCGGAATATTCCTTTTATGTGACCAGATATTCAAGTAATGGTAACCCGGTTCTTTATATTGAGCACGGAGATGGAGAAATGGGATCGGTTGAAAAGTACTACTATATAGATCATCATCAGTTGCTTCTGATTATAGAAAACGTTTTCAATTCGTACGAGAGTCCACGATACCAATCTCGTAGAGAATATTACAGAAATGATGTCTTATTTTACGCGAACTCAAAGTCTGCTGATGATGAAGTGTCATTCAAAGCAGCCAAGCATCAAAAAGCGGAGAGCAAAAAGCGAAACGTCGGCGAGATTCTCGGGAATCTGGAAAGCGCAATAGAAAACAAGGGTGAATTTGATCTTACATTTGAAGGAATTACAGAGTATCCAAAAGCGCGATACATTGTACTTAGCAAGAGGGAGCTTAAGTCCTATCGTGCAGTGATTAGAGTTGAAGATGAAGATGAATTGATAAGGGAACTCGTGACAAATGCTGAAAAGTATAAAGGTTCTTCCCTAAGTTTCAATTGGAAGATCAAAGATGGTGAGGCAATTTATGAAGGGGTCAAGTCAAGGTAATCAACCTGCTTCGAATATCTGAGCCATTGGATGAAACAGATAAAGGCGCCCGGTAGCCAGCTCAATGCATTTATAACGCTTACGCATTTTTTCAAGCTTTTTGAACCTTCTTCCGTTCTGGATGGTAAACGTTGTATTACATGGGATATTTTCGATCAACAGTACATTAGCGTCCTTGGAGTCGGGAGAGTTATACAACTGTATTGCTCTAAATAAGCTAACATCGGTACAGCTAGAAGCAGAAGGATTGGTAAGATAGCTGTTAATCTCCTTTCGGAGATCATCAGGAAAGATGTCCATTGCCAAAAATGGTTCCATCATCTTTTTGAAGTTGATCTTCCATTCTTGTCCATGCGGTTTCACGCTACCTTTGTGATCATTCCAGGTTTGCAAGTGTGCAAATTCATGAACCGTAGTTATCAGAAACGCATATGGGTTCAAATTATGGTTCACTGAAATACGGTGGTTAAGTCCTTTGTGACGCGGTCTGTAATCACCTAACTTGGAACTGCGCTTGCCTGCGATCTTAAAATCGCACTTGTAGTCATCTATCCATTTTAAAATGATATGGACGGCTCCCTGAGGGAGATACTCAAACAATTTTTGCGCATTGTCCATCGCTCCCCCTGTTATTTTAAGAGGTTAAAAACCACCCAACTGGAAACATAAGCCAGTACAGTCATATATGTGAACTGTATTAACGGCCATTTCCATGATTTTGTCTCCCGGTAAACAATAGCAATTGTACTTATACATTGCATAGCAAACGCATAAAAAATCATCAATGAAAAGGATGACGCGAGGGTAAACACTGGCAATCCAGTAGTAGCATTTTTTGCGTTTCGCATTTTATCTGTGACTGAAGATATATGTGCTTCGTCGTCACTAACACTGTAAATAGTAGCCATTGTGCCGACAAAGACCTCCCTTGCTGCGAATGAAGTAATTAGGGCTATACCAATTTTCCAGTCATAACCCAAAGGTATTATGGCTGGCTCAATGAATTTCCCTACCACCCCTGCATAAGACGATTCCAATAACTCGGAAGATTTATGCAGCTCCAAATCCTCGGGTGAATATTGGTTTATTACCTGAGGTGATTGATATTTCCTTTCCACCTCTGCTCGTTTTCCCGGCGGGCCATAATTAGACAAAGCCCACAGAACAATGGATATGGCGATAATGACTTTACCGGCTTCGAAAACAAATGTCTTTACTTTTTCAAACATAGTCAGCAGTACGTTGTCCCAACGAGGCATTCTATATACCGGCAATTCCATTATAAAATAACCTCTTTCTTTCGCCTTCAAGATGTATTTGAAAGCCAGAGCAGCGAGAATGGCGGCGAGAACGCTTATTAAGTACATCCCCATTAGCACGATACCTTGCATATTCAAAAAGCCCCCTATCATCTTATCCGGAACAACCAAGGATATTAAAACTGTATAGACAGGAAGCCTTGCTGAACAGCTTATGAGAGGAACGACCATAATCGTGATCATCCTATCTTTCCAACTTTCAATATTTCTGGCACTCATAATGGACGGAACAGCACATGCAAGACTACCTATCATGGGTACAACCGACTTCCCATTCAATCCTACCTTACGCATTACCTTATCCATCATAAAGGTTACCCTTGCCATATATCCGGTATCTTCAAGCACGGAGATAAAAGCAAATAAAATAGCTATCTGAGGAATAAATACAAGAACACCACTTAGCCCGGCTATGATGCCGTCGCTGAGCAAATCTGTGAGAACACCTGCCGGCAGATTTTCATGGACAATAGTAGTCAACCATACGAAAGCGCCTTCAATGAGCGACATTGGAACTTCAGACCATGCAAATATTGCTTGAAATATTACGAAAAGAAGTAAAAAGAAAATTAAGAAGCCCCATATCTTGTGAGTTAAGATCTGATCTATTTTGTTCGTAACTGACTTCTTGGTCTGCTTAGGACCTGCAATAACAGTCTCCGCTAAAACTTCATTAATGAAATTGTAACGAGCAATAGTCTCTGTAGCCTTGGACGTATCAGAATGAAATGAAAACTCCTTCTCCAGCTCTTCTATTCGTTCACTCTTGTCAGCTGGCAAGAAACGAAGATTCTCATGCTGATGAGCCATTTGAAGTGCTGCATATGGAGAGTCAACAAGCAATTCATCCTTGATTTTGCTTATCAAACCCGGCGCCAGATCAGATACATTTATAGTATCTTTCTGTAGTGGCTGTTTTGAGGTAAAAGCGATTGCTTGCTTTAGTTTATCTAAATTAGAACCCTGACGCGCGCTGATTGGGATAATCTGGACACCAAGCTTTTCTGAAAGAGCATCTACATTGATAACGATACCGGACTTCGACGCCAGGTCCATCATATTAAGCGCAATAACAACCGGAATTTTAAGATCGGCAACTTGTGTATACAGCAACAAATTACGTTTCAAATTGGTTGCATCAACTACAACCACGACGACATCAGGGAAAGAACTGCTTCCGCGATCAGCTAGGACCTCAAATACGATTGTTTCGTCTTTACTTTTAGGATAAAGGCTATAAGTTCCGGGCAAATCGATAATCTGTGCAACTCTTTTATCTGGAAGCTTACATACACCGGTCTTCTTATCTACAGTCACACCCGGAAAATTACCGACCTTTTGGTTCAGACCCGTCAGAACATTAAATAGTGTAGATTTACCTGTGTTTGGATTACCAACTAGAGCTACCTTCAATTCGCTTTTCACTTATATCTGATCCAATATTATTGTCGAAGCCTCTTGCATACGCAAGCTTAGCTGGTAGCCGGAAACAGTAATCGCCATCGGATCTCCGAGAGGAGCAAAGCGATCTACAAAAATCAATTCTCCGGGCAAACACCCCATTTCCATCAATTTCACGGACATTTCAAGGTCTGTGAACTCCTTAACTACACCTGATTGACCGGGTAATAACTGCGATAGCTTCATATCTGTTTAAAAGATGACCAAAAGTAGGGCTTATTTGAAATAAATCCAAATAACGCTTGTCACAGGTGTCACCTTTTATTGTAAAAAAACTATTTCGATTTGCTGAAAGTTGGGCAATTACAGCTTTTGGGAAAGACTCCGCAGGAGCTCAATAGTATAAATGACAGAACAATTATCAAAAGCAGATTAAAATGCCTTACCATATTTATCCCATCTTAGGCAGAAGTAACTAAATACTGCCATAGCTACCCCTAAGGCATCACAAAACAAGTCCCACCAATCACCTGACCGATAGGTGAAGACTTTCCATTGCAACAGTTCTATAAAAGCACCAAAGAACACCGAAAATAGAACGATTTTCAGCACAGTTATAAAACGTAGCGTATGCTCGGCGCGCTGTTTTAACTTTCCCCTGAGGATCAATGAAGTCAAAACAAAGAAAAGACCTGTATGGACCAGCTTATCAAAACCTTCAAAGAAAGCATTTTGATTGTCTGTAACGCTGTCCATGTGCATATTGCATAGGATCAATACCAGTACCAGCCACATAAAAGACAGATACTGATACTTAAGATTGTTAATCATTATAGACCAATCTGATCTTTGTATTCGTCAGCAGAAAGAAGACTCTCTATTTCAATAGTTGATTTAATCTCTATCTTAACCATCCAGCCATCGCCATAGGGGTCCTGATTCACAAGCTCCGGTGATGAATCAAGCTTTTCGTTAAGCTCCAATACGGTACCTGTTAAAGGCATAAACAGATCAGAGACCGTCTTAACGGCTTCAACAGTTCCAAATACTTCGTCTTTTGCGACTTCAGCACCAATAGTATTGATATCGATGTAAACAATATCACCTAATTCGCGCTGGGCAAATTCTGTGATGCCGACTACTGCCTCGTTACCGTCTACCCTGATCCACTCGTGATCCTTAGTGTACTTTAATTCTGAAGGGAAATTCATGTTGTTTTTTTTCCAAAAATAGTGAATGAAATTGCATTTCGATAATTACTGGACGGTAAACCTCATATTTATTCCGAAGTTGCTAAACGATGTATTAAAAGCTTGTGAGGTATAAGGTTTGGAAAGGCTTCCGTCATAAAATAGACGGATATTCAGTCTCTGATTTAAAAGGTAATCTATCGAAGGTCTTAAGGCAACGTTTTTGGCACCTGAATACACCTCTGCTCCTTCGATATCCGCCCTATAAATCACCGTTTTCCTGTCATTTACAGCAAAGTCCAGTTTGAAATTGACATCATTTTTAGTCTTTCTACTGCTCAGAAGCCCGAACGGAAATCGAAAATCGGCCGATCTGTAACCAAAGCCAAATATGATTCCATCATCCTGCTGTTGCGCCAGTTGGCTATTTACCAGGCTCAAACTTAGTCCCCTTGTCTTACGATACTCAAAGTTAGCCGACACATTATTCTTTAACCGGAAGTCCACACCGATAAGGGGTACAAACTGCTCAAACAGCATAACCTGCGAAAACTGGTAAATAGGTAAGTAGTTGCCTTGCCCATCTTTAACGCTAACGGATCCATTCTGTTCCTGATAACGAACAAGGGATGAAAATCCGTTGACATTATAGGTGGAACGATAGCTGTGATTTAAGTTAAACGATGCAAAACTGTTAAACAAGGCATATTTGGTTAAACCGTTATAGGAGACACGCCAGTTGGGTACAGGGATTTTTGGAAAGGTTCGTAAGCTTACGGATTCGGGCGATTTGCCGGTGTATGCAGCAAGGAAGGAGGCAACCACTACATCCTGTGAGTTCTTACCGTAACCCTCACTATAACCCTCTATGACCCCCTGTGAATTTGGATTTGCGGTTCCGAGCCTCTCCGACACTATGGACCGATTTCTTTCAAACTCACGGAATAGACCGGTATCTTCAATGGATGAAAATGCGGTTCGTATTGAAGCAAAAGAGATACTAAAATCTCCTGATGTAATTGGACTTTGACTCTCAAAATCACCAATTGCTGAGTTGAACCGGAAATTTGTCGAATAATTGAAGTTAGAGCTTTTCGTTGCAGTGAGTTCAATCCTTAAATCCTTTAGAGGTTCGATGGTCGCTCTTATACTTATGTCTTCCTTCTTACTTTTTACATACAACTGATTAAGCAGTGTATCTCTGGTGATCCAACCGCTAACAACCGCTTTTGACCGGATATCTTGTTGACTTCCCAACAAAAACCCCCAACCAGGAGCATTCTCATCGAGATCATATCCAAGAACATTCGTTCCTGGTGTATAGCCCGGTAGAAATGTCCCCTGGCTCAGCGTGTAAGCCCCTGTCATACTTTTGACGCCGGTAAGCAAGTCCTTTAGAAATGTCGAGAAAGATGCTCCGTGTTTGGCGGACCTTCTGAACGCGCTAAATTTATTATAAAACCTTGAAAAGTTCAAGCTAGGGTTTAGCTGAATAGTTCGCGAATTTTGAATACTGTTACCAAGGGAAATTTCAGGATCACGTAGCGTATTAGTGGATTCTGTAGTCCAATTGAAACTCGTGCCGTAGCGCAGTACTGCAGTAGTCCAATTCAGCGCGGGGATCTTATTTATGGGAAGATTGTACGTAAAATTCAGGTTATGGTCATAGTCTGTAGTCCGCCCAAGCCGTTTTAAATTTTCCCAGATGGTATCGCGGGCGATGCCGTTTATGCGACCCTGAGGTTCATCAATAATCGAGTAATTCGTGGCGTTAAAGTCCATCTGTAGGGATCTCGTTAGACTCCAGCTGATGCCGTATAGTCTGCTCATCCGAAAATTCTTATTAAACGTAGTAAGAGGAATAACGTTTGCGGGATCATTATTCCTTAAGCTGTTTTCAGAATACAGCCTGTCTACATCAATTCTGAAATTAAGAAGAGAGGGCAAAAGATTAAAGTTAATATCTCTTAATAAGGATAATTGATTCGACTTGATAATCTTCGCCAATGGCATCATTGACTGAGGTTTATTGGTATAATTGTAGGCTAAACTAGCACGATAGGTCTTCTGTATTGATTTCTCATTAATAAAGTCGCGATGATCGTATTCATTGTAAGCATACGATGCACTCCAGTTCTCAATATCCCACAATTTCAGTTTATCCGCCGGGTTCGTTTTGATCTTCCTTACGTTGTTAAAATTAATGCTACGGCGCCGGGTATAGTCATCAACAATACGATGTACGGAATCCCTTTGAACCTTTGAAAGCCCACTTAACGCTGTATTCAATTCAATGTCCTGAGAGCTTGGATCATACTGAGGTACGCTCACTTGAGACGACCAGTTCAGGAACACAGGTATTTGCATCCCAGCACGCCGGGGAAAAAACCTCCCCAGTTCCAGTGTCGATGCGAGATCAAAAAACCTATCGTCTGATCTGTTTCGTTCACTGGTACGTCTATCGATAGAACCGAAACCAACCGTGCTTTTGCTTCCTGAAACGGATACTTCAGCAAAATCGGCTAGTCTGGCATTCAACCGGGCCGTTGCTGCCCATCCACCCCTCTCATCGAATTCGGATAACCGGAGTTCATTAAACCAGACCTGGGCTGATTTATCTAATCCATCATCCTGCATGCTATTCCCTGAGCGTCTCAAGGGATTTTTCACGCCAAGCATGTATATCCTGACCTTACTAAGATCCGGTTGCCCTACAACTCTTATAGTTCGCAGCCCATCCGCATATTCGAACGGGACATTGGCCGGCCATGGAAGATCACCAAGCTTCGCTCTGTTGCGGGCAACTTTAGCGGCCTGCAATTTTTTAAATTCAAGATCGAGCTTATTACTTTCGGGCCAGATTGCGTAGGCATCATTCGTTCCAGGTGAGCTTATATCCAGGGGAATCTCATATTCATAATAATTATCTTGATTATCTGTTCCTATTCTGATAATGGCAGACAACTCCTTATCGCGAAGCTGCTCGCCCTCTGCATGAATGAACATCTCAAGCTTCCCATAAGACCTGAAGTCGGAATGTGCTGTTTTGAATGCCGCCCTTGCATAACCATCTCTGAGATCACTTACTTGAATAGATAGCGACTGTTCGTTTTGTTCGGCATCACCCCGGTAGCTACTCAAATCCCTTTCCCGTATTATACCAGGTGGCACAACGTAAGGAATGGGCGTGCGCTTCCCATTCTCTTCAATATTGATAGTACTAACCTCGATACTGGAATTGTCCATTCCTGGACTTGTGCCCAATGCAGGATCAGCCAACACCTTCACCGGATTGTTTTCCGAATTATACTTTCGCCATTCTCCTCTAACCAACTGTAATTTGGCTAATCTGATAACGGCCGAATCCTGGAAATCAGTTAGGAACACCCGCATAAACCGAATTGACTTAAAGTCCTCAATGCCACCAACCCGCTGCTGATACTGACTTATAGGAATTCTGAACTGATACCATGACACTTGTTGCGTACTTCCATTAGCGAGTTTAACAGTAGATGTCACCTTATCTGAAATAAAATTCTGTCCTACTATCATGTCTTCAGGCCTTATTGAAACTTTATACTGGTAGTATTCATCTGTCAGGGACATATTATTATCACGATTTATATCTTCACCATCCGGCAAAGAAGTGGAGGCCGCGTTACTTAAGCCGGTCTCAGCCAAGGATTGATCTGCCGTCCTTGAATTTCCTTCAGTATTATTATAACGCTCATAACGTCGCAGAATTCCTGCGTTGGCATTGTCAAAAGCTGCGTCTCTATAATACTGAAAGTTATCTGATGATGGATCCTGTGCAAGAGATCTAGCGACATCGGCCCCTAATCGCGGGATAATCTGATTAACAAAATCCGAAAAGTGACGACTCTCTGCATCATCCGCCAAACCATCCAAACCGACATCCTGTATCCTTCTCGCTTCCGAGCTATTTTCAAATGCCTGGTTTACTGGCTGACGTTTCGGAACCCTTCCCCATTTTGTCAGTTCCGTTTGATCTTCCGAACCACTTACCGGCAAACCATTCTCTAATGACTTTCTTCCGTCTTTAAGTATATCCTCCGAAATATTTCCAAGATTGACATACAGGTCTCCACCCTTCGAGTCTGGTTTGTAGATGAAAGGATCGAGCATCCACAACTCTACATATTCCACGTTTTGAGCCTCGAAGTCTGTAGACTCTAATTTCCTGAACAAGCCACCCCATCTGCTTCTTGGGCTTGTAAGTGCCCCGTCTGCATTTACATCCGTTGAATAGTTATAAGGGCCACGTATCATTGGGTAGAATGCAAGGTCGAGCGTTGGAAGCGCTAACGGAATACCCGTTACAGACTGCTTCAATGGAAAAACCTCTTGTTCAAATATCTGACGCACATAGTGATTGGATAATTCATCTGCACTATTAGGAAGCCCCGCCGATGCTAACGAACTACCTCTTCTATAAAACACCGGATCGATGTTATAAAATGCCAGTCGGGCTCTATTAAATCCGTATGACAGGTCGTTACTTAGTTCTGCTTCGGGAAATAACTTCGGAGTTCCGGATATCTGCCAACCAATTGCACTTTTAAGATCGATGACAGATCGTGTTCCTTCGAAATCATCCAAATAACTAACGCCTCTGCTACCGGCAAAATCCAGTGCTTTAGAATGCCCTGGAATAAGTTTCGCATACTCGCCTGAAACGGTTATAGTTGAAATCTCCCTGGTGTTAATAAACGGAAGCTTGTTAACCAAATGGGTGAGCCAACGCGACTCTGAAGAGTAAGTTGCATCGACTCCCCACATCCTGTTGGAGATAGGCTCCTCTCCAACATTAACCTTTGCTGACAAAGGTTTTTCTGACAAACTCATAAAGGTCCCACCAACCTGTAGCCTATCGCTTACGGTATAGTCTAATCTGGATCCAAATAGCGATCGCTGCTGAAATCCGAACAGTTCGTTGCTTTCAACTTTTATGCGAATAGGCTGGCCTGAATTTAGCATTGCTTCATTAAGAATCCGGACACGACCTACTGTATAATCAACCGTAAAATCAGTCCCCTCTACAAGAGGCAAGGTACCTGCGACTACCTGAACTGCGCCTTCCGGCACATTGGTTGCGTTTAACTGGAATTCGGAACTAACTTCGGACTGGTAAGTCCCCCTGATTATATACCGGTTGTATTTCTGGAAGAGTTGTTGAGCATTGGTTCGGGTTGAATCATAAAGAGCTTTAAACACATACTTATCTATCAAATTTTGCTCTGCAGGTAAGAACTTCGTCGCCAGGTCAGAACCAAAAGGCTCAAGCAATGGGAATGTTATTCGTCCGTACTGTGGATCAACGGTTATCCCTTCTATAAAATCGAATATCCCATCAGACCCGGTGTCGTTCGCTTGATTCAGTTGATCAACATGGGTAAGTTGGAGCCAAAGCTTTCCATTATTTTGTCCCTCCGCAATCTGAGGCCTTTCAACACCAGTATTCTCATCAAGACGGTAGATATTCAATTTAAAGTTTTCTTTACTAATCTGGTAGGCACCAAGTGAATAAATGTTTTTCATCATGAGGTCCCACGTTGGGAGGCTCGTTTTTAAGTTCTCATTCTTTAGCAACTTGGCCAATAAGGATCTCGGCTCATTAGGGTTTACAGGAACGTCTGATGCGAATTGACCAACTTGATACTCTACACCGTTCACCGTATATCGATAAGCTACTGCTAGCACCTCATCGCCATTGAGGGCAAAGTTCAGCGAAATATAGCCCAGGCGGGGATGTAACACATATTCTTGATCCGTTAGCTTACGCGCATAAGATAGCCTGGAGTAATTATCCGTTCCGCCACTACCTTGAAAAAATGCGTAAGCAGCGTTTGAATTACTGAGCACAGCATCTTGAGGTAATTTTTCTAATAAATTGTTGGATTGTTGGGGGAAACCAGCATCGCTTGTCCCTGCGGGATACCTTGAATAACCCTGGCCACCTTGAAAGAGCTCCGAGCGATACGGCATATTCTCCCCAAGATCCATCAGTGCCAGAACATCCCGTGAATCCGCAGAGCTATTTGTCCGGTTTGTTATCCACACCTCGACCTTCGTTACGTTGATGTTACTTCGGATGAGTGGTATCCGATCAAGTGCAGCGTTATATTCATTTCGAAAGAAGTGAGCCAAAAAATAGTGTCTGTTCGCTTCATAGTTGTCAGCGCTTAAGCGAAATTCGTTCTGCTGAGATCCGTTTGCGACAGTAATTTCTCGATGCTGAGATTTTTGCTGAGAAAAAACACTTGTTACGTTTAGCCGGCCGAACTGCATTTGCGTCTTTACTCCAAACAATGCCTGACTCCCCGTAATTAAGGTGGAGTTAAGCGGCAAACTCACATTACCTATTTCTATTCGCTGTAAGATATCATCGGGATTGCCTACCTTATCAATTTTGATCTGGTTCTCAAAATCGAATTGTGCCTCTGAGTTATAATTTGTTGCAATGCGCAGCCTGCTCCCGACCTGCCCAACAACATTCATTTGAATACGCTGATCGAGGTCAACACTAAACTGCTTCCTCTGACGCTCCGTCAAAAGTGGATTGCCATTTTTATTCACATTCCCGGCAATAGTCACATCTGCTGTACCCTGAGGCCTGATAGTGATCACCGAGCCACCAAAGATTCGTTCGAAAGCCCGGTTCTCGACAGTTAGTGCAGGAATCAATCGACTTGAAGTTCCCAGACTATCACCGGAAGACAAAGCAGCACGCCTTATATCTTTCGCGATCTCCTGATTTATATACCTCTGATACTCGTCGATCGTCAGGTAGCGAGGCGCCTTATACAATTGCTCGCCTATCTTTTCCTGAAGAATGTATCGACGTGTGAGGGGATCGAACTCTACGGTCTTTTTGACATTACCGGGATTAGGTAAAAAGATCTGCGGCGGCCTTTTAAAATCGGAAAATCGAGAGTCCGGGAAGCGGTAAGGTAACCGAATACTGTCTGAAGTCTGGCCGTTTGTGAGATAGGGAAAAGCAAATAACAGCAGAAATAGGCCACGCAGCATAATTAAAACAAAGGCCGGTTTCACACCATTAGTATTACTTTATTGTTACAAGCTTTTGAGCGAGAGCTTGATCAGCTGTTCAACTGAGAGACTATTGGTTTCCCGCTTCAGAACATTATCAACAGCCTTCTCCGCGACATTTTTCACGAATCCGAGCATAATCAATGCAGATATTGCCTCCTCTTTAACCGTGTTATATTTAGGCATCGAAGTGAGCGTATCGACTCCCTCCTTTTTAAGCTTATCTTGCAATTCCAGAATCATTCTCTGTGCGGACTTCGGCCCTATACCCTTAATCCTCTGAATCAAGGGCACATCCCCCTTCACAATCGCCTGCTGAATCTCATCTGGCGTTATAGATGATAGTATCATCCTGCCTGTGCCGGGGCCAATTCCGGATACGGATATCAGATGCAGAAACAATCGCTTTTCGCTTTCATCTATAAACCCGTATAGCGTATGAGCATCTTCTTTTATATGCTGCCAGACAAAAAGCTTACAATGCTCTCCAACTGGCAACTTAGAATATGTATTGATTGATATATTGATATGAAAACCAACGCCGCCAGCCTCAATAATTACATAGGTGGCGCATTTGAATACAAGTTTACCGTCAATATATGCGTACATGGTTACGAATTAATTAATTTGAAGCCTCTTCTTGCTTTTCCTGAACATCCACAACTGCAATGGTCACCATATTCACAATTTCCCTGACAGAACTGCCCATTTGCAATACGTGAACCGGCTTATTCAGACCTAGCAAGATAGGACCAACCGCCTCGGCCTCTCCCAGCTCCTGCAATAATTTATATGCAATATTGCCAGACTCAAGATTTGGAAAGACCAATGTATTAGCAGGAGAATCCACCAGCTTACTGAAAGGAAAATTCTCTCTTAACATGGCGTTATTCACCGCAAAATTACCTTGCATCTCCCCATCTACCGTTACTTCCGGATGATTTTCATGTAGAATACGAACAGCTTCTCGTGTCTTGCCAGGAATCTCTCCTTCATTCGATCCGAAGTTTGAATACGATAGTACAGCCAATCGGGGATTTACATTAAACTTGCGAACCGACTTATCAAGAAGAAGTGAAATGCTGACCAGCTCTTCAGCAGTAGGATCCTTATTTACCGTTGTGTCTCCGAAAAAGATGGGCCCCTTTTTAGTCAGCATCATATACATACCAGCTACCCTGTTTATCTTAGGGTCAGCACCGATGACCTGCAAAGCTGGTTTCAGCGTCGAACCGTAATCCTTCGTCAATCCAGAGATCAGGGCATCAGCCTCACCAAACTCAACCATGCATGCTCCGAAATAGTTACGGTCGCGCATAAGCTTCCGTGCCTGGAACAGGCTAACTCCCCTTCGCTGCCTCTTTGAATAAAGGTATTTAGCATATTCGTCGATACGCGTATCATCTTCGAGCGGATCGATAATCGACACGCCATTCAGATCCAGGTCATGTTCCTTAATGGTCTTGAGAATAGCGTCGCGGTTACCTAATAATATTGGTGTCGCAATACCTTCTTCCTTTACTATCTGGGCAGCCTTCAAGATCCTGTAATGATCTGCTTCAGCGAAAACTACGCGCTTTGGATCAGACTTGGCTCTGCTGCTAAGCGCTCTTAATATGGCATCTTCACCGCCCAGCCTTCTGCTTAACTCCTCTTTGTAAGCATCCCAGTCTGTGATAACAGCTCGTGCAACCCCCGATTCAATGGCTGCCTGAGCAACCGCAGATGATACCGCTGTTATCAGGCGAGGGTCGGTTGGCTTAGGGATGATATAATCTTTCCCAAACCGAATATTATGAAGGTTATAAGCAAGCATGACAGCCTCAGGAACTTGCTTTTTTGCCATATCTGCGATTGCTTTCACGGCAGCGATCTTCATCTCCTCGTTGATCGTGGTCGCTCTCACATCCATAGCCCCTCTGAAAATATAAGGAAACCCAAGAACATTATTGACTTGATTAGGATAGTCAGACCTTCCTGTCGCCATAATAATATCCTTTCTCGTTTCAGTAGCCAGTTCATAGGATATTTCTGGATTAGGATTTGCCATTGCAAATACAATCGGCTTATCAGCCATCGTAAGTAGTGCCTCAGCAGACAAGGAATCTGCGGCAGACAGACCGATGAACACATCTGAGTCCACCATCGCCTCTTCAAGCGTTCGGATATCCCTATCTGTAGCGAACTCGGCCTTTAAAGGATCCAGCTTTTCGCGGTCGGAACGAATAACGCCCGAGCGATCTACCATCACAATATTTTCCTTTTTGGCGCCCAGGCTGACATAAAGTCGCGAACAAGATATTGCCGCTGCGCCGGCACCGTTTACTACAATCCGGATTGTTTCCAGATTCTTATTTTGTAACTCACAGGCGTTTAACAATGCCGCCGCCGAGATGATCGCCGTTCCATGCTGATCATCATGCATTACAGGAATGTTCATCTCCTCCTTAAGCCTGCGCTCAATTTCGAAGCATTCCGGAGCCTTAATATCTTCGAGATTTATCCCGCCGAACGTAGGTTCCAAAGCCTTAACAATATTGACAAACTGGTCAATATCCGTAGTGTTTAACTCAAGATCAAATACATCTATATCGGCAAAGATTTTAAAAAGTAGCCCTTTACCTTCCATAACAGGCTTTCCGGCTTCGGGGCCTATATTACCAAGGCCTAATACCGCAGTTCCGTTGCTTATCACAGCAACCAGGTTACCCTTAGCTGTATACTTATAAACATCCTCGGTATTTTCCGCGATTTTCAAACATGGTTCGGCAACACCTGGAGAGTATGCTAATGTTAAATCACGTTGGGAATTTGTTGGTTTCGTTGGTACAACCTGGATCTTACCGGGTCTGCCTTGCGAATGATAATCTAATGCGTCCTTCTGTTTATTTAATTTATCCATTTGGCCCCTTTATGCGGCAAAACTACAACTCTTACAGATAAGATTGTGAAAATCTGTTAATTTATGTTAATCCAAATTCCGCTTTCCTTGTTTCCACTGCTTACTGAAAGATTTTGGCGCTACATCCGGAAGCTCCCGATGCTTTCCCCAAGTCTTTTTAAAGAACGTTTTGAGCATCAGATTCTTAATTTTCCCACCCACTGCATCCACCCAGCTTCTCTTAAGCATCGCTTTCTGCCAACCTTTCCAACCAATCTCTTCTACCTTCGGGGCCATGCCCTGGGCAACAGAATCTCTCCTGTTAAGAAGCAGCATCTTGTGAATATCAATCTTAACCGGACACACCTCCGTACACTTCCCGCATAAACTGGACGCGTAGCTTAAATGTTTAAAATCCTCCATGCCATCCAGGTGTGGCGTAATCACGGACCCTATCGGGCCGCTATAAGTTGTTTCATAGGCATGGCCCCCTACGTTTTTGTAGATGGGACAGGCATTCAGACAAGCACCGCAACGAATGCAGTACAAACCCTGCCGCTGTTCCTTCTGAGCCAGAAGATTAGTTCGCCCGTTGTCCAGTAATACAACATACATTTCTTCCGGCCCGTCTGTTTCGCCTTCCTGGCGTGGCCCGCTGAAAATGCTATTATAAACAGTAAGATTTTGACCTGTTCCATGCGTCGAAAGCAGGGGCCAGTATAGATCCAGGTCACTTAAAGAAGGGATCAGCTTTTCAATACCAACAATGGCAATATGAATCTTTGGGAAAGTTGTGGTTAGTCGTGCGTTACCCTCGTTCTCCGTCAGTGCAATACTCCCTGTGTCGGCAATCAGGAAATTAGCTCCCGTTATTCCTACATCTGCCGTAGTATACTTTTCTCTCAAAAGCTCCCTGGCCTTTGCTGTCAACTGCTCCGGAGTGGCATCTGCAGGAGTACCAAACCGCTCATGAAAAAGCTTCGCGATATCCTCCTTGCTCAAATGCATAGCAGGAGTTACTATATGATAGGGCTTCTGTCCAAGCAGCTGTACTATATATTCACCAAGATCACTTTCAAGCGACTCGATATTATTTTTTTCAAGAAAGTCATTGAGATGGATTTCCTCAGTCGTCATCGACTTCGACTTAATCACCGAGCGGGCATTCGCTCGTCTAATGATCTGGAGTATTTCCGACTGAGCTTCGTCCACATCGTTTGCCCATATCACCTTACCGCCCCTCTTGAGAAAATTGGCCTCAAATTCAGGAAGAAGTTTATCCAGGTTCTCCATTACCTTCCACTTGATGACATGAGCCTTCTTCTTAGACTGCTCTAAATTTGCCAGCCTTGACAGACCTCTGTTAACAGCTGTGTTATATCTGCCGATATTAAAATTAATAACCCGTCGATGGTCCAGGTCGAATGCCTTTTCCCCCGAGGTCTCTTGAAACTGCTCAGCAAATTTTGTCATAAGTGATATTTGTGTTACAAATTAAGCCATTTTTTTCTTACCGCGAATTGTTGGGTAGACGCATCTTTAGCTGCCTCAATACGGAACTTACCTTTATTTTCCTTTTTTAGTGTCACAGACAAGATCCTCACCAAACCATCTCTCGATAACAAGACATCAACCTTATCGCCCACCCTCTTGTTTGCAATTAGTCGTTCAATTCCTGTCTGATCGCTTATACGATTACCATTAATCGCAATAATCTCATCGTTTACACTAATACCATCCGTCCAGGCAGTACCGGCACGAGTCACACTAAGCACAGAAAGCTTACCATCTTTGCTCGACGCAGTAAGTCCCAGCGAAGGCGTATTCAATCCCGCATACTCATCAACAAGTACCAAACCTGCATGATCTAAATGTACCTGAAACTTAATTGGAGCAGCCTTATACACGTATTCATTATAGAAATTATCCAAAGAGATACCTCCCACCTTCTCAGCCATTGTTTTGAACTCGCCACTGGTAAAGCCGCGATTTTGCTTCAGAAAATATTCATCGTACATCGCTTTCAATACATCATCCAACCCTTTTGTGCCCTTGGTTGCATTAATTATCTCCAGATCCAGAATCATACCCAAGACTGCACCCTTGTTATAATAAGATATACCGGTATTCTTGGAATTCTCATTCGGGCGATAATACTTAATCCACGCGTCAAAGCTAGATTCGGCTACAGGTTGTATTCCCGCGCCGGGTTGATTAGACACCGTTTCGATATCGCTGGACAGGACATTAAGATAAGCTTCCGGACTATAAATCCCGGTTCTGCGCAAAATCAGATTATCGTAATAAGCAGTAAATCCTTCCGAAATCCACAGATCCGTAGTATAATTTTCTTTGCTATAATCAAATGGGCCCAGCGCTGCAGGACGTAAACGCTTGACGTTCCACAAATGGAAGTATTCATGCGCAACCAGGCTCAGGAAACCCTTATATCCCTTTTCCGTGTTATAGGCATCGCGTGATGCACCCAATACCGTAGAGTTCAGATGCTCCAGGCCCCCACCGCCTGATTGGAAATTATGAACTATAAATACATAACGCTTGTTCGGCATGTCCCGAAATATAGACATCTGCGACTCAACAATTTTGGCCATATCCACAGACAACTTAGCTTTGTCATAGTTGCCGCCGCCATACATCGCAACCTCATGTTTGATTCCAGCAGCTGTAAATTCAAAAATATCCTGGTTGCCTACTTCAATCGGAGAATCAAATAAAACATCGAAGTCAGACGCGTAGTACGTAAATGGCTTGCCTTTAACCGGCTCCAATCCCGTTGACACTTTCGTCCATCCCTGATGAGGACGAACTGTTACTATCGACGGGAGCTGCAACATGCCATCCACATACATAAAAACTCCGGTGGGTGATAAAAAGGCATGAGAAGCATCAACGAAGCTCGTCCTGACGGATACCTCGAAGGCATATACTTTATAAGTTACTTCAATCCTCTGGTTTCCTGCCGTTGCGATTCTCCATGTATTCTTGTCTATCTTTTTATAGGAAGCTGTGTTCTGCCCAATACCCTTAACATCAAACTGCTCGATATTTTTTGAAAACTCCCGTATTAGATAAGATCCCGGAGCCCAAACAGGCATCTTCACATCGATAGAATCCGAAGCGACTCCGGATATGTTCATTTTAACATCAACATAATGAGCGTTAGGTTCAGAAAATGACACTTCAAAGGAGATTTCCGTCTTCGCTTCAGCATTGTTTACAGAAAGCAGCATACAAAAAAGTAGAATTGTGGAGGAAAAAATTAGCTTATTCATATTCGAATACAAAAGTAGTCATTTACATCATACACTTAACGGTCGATAAATTAGTAAAATCCTTGATACACCTCAATAATTAAACCTTTTTCACATCAAATTTCTGTAATTTGTGTTAAAAACAAAGATTACTTTCGCTCTTCTCGCCCCTACTGCTTAATAAAAATATGAAATTAAAATACCTGTTCTACGCACTACTAATCGGAGGGCTTGCTGCGCTCGTTATCTATCGAATTACTACCAATAAAGAAAGTCAAAATCAAGGTCCCGGAAAAGGAGGAGCTGTTTCTCAAAGACCAGCAACCGTGAACGGGATAGAAGTAAGGCCTTCTGAGTTTTCCAACTCTCTTTCTATAACCGGTTCAATCGATGCGAACGAGAAAGTAGACATTCGGAGCGAAGTTCCAGGAGTGGTGAGATCCATCTCCTTCAGGGAGGGCGCGAGAGTGCAGAAAGGCCAGATACTCCTCAAGATTGACGACTCAGAGCTCCGCGCCCAGTTATCCCAGGCCCTTACCAGAGAAAACCTCGCCGCGGGAACAGAAAACCGTGCCAGACAACTTCTGGAAAAAGAGGCAATCAGCCAGGAAGAATTTGACATAGCGCTTGCCGACCTCAGATCCTTAAAGGCTCAAACGCAGCTAATCAGAGCTCAACTGGGAAAAACCACTGTAAAAGCTCCCTTTGGCGGCACCATCGGATTAAGATCAATTTCTGAGGGTGAATATGTTACCCCCACCACGATCGTCGCTACCCTCGTGAATACTAATCCGGTGAAGATAACTTTCTCCGTTCCGGAGAAATATTCCAACCAGATAAAAAACAATTCAAAAATTGCTTTTACGCTCTCTGGAAGCAATAAAAAGTACGCTGCTACAGTTTATGCTATTGAACCCCAGGTAGAGGCTGCAACGCGCACCCTGCAGCTAAGAGCAAGGGCAGCAAACGATGACGGTCTGCTTATTCCGGGATCATTTGCAAACATTACACTGCCTCTGAATACGATAGATGACGCTTTACTTATACCGAGTGAAGCAATTATACCTATCCAGAATGGAAAGAAAGTATTCGTTTCTTCGAATGGGAAGGCAAAAGAAGTGATGGTGGAGACATCCTCCAGAACAGAAAAGGAGGTTCTTATAACCTCCGGACTAAAGGCCGGTGATACCGTTTTAACCACTGGCATCATGACATTGAAAGAAGGAAGTCCTGTAAAAGTGAGAACAGCAAAGAAGTAACAAAGGATAAGGATGAGTTTATCAACGACCAGTATTAAAAGACCAGTATTTACCATTGTAATCAATCTGGTATTGATCCTGTTCGGGATCATCGGATACACCTTTTTAGGAATCCGGGAGTTCCCGTCAATTGACCCCGCAATTATATCCGTAAGAACGAGCTATTCCGGTGCCAACCCCGATATTATAGAATCGCAAATTACCGAACCTATCGAAAAGGCAATCAACTCGATCGATGGTATCCGTACAATTACCTCTTCCAGTAATCAAGGGTCAAGTAACATATCAATCGAATTCAATCTTGATAAGAATCTTGAAGAAGCGGCTAACGACGTAAGAGATAAGGTATCCCAGGCATCCAGAAGCTTGCCTCAGGATATTGATGCCCCTCCTGTTGTATCGAAAGCAGATGCCGATTCTGAACCTATCATCACCATGACGGCGCAAAGCAGCAAGCGCGATCAGCTTGCGTTAAGTGACTATGCAGAAAATGTAATTTCTCAACGCATACAGACCATTCCTGGGGTAAGTAGTGTTCAGATCTGGGGACAAAAGCGCTATGCCATGCGACTGTGGATAGACCCCATGAAACTTGCTTCATTCGGACTTACCGTGGCTGACGTAAGAACCGCGTTAACCCGGGAAAACGTAGAACTGCCTTCAGGTAAGCTCACCGGAGATAATACCGAAATCGGTGTTAAAACCCTGGGAAACCTGTCCAATCCCGAGCAATTCAATAACCTGATCATAAAGACAAACGGCGATAAAATCATCCGCCTGAGCGATATTGGAAGTGCTGTTCTGGGCCCTGAAAATCCCGAAACGGAGATGACTCAATCCGGAGAACCCATGGTCGGCCTGGCAGTCATCCCTCAACCGGGAACCAACTATCTGGAAATTGCCAATGCTTTTTATGAAAGATTTGAACAGCTTAAAAATGAACTTCCTGAAGATATCAAGCTCGACATAGCCGTAGACAATACACTCTTTATTAAGAAATCAGTAATCGAGGTAGCCGAAACCATTCTCATCGCCCTGGTCTTGGTAATCCTGATCATCTATCTGTTCTTCAGAGACTGGAGCATTGCCATCCGGCCACTCATAGATATTCCCGTATCCCTTATCGCTACCTTCTTCATCATGTACCTGATGGGGTTCTCCGTTAACGTCCTTACTCTTTTAGCGATTGTTTTAGCCACAGGACTGGTAGTGGATGACGGGATTGTAGTAACAGAGAACATCTTTAAAAAGGTGGAAGAAGGGATGTCCCCTATAGAGGCGGCGATCAAGGGCTCTAACGAAATTTTCATGGCGGTGGTTTCCATCTCCATCACCCTGGCAGCAGTATTCCTACCCGTTATTTTCATGGAAGGTTTCGTCGGACGACTGTTTCGCGAGTTCGGTGTGGTCATCGGCGCAGCAGTACTGATATCGGCCTTTGTATCCCTTACGCTTACACCGATGCTAAATGCTTACCTCATGAAAGGAGGCAAGCAGAAAAAATCGCGGTTCTATAATCTGACTGAACCCTACTTTGTGAAGATGAACACCGGATACGCAAACGCCTTGTCTTCCTTCATGAAAAGGAAGTGGCTGAGCTTTCC
This sequence comes from Arcticibacter sp., assembly GCF_045629565.1. Classification (GTDB taxonomy): domain Bacteria; phylum Bacteroidota; class Bacteroidia; order Sphingobacteriales; family Sphingobacteriaceae; genus Arcticibacter. The sequence continues at coordinate 170,506 of NZ_JAZQRL010000028.1, forward strand.
CATACTTCTTGTGTGCGTAGGGCTGATTGCATTATTCTATGCCATCATTCAAAAAGAGACAGCACCCTATGACGATAGGAGCTATTTAAGAACCGTAGTAAGTGCTCCCGAGGGCGCGTCCTTTGATTATATGGACCGCTACATGAAAGAACTTACCCAGCTGGTCAATGATTCCATACCAGAGAAGAAAGTGAACCTGGTGATGACCTCTCCCGGCTTCGGTTCTTCATCAATCAATAGCGGAAGAATGATCATCAACCTGGTGCAGCCCGATGAAAGAGAGCGGAGCCAGCAAGAAATAGCGCAAAAGCTTACCCAACTTACGAAGAACTTCAGCGAAGGTAAGACCATGATTACCGAGCAGCCAACCATCTCCGTAAATAAACGAGGGGGGCTTCCCATTCAATATATCATCCAGGCCCCTAACTTTGCACAACTGGAAGAAAAAGTTCCGCAGTTTCTCGATATGGCATCCCAGGACCCTACATTTACCACAACAGACGTCAATCTCAAATTTAACAAGCCCGAAATCAGCATCACTATAGACAGGGAGAAAGCACAGAGCTTAGGTGTATCAGTCCTCGACGTTGCACAAACCTTGCAGTTATCCCTCAGCGGACAACGATTTGCATACTTCCTGATGAACGGCAGACAATATCAGGTCATCGGACAGTTCGAGAAAGCAGATCGTGAAGCACCGATAGATCTGACATCCATCTATGTAAAGAGCAATACCGGACAACTTATCCAGATGGATAACCTGGTAACGTTAAAAGAACTTAGCAGTCCCCCTCAGCTATATCACCATAACCGGTATTTATCTGCGACAATCTCGGCGGGCTTAGCTCCCGGGAAGAGCATTGGAGACGGGATTGAAGCCATGGACAGAATCAAGGAAAAAATCCTGGATGATAGCTTCTCTACAGACCTCGGAGGCGAATCACGCGACTTTGTAGAAAGCGGATCCAATACCGTATTTGCCTTCGGACTGGCACTGCTGCTGATCTATCTCATCCTCGCTGCGCAGTTCGAAAGCTTTGTTGACCCACTTATCATTATATTAACTGTTCCGATGGCTGTTGCCGGAGCCCTTCTCTCCCTATGGTTATGCGGGCAAACCTGGAATATCTTCAGTCAGATCGGCACCATCATGTTGATTGGGCTCGTCACCAAGAACGGAATCCTGATTGTCGAGTTCGCCAACCATCTCCGACAGGAGGGTAGGACGAAAATAGAAGCTATTCTGGAAGCATCAGAAGCAAGGCTCAGACCTATTCTGATGACGAGTCTCGCTATCGCACTTGGAGCTTTACCGATTGCTATGGCAATGGGTGCAGCGGCAAAGAGCCGTATGGGAATGGGAATAGTAATCGTCGGGGGTACCATATTTTCATTGGCCCTGACACTATTCGTCATTCCGGCAATCTACGCCATGTGGTCCCGAGACAGAAGATCCAATAAACAACTGGAAGAGATCGATGCACTGGAAAAGAAAGAAGCAGTCGAGCTTAATTACGAGCACTAATGAAATCTAAACTTATTTACATTCTTAGCCTGATCTTTAGTATCGGAAACATTCAGGCTCAGGAGGTTTTAACCCTCGAAAGCGCAATCCGAACCTCACTGGAAAATAATTACAATATCAGGATCACCAGAAACCAGTCAGAAATTGATCGCAACAACGTGAGCCTCGCTAACGCCGGGATACTACCGGTCGTTGGTGCAGATTTGGTCAATAACAGATCTATACAAGAAACCCGTCAAACACAGGCAGACGGTTCGGTACGAGAAGTAAAAGACGCCCGGAACTCCAACCTCAATTACGGTATAGGCCTGGACTGGACAATCTTCGACGGGTTTGCCATGTTTGCCAACTACGACAGGTTGAAAGAACTTCAAAAACTTGGAGAGACGAATATGAAGGCGACTATCCTGAACACCGTATCGGACGTGGTCAATAACTACTATTACCTTATCCGCCTTCAGAAAGAAACAGACGCGACGGATACGGCGGTAGCCATATCCAGGCTCCGCTTGAACACCGCTGAAAACCGATACAAGATTGGAAAAGCGGCTAAGCTTGAGGTACTTAATGCTACAGTAGACCTAAACACCGACACCACTAACCTTCTGAGACTAAGGGACATGGTAAGAGCACGCAAAATAATTCTGAATGAACTTCTTGCCCGAGATGTCAACACGGAGTTCGCTATTCGTGATTCAATCGTAACTGATCCATCGCTTAAGTTCGATCAGCTGCTCAACTTAAGCTCGCAACAGAATCCAGTCATTCAAACCGCTTTTATCAACGAAAGGATCGCCCGACTGAATCTCAAGCAGGTCAAAGCAACCCGCTACCCAACGTTAGGCGTAAACACAGGCTATAATTTCACACGATCACATTCAGAGCTCGGTTTTGCGCGCGACGCAAAGGGACAAGGCTTCACGTATGGACTAACTGCCTCTGTCAACATCTTCAACGGCTTTCTCCAGAAAAGAAACGAAAAAAACGCCCAGATAGAGATTGAAAACGCTCAGCTGGACTATGCCAGACTAAAGCAAAACATAACCGCGCAGCTATCCTCCGCATATCAAACCTACCTAACCAATTTACAGCTCGTCGACTTAGAAAAGAGCAATCAAAACGTGGCGAAGCAAAACATGGATATCACGCTGGCAAAGTTTCGCTTAGGAAGCGTTACCCCAGTGGAATTCAGAGAGGCCCAAAGAAACTACCTGGAAGCATCTGTGCGGTTCACAGACTCTGAGTATCAGGCTAAACAGGCCGAGATAGCACTAAAAGAGCTAGCCGGAAATTTAACATTTTAATAAAATAATTGAAACTTTTTCCTCCAAATTTCGTAAATCTCTCATATCTCTCACAGCAATACGGTTATGGACAACTTCAAGTATAAATCGGTATTATTAATCGATGACAGCTATGTCGACAATTTGATTAACTCGAAGATTATAGAAAGCCTCCACTTTGCTGATGAAGTTAAGATCATTAACAGTCCGTTCGAAGCAATAAACTATCTTAAAGACGCAGCCCAAACCGGCGAGCTCCCCGACATCATTTTCCTGGATATCCGCATGCCGGCCATGAATGGCTTTGAATTCATGAACAAGCTGGAGCCAATCAAGCACCTGCTGCCTTCCAACTTAAAGATATATATGTTATCTTCGTCTCTTGACCCAAGCGACCTAAGAAAAGTAAAAGAAAACAATCTTGTCACTAATTTCATAGGTAAACCACTTACAGCTCGGGCATTGGAAGAGATATAAGATATGATTTTAGTTGCTGATAGCGGATCTTCAAAAACAGATTGGATACTTTCAATGGATGCTCAAAACACCATTGAATTCAGTACAAAAGGCATAAACCCATACTTCAATAACGACAAAGAAATCAGCAGGCTCGTAGCCTATGAGCCTGAAGTGAAAAAGTATGCCGATCAAATTACAGAGGTGTACTTTTTCGGCGAAGGCTGCTCAAACCCGGACAAGCGTGAAATGGTATCTAATGGCCTTTCCAACGTATTTAAGAATGCTTTTATTAACGTAGAAAATGATGCGATCGGCTCTGCCTATGCAACTTGTGGCAGCACCAAAGGCTTTACTTGCGTCTTAGGTTCAGGTTCCAATATCGCTTTCTTTGATGGCGAACAGGTCCACTACGGTGTTCATAGTCTTGGCTTTGTTCTTGGAAATGAAGGTTCAGGAGCATATTTTGGCAAAGAGTTGATTACATCCTTTCTGTATGAAACAATGCCCAGAGGCCTGCGCAAAGCGTTCAAAGACGAGTTTAAGGTCGACAAAGAAGTCGTGATAAAGAACGTCTACCAGCGCCCCTTGCCAAACATCTATCTTTCTTCTTTTGTGCCTTTTATGGACAAGTACCGCTCAGACGAGTTCATAGAAGAGCTTCTTTTGAAGGGACTGGAGCAATTCGTTGTTACTCACATTGTTCCCTATCCTGATTACCGCAAATACCCCTGCCATTTTGTTGGCTCCGTAGCCTGGCATTTTCGGGACGTATTGCAGGTTGTTTGTGATAAGCACCACGTGAAAGTCGGTAAGATACTCCAGAGACCTATAGGTGAGCTTTTGAAATATATTCAACAAGAGGGAGTGAAAGCTTAAACTACGCCCGGCATTTTTAAAAATCCTGATATTTATTTCGGAAGGATGCCTTTAATCCAAACGTGACAAACTGCTGTTTATCATTAATCTGATCATTGCTTTCTTTTCTATAGGTATAACCTAGCTCTAATCTTAAGTTATTTTTAGGATTAAGTAAATACGCCAGATTCGTATTCGCATAGAACAACTTGGTCTTCAAGCCATGACCAATTTCTACACCGTAATCATCAATACGTGTTGTATAGTCCAGGTATATATTCTTACCGTAGTTCAAATCATTTATATCAAGGCCATAAGTAGATACATTGGTTTGTACCTTAGCTTGCCAGCGATTATATCTATAATTGAAAATAGCAAGATACTCCCTGAAATTTGCGCCAAAAGGATGCGCTAAAGGCTCATTGAAATGTCCATAGTTCTTTATACGCTGACTGGCAGAATAGGTATAAGGTCGAGCCGCATTATACTCAACAGTCGCATTCAAGTTTGAAACCTTAAACAGATCAAACGCCCGTAGCCCTATTTGCGCGCCATGCTTGTTTGCCCAGTAGCCGTCTCCAGCGAATACCTCTTTTAAGGTAAACTCGTTTATGGCAATCTGCCCGTAAGCAACGTAGTTCTTACTTAGCTTATAGCTACCATTTAGCCCAAGCAAAAGCTTGTCAGGAGAGCCATTATTATACTGAGTGGGCAACAGGAAAAGCAAAGGAACGGCGTAGCTTAGTTCAGCACCACGAGGTGCCCACATGACATTCTCGAACAGTCCCAAACTTAACTTATCATTCACATTCCAGTCTAAGTAGTGAAACACTCCGTACTTCCTGTCATAAGGAGTCTCATCATCGAAAGGGATATCATACATATCCTGGAACTGTGCCCACATAGCGGTGTATTGAACACGGCCGAGAGTACCTGTAACTTTAAGATACGGATAGTTAAAGGCATAATCAGATAGAAGCAAAGAACGGTAGCCATTACCTATAAAGTTCTTTCCGTAACCCAGTTGAACATTGATATATTTCGAAGGCGTGTAAGAAAGATTAGCAGTTGAATTCGAGTAATCAAACCCGTCATCCCCATATAGTTTCGCATGCCCTTGTCCAGGAACAACTTTGGTTCTTCTCACATACGCATCATAATACTGAGAATATACCCCCTGGTTTTCACTAACTGTCGCATTAAACGAAAACTTCGATCCCACACGACCGCTGACCCCAAGCTCACGAGTATTGTTCCAGATAGTGCATCCACCTTGCTTTCCAACCCACATATCCGGTAAGAAGTCAAAATTGACCTCAAACTCATCGGTTTTTACTTCAACAAGGTGTTCCGTGAAGATCTTTCGAAAGATCCAACTCTTACTATGCCAGGCACTAACTGGAAATTTCCTGATTGTAAGAGAATCCACCCGAGTGCCTCGCATGACGATCGGCTGCATTGCTGTATGGACGGACTTATCATTCAACCGGTAAAGACTGGTGTCAGGATTGGTGTTTGATAACGGAAGAAGTGTAGACTGTGCCAATCCGACCTTTACAGATAGACAAAGTACTAAAATGGAGATAAATCTGAACATCAATGTACGCTTAGTTTTTCGACACTTTTTCAAGTATCTTTTCAGCAAATGTCTTGCTGTCTTCAATATTAGCTATCAATGGCGATTGGATAGATTCATCAAACTGGGGAGACTCATCCAGAAGCTCCTCTTTCAAACCTATTTTTCTACTAAAAAGGTAAATTGAAAGTGCTGTATTAAGCAGGATAATCATGAATATCAAAATTCCTACCAATTGGTTACTCCCAACACTCTGAAAAACCAACGCTGTAGCAATGAATAGTACAGCCACCAGAGAAAGAACTGCCGTCGCTTGCATATGGGTTAGACCCAACGCCAACATTCTATGATGCAAATGATTTCTGTCGGCTTTGAAAGGGGATTGATTATTCACGATGCGGATAGCAAAAACTCTAAGCGTATCAAAGAGCGGCAAGATGACGATAGCCATAGCTAGGGCAGGTCCGGATGTTATTGACGTAAAACCAAGATTTATTATGCCGTCAGAAGACGTATTTATGAACTGGATACTCAAGACAGCACCTAAAAAACCTACCATAAGAGAGCCGCAATCACCCATAAAAATCCGCGCTGGGGAAATATTATGGATAAGAAATCCAGTTAACGATCCGGCCAATGCAAGACAGACGTATGTCCACCCAAGCTCTCCAGCTACATAAAAAAGATATGCGTAAACCAGTGAAAAAACCAGCCCTAACGTTCCAGATAAACCATCAATTCCATCTATTAAATTGTATGCGTTTACTACCCCAACGATGGTTAAAACACTTAGCGATATACTGAATGGATAACTTAATTCATAAACTCCCATGAAGCCACTTAAATCCATGATTCTGACATCAGCCATGATCGTAATTATGAAAGCTGCAGTGAATTGCGCAATAAATTTCTTCATCGGATCGACTCCTATGATATCATCTTTCAGACCTATCATAAAAATGACGATTCCTCCACTCAATAGATAATTTGCTACTTTGAGAGTTGATAGGTCGATGAAAATTGCCAGGGAAAAAAGGAAACCCGAAAATATGGCAAGTCCTCCAAGATTTGGAACTATTCTCTTATGAATTTTTCGGTCTTCGGATGGAGCATCAAATAAGCGTTTGCGAATGGCAATTGTTATTAAAGGTCCGATGGATAACACAACAGTTAAAAGGCTTGTGATATATATCAATAAATTTGTCTTCATATCAGCATAGATGTCTAGAGAGGAGTCTGCAATCAATATAGAGCTGTGCGTTTGTTTTTATTTATTGGAATACGCGACTTCATAAACAAATGATACATTTAGCTCCCGTAATTTGTTTTAAACTGAGCGTAAAACTCACTTCAAAATCGTTCATACATATTAAATTCGGATGACAAGGCAGACAAATGTACACATAATACTTCGCTTTATCTTACGCTTGAATAACCTTCGCTTCTGAGGTTTTATGAAGGTCTCCCAAGTTAAATAAGCTAAATATCCATCCTTTGATGCTATACTTAAATAAAATATCCGAAGAGTAAGGTAAAAATGGTTTGTCAAAAAATGCTTCGTCAATCACAGGATTTTCACGGTCTAAGATCAGAACATTATTTTCATTGTAAAAATCATAATTTCTAATATCAGCATTTGTTGTGACCAATTTCCTCTGAGAACCAATAGTCTCGAAAGTTCTCATAGTAAGGCCTAATTGCTGAGGATGGTTAATGTCTAAGATAACTTTTGATTGATGCATTAAATTCGCATTTTCTGAATGGCTTAATGCACGATATGAGATATCACTATACCTCACTTTCCAAAAGCTAATATCACGCAGCTTCTTCACAAGAAAAAGAATCCTACTACTCAAATAAAAATAAGATTTTATAACCAACTGTTTCTTTGTTCTTGCGACAAGTTTTTTAACGAATTCGTACCTGTCACTGTGTGCCGTGCCGATGAATAACAGGTCGTAATTTTGGACGCTACGGGCAAAAGAGTATGGCTTAATAAAGAACAGAGGGCGAAGCTGTAGGCCATACATCCTTGCATCTTCAGGATCAAAAGTATATTTAAGATCAAAAAAAGGTAGCAACTCTTTAGTTTTCTTTTTGTTTCTAAATGAGTCCCACATATATAAAATGTACAGGGCGTCTTTGTAAATGGTTTTTATCTCATTTAAAATAGAGGCGTCCACAGCCTCTGGATTTACAAAAAGAACATAATCAATATGTACGCCCAAATGACGCATTTCCATCAGCACTTCGCTATAGTACCGTACAACCTTCCTAGAGATGACTCTCTTGTCGACCCTAATTAGAGCTTTCGTAAAAAAATCATTAGCCGGTCTTTCGTCGAACCTGAAGACCCTTGCACCCAAATCCTCTAACTCTGTTGTAATATACTTTTCATATTCAAAGAACGAGGGACAGAACAAAAGTATGTTTTTTTCAAAAAGTTCGTTCATACTCATTTGTATAATCCCCGACTTTTCATCTCCTCGATAGAGGTGAAATAATTATCTTCTTCGATTGCTTGCTGGTTTACCCAATCACAAAACTGTCTTATCCCGTCTTCAAATGAGAATGCAGGTTCAAAACCTAAAAGAGACTTTATTTTAGAAATATCCGCATAATTATGTCTTATATCTCCCAACCGATAATTGCCGCTGATATTTATTGGAACATGAATATTATAATTTTCAATAAGTGATTTCGCGACAGTAATAACGTCAGTTGCGACACCTCGCCCAACATTGAAAACTTCACCGTTTGCTGCTTCTTGTTCAATCCCCAGGATTGTGGCGTCAACAACATCATCTATAAAAACAAAGTCCCTACTTTCCTTTCCATCCTCGAAAATATTAATTTGATTCCCATTCTTTATCTGAGTTGAAAATATAGAAAGAATACCAGTATAGGGATTCTTCAATGACTGGCCTGGCCCATAAACATTCTGGTACCGAAAAGCTACTGCGGCTATATCTAAGGTCGGGCATACCGTCATAATCATTTGTTCCTGATTTTGCTTAGTGATTCCATATACCGATGAAGGATGAATTTTCGAATCCTCATCCGTCGCTAGCAATTCTAATACTTCATCGCATCCAGGATACTTCACGTCAAAGTCGCCCAACTTCATGTCATCAGCTTTTCGGTGATTAGGATACACAACGCCAAGCTTTTCACTCCTATACTTGCCTTCTCCATATATAGATCTAGATGATGCTACAACCAGCTTTTTTACCTGATGCCGCTGATTAGCTAAAATATCCAGTAAAATTGCAGTACCATTAACGTTTACGTTTACATACTTTTCTATCTCATACATTGATTGACCTGTACCTGTCTCCGCTGCTAGATGCACAATTATATCTTGCCCTTCAATTGCCCGCTGCCAATCTGCTCGGTTAGTTACTGATCCATGTATAAAACTCACAGAATCAATTATACTTCTAAAAAGCACGGATGTCGACTTTGGATCGTCCCCATGTATTTGCGGCGACAGGCTGTCCAAGACAGTCACGTTATATCCCTTTGCTAACAATTTAAATGATAGTTTGCTTCCAATAAATCCCGCACCTCCTGTAACTAATATATTATGTTTCATTTTTAATAATCTCCCATCTATTTTCTCTAAAATTAAATCTTTTTATTGGCACTGCCGGCGCCCCCACGGCAATCACGTAAGAAGGTAAGTCTTTGGTGACGACTGAATTTGCCCCGACAATTGTTCCTCTTCCAATTGTAACACCTGGGAGCACAGTAACAAATTCGCCTAGCCATACGTTTTCATGTATTACTACCTTTTTAGCAACTAAGTTCCTCTTAACTGGAGGAGTATCTGGATGACTATCGTCGTCTCTTCCAGCATAACTCCCATGAGAACAATCTGAAATATAGATTTTGCTGGCTAAGAGTACATTGTTTCCGATATGGACGTGATGCATTGCAGTTATGTGCACATAATCGTTAATCTGAACGTCACTCCCTATGAACAAACATTTTCTATTCTTAATAGGATACGCTTCAATTCTACACCCTATCCCCGTAGTAAGTCTAGTCCCAAAATCTATACTGCCGCGGTTTCTAATGTCTATAGGAAGCCTAAGTATCCTTGCACTAGGATAAAACAATTTTGTATATACTATAGAAATAAACATTCTAATAGTTCCTATAACTCCGTACCTATGTATCACACTCTTCTGACTTTTACGATAATGACCCGTCTCACAAATTTCGCAAGAGAAAAAAGCCCTGCAATAGAATATTTTGCGAAACTTATATAACTATTTGTATAAGCAAATTTCAAGTTAAGAAGTTCTCCTTTCTCCATTTCACATAAATTCGCGCTTAGTCCACTACTCCCAAAACCCTCTTTCCCATTCCCGTAAATAATGAGTTTTTCATATAGCAGAGCACATTTAAATTTATGGGCTACACGCATAAAATAATTGCCTTCTTCAGCAAATCGTTGTGATTCATTAAAGCTCCCAACCTCCTCGTACACTTTTCTTCTCATAATGACAGTAGAAGGTTGAAAGTAGTTTTTAAAAATAAGATCATTCAATGTGACTACTCTCAAACGCCCTCTCATGCTCTCAATGGGATAAAATGTTGTACCAGCAATGAAGGCAAGAGATGCGTCCTTCTTTAAAATATCAATTTGAACTTGTGTTTTATGCGGTAGCCATTCGTCATCAGAATCCAAAAAAGCAATGAAATTTCCCTGACTCTCCATCATTCCAATATTTCTAGCGCTAGAGACTCCCCCATTTAGTTTTTTTAACAATTTAATTCTAAACTCGGGATGACTTTGCGAAAACTTCTCAACAAGGTAACTGGAGCGATCGGTGCTACCGTCATCTACTACAATTATCTCGAAAACCTTACACGTCTGGTTGGTGATAGAAGCTAATGCTTTTTCTATCGAACATTCCGAGTTATACATAGGGATTACCACCGAAACTAAATAACCATTACTAGACATAAGATATTTTCCCAATTTTTATAGCCTATCAACCGAATCACCTATTTTTAGTGATTTAAACAACTCAACTGATCGCTGAAATGAGTACTTAGACATATATATTTCCCTGGATCTATAATTTACCTTGCTGGCACTAAAGTCGTAATTATTAATAAAGCTAACAAATCCGTCAACTGTATCTGTCATAACTCCCCATCCAGAGCCGTCTAACTCATACCCCTCAAAGGCAACCGAAGTGCCTATGATTGTCTTGCCGAACATTAGCGCCTCTGCAACTTTAGTTTTCATACCTCCACCAACGAATATCGGAGAAATGACTAAGTCTGCTTCATAATAATGATCTTCCAAGGATGGACAATATCCTTCAACTTCTACAGTGTTATGTTGTGTTGTGATAGACATTGCTTCAAATCCCTTTCCTACAATCTTTAAAACAACATTGTTGAGCTTTGGCATAACCTCTTCAACAAACCAGAGGATGCCTTGGACATTGGCGAAAAAATAAGACCCAACAAAAAGCAACTTGCAAACTTTATTGGTTCCAACATTCAGAGCTTTCTCCTCACGAAACTGATCCTTAAATGATGTGGGTAGTTGAAGGTCAGCTAGGCGATTATAAAGTGCATTTAGCTCATTAGAATCTTTAGAGTTCAGAGTAATAATGGCATCTGAATATCTGACTGCATTCTTTTCATTATGCGCGCTCGCGTGCTCACTCAATAAGTGCCAAATTTTATTTGTGGTCTTTCTTAACGATAAAAAATAGAGTGATTCAACATTATGAAAAAAGACCACCACCTTAACCTCGGGCCGGCGTTTCTTGATTACTTCAGCAAGGCGCCCCATCAACGAAGTGTCTATAAAAACATGTGTTATAAGCATGTCATTACGACTAAGTAGCTTGACTATTTCGGCAATATGTTGAGGTGATAACCCCCCTATAAAGCCAAACATATTTTGTATTAAAATACTATACCTCGAATCTGCCTTGGATATTGAGTAAACGGTTACATTGCCACTGCCAAAAATCTCCCTGCACATACTTAAATTTCTCTTAGTAACCGCTGAGCCCCCGCTGGCTTCATCAAAATCTCTGGAAACGAATAAGAGCTTCTCAATCATCTTAAATTTCGGTTTATGGGACTGTCAAATATCGTATTGAAGGGAGTATATAGATCCCAAAAATGCAACAATACGGATGTTAACTTTGAAAGCGAATAAATTGTGATAACTAACCAAATTAAATATTGCATCCACCTACTTTTAGGAAGTAGCACAAGGCTGGGCAATAGGATCAATTCATAAGCATCGTAGTAGGCCGTTGCCCTCTTCATCACGGGAAGGATTGGCGTCAAGATGAGATAAAGCATATTCCCAAAAACAACGATATTAACTAATACATTTGAGTGTGGAAACCTTGCACGTAATTGATTAAGCACCACTACAATTGGCAAAATAATAACTACTCGTCGAGATAAAGCCAAAATATATGATACTTTTGGATCTATTGAACTCCCAGTTGGGTCATCACCCTGGTCGGATAAAACACTGTATATATCAAGTCGCTCTCCAAGCCTCCCCTGAAGTGCAAGAGCTTGTGAAATCATACTTGCTATTGGTAATGACGACAATACGAAGCCCAAAAGAGCTGACGAGGCCAAACCAAAAAGTAAAGTCTTCCGTGAAAATGTAAAGCTATATAAAAAATATGCGGGAAGGAAAATTAGCGCTGTAACGTGAAACAAGCAAGCAATATATACAGTCAAGACAAAAAGCGGTAATTGTCTACTTAATATATACTTAGTACTATATAAAGTAATTGAAATTGCCAATGCTTGTCTGGTAGCAAATACATCCCCAATAAAGAAGCTATAATATAGTAAAAGCGTGATCAGCAAATGAGGCAAAAACCGTGTACTGCAGAAAAACAGAAACTTAAAAATTAGAACTAAAAAGATAAATACGGAGAGAAACAATGTGTAACTTCCAGAAATACCTCTAATGATGTAACTTAGAGCAGTGTAACCTAATTCAAAGTCGCCATTATTAAATTCGTCCCATGTCGCTTTATCGGTGAAAAAATCATGATAGTTTAGCCAATCTGTGCCCGTTTCCCATTTGATGGTACCAAGAATCATGAATAGCAACATAACTAACCCTCCTAAGAGCATTCGTACTCGTTTCTCCAACCTCAATAGATCTAGTAGGCTTAGAAGTGCTAATCCAAAAAATAGTATGAAGTAGAGCATCTTTAGACTACCTTATTAAAAGGGACTTGATTCGCTTAAGTATCCTAAAGTATAGAGGATTGAAGCAATAGAATATTGTTCTTAACGATTCATCGTCGTAGGCTGCTAAGCCTGGTTTATCCAGATATGACAACAGCTTTGATGAAACGGCTTGCATTGTGTGATGCGCACTAAAATATTCATAGCAGAGATTGCTTTCACGACCGTAGCTCAATTTACTAGATAACTCATTCAGAATATATTCTAATGAATGCCTTCTCTCTGTGGCTTCATCGTAATAACTACCAAGTGAATATTCCTGCGTCTCATATAGCCAATTGAATTTGTTATCGGTAACTGGATTACCTATAATCATATCCGCTAAAATGACGGGAATTTTCAGCTTTGCAAATTCCAATGATGATGTACCCATAGCATAACCAACATCTATGTTTTCAATCAGATATTTATTCAGTTCCTCGCCAACTAGCTTATTCAAACGATGAATCTTTACATTCGTTCTAGTCAATCTATTCGCTAAAGCAGTTTCAGCTTCTCCACTTCCAATAATATGAAATACAATGTTATTTCGTCTACCTTCGGGAAGTTGCTCCATATGGGTTATTAAGTTTATAATAGCTCCCACCTTGTCATTAGCGATTCGGCCTAACCAGCAAAAGTTAATAATATGATTCTGCTTTTCAAAACGTTCCGTCGGCTCCGAAATGTCTCCATAGGATGGGCAACATATTGGTAAGTAGGGCATAGGATCCAGACGTCCAATTCCTAAAAAATCTGAGTTTTCCTTGAAATTTGGATAATCCATAAACACTAACGATCCTCTCTCAATTAAGGCTTTAAAACCAGCCGAGGTTTTTTGCATCTTCTTTTCCCCAATTCCAATACGCCTTAGAGTTGAATAGAAATTCGTAAAATGCTTCGGATGAATCGACCAGAAAAGCACTCGCACAGAATAAGAGGACTTGACTTGGAAATTATATACATCAAATATATGGTTCAAAGGTGTTATAATAAAGGTATCATAGTCTATTATAACATTTCTATTGAGATTATATTCAATAAAGCTAATTTTTGCTAACGATGCCCTTTTTCTTAGGAAGCCGTCCTTGAAATCTATAATATATATAGATAGATTTGTATTATGAACTAAATATTCCGCTATTCTTAGGAATAGAAATTCCGCCCCCCCGATAACTTTGCTTGGATAGAAAAATGTTATTGATTTTATGTTATTTCTAGTTTTCATATCCTTTTTTCCAAATCCCCCTAAAAAACACCATCATCATCAAAAAATAGACAAAATAGTTTAAAGCAAATGCCATAGTAAGTCCCTTAAGGCCGAAAAATGCAGATAAAAATACGCTTAGAAGCACGTAAATTATGCTAAATATTATTTCCGTTATGATATATACTTTAGTCATAGCTTTAGCAAGCATTAAATATGCCAATATCCATGCCGCAACTTTAAAAAAGTCACCTAAGAGTTGATAAGAAAACAATTCTCGAACCGGGAGAAAATCTTCTGTAAATAACAGTCGTACTATGAAAGTGCGCATCAAATACACAGACACACAACCTATAGCCACAATCGGCAAAATCCACTTATAACCTAAAAGTATCTCTTTTCCAATATCTGAATCCTGCTTTAATGAGGCTAGTTTAGGCAGATAGTAGGTGTTTAGTGATGTAGTGATTATCAACAAATAACTATCAGAAATTCTCATCATACCTTGCCAGTAGCCAGCCTCGGAAATACCCATTGTATCGATCACATAATTGCGTAAAAACATTTGTGACACTGGGACAGTTACTACAGACACTAGCGCCATCAAACTATATCTGAATAAGGCTTTCGCAACTTCTGTGTCGAACCTCAATTTGAAAATTTCCCAACTAAACCAATTACACTTTGTGACCAGGTACAAAGAAAAAAAAACTATTAGTGTTTGTGAAAGAACCATGGCGTACAATGCCCCTGATAGCTTGTATTCGATGACAAGATACAAGGTAAGTACCAGACCTATCATTGTGCCAACCGTATTAACAATTGTATACTTCGATATTTCCTTTTTTCCATTAAGAACAGAAAGAATGAAGGAGTTTATACTGAACAGAGAAATGGTTAAGCCAAGGACTCTAATACAATCGACAAACTCGTCCATCAATAAGTGATGCGCAATTATCGGAGCACACAACCACAGAAGCGCCCCTAATGATATAGAGCATACGACACTTATTCTCAATGCGGTACTTAATAATAACGCGCTCTCCCTTCTATCCTCATCATACTCCGCAACATATTTAACTATTCCTGCATTTATTGCACCGTTCGAAAAGGTAAACATCACAGATATGAAATTGGCAAACTGGCCGATGACAGCGACCCCACCTGGACCTAGCGTCATAGCAACAACCTTGTTGGAAATAAATCCGGCGCTCAACTTTATAAAAGTAATTATGGCTGAAAAGAAGGTTGTCTGTAAAAGTTTCAACTTTATAACATAGAAAATATTAATACTACCCCTTAAACAAATTAAGGGCCTCAATTACGTTGTTCACCTCATCGTCGGAGATAACTGGGCTGATGGGTAGACTTAAGACCTCGCGATGTATTTGCTCAGTGATAGGCAGATCTTTTTTGCTCCAATTTTTATATGCCTGCTGTAAATGCGGAGGGATAGGATAGTGTATCAACGTTTGTATGTCCCTATTCGCCAAGTAGTTTTGTAAATCTGCTCTCCTACTAGTCCGAACTGGAAAAATATGAAATACATTTGAGTCGAAACTCTCCACTTTTGGCAGTACTATATCTTCGTTCTTTATTTTCTCAAGGTAGCTTTTTGCAACCTGCTTTCTTCTTATAGTGTCTCTATCTAGATATTTCAGCTTCACGTTCAAAACAGCAGCTTGAATTTCGTCTAACCTGCTATTTAATCCTTGAAATTCGAATACATATTTCTGGCTTGACCCATAATTAGCGAGAGTTCTAACAGTTTGAGCAAGTTCTTCGTTGTCTGTTGTTACAGCGCCTGCATCTCCTAAAGCTCCCAAATTCTTCCCGGGGTAAAAGCTATGTCCAGAAGCATCTCCTAAAGAGCCCGTCTTCTTTCCATTGAACAGACAGCCATGGGCTTGCGCATTATCTTCTATGAGTTTCAATCCGAAATGTTCAGAAATCTCTTTGATCTTCTCAGAATACGCACATTGACCGTACAAGTGAACGATGATTATCCCTTTTGTTTTAGGTGTAATTACCTCCTCTATCCTATTTTCATCCATTTGATACGACTCAATCGATGGTTCCACCAACACTGGCACCAAATCATTGTCTGTGATCGCTAGTATTGTTGCAATATAGGTGTTGGCGGGTACAATAATTTCATCTCCTTCATGCATCACCCCCATTTCGATGTAGGCTTTCAATATTAACCGCAAAGCATCTAATCCATTTGCCACTCCAATGCAGTAATTTGTACCGATATACTTAGAGTAGTTTTTTTCAAATGATTGATTTTCCATTCCTTGCAAATACCAACCAGAGTCAACAACCCGACCTATTGCAGTCTTAATTTCTTCATCATGTTGTTGAGTGATCTTTTTGAGATCAAGAAACTTTATCATACTCGTTAAAATTTTTCTATTTTACCTTCCAAATTAATTCTGCCAACTTGACGAGCAGGATTACCATACCATACAGTAAAGGGAGGGACATCTTTAGTAACAACACTCCCGATACCAATTAATGAATTCTCACCTATTGTTATCCCACAAATAATTGACGAGTTGGCTCCTATAGAAGCACCTTTTTTAATAGTTGTCTTCATGAACCTAAGTGGGTATACTTTAGACCTAGGAATCAGATCGTTTGTAAAAGTCACGTTCGGCCCAACAAAAACATTATCCTCAATTGTTATACCATCCCATATCTGAACACCAGATTTGATCGTTACGTTATTTCCGATTTTAACATCATTCTCCACGAAACAATTACAATTGATATTGCAATTATCGCCTATAATCGCTCCTTTAAGTACAACAGAAAACTGCCAAATCTGCGTATTGTTACCGATGTTTTCACTATGGACATCTGACAATGGATGTATTTGTTTAGGCATTTACAAATTTTAGATAGACGTTATAATCCCTTATATAATCGCTTTCATCATACTTATGAGAAGCCAACACTAAGCAAATCGAACCAGAGGAAAAGTTGATTTCCGAAGCCCAAATCCCGGGAGGAATATGCAACCCTATATCAGGTCGATTCAATTGTACTTGCTTTCTTGTACTTCCATCGTCTAAAATAACTTCGAAGCTTCCACTTACAGCTATTAAAAACTGATGACACTCTCGATGAGCATGCGCACCTCTAGATTCTCCTCCCGGGATATCATAGAGGTAAAATATCCGCTGTATAGAAAAGGGTATCTCTATATTGTTTTGAACGGGGGTTATATTCCCTGCCCGGTTCTTAACCTTCGGTAAATGGAAAAGAGACGACTGATATACTGACTTATTCATTTCAAACTTTTAATGTCTCACCCTTATATTCCTCAAACTCTCTGATGTAGTCATTGGCGTCAAAATAAGTTGACGATATAATCATCGCCAACGCATTAGTCGAAAAGTTTTCCATGTGTCGCCAAATTCCCGAGGGAACATATATGCCGTAGTATGACCTATTAAGCGAAACAACTTTTGAATCGAAACCATCATTTAATACGACATCAAAGCTACCTGATAAGGCTATGATAATCTCTTGGTTTTCCTTATAACTATGTCCTCCCCGAGTTTCTCCTCCAGGAACGTCATATATCCAATAAGTTCTCTTGATCTCAAAAGGAATTTGTTTGCCCTCTTCGAGAAATGACAAGTTACCTCGCTCGTCAAGAATTTTGGGCAGCTCTAAAATTTTTACTTTACTTAACGACATCCCTGCTTATATATATATCTGAGAAAATTTTCTTCATTAATAAAACTATCATAGTCAAAAACATAAATAACATCCCGACTATCAATACACTCTTCAAGTAACTCGGATGCTCACTATCTAATGGGAAGACTGGATAATCAATTATTTGCACCAAAGGGGTCTCTTTACGAAGCCCTATCTTAGACATTTCCAAGTTCTTCACTAATTCAGCTAATATTGCTTTGTTGGTTTCTGCCGAAAACTGTGACCGCTGAACCGGAGCTAATCTTTGCGTTTGACGTGTCGGGTTTAAGTTTGGAGTAGCATCCGCAATTTCTACCGCTCGGTAAATATCACTATTCATTAGTGCACGTATGGAGTCGGCCTTTTGTTGTAAAATTGAAACATTATGCGACGATTTCTGGATTCTGGTTTGAACGTAAAAATCATTTACATTCTTTACAATTTGTTCATTAAATGTCTTCGAGAAAAACTCGTCCGGGGAGACTACATCAGCCTTTATTATGCTTAGTTTCTTATCAGGCTTCACAACCTTGAGATAGTTATTTCTGATATCCTTCACTATTACGCTTAATACGCTGTCCCGCAAACGGATAGAACTCTGGCTATCATATTGGTCATCATCGCTTGAAAATTGAACTCGCTTAAGTTCAGGCGGGTTATTCCAACGCTCTCTTAATCGATTGAAATCAATATACCTTTCTACTAGTCGCTGTCTCTTTCCACCATACTCAACTGTTGTCAATAATGCTTTTTCGATCATCGTTCGCGACTTATATAGCTCTAGGATATTATCGCCCTTAAAAACTCCCCCTCCACCTGTACCTAGATCAATTCCTGCCATAGAGGCTAAACCGGCATATTGACTCAATCCTCCGCTACTTTCACTATCTTCTAGAACAAATGTTGTAGTTGCTGTATATACTGTTTTTTTTGTGTAAGCATACATCATACCAATAAGTCCTCCTAAAAGTCCTATCGCGAATATAACTATCCACTGAGATAGCAAATATTTATACCAAACGCCGATTTTGAAGAGCAGATCCTTTAGAGACATTTCTTCGGAGGATGTTCGCTTATTTGATTCGTTCGAATTAACCATGAAATCAGTCAGCACCTATTTAGTGAATAAACTTACAATTATCGCTGCCAAAGAGGCCGCAGCTGTCCCTATTCCTATCCAGCCCTGCACATTCATCTTCTCCCTAGGCGCCCTTTTTGGAACAAATACCTCGGCGCCCGGCTTAACAGGGGGATAATTGGAAAAGAACAAAACCTTACTTACAGCATCAACAGATCCGTTCGCATATTGAATATAAGCACCCCGCTTATTGGCATTATACGTATATCCACCTGCTCCATTAATATACTGTTTCATACTTCTACCAGGACGGTAAACAATATTTATCGGCCTAAGTACCTCTCCTGTAACTTTGACTGTTTGAAGCTGCTTAGGTACACGTATGATGTCACCATCCTCTAATATAAGGTCAAACTTAGACGCCGGCTTCTTTAATATTCTCTTAAGATCAATACCGACGAGGTCGCTACCCACAGCCTTCACGTCTTGTACCACTTGCGCCGTATCCTGAACACCCTGACCTTGCAGTCGTTTCAAATTCGCTAACTTCTGCATTTCCTCCTCTTTGCTTTCGGAAGCATCTTTCGACCCCGACTTTGTGTCGTCCTCAACACCCGGTCTCTTCAAAGACGCCCCTTCCACAAAGGACAATGCGGTTAATCCTCCAGCTCTCTTTATAATATCAGAAATTCGCTCATCCTTTCTGGTTATCGTATAAATACCCGGATAAAGCACTTCCCCCTCTACGCGCACCTGTTGCTGAATTTGATATCCTTGTGAGTTCCTTATTGAGACAATATCAAAGGGCTGAAGCAAAATTGGTGTACTCTGCAGTTTCAAGTCGCTTGGAATACTAACAGTAATAACTTCGGAAGTCTTCGCCGATGCCGATAGGGCATCGCTATTGCGTATCCTACGGGCAATCTCAATCCGGTTTGGTGTCGCTCCCTCTTTAAAACCTCCAGCCATTTGAATCAACGCTTCAACGGTCATCCCTTCTGCGTACTCAAATGTCCCCGGCTCTCTTACCTCTCCTTTAATGTCAACCTTATATTCTTCCCTCAAATCAAAAATGGATGAGATCGTAACTTTATCCTCTCGTCTCAATGCAACATCAGCCTCAGTACCGGCAAGAACCTTACTAACATCAAAAGAAAGCAATGCAAGTGTATTATCGGTGTTCAATCTTGATATGTAGCCACGATTCATGAAGGCATCTTCAGTTAAACCATCTGCTTTCTGTATCAACTGTTTCAACGTAAGGCCATCCTCTAAAGCATACTGCCCCGGACGGAACACTGCCCCTTCTATTTCTACTCTGTTCGCGAACCTTTCTAAGATAGTTTCCACTACAAATTTGTCTCCATTAAGAGGCTTGTAGGAACTAAAAGATTCCGAACTGACGTCAGAAATGCGTCGCTCCCTATTTGTATTTTGTAAAACTTTAATATTCGCTGTATAGGCCTTATTGGTAAAACCACCCGCAAAATTAATCACATCCTGCAATGATTCACTTTCCAGAACTTCGAACAAAGCGGGACGCTTCACTTCTCCCGACATCTCTACACGAGATTTGTAAACAGGAATATTTATCACATCCTGGTCCTGGAGTCTAACATTACCTGCCTGGATTCCCTTTAACAGAAAGTTATAAACGTCAATGGTTGCGATTACCCTATTGTTTCTTATTACTTGGATATCTCTGAACGATCCATTCTGATTAGGTCCTCCTGAAGCACTCAAGGCATTAAATACTGTTGACAAAGAAGATAAGGTATAAGAACCCGGTCTCACTACTTCACCAAGCAATGTGATTTTAATACTTCTTATATTACCCAGATTAATAGCAACGTTCGTACGCCCGTTTCTTAAGCCCGGGTAGGTTCCTGACATCGCTGACCGAATTTTGGAGGTAGCCTGTTCAATCGACAAGCCTCCGACCGATACAAGTCCCACATACTGAAGACGGATCGTTCCATCTGGACTTACAGGTAATTTATAACTAGCTTCATTGTCGCCCGTTAAGTCGATCAATAGCTGATCATCAGGTCCGATAATATAGCTCTTAGGTGTCGCAATTCGAAGGTTCGGTTCGAACCTGATATCACCATTATTAAACAAGTCAGACCCGAATACTTTTGGTATGAGGTTTCCATACGCATCTCTGGCCATCTTCTCCTTGTTCTTTTGAAATGCCACTCTGCTGGTGTCCAGGTCACTCGAAGAGTAGGTACGACCAGAAAAGCCGTCTTCTTGCTCTTGGTTTTGATTCCCCTTCTTGGGTTCAGAATTGCCAGTATTTTTAACTTTCAACTTATCAACTCGCTGCCTCAACTTCTGAACCTCCGTAGCACTCATTCCCCTCGCCTGAGCAACCTGCTCCAATTGAGCTTCCGAGAGCCCACTGGACTCGACTTGGTTTATAAACTGTTGAATCTGAGCATCACTCAATTCATCAACCCGGATATCACTAAAATTTTGGCTATTTTGAGCCATGGCCGGAGCGGCAAAGCTCATGATAAAGACAAGGATAAATAGGTAAATAGGTTTCACGTTCAACACTGTTTCTTTTATAGATAGTCCTACAATAACTTTGTTGGAAAATTCCGTAAAGGTAACATTTCCTTATCAATGTGAACTAAAAAAATATTTTGCACCCAGGTGAATTACCGACTTCGAGGAGCAATTTCCACAATTCCCTCGTAAATGCTTTTAAATGCAGCTTCTTTTTTACAAAGCAAGACCTTTGCCAGCTCTGATGCCAAACCCTTTTTCTCGACAATATCCTGTTTCGAGATTCTGGTAAGCACCTCCTGAGCTGATCTTTTCACATCATCCATCACCGGTATTAGCCAGCCGGCACCCTTGAGCAATTCCCAGTTATCTGACTCCGCCGACCCGCAATAAATAAACGTCGCATGGGAGCAAACCGAGCTTACCGTCTTTGAAGGAACACATACATTCACCCACTCATTTTTAAGCGACGCAAGATGTATATCAATATACTTCAATTCCCCCCTTTTAACTGAGCTAACCATTTCAACGCCCTGCTTCCCTTCTGCGTAGGCAGCCAGCTTAGCTCCCCCAGCCCCATAAAGTGCAAGAATCAACCTAAACCTCGTTGGGTCCAGACAGTCAATAACCGACATCAGGAACTCCAATGAATGTGCTTCGCCCAGATTACCGCAGTAACCCAGATATATTTTGTCTCTGTCCTTTGCCCAGGACGGAAAATCTACATGATTTTGATCGGCGGCGTTATATACACCGCAAGGTAGGATGGTTGAAGCAATGTCCCTCCCATACTTCTGATGCAAATAGTCATTTTGATAAGGCCCTAGTGAGATGATATGGGAAGGCTTATTAGACAAGACTATTTTATCAATCAGCTTATAAAACACATTTCCTTTACTGACAAGTCCCGCTGCAGCAAACGCTTCCGGGTAAAGGTCCATCGCCCATAAGATCCATTTCCTCTTTCTGAGAAGTATTGCTGCCCACATATTAAGCAGGGGTGGATCAGTCATACAAATGGTTACATCCGGAGAAAAGCTGCGCGATTTCCATACCATACTAAACCCTTCATACAGATTTGACAAGAGCCGCATCGCTTTACTCTTTCCATTATAGAAGGTCTTTATCCGGTATACATTTCCTGAGGACTTAACTTCACCTCCACCACCCTGGTACTCTCCATCGACAGTGATAATGTTAACAAGCAATCCACGACCAACCAGATAGGCAGCAAGCTCAGCAGCCGACTCACCCGTTATACCGGGGCATGGAGGGTAGTTCCTGTTTAATATGTTGACAATTATACCTCTATCCTGCTTCATATATAAACATCAAAACCTTAAGCGGCTCTTTTTTTTCTCCGGATCCATGCATCATATATTTCCTGAAACACCATTGGCAATGACTTCGTCACCTCCCAATCCGGATAATGGCTTTTCATCTTTCTCAGGTCACTGTAATAGCAAATATGATCCCCCACCCGGCATTCCTCTCTATATTTATAGTTCATCGGCTTACCACTAATAGCAGAGATCATATCAAATGCCTCAAGAACAGAACAGGTATTATTTTTTCCCCCTCCAAGGTTATATACTTCAGCTACCCTGGGCGCTCTAATAAACTCCTCAAT
The DNA here is from genome assembly GCF_045629565.1 of Arcticibacter sp. Lineage (GTDB taxonomy): Bacteria > Bacteroidota > Bacteroidia > Sphingobacteriales > Sphingobacteriaceae > Arcticibacter. The sequence goes on from NZ_JAZQRL010000028.1 coordinate 193,586, forward strand.
GAAACACGCTACATCAAACGAATGAATATTATCTCTTACCTGCTTTCCCTTATAACCAAATACCGTGTATTCTTTGTCTTCCAGGTTACACTTGATCAAGTAACTCAGGAATCCGTGCAGTTCTACTCCCGAGTGGTTTGGTCCTGTCAGGCATCCCCCTCGTAAACAAACTGTAGGCATGTTGAAATACCGGCCATATTCCTGTACGGATATATCGCCCGAAACCTTCGACGCCCCAAAGAGCGAATGCTTGGTTTGGTCAATACGGAAAGTCTCAGGTATACCGTTTGAATAAGTGCTGTCGGCATACTCAAAACGACGGTCCAACTCAACCATCGCAATCTCATTTGGCGCATCTCCATAGACCTTATTGGTAGACATATGAACAAAAGGGGTCTCAAGGCTATATCTTCTTGTGGCTTCAAGCAAGTTAAATGTGCCCATAGCGTTGGTGTCAAAATCTTCAAAGGGAATTTCGGCGGCACGGTCATGACTAGGTTGCGCAGCGGTATGTACAATAGCATTAGGCTTTACTTGTGGAATCAGCCTGATGATCCCCTCCCGGTCACGAATGTCTATCTCATGATGAGTGAATGCTTTCAGGCTATTGCTTAAGCGCCTTTGGTTCCAGCGGGTATTACCCTGCGGACCAAAGAAAACCTCCCGCTGATTATTGTCAACACCATGAACAGCCCAGCCTAAAGCATCAAAATGCCGGCATACTTCAGAACCAATGAGCCCTGACGAGCCTGTAACCAAAATTCGTTTCTTTCTGTTCATTTCAATTGTGTTAATTCCTGATATAGTTTTGTTAACTCAGTTGCCGTCGTATTCCACGAAAATTTCCTCGCCTGTTCTTTTCCTTTCGCTACAAGATCTGCTCTCACTTCATTATTCTGCAGTGTACAGATAGCCTGACATATAGCTACGGGTGTGGGCTCATCCATCAGCAATGCCGCCCCTCCCGCGATTTCCGGCAAGGAGGAGTTGTTGCAGGCGATTACCGGACATCCGGCAGCCATGGCTTCAATTACAGGCAGGCCGAATCCTTCATATGATGACGGATAAACCAGACAAAAAGCCTGTTGGTAGACTTTCAGTAATTCTCTTGTTTCTAAGCCTGGGCGGACTGTAAATCGCCCCGGTAGACATCGTTCCAGATGCTCTTGCTCGGTTCCTGATAAAGCTTTTCCTCCTGCAATAACCAAACGAAAATCATCAAGCCTGGCTACAGCATCTACTATCATCTCAAAGTTTTTGTACGGGTGTCTTGCCCCCACATAAAGGACATAAGGATGGGCGCTCCCGGCAACCTCCGCTGTAGTCAGAAACTCATCGGAAAGACCGTTATAGATCACTCTTATAAGTTTGTTTTTTACTTCCTTGGAATAGAAATACTCCAGGTCTTTTCTTGTATTTTCCGATACACATACAATGGCATCTGCTTTTCTTATCGCAATTTTCTTAAAGTGAAGATGCACCATGCGGGCAACCCCATGACGCATTATACCGTGCTCATAACCCAAATCATGAACCGTAAGAACCTTGGCAACTCCTTTTTGATAGAGATATCTGTGATAGGTGGAATGGTAAATAGAACCAGCTGGTAACTTCGCCAACAAAGGCATAAAGGGCAACACAGATCTGGGAAACTTAAACGGTTCAGCATGCTTGTCAAGCTCGCCTGCAATATTCTTGAAGAGCAAGTTTGACGACGAGTCTCCCGTTATGACCATATGCACTCCCAGTTCAGCCTTCGCTTTTAACCGCTGGATCAGTTCTGCAAATACAATGCTAATACCGCCTATTTTTTGCAGCACAAAAATGGTGTCGTCAAAATACACTTCAACCCGATTGCTCTTCACGCTAATTACAGTAAATCTTAAATGAACTTCAGCTCTTTGCTTCGAACATGCTGGCTCTCGCTTTCCTGGTAGATAAGTTGAGATAAGGCATCGGCAGAGGTAGACTGCCGTATATAAAGCACGGTTTACTATGCTTTTGTTTCGACCATTTTTGCTATTTTTATTTCACAATTATCTACAAAACAAATACTTAAAAATGAAAAACACAGCACAACTGGGAATTTTCCACCCTTACAGCATCGATGGTCTTATAAGGCTGGGCAACAAGTTCGACGGAGGTTACATCGTTCACGGGCCGTCTTTGAAAGACATAGATATGCTCGTAACCTACGGAGTGGGTTATAATGTCGAATTTGAAAAAGACTTTAATATTAAAACCAAGGCTCCTGTACTCGCCTTTGATCCTACTATGAAAGATCCGCGCGTTTTTAGGGACAAGATCAGGCAAGGGTCTTACCTTAGCACTGTCAAACAGCTGCGCTGGCTGCTGAAGTGGATGAAAGAAGAAAAACGACTACCCGATCATCGCATAAAATTCGTTGAGGAGGGCATCTCTGAGACAGACAACGCGAGTTACAAGACGTTTTCCACTCACATAGACGAATATCAACTTTCCGACAAGAAACTCATGCTCAAAATAGACGTCGATGGAGCTGAGTATCCGGTGTTCAAAGATGCAGATATTTACAAACGACTTGATAATGTCGTGCAGCTTATCATCGAGTTCCATGACCTCGACAAATACATCCATCAGGTCATCGAAACGATAGAGAACCTGGCCACCTCACATACGCTCATTCATATACACGGAAATAATTACGGTGAACCTTTTTCCTATGAAGGCAAGAGCATTCCCAACGTGCTAGAGGCAACTCTCATTCATAATTCCTATTTACCGGAAAAAAACTTATCAACCGCTGAATACCCAATCCATGAGCTTGACAGCCCCTGTGATAAACGTAAAGCTGATTTACCGTTGGCTTTCTTCAGATAAGGGCCTACTCCACAATTCAGTCTCCCTTTTATCTTTAAGATATTTGATCGCGGAAAATAAAAGTGGATATAGCAATTGCAAGCTTATGACAGAATAGGACACAGTATTATGAAAGTTCGCGAATATAATAACGTTGCAGAGAATCGCCAGCCCCGTCACGCTCCAGGTATCTGACTTGATAAGCATATAATAGTAAAAATTTATGAGCGCCAGGAAATAAAAGAACATGAAGAAAATGCCATACCATCTTAAATAGGAAAAGCTGAACACATATATAGTGCCTACGTTCAGAAACGGGTTAATCTGATAGAATTCCCTCTCCTCTTGCGGAACAATGAATTTGGTTAGAAAGCTTGGCAGGCATTCATTCAGTACAAGGTCTTTGAGTCCACCTTCCGGAACTTGGGTATAATTGATATTATTCTGCAGGTTCGCTACGGGCGATGCTATATATAAGTACGACCAGTAGAACTGTGTGGGCACTTTGCTTTCGAGAAATTCGTCTGTCGCACCTGATGATCTCGGGATATAAGTGGGGTCATTCATTCCGGTCCGTATATCTCCCAACACGCCAAACAGATAAAGCACTAAAAGAACTGAACCTATGCTTTTGGCTACGAGTCCCGCCGATATGGACTTTCTGCTGAACAGGAAAACGAAAAATATACCCAGAAGGATGTGAAGGATGCTCGACCTTGACATAAGAATAAGAAAAGGACTTGCCGACAACAAAAACAATCCTAAAAGCCTGCGCTCGCGGTTTGATATATACTGATGGAAGATATAGATGCAGTAAAATGTATTGAAGGAAATCAGGAAGGTGTGGACGACAGGGATGCCAAACGAGTAGGTTTCGTAATCAAACGTACCCGTTAACACCGCAACCAGCGGGATGGAACGTGAATAAATGATCTCGACCAGATAAAGGCAAAATATAAATCCGATGATCCAGAGATTTGATGAAGCCTCTGGCACTCTTTTATAATGAAAAGGCCGCACCCGATGCATCAGTATGCCCAACATCAGGCACACGGAGAAAGTGAATAGATAGAAGAGAAAGAGCTTACCTGTGAGCTCCGGATATAGCGTTGACCATCCTAAGGAATACACCACAAAAGGGATGATAAAAGCGATAATATATACAAAGTTTGGATTAACTAATATCCTTTTCATTTACGATCACTTTGGCTTGCACTACTTTATTGGGCATATTCTCCCCCCGTATATACTCCTCCGCAGCAGTCAGTGCACGACTAAAATAGAATCCTTGTTTCAATTTGCTGCTCATTGCTGAAGCATTAAGGATCATTCTATTGTACTGTTCCGGACTCACCTCTGCAAGCTTCCCTTCCAGTTCATAAAGGCTTTCAATAGCGATCCCGAGGCCCTGCCGGATAATCCAGTCTGCGAGGGCTGCTTTCGCCGGCACAATGACAGGAAGGCAAGCTGCTAAATAAAGTGAAAGCTTATGAGGATTATTATAAGCAATGTAGTCGCCCATTGCCCCTTCACAAGACTGCAGGCTGTCGCCATCCCAAATCAACCCGAAATTCCCTTTCAGTTTGCAGACAAGGTCTTCTGCGGAAAACGAGCCCTCCCAAAATAATCGGCTGCTATTTTCAATCGGCTGAGTCGCCAGGTACGGCCCGTATAAACGGAAAGTGAGATTCTGTGTCATACCCTTCAGTCCAAAAATGAATTTCCCTCTTCCAAGGCTTCCCGCAAAGGCCACCTCCCGGCTGCCGGCAGCAAATAGATCAGACCTCTTTTCTGTGCTGCCTTC
>NZ_JAZQRL010000029.1:0-24538 GCF_045629565.1 Arcticibacter sp.
CCACCAGCAAGCCGGGAAAATGGAACTACTTGAATGGAACGTCCGGATCGATGATTAACGCGGGAACCTACAAGTACAGAGTTATCGCTATTGATGCCGAGGGACTCAGTGTCTCAGCACTCGATGTGCAATAGTTCGTCAACCTAAATTAAAACAAGAAGGGGTTGTATCATAAATCATGATACAACCCCTTCTTGTTTTGGAGCGGATTGGGCAAAAGCATCATTAAGGTAGCTGGTGGGTACCCAGGGGGCAGCTAGGGGGCTGCTGGTGGGTGCAACCGCACTGTAGCCACGGTCATCCCACGTTGTAGCCACCTTTTCTGGTAAAAACGTGGCTACAACGTGGCTGCAGTGCGGCTGCAATGTGGCTATACCCACTGGCTGGCTACCAGCTGGTGGGAGGCTGACCAGGAACCGGTAGCCCGCAAATGCGGCAAAAACCCGTATGTGCCCGTATGGAACTAATCTGCGTATGGGATCGGCATGGCGAACCAGGAGCTTCACCTCCGAAGCGGGTAAATGAGCCGGCGGAACCACTTCTTGATAATATCCTATAATACTCAGAAAAAATGGTATAGTAAAGGCAACGCGCTGGGGACTAGATTTGTGACATTGAAAGGGGTTTCCTCTGATTATTCCAAACGAACTTAACCCAGTCAAATAATATTAGTTATTTGGCTTTTGATATGAAGAACCTACCATTATTTGATTTAGCTGTTATAGCAATTTATCTTCTGGGAATGATTCTGGTTGGCTTTTATTTTTCGAGGAAAAATAAAAGTTCCGATCATTTCACCAAGGCTTCCGGTACGATTCCCGGATGGGCTATTGGGATGTCAATCTATGCTACCTTTCTGAGTAGTAATACCTTCCTGGGTGTTCCGGGGAAAGCCTTTGGCGACAACTGGAATGCTTTCGTATTCAGTCTTTCCATGCCGCTCGCAGCCTGGGTGGCTTCGAAGTATTTTGTTCCGTTTTACCGGAATACGGGCGAAATTTCCGCTTATACCAATTTGGAAAAGCGATTCGGTGCCTGGGCAAGAACTTATGCGGTGGTTTGCTTTCTGCTTACTCAGCTCGCCAGGATGGGATCGATCTTTTTCGGTATCGCACTTAGTCTGCAGGCACTGACCGGCTATTCCATGTCCATGATTATGATCGTGATGGGGATATGTATTATCATCTACACCGTGTTGGGAGGTATCGAGGCCGTTATCTGGACAGAAGTTGTTCAGGGCGTGATCAAAACGCTTGGTGCCGTACTGATACTTTATCTGGTTGTTGATGGTATGCCTGGCGGAGTATCTTCTATTGTGGAAATTGGTAAAGCCAACGACAAATTCAGTCTCGGGAGTTGGGACTTCAACTTTGTGGAGTCGTCCTTTTGGGTGGTGCTGTTATATGGATTTTTTATCAACCTGAACAATTTTGGTATGGACCAGAACTACGTTCAGCGTTACCATACAGCACCTAACTCTAAGGAGGCTTCTAAATCATTGTGGCTCTGCGTGTTTCTTTATGTTCCTGCCTCTCTGTTATTTTTCATTATAGGCTCTGCATTATTTGCTTACTACAGTGTCAATCCGGAGTTCACCGAGGTAATTAAGCAGCAGGTCGCTTTAGAAAGGCTTCCTATCGGTTCGTCAGCTGCTCAGATAAAAGAGATGGCGGCGACACTTCAGCCGGCAGATTATGGCGATAAGGTAATGCCGCATTTCATGGTGACAAAGATCCCTGCAGGATTGGTGGGATTGATCGTATCCGCAATTTTATCAGCGGCCATGTCTACCATCAGTTCAGGGATGAATGCCTCTGCGACCGTTTTCTCGGTTGATATATACAAACGTTATTTCAAACAGAATATCAATGAGAAGCAGACGATGTTCGTGCTCCATACTTCGACTGTTGTATTCGGTTTACTGGGTATGGCGGCAGGAATAGCCATGATAGGAGTGAAGAGTATACTTGACGTTTGGTGGCAGTTGTCGGGGATCTTTGCTGCTGGCATGCTGGGATTATTTCTCCTGGGCCTCATTAGCAAGCAGAGTAAAAACCATGAAGCGATCATCGCAACGATTATCGGCATTCTGGTCATTATCTGGATGACGTTCTCACCGTTGCTCCCTGTTGAATACGAATATTTACGCAATACACTTCATTATAATATGATCATTGTGGTAGGTACCCTCACTATCTTCTTAGTGGGTGTGCTGCTGACAAGGTTCAGACGACGCTCAATAGTATAAAAGATTAATTGAATATATGGACAACTCAAAGAAGGGCTTCATCCCGGTGATGCTCACTCCATTTAAAGATAATGGAGATATTGATTATAATACATTAACCAGATTGACAGAGGTTTATCTGGAGTCGGGGGCAGCTGGTCTGTTCGCCAACTGCTTATCGAGCGAAATGTTTGAACTTTCAGACGTTGAGCGTATAGATGCCATTAAGCACATTATTAAAACCGTGAATGGTGCGGTACCGGTGATAGCGACTGGTACATTCGGTGGAGCTATCGACAAGCAGGCAGATTTTGTGAAGCGGGTAAATGATACCGGTACGGAAGCGGTTATTGTGATCACCAGTTTGCTGGCTGAGGAGTCAGATTCTGACGAGTATTTTAACTCGCGGGTTTTTGATCTGATTGATCAGACTCCAGGAGTGCCTTTGGGCTTCTACGAGTGTCCCGTGCCATATAAGCGCCTGCTTTCAGCGGAACAGTTAAAGGGCTTTGTTGATACCAAGAGGGTTATCTATCATAAAGACACCTGTTTGGATATTGAACAGGTAAGGGCGAAATTGAAGGCTACGGAAGGCGCTAAGTTTGGTTTGTATGATGCCTATATGGTACACGCGGTTGAGTCGCTTAAGGCGGGTTCCTCTGGCTTGTCATGCATCCAGGGCAATTATTTTCCTGAACTGATTGTATGGTTGTGTGATAACTATAACAATGAAGCAATGGCCGGCGAAGTGGAAAAGGTGCAGCAGTTCTTGAACGCTAACATGGATGTTATGCACAATGTGTACCCGATCGTTTCGAAATATTTCCTCCAGAAGAGAGGTCTTAATATTTCCACGTTCACGAGGCGGAAAGTTGGGGAGTTTACCAGTTCAATCACCAAGGAGATTGAAACGTTGTTTAAGGATTATAACTACTTGCAGCAGGAATTAGAACTGGACATTCATATATAGCAGAACGAGGGGTTGAGTGCGGAGGCACTATTTTGGATGTTACGCTTTTACATTCAGCCCCTCAATTTGATCTATATTTTTTGAAGATATTGCCGTTTATAGTCCAGCGGTGTTAGTCCGGTTACCTTCTTAAAATGCCTGTAAAAGTTGGATACGTTATTGAACCCACAGTCAAAGCAAATTACCTCAGTAGGTAGTTTGTCTTCAATAAGCGCACGGCAGGCATGGCTTATTCGAATCTCAATCAGAAAGTCGTAATACGTTTTCTTAGTCATCAACTTAAAATACCTGCAGAATGAGGTCACGCTCAGGTTGCTGATTTCTGAAATTTCTTCCAGGCTGATTTCCTTCTTATAATGAGTCAGGGTATAATTATATACCTTATTCAGACGAATCGTATCGGATTCGGTGGACTTGTTTACCGTGTGCTGACCGGTAACGATGGTTTTATATTCTTCGGTCTCGGCAAGAATTTTTAAAATGGAGAGCAGGATGATGATCTTATCAAGGCCGGAGGCATCAATAGCTGAAAACATCAGTTCGGAGAGCTTTTCTTTCGCCTTGCCATTGATGATCATCCCTTGCTTGGCTTTTTCAAGCAGTTTGGGGATGAGATAAGCTTCGGGAAGATGGAGAATGTCTTTCCCTAAACAGTCGGGAAGGAAGTGAATGACGATAGCTTCCACTTCGAGTGTGGAGTTTGCAGCAAAGTATTCGTCTTTACATCGAAAGGTGTGAGGCAGGTTCTCGCCAAGCAGGGCGAGCTCACCCGAAGAAAAGTTACTGATATTATCTCCGATAAATCTTACACCTTCGCCCCTTACAGTAAGATGTAATTCCAGTTCAGGATGATAATGCCAGATGGTGTCAAACCTCGGTTTTACATCGTGTCTTATACTGAAAGAGCTCTGTAGTTTGGTGGGAACTTTGTGAAATAGCGGCTTCATTTCTCTTTGTTTATCTCGTTGCTGACCTACGGCAAGTATACATTAATTTTTCTATCTAGGATGCTAATATCCTATAAAAACTGGATAACAAGCTGCAACAATACTATTACAGCCTGGTGCATATTTGTAGGACCCGGCAGCAGTTAAACGACTTCAAATAAAGTTAAGTCTGCCGGAAAATGGGCCGTTTTGAGTTTGCTAACAGACTCATTTTATTATTGATAAATTCATAAAGAACCTATAAAAATTATACAATGTTGAAAGGAAATAAGGAAGTTTTATTAGTTGCAAGTGGGGACTTGCGTATCGCTGCAAATCAAAATTGCTGGGCTACTCAGAACGAAATGGAACAGCTCTTGGCCAGGGCGATTGAAAAGCTTGGATGGACGGTAAAACGCGCTCATCAATATAACGAAGTAAAAAAACACGGTTTCATTGATTCTCAGAAGATGGGAATGGACGTCTTTCGGAATCTTGATCCTGAACAGCCTATCATTGTAGCGGAGAGCGTTTGGCAATACAGCCATCATGTGCTTTCAGGGTTGACCACACATAAAGGACCCATACTTACAGTAGCTAACTGGAGCGGACAATGGCCGGGTCTGGTAGGTATGTTGAACCTGAACGGTTCATTAAGTAAGGCTGGTGTAGCATACAGTTCACTTTGGAGTGAAACGTTCGAAGACGCCTTTTTTACAAGCTCGCTGAAAGAATGGTTTGAAACCGGAGCAATTAAACATGACCAAAGTCATGTGAAGGACTATAGCCTGGTAAAGATTCCTCAGGCTGAAGAGCAGGTCGGTAAGGACTTCGCTGATGCCTTTAAAAGCCGTAAAGGCATTATGGGCATTTTTGATGAAGGTTGCATGGGTATGTATAATGCTATCGTTCCGGATGATCTTTTGCACCGCACAGGATTCTTCAAGGAACGTCTCAGTCAGTCGGCCTTATTCGCGGCGATGAGAAAGGTTAGTGTGGACGAGGCCGAAGAAGCCTTGAACTGGCTGCTTGAGCAGGGGATGACTTTTGAATGGGGTGAAAATCCGGAAACCGAGCTGACCAGAGAGCAAACGCTGGAGCAGCTGAAGATGTATATCGCGTCGCTGCGGATCGCTGAAGAATTTGGTTGTGATACCATCGGTATCCAGTATCAGCAGGGCTTGAAAGATCTTACTGCAGCAAGTGATCTGACCGAAGGGCTTTTGAATAATAAACTGCGTCCACCGGTTCTATCCGAATCAGGAGAGGAGATTTACGCGGGCCATGCTCTTCCTCACTTCAATGAAGTGGACGAGTGTGCCGGTATAGACGGATATGTTACCTATCATTTATGGGAGCAGCTGGGATTGGACGGATCGAACACGCTTCATGACCTGCGCTGGGGTAAACAGCGGAACATGAATGGCGTTGACGAGTTTGTATGGTTGTTTATGATTTCCGGGGCAGCACCTGCCTCGCACTTTACTGATGGGTATAAAGGAGCATCAAGTATTCGTCAGCCATCGATGTTTTTCCCGTTTGGCGGTGGAACGCTGAGAGGAATCAGCAAACCGGGAAGTATCGTATGGAGCCGGGTATTTGTCATGGACAATAAGCTTCATTGCGACCTGGGTGTGGGTGAGGCCGTGTCGCTTCCTTTAGAAGAGACTCAGAAAATATGGTCAGAAACCAACCCGGAGTGGCCAGTTATGCATGCTGTTTTGAAAGGCGTAACGCGTGACCAGATGATGGCGCGTCATAAAGCGAACCATATTCAGGTAGCGTATGCTCCTGATGCAGAGAAGGCACAGGAAATCTGCCGTATAAAGGCCGCTGCGATGACGGGACTGGGTATTGAAGTTCATTTCTGTGGAGACGTTGATTTTAACGGTTCTCAAAAATAATGATCATGAGAAAATTTATATTGTTTGCTTTAGCGTTCTGTTGTTTTGTATCCGCCGGCGTTGCGCAGCAGGGTACAGAAGCGGAAAGAGCTGCTTATAGAAAGGTGATAACAGGAAGAGCTGATAAGATAGCTGTGAAGCTGGGCATTCAGGATACTGTAAAGAAAAATGTGGTCCGCGATATTATCGCGGACCAATATATTGCGCTGAACGATATCCATTCTTCAAGGGATGAGAAAATTAAGGCTTTAAAGGCTGACAAGAGCTTAGACAAGGATGTACGCGCGTCTAAAGTTAGCCTGATTGAGGCAGAAGCAGGCCCGAAATTGGCTCGCCTGCATAACGAATATATGATTAAGCTTGGCAAGCAGCTGAGCAAGGAGCAAATCGAAAAGGTAAAGGACGGAATGACCTATTCAGTTCTTCCGATTACGTACAAAGGATATCTGGAGATGTTACCTGACCTGAAAGAAAATCAGAAAGAGCAGATCCTTGCTTATCTGACAGAGGCCAGAGAATATGCGATGAACGCGGGCTCTTCTGAAAAGAAGCATGCCTGGTTTGGAAAGTTTAAAGGAAAGATTAATAATTATCTATCAGCTGAAGGAGTGGAGACCAAGAAGGCCAGGGAAGATTGGGAAAAAAAGTTGAAGGAAAGGCAACAAACTAATTAATCTTACGTACAAGAAGGCTGAATGGTAATATGGTATATATTCATGAGAAAATACTACAGGATATCCTTTCGGCTACTTAATACATTTGTGCAATAACTAACCCCCGAATTTTCTTAAAATCAATTAACATGTGCGGTCTGTGCCTCGCTTGTGTATATTTTTTGTGTACTTAAATTATTTAATTATGAAATAGAACTCTACATCCGATAATAACAAGTTTGTACTTGATTATCAATTACTCCCAATTATTGAATTGAATAACTAACATTAATCTAAATATTTTATGGACTTACTTTTACAATCAAGCCTTCAGCGGACTAAGGTTCCGGCGATGATCTTGATCTGTCTGTTTGTATTACAAAATACTTCTTTTGCTACAAATGCGGCGCGTATGATTGCGACTGAACAATCGCTGAATGCGCGTATTAATGTAACCGGGACAGTGAAAGACTCCAAGGGCGAGGTGCTTCCAGGAGTGACAGTTAAAATCAAAGGTACCAATAGTGGCACCAGCACAGATATCAACGGCGTTTTCAGACTAAACCTGCCTAAGGGAAATGAAACGCTTGTTTTTACCTATATCGGTTTTCAAACCAAAGAAGTTGTAGCGTCAGGCACCAATATGGATATTCAGCTTATTGAATCAGCCAATGACCTGCAGGAAGTGGTTGTAGTTGGATACGGTATTCAAAAGAGAGAGCACTTAACCGGCGCTGTAGAATCGATCAAGGTTGACGAGGTGGCAGACCTGCCTGTTGGTAATTTAGGAGCTGCTTTATCAGGAAGAATTCTTGGTTTAGGAGTTAGCGGAGGTACATCCAGACCGGGATCAACGGCATCTCTTACCATAAGGAACCCGGTTACGCTTGCAAAAGACGGTGGGAATCTTGAACCATTATATGTTATTGATGACATTATACAAATCGGAGCAGACGGTAGGAATAGCAACGCTTTGTTTAACAATCTTGACCCCACTGAAATCGAGAGTATCTCCGTTTTGAAGGATGGTTCGGCTGCTGTCTATGGATCGAGAGCCGCCAACGGAGTTATTTTGGTGAGAACCAAAAGGGGCAAAAACGGGGACCCGAAATTCAGCTACAGCGGTTCTTATGCCATCAACGACGAATCATATAGAACAAAGATGATGAGTGCGTATGAGTTTGGCCAATATTTCAACATCATGAATGGTCCGAACGGTTCGAATGCTCCAAAAAACACAACCTACAGAGACCGGGTATTTAGTCAGGACGAGCTTGATCATTTCAGAAATATTAACTACGATTGGCTGGATGAGGCTTGGTCTGCGGCATCAAACATGCGCCACACACTAAATGTCAGTGGGGGTACTGAAAAGGCAACTTATTTCGCCGGGATGACCTACTTTACACAGGATGGTAACTTAAGCAGCCTTGACTACGACCGTTGGAACTTCCGGGCTGGAACAGATGTTAAGATAGGAAAAAATATCAAGTCTGGAATTCAGGTTTCTGGTAACTATTCCAATCTAACCAAGACCTTCAATAAGATCGGCGGAGAAAACGATGATAATGATTATGTTAACTTATTAAGAGCGCCCCGTTATATTCCTATGTATGTAGATGGGTATCCGGTCAAATTGCCTTCTTCAAATGATGCATTTTCACGCTATCACTTTTTCGAAATAGAAAAGCTTGGAAATCTTGCAGAAACGAAGGACAGGACGATGACTGTAAATTTATTTGCCGAGTACGATGTTCCTTTTGTTCAGGGTTTGAAAGCAAGAGCATCTTACGGGCGCAATATAGGGTCTAATAATGGCTCACAAGTTGGAACTCTGTTAAGATTATATGAATTTAACAGAACTGGAGATCACCAGCATATATATGATCAAGGGGCAACCGTAAATTCCTACAGGGATTGGGAAAACGGAAATCGTCTATATTATTCAAATAGTAATTCCAATTCATACCAGCTTAACCTGACAGCCAGCTATGCCAGAGATTTTGGCAAACACAGTGTTGGCGGATTGTTCTCTATTGAAAAAGCTGAGGCGGAATCTGATCAGGAGGACGTTTGGAAAGGATCTCCATCCTTGACAACAAATGGTCAGTTTGGAAGTGCGTTTGGTGCTATTGACGGAAGAACTTCAGCTCTTGAATCAGGCTCTTTATCATATGTAGGTAGAGTAAATTATGCATATGATGATAAATACCTTGCTGAGTTTTTGTTCAGAAGTGATGCATCTACGAAGTTTGCTCCGGAAAATTATTGGGGTAAGTTCTTTTCTGCCTCTGCAGGATGGATTCTTTCAAAGGAGGATTTCTTCAATGTTGACGCTATCGACTTCTTAAAGTTGAGATACTCAATTGGTTTATTAGGGAAAGACGATACGAAAGCCTGGTTGTGGAGACAGCGTTATACCTATCAGAATGGTAAGGGAGCGGTATTCGGTTCGGATACGTCTCCATCGTCAACTGGTATGAAGATGGAAGCATCACCAAACAGGGATGCTACCTGGAGCGATGAATTAAAGAACAACTTCGGTATCGATGCGCGCTTTCTAAATGATAGATTGTCTGCAAACGTTGATGCATTCTACAACAAAGGCACTAATATGCTTATAGAGCGTACGGGAGTTGTGCCAATTACTATCGGAGGCTCGGTTGCATCTGAAAACTTCGCAGCGGTTGACTTATTCGGATACGAAATCGGACTTGGCTGGAGAGATAAGATTGGTAAAGACTTTAACTACGGTATCGATGCCCGTTTTAACTGGTACGATAACAAAGTACATAAAGGAAACTTCAACGATACAGATATTATGTATCCATGGAATCCTCAGCCGGGAAAATCAAGTGATAACGGAGTATGGGGATACGATTACCTGGGCATGTTCAAGACTCAGGCGGATATAGATGCGTATGTTACCGAAAATAACATCACGCAGGTGTTCGAAACGCCGGTATCACAATTGAGACCGGGAACGTTGTATTACAGAGACGTCAGAGGGCCACTGCAGGCTGACGGTACATTTGCGGCACCTGACGGGATCATTGATTTCCATGATCAGATCAAACTGAAAAACAGGAAAAATAATCACTATGGAATGGGTTTCACACTGAGGGCGAGCTATAAAGGCTTTAGTGCTGATGTGGTGATATCAGGTTCGTTTGGTGGTTGGTCTGAAATCGACGGAAGCGCGAGGAAGAAACTAAATAACGACATCACAAGAGGATATCAAAGTTTACCTGCGATCTGGGGCAATATCTATGATCCTGAAATTAACCCGGATGGTACTATGCCAAATCCTAACTTTGATAAGATCAGCTTAGATCCTCTATCTTCTTTCTGGGAAGTTAACAGCTTCAGAATGCGTATGAGAAACTTCAATGTAGGCTATAGTTTACCTAAGAAGTTTACGCAGGCGGTCAACGTTAACAATGCGCGCGTATTCGTAACGGGTACTAATCCGTTGAACTTCTACAATCCATTTGACTACAGAGATTCTGATACTGCATGGGATTCTTTTCCAAATTTGAGAACCTTCTCGTTTGGTGTAAATGTTTCTTTGTAAGCTGAGTCGATAAATGCATATTAATAAAATTATCATGAAAAGAAATATAAGGTTCATGAGCTTACTAATACCAGTTCTGGTACTAGTAGCTAGCTGTAAAGATGATTTCCTCGCGGAAAAACGTGATTTTGGTGGCGTGAATGAAGAGGTCTTTCAGGACGCACTCACGGCGAAAGCATATGTGGATTATATATATGGGTTGTTCCTCCCAGCGAACAACGCTACCTCAATGATTTCGACTAACTCGGCATCTGAAAACGGTCAGTATAATACTGTTTTTACACAAACGACTGAAGAGCTTGCGGGAGAGACTGATTATAACAAGGTATGGGCACAGATCTCCTATACGAACAATCATGCCAACAAGTACTTTGGCCAGCGTATGGGTACATCCATCAGCAACAATAGCTGGACACGTATAAAGCAAATTAATATCTTTCTTAGTGAGATAGATAAACATGGTTTACCTGAACAAACCCGGAACGAGCTGAAGGGACAAATGTACTTTTGGAGAGCTTGGCAATATTTCGAGCTGGTTAGGCTGTATGGTGGTGTTCCTCTTGTATTAGAGCCGCAAAATCCGATTTTATCAGAAGGTAGCAACAGTGAGGTACCTAGAAGTAAAACTTCGGAGTGTATTGAACAGATCTGCGCGGACCTGGATCTCGCTACTACCTTACTCCCGGGCAAATGGGGTAATGATGATTGGGGCCGGATTACCAGTGGAGCAGCGGCTGCATTAAAAGGACGGGTGCTGCTGACATGGGCAAGCCCTTTATTTAATCCAACAGAGGATGTAGCACGTTGGGAGAGGTCTTACCAGGCAAACGTAGCTGCAAAAAGCCTTCTGGAGGCCAATGGGTTCGGTCTGTTTAAAACCGGTGGAACTGCCAACGCAGCCGCATGGGAGAATATGTTCCTGGCTGAGGTTGGTAATCCGGAAGCGGTAATTGTTTACAATTTTAATACTGTTAACTCTGATCAGGTAATGAAGTTTAACGGCTGGGAGCAGGCAATACGGCCTAAGGAACTAAGCGGTGGCGGTTCTGTATCTCCGACTAAACAGATGGTGGATGCTTTTCCTATGAAAGATGGAAAACCCGCCGGAGAGTCTACGTACACCTATAGCCAAAATAAATTCTATAAGAACAGGGATCCGCGCTTTTATAAGACGTTTGCCTATAATGGTGCAATCTGGCCTTATAAAGATGATGCGAATTTTAAAGTTTGGACCTATACTTGGAAAAAGAAGGCAGCTGACGCTAATCCGACGGCTACAACTGAAACTCGTGGAGCTAATAGCAGTGGTATTTATCTTCGCAAAGCTTCAAACCCAGCAGCTACCAACGCCCTGGGAGATTTCAAGATTAGCGGAACCAACTTTATGGAGATGCGATTCGCAGAGGTTGTTTTAAACCTGGCAGAGAGTGCTATCGGAGCCGGAAAGCTTGCAGAAGGCCTGGAAGGTATAAAATCAATCAGGGAGCGAGCAGGAGTAGAGAATTTGGATGGGAACTTTGGTTTGTCTACTGCTGCTGGAGATAAAGATAAACTCTTTGCTGCCGTTCTTAACGAGAGAAAAATTGAGTTTGCGTATGAAGGTAAACGCTTCTTTGATCTTAGAAGATGGAAATTGTTTGAAGAAGGATCTCTAACTGCAGCTCGTTTGGGTGTCAAACCATTGAACGGAACTCGCAGAACGGGATTGTTTATTTCTGTAAAGACCGGTACCGGGGAGGATTATATAAATGATAAAGGGGTTGATCCTCTTATTAAACCTGCAGCCGGGAATGCACCGGTAATCGACCGAGCCGCTGCGGCAGCTAATTATCCGGCAGGAGTAACTACCTACGAAGGGTATGTTGATTATCTATATGAGAACTATTTTAAGGTTACTGAAAGGGATGATCTTGATAAAACTAATCCTGCAGACTGGAAGTTTAAGTGGTATCCTGAATACTATTTCTTCGGATTGAACCAGACTGTATTAAGTGGTAGTCCTTACCTGGAGCAAACTCAGGGATGGAACAGCTTAAATGGAATGGGAACTTTCGATCCCCTGAAGTAGTTAGATAGACTTATATTTTCTAAATGATATAAGGGATGCATTTCGCATCCCTTTTTTTATTTTATAGTGCACTTTGACTTTCAGGATAAGATGCTACATAAGATTGAGAAAATGCTATATAAAACTAAGCTGCCCTGCCTATACATTTGTAATGAGATATACTTTCTAACCAAAGGTATTGCTAAATTATTTTGTTGAAACCTGGATTTCGATTGGATCTCGTTATATGTTATTAAACACACCAGATAAAATCTTCGCTGAATGAACGATTTGAATCTTTGCCGCAAATATGTAGCTGCATGCTTTCTGGCTTGCATCGTCACAATTCCTTTATCATATGCCCAAAAAGGAAAGGTGAAGTCCCTTCCTCCTATCTCATACAAGGAGAATAAGCTGAATTACGTGCCTGATTCTCTTGGAAACCGTATTCCCGATTTTTCTTACGCCGGCTACAAGGCAGGAGCAAGTGGGATTCCGGATGCGAACATTAAGGTTGTTGTCCCGGTAAAAAACGGAGACGCCACTGACCGTATCCAGTCGGCTATTGACTATGTATCATCTTTGCAAGCTGATAAAAACGGGATCAGAGGAGCAGTGTTGCTTGAGAAGGGAACTTATGAAGTACATGGTTCATTAAAAATAAGCACGTCAGGTGTGGTACTTCGGGGAAGTGGAATGCAGGAAGATGGAACGGTTCTGCTGGGTGCAGGCAAGTCCCGCGAAACACTCGTTGTAATTGAGGGCCCTGCAGGTCGAAAGGAAGCAGTACCGGTCAAGCTCGCCGATATTTACCATCCTGTAAACACCACAGAAATTTCTTTGCCCGGTAAACATGATTTTAAGGCCGGACAAACGGTGACGGTGCGGAGACCATCAACTAAGAATTGGATCGATGTTATTGGTACGGAACATTTTGGCGGAGGGGAGACAACTTTGGGATGGAAACCTGGAGATAAGGATCTGGAGTGGGACAGGACTATCGAAGTTGTGAAAGGGAATAAGCTTATCCTCGACGCTCCCATTACTACAGCTCTCGATCCGCTGTTTGGGGGAGGTACCGTCTCTGCCTGCAAGTGGCCGGAACGGATTGCTGAAGCTGGTGTGGAGAATTTACTGATGCGCTCGACATATGATCAGGCAAACAAAAAGGATGAGGATCATCGCTGGATGGCAATAACAATGGATAATGTTATTGATGCCTGGGTGCGTCAGGTGAAGTTCGAGCATTTCGCCGGGTCGGCAGTTCAGCTACTGCCCGCAGCGAGACGTGTAACAGTGGAGGATTGTATATCACTTTCTCCGATTTCTGAGATTGGGGGGCAGCGCCGTTATACGTTTTACACCCTTGGACAGCAGACATTGTTCCAGAGGTGCTACGCAGAGGACGGATATCATGATTTTGCCGTAGGATATTGTGCCACAGGTCCTAACGTGTTTGTTCAATGTGAGTCATCACTGCCGCACAGTTTTAGCGGAGCCATCGACAGCTGGGCTTCGGGAGTTTTGTTTGATATAGTTAACGTGGACGGTCAGGCACTTAGTTATATTAACAGAAGTCAGGATGCGCAAGGCGCTGGCTGGACTGCCGCAAACAGTGTGTTCTGGCAATGTACCGCTGCACTTATCAACAACTTTGCGCCACCCACTGCAAATAACTGGGCCTTTGGTTCATGGGCTCAGTTTTCTGGCAATGGTTACTGGAATGCATCCAATGAGCATGTGAATCCACGCAGTTTGTATTATGCGCAGCTGACGGAACGAATAGGGACTGAAGTGGCTAAGCGTGCTTTTCTGATGGAGATTCCGACAGAAGCATCAAGCAGCCCCAAAGTTGAAGTAGCTGCGGAGCTTACAGCGGCTGCTAAAAAGCCTGCCCTATTGTTAAGGGACTGGATTGCAGAAGCAAGTACCAGAAATCCGATCACTTTAGCAGCGGGCAGCGTAAAATCTATTGATCAGATTGGTGTTAAAAAGCTTGAGAAGAAGAAGCAGGTTAAGCTGACGCATATTCAAAATGGATGGTTACTAAGGGGTGACGAAGTGATGACTGGTGCAAGGTATAATGTGCCATGGTGGAGAGGTACGTTACAACCGGATGATCTCAGGAAATCACAGCCTGCAGTAACCCGGTTTGTTCCGGGTAGAACCGGTTTAGGACTTACCGATGACCTGGGTGAAGTAACGGATAAGATGAAAGCAGCAAATGTCGTCGCTCTTGATCATAATTATGGTTTATGGTATGAGCGAAGAAGAGACGACCATGAGCGGATCCGCCGGATGGACGGTGAGGTTTGGGCTCCTTTCTACGAACAGCCATTCGCCAGGAGCGGTCAAGGTTTGGCATGGGACGGTCTTAGTAAATACGATCTTACGAAATATAATGCCTGGTATTGGGGGCGTCTGAAGCAATTTGCAGACCTTGCAGACGAAAAGGGACTAATTCTGATTCATCAGAATTACTTTCAGCATAATATCATTGAAGCGGGTGCACATTATTCAGATTCTCCGTGGAGAACGGCGAACAATATCAATAATTCTGGCTTTCCTGAACCTGTACCTTATGCAGGTGATAAGCGGATCTTTATGGCTGAGCAGTTTTATGATGTTTCTCATCCGGAAAGAAGAGCCCTTCACATTGCTTATATCCGTCAGTGTCTTGATAATTTCAAGGAAAATAACGGCGTTATTCAGCTGATCAGTGCGGAGTATACCGGCCCGCTTCATTTTGTGGAGTTCTGGCTGGACGTGATAAAGGAATGGGAAGCCGAAAAAGGTAAAAAGGTCGTTATTGGGCTGAGCACTACTAAAGATGTTCAGGATGCCATACTGGCTGATGCTGCGAGATCTTCTGTTGTTAATCTTGTTGATATACGGTACTGGCATTATCAGGCTGATGGAAGTGAGTATGCCCCTAAGGGAGGCCAGAACCTGGCACCCAGACAGCATGCCAGACTAATGAAGCCAAAGAAGACATCCTTTGAGCAGGTTTACCGTGCGGTAAGCGAATATAAGAAGAAGCATCCGGCTAAAGCGGTGATGTACTCGGGTGATAACTATGATAGTTTTGGCTGGGCTGCTTTCATGGCTGGCGGATCGTTGCCTCAGTTGCCCGCCTCTGTTAATACGGGGCTGCTGAGTGCCGCTTCGCAGATGACTCCGGCTGCAAATTCCGGTGAAGGAAAGTACCTACTGGAGGGGAAGGACGGGATGATCGTGTATTCGGTTGGCGGAAGTTCGCTGCAGCTTGATCTGCGGGCTTTCAAAGGGTCATGCAAGTTGACCTGGATTAATCCGAAAGACGGTCAGGTTCAGAAGAAATCAAATATAGTTAAAGCAGGGGGAGTCCTGCAGGTGGATAAGCCTTCATCCGGGGAATCGGTATTATGGGTAAGTCATATTTAATTACACACTTAAATTGTTAATAATGCGTCGTATTTTTTATTTATCGCTTGTAGCTTTGTCAGTCTTAGTGGCATGTAATGCTGAAAAGGAAGTCTTACAAAAAACCGGGCCGCTGAAGGTTTCTGAAAACGGGAGGTATATTGTAAAGGAAAATGGTGATCCTTTCTTTTGGCTCGGAGATACTGGTTGGTTATTATTTGGGAAGCTTAGTCGCGAAGAAGCCGATAAATATTTGGAAAACAGAAAGGAGAAAGGGTTCAATGTTATTCAGGTGATGATGCTGCACACGCTGGCGGCCGAGAACTTCTACGGTGATTCAGCATTGGTAAACAAGGATGCATCTAAACCTCTGGTAACTGAAGGTAATGATCCCGCTGACTCCCTGCAATACGATTACTGGGATCATATGGATTATATCATAGACAAAGCCAATGAAAAAGGCTTGTATATGGCACTCGTTCCGATTTGGGGAACAAACGTGAAGGACGGCAATGTCAGCGTGCAACAAGCGGAATCTTATACTAAATTTATTACGGACAGATACAAAAATCGTCCAAATATTATTTGGTTGAACGGTGGAGATATTAAAGGCAGTGATTCTATCTCTGTTTGGCAGGCTATGGGGAAAGGCTTACGTGCGAACGACCCTAACCACCTGATTACTTTCCATCCTAGAGGACGTACGTCATCAACGGAATGGTTCCATAACGAGGATTGGTTGGATTTCAATATGTACCAGTCAGGACACCGCCGCTACGATCAGGATACGAGCTCAAACGAAAAGAACCATTTCGGCGAAGATAACTGGAAGCATTCTGAATACGATTATTCTTTAACTCCGGCTAAACCTACCATTGATGGCGAGCCATCTTATGAAGGTATTCCACAGGGGTTACACGATACGCTTCAGCCACGCTGGACAGATAGCGACGTTCGCCGTTACGCTTACTGGTCGGTATTCTCAGGTGCTTTCGGCTATACCTACGGTCAGAATTCAGTTATGCAGATGCATAATGCGAAAGATAAGGGAAGTGCTTATGGTTCTCATCAGTATTGGGACGAAGCGATGAATGAACCAGGAGCAGGACAAATGGTTTATATTAAGGATCTGATGCTGTCACGTCCGTTCCTTGAGCGTGTACCAGACCAGTCGCTTGTTGCAGAAAATGGAGAAAAGTACGATTATCTGGTGGCTACCCGGGGAACTGACTATGCGTTTATTTACACGTATACAGGCCGCAATATTAAAGTGAACATGGGCAAGATCGGCGGCGATAAGGTTAAAGCCAGCTGGTTTAATCCAAGAGATGGAAAAACTACAGAAATTGGTGAGTTCCCGAATACTGGTACCCATGAATTTGACCCTCCTGCAGAGGTGAAGGCAGGGAATGATTGGGTTCTTATTTTAGATAAAGCATAGCTATGAAGACCCGTTTATTGATAGCACTTATCTCAGCTGCTCTTTTTACATCTTCATGTTCTAAAAAGGCATACATCTTTACATCATTCAACGAGCCCGCAGATGCGGGCTTGAGGATGCTCTATAGCGAGGATGGGTATAAATGGAAGGATTTCAACAGAATTTTTCTAAAACCTGAAATTGGGGATAAGATCATGCGTGATCCATCTATGGTTCAGGGGCCGGACGGCACATTTCACCTGGTGTGGACGACAGGCTGGAAAGGAACGAAGGGTTTCGGATATTCGAGCTCGAAAGACCTGATCAACTGGTCGCCTCAACGATCTATAGAGGTGATGAAACACGAGCCTACAACGGTGAACGTATGGGCACCTGAGATTTTTTACGATGATGTGGATGAGCAGTTCATCATCATCTGGGCTTCTACCATTCCCCATCGTTTTCCGAAGGGTGTAGAGGCCGAAAGTAACAATCACAGGATGTACTCTGTCACTACAAAGGATTTTCAGACATTTAGCGAAACAAAGCTGTTCCTGGATCCTGGGTTCAGTGTTATTGATGCTGTGATCGCTAAAATGGAGAAAGGGAAGTATGCATTGGTACTGAAGGATAATACCCGCCCAAACCGGTTTATGAGAATAGCCTATTCTGACAAGGCCATGGGGCCATACACGGGTGTTACAGAACCGGTAACAGGTATTTTAACAGAAGGGCCGAGTGTAGTAAAGGTCAAAGACCAGTGGCTCATGTATTTTGATGCTTACGGTGAAAAGACATACAGTGCGTTGGGTACTCAGGACTTTAAAAAGTTTGAAGATGTAACCAGCCGGCTTTCTATTCCGGAAGGACATAAGCATGGAACCATCGTTCCTGTGTCGCAGCGTCTTATCAAAAAGATGCTGAAAAATCCGGCTCAGTGAGAAGATTGAAGAAGAAGATAAACTATGATATTAAGTAAATATAAATCCGGCCTGGCAGCGTTCATGTTCGTTGCCGGCACCGGAATATTCAATACATTGCAGGCTCAGGATGTTGTACATTATACCGGTACGACGCTATCTAATATAGATTATCACCACGGACAGTTAAGTCCTGCGATTGGAGTTCACAACATCCAGATCATGCGGGCAAACAGGGAACAACCCAGCCAGGAAAACAGTTACGGGTGGACGTACAATCATGCGACCAACATGGCTTACTGGAACAATACTTTCTTTTTGCATTATCTGAGTGATCCGGTAGGGGAGCATATTCCTCCCAGCCAGACGCTGTTGATGACTTCAAAAGATGGATATAACTGGACAAAGCCAGACATTATATTTCCTCCTTATAAGGTGCCTGACGGGTATCGCAAAAGCGGAGTTGAAGGAGTGGCCAAGGATTTGTATGCGATCATGCATCAGCGTATGGGTTTCTTCGTATCTAAAAAGGATCGTTTGCTCGCTCTTGCCTACTACGGTATAGCGATGCACGCTAAGGATGATCCGAATGATGGTAAGGGAATTGGCCGTGTCGTGAGGGAAATATACAAAGACGGAACATATGGTCCTATCTATTTTATCCGCCATAACTCCACTTGGGATCAAAAGAAATCTGAGTATCCTATGTTCACGAAGAGCAAGGATAAGGGCTTCGTGGAGGCTTGCCGCCAGTTGCTGGCAGATCCTCTGATGATGCAGCAATGGGTGGAAGAAGCAGATCGTGACGATAAGCTGGTACCTCTGAAAAAGCAATACAAAGCACTTAGTTACTACCATCTGCCGGACGGACGGGTGGCTGGCCTTTGGAAGCATGCCGTGACGGCGATCAGCAGTGATGGCGGAAAAACATGGCCGGAGAATGCAGGCAGGGCTCCCGGTTTTGTAAACAGTAATGCGAAGATCTGGGGGCAAAGGACATCTGACGGAAAGTACGCAACGGTTTATAACCCTTCGGAGTATCGTTGGCCATTGGCTCTTTCGGTTAGTGATGACGGGTTGAACTACAAGAATCTTTTGTTGGTGAACGGCGAAATATCGCCGATGCGCTATGGTGGAAATTATAAGTCATACGGTCCGCAATACATACGGGGTATCCTGGAAAATAATGGTACGCCGCCTGACAACAACATGTGGTTGTCGTACAGTATGAACAAGGAAGATATCTGGGTGGCAAAGGTGCCGGTGCCCGTTGTTGATAAGGCGGCTCAGCATGCGAACGACAATTTTAATTCCTTGCCTGCAAATGACGAGCTGAAGTTATGGAACGTTTACAGTCCGCTGTGGGCACCTGTGAAGGTGGAAAAAGCAGCCGGTGGGATGAAGTCCCTTACGCTGAAAGATAAAGACAGGTACGATTATGCGAAAGCAGAGCGTATAATACCGGCGACGAAAAAGCTGGTTGCTGAGTTTGACGTGACTGCTGCGCAGAATGATTTCGGTGTGCTGGATGTGGAGTTTCAGGACAGCAAAGGTACTCCGTTTGCACGTCTGACCCTTGACTCTGCTGGTAACCTGAATTTCAAAGCGGGAGCTCGTTACAAAGGAATTATGAAATATGAAGCGGGCAAAAAGTATACGATCAAAGCTACACTGGACACTGAGACCAGGATGTGCACGATCAATGTGAACGGTGAAAAGAGCTGGAACGGCATTGCCTTTTCTCCTGTAGCGGCGATAGAACGCGTGGTTTATCGTACAGGAAACGTGCGCCGCTTCCCACATATCGATACACCCGCAGATCAGACGTATGACCTTCCGAACGCGGGCTCACCGGATCGTGAAGCGAAGTACACGATAGGACAACTGAAAACGTCGGCACTATGATGAAGAGGCTTCTCGTTTTGGCAATATGTTTGACCGCTTTCAGTCATTTGCGTGCTGAAGTGGTCTTGCCCAGAATTCTGGGGCACAACATGGTGCTTCAGCGGGATCAGCCAGTAAGCATTTGGGGAAAGGCATCAGTGGGTGAACAGGTCCAGGTGTCTTTTGCGGGACAGAGAAGATCCGCCCAGACAGATGCGAATGGTAACTGGATGGTTGTTCTTGAGCCTTTAAAGGCCTCGGGCACGGGGAGGGACCTGTCTGTAACGGGGACCAACACGATTATTTTAAAGAATATTCTGGTAGGGGAGGTATGGCTGAGTTCGGGACAATCGAACATGGAATACACCATGAGAAAAAACAGCAAGGTAGCGAGGCCTTTTAACGGGCGTAATCCCGTGGATGAGTTGCAGTATGCTGACAATGATAGCATCCGGATATTTCTGGTAAACAGAAAGGAACTTATTAAGCCTGACCCTACGCACCGCGGATGGAGTGTTGCCCGTGATTCGGCGCTGCGCTCGTTTTCTGCTGCCGCCTACTTCTTTGCGAAGGAATTGGGCCAGAAGTTGGGCGTGCCTGTAGGAATGATTTCCTCAGCTGTTCCTGGAAGCAGAATAGAGCCATGGATACCGGCAGTGCTTATGCCTGATGGTGATGGAGAGCCTGGCAAGTTTTACCAGCCTATGATCGAACCTTTGCAGCCTTTCGCAATCAAGGGTTTCTTATGGTATCAGGGTGAGAGTAATTGTTTTCTGAACGAAAGGGCTCAGTATACCGACAAAATGAAAATGCTCATTAACAGCTGGAGAACGGCATGGGGAAGAACCGACTTACCGTTCTACTATGCACAGCTTGCGCCTTTCTATTATTCAAAAAGTGATGGGAAGATCAAGCTGGAGGTTCAGTCGCTGCCCGAATTCAGAGAAGCTCAGGAGCAGGCGCTTCAGGTATCGAACACAGGCATGATTATTACCACGGACCTGGCGAGTGACATTAACGATATTCATCCTCCCATGAAGTGGGAAATAGGAAGGAGGCTTGCGCTTATGGCGTTGACTGACACTTATGGTGTCGACGTTGTAGGAAATGGCCCGGTGTTCATCGGAATGGATATCCGGGATGGTAAGGCCGAACTTCACTTTAACTATACCGGTTCGGGAATTTACAGCAAGGACGGACAGCCTCTAAGGTGCTTCAGCATCGCTGGAAAGGATGGCAAGTTCGTGCCTGCGGCGGCTGTTATCAGAAATAATAAAGTCGTGGTTTCATCACCTGCTGTAAAAGTGCCGGCTAATGTTCGCTTTGCCTGGAACGAAGCAGATCAGCCTAATTTATATAACCGGGAGGGATTGCCTGCAGCCCCTTTCCGAACTGACCGGCCAGCCGGACTAATAAACAATGAACTTTTATATACCAATAATTAGCATGAAAGTACTTCATATACACTTCATTTTTTTCTTTTTTCTTTTCTCCCTCGGTGTTAGCGCACAAACTACGCAGAAGCAAATGCTCTCCGGTACAGGTAATGACGATACTGTAAACTGGGACTTCTACGTTACCGGCGGAATGAAAGCGGGTAAATGGTCTACCATTCCTGTGCCATCAAACTGGGAACTTCAGGGCTTTGGAAAGTATGATTACGGGTTTTCAAAAGATAGCCTGAGAGGAAAAGAAGAGGGCTTTTACAAGCGCACTTTCAAAGTCTCGAATGACTGGAAAAATAAAAAGATTGACATCGTGTTTGAAGGATCCATGACAGATACAGAGGTGAAAGTGAACGGCAAACTGGCCGGGCCGATTCACCAGGGTGCTTTTTATGTTTTCAGATACGATATTACGAAACTGGTGAAGTTTGGATCAGATAATTTGCTGGAGGTGAAAGTGTCCGAGAACTCAGCTAATAAGTCGGTGAATGCGGCTGAGCGCGAAGCTGATTTCTGGCTTTTTGGCGGAATATTCCGTCCGGTTTATCTGGAAGCCCTTCCAAAGAACCATATTGAAAGAGTGTCTATTGATGCCAAGGCCGACGGATCTTTCCGCGCCAATGTGATTGCTGCGGGATCTGCCACAGAAGTAGGTATCAAGTTATTTCATGCGGATGGCAAACCATTTGGTTCAGAGATCCGGTCTAACCTGAATAAGAAATCAGGCTCTGTGTTAATGAGCGGTGCTTTTCAATCGCCAAAGCTCTGGTCAGCTGAGTTTCCTAACTTATACAACGCCGAGTTTACTCTTTATCAAAACAAACAAGCAGTACATAAAGTAAGTAAGAAATTTGGTTTCCGTACCGTAGAGGTGAAACCTCGTGACGGTATGTATATCAACGGTGCGAAGATTAAGTTCAAGGGCGTGAACCGCCACTCTTTCTGGCCGACGTCAGGACGTACCACAAGTAAAAGCTTAAGTATTAAAGATGTGCTTCTGATGAAAGAGATGAATATGAACGCTGTTCGTATGTCTCACTATCCGCCAGACGGGCACTTTCTTGATGTTTGCGATTCTTTGGGCTTATACGTAATGGACGAGCTGGCAGGATGGCACGGGCATTATGATACTCCTACAGGTACGAAATTGCTGAAAGAAATGATTGTTCATGATGAAAATCATCCATCGATCGTTTTCTGGGCAAATGGTAATGAAGGCGGGCATAATCTGGAGCTGGATACTATTTTCAGACAGCTCGACCTTCAAAAAAGGCCGATCATTCATCCGTGGCAGTTGTTCGATGGCTTTGAAACACAGCATTATCGTGAGTATGATTACGGAATCGGAAATTATATGCACGGCCGTGAGATTGTGATGCCGACAGAGTTTCTTCATGGAATGTATGATGGCGGACATGGCGCTGGATTAGAGGATTACTGGAAGGCCATGTGGGACAGTCCGTTATCTGCAGGCGGTTTTCTTTGGGATTTCGCTGACCAGGGAGTTGTACGTACCGATAAGAATAATATCATCGATACCGATGGAAACCATGCAGCCGATGGAATTGTAGGTCCGCATCATGAAAAGGAAGGAAGCTTCTATGCGATCAAGGAGATTTGGAGCCCGGTTTATATTGAGCGCAGGGAAATTGCAGAGGGATTTGATGGTGTATTCAATGTGGAAAACCGTTATTCTTTTGCTAACCTTAATCAGATAGGTTTTTCATGGAAGTTAGCGAAGCTTAAGCAGATAAATGGTGCTGCAGGTGATTCTATAAAAGGACAAATCCAGAGTCCCAACCTGAAGCCACTGGAGAAAGGTGCGCTTAAGGTGGAGCTTCCTTCAGACTGGAAGTCCTACGATGTATTGTACATTACCGCCATTGGTACAGATAAAAGAGAGGTGTTTACCTGGAGTTATCCGATCGTTCGTCCGGCTCATGTGGCCGCGAAGATTGTCAGGAAGGACGCTGCTAATGCTGTCAGGGTGAGTGAAACGGATTCGTTATTCCAGGTGACAGTTAACGACCTTAAAGTTTCTTTCAGTAAACGAACAGGAATTTTACGTGAAGTGAAAAATGATAAGGGGGTTATTCCGTTTAATAATGGACCGATCCTGCAGGAGGGTGTGAACAACTTCGCTGGATTCAGCTACAAAATGGAAGGAAAGAACCTGGTAATCGAATCGAAGTTTGACAGAAAAGCCAGTTATAATACGCTTCAGTGGACTGTTTATCCATCCGGTTGGGTGAAGATGAAAGTGAACTATTTCCCTGGACAGTATTTTACTTCAGTTGTAGGCTTAAACTTCTCTTATCCTGAGAGCAATACAAAAGGCGTTGAGTATATGGGTTCTGGACCATACCGGGTGTGGAAAAACCGGATGAAAGGTAATCAGATTGGCGTGTGGGATAAAGAATATAATAATTCAGCAACAGGAGAGCCTCCATTCCAGTATCCGGAATTTAAGGGCTACCATGCCAATATGTACTGGATGAATTTCCATGGCAAAGACCAGTCTTTCACGGTGGTAACCGAAAACGAAGATCTTTATTTCCGATTGTTTACACCAAAGGTTTCTAATGACCCTTACAAGAACTTCGTCCCGGTTTTTCCTTCAGGTGATATATCGTTCATGCAGGGTATTTCGGGAATAGGAACCAAGACCCAGAAGACAGAAACAACAGGGCCTATGGGAATGAAGAATATTTTCTACGATTACGAAAAAGATCCGTCTCGTGCGAAAGAGATTACGTTGTACTTTAACTTCTCAGGAAAATAGAATGAAATTGAAAACCATTAAAAGTCTCACCCTAAAGGTGGGACTTAGCTTTATCTTGATGCTGATCTGTTTGCCCGGCTGGGCGGCGGGGATTCAGCTCCAGAATCTCCGCTGCGAGATGCTTACAGATCCTTTGGGAATTGACGTGGTTAACCCACGGCTCAGCTGGGAGATCACATCTCCGACGAGGGGATTAAAGCAAAGTGCCTACCGGATCCTGGTGGCTTCGAAGCCTGAAATGCTGGAAGCGGGAAAAGCTGATCTTTGGGATTCTGATAAGAAGAATTCAGACGAATCACAGCATGTTGTATACAGCGGTAAGAAGCTGAAAAGTAAGGATAGGGCATACTGGAAGGTTATCGTTTGGACGAATGATGGCAGTAC
>NZ_JAZQRL010000030.1:0-1580 GCF_045629565.1 Arcticibacter sp.
GTAGGAACAATTATGCAGTCAGGCAAGGTTTATAAGATAGAATTTGCCTACAGACCAAAGATCACCGAAGCCGTTAAGGAACTCCCTGAGCGAAGATTTCGCTATGAAGAAAAGATTTGGGAAGTACCGGTGCAGCATCATTTAGCTGTTAAAGAATTCGCAAGGAAATACGGTCTTGAATTTCATGTTGAAACAGGAGTAGAGCCGGAAACTAATTTCGTTATTCCACCGCTTCCGGAACTTACTATTGACATCCCAACGAATCGGCCAATGTTACCATGGCAACCTGGTGGAGTTGCGTATGCTATTCAAAAACAACGCCTCATCTTTGGAGATGACATGGGTTTAGGTAAAACCAGCCAAAGTATCATTGCGATTGAGGGATTACATACAATGGGTAAAGAGGTTTTTCCTTGCCTTGTGATTTGTCCATCGGCTGTTAAGGAAAACTGGGCCGCTGAAATATCAATGAACGTAAAACGTAGAGGTATTGTGCTTAAGGATAGTATTAAACAGACGTTCCCTGAGTTTTATCGTACCGGTATGAGTCAGTTCTTCATTGTAAATTATGAAAGCCTTAAAAAGTATTTCGTTGAGCGTATCGACGAGGTGCCAAAAGGTAAGCAGTTAAGGTTGGAACATATCCATTTTAAACAGAAATACTTGGATTTCTTCAAATCCGTTATTGTCGATGAGTCACATAAAATTAAGAGTATAAAGAGTCAGAATTGCAAGTTTACTAAAGGTATATGCATTGGTAAAGAAACTGTATTCCTTCTGACAGGAACACCTATTGTAAATAAACCGATGGATCTAGTTTCTCAAATCGGGGTGCTCGGTCGTATGGGTGATTTCGGTGGCTTTACTTATTTTAAAAAGCGTTACTGCTCAGGACCAAAGGAAGCAAGCAATTTGAAAGAACTGAATTACAAGTTAAACCTTACTTGTTTTTACAGGAGGAACAAAACGGATCCGGATATTAAGAAGTATCTGCCAGACAAAATGCGCCAAGTTATTCAGTGTGAACTTGACCCAGTCCACCGAAAAGAATACGGACATGCTCAGGCTGATCTTGAAAGCTACATGGTTAACATCAAAAAGCAGACAGATGAGCAGGTAGCCAAATCCATGAAAGGGGAGGTGATGGTTCGTATCGGGATCCTTAAAAACATCAGCGCCAGGGGGAAACTTAAAGATGCATTTTCCTTCATTCAGGATATCATTGACAACGGGCAGAAGATCGTTGTGTTTGCCAGCCTTCGTGATGTAATTGCCAAGGTTCAGGAGAAGTTTCCTAACTCAGTACGGGTAACTGGTGCTGAAGATGGAGCTCAGAAGCAACATGCAGTTGACCGCTTCCAAAATGATCCGAAGATAAACGTGATTGTACTGAATTTAAAAGCCGGTGGTGTAGGTATCAACGGACTGCAGAATGTGGCAACTCAAATCTGCTTCATTGAATTTGGATGGCATGCAGCAATTATGGACCAGGCAGAAGATAGACTTTACAGGACTGGCCAGCATTCAAACGTAATGTGCACCTACTTCCTTGGAAAAGACACCATCGATGAATGGAATTA
>NZ_JAZQRL010000031.1:0-3522 GCF_045629565.1 Arcticibacter sp.
AACGGCAAGTTTTAAGGCCATCCTTGCCAGGATGGCCTTTTGGGGTCTAACTTTGTTCAGCTAACGTACCCGTTAGCCAACCCATCAAAATGACTCCTCAGGTACCTTCAACTTTATTAGATAGCACCTGCATCTCTTGCCGAATAAAATGACGGGTAAATCGGCCGATAATTTAATTCTTCTCTGATCCGTGTGGTATCAACGACCATATCCCATGGATCATAAGCCTGCTGCAGTGCGTCTGGCGTAAATTCACTATGATGAAGCATGGCCAATTCCGCAGCGGAGATCGGCGCATCGTCGGCAACATTGTAGATCCGGCCATCCATTCCTGGTGTGGAAGCGGCGAGCATCAGGGCTTGAGCTACATCCGCATGGTGTGCCATATGCATTCGTTTGGCTGGATTCCAATTGCGCATATACGGAAGAAATTCCTGGATATGAGGGTCCTGATCACCATAGACAAAAGGAAGCCGTACTATACGCAGTCCCAATCCCTGATCGCGATGAAGCTGCAGCAGAGCCGTTTCGGCCGCGGCTTTGGTTTGAGGATATGCAAAGGCAGGACTAAGCTCGTCATCTTCACGGTTGGGTCTTGAGCGATTCCCGGAGCCGTATACATTATTGGTACTGGCAAAAACAAATTTTGGCACTTCCGCCTGCAACGCAGCGCGTGCTAGGGCTATACTGCCATCGAGGTTTGAGATTTTGGCGGTATTCTCGTCTACCCCACGGAACTGAGCTGCCAAGTGAATCACAGCAGCAGTGCCCTGGAGAGCGTCAACATAATCCTTCGGCTGCAAAAGATCGCCTTCAATAAGTTCAGCTCCCTGCTGATGAAGCCAATCTGCCTTTGCAGCGTCCCTAACCAACACTTTAACGTGATGACCCCGCTGTAACATACGCGGAACAAAACGGCTTCCTACTTTTCCTGTGGCACCTGTTACAAAAATGTTCATTGTTCAAATCCTCCTAAGTTTTTAGAAGCTATACTGGCAGTATAATAGAACGCGTAAGTAGCAACCTTCCTGCGTTTATCGTATGATTGAAAGTG
Source organism: Arcticibacter sp. (assembly GCF_045629565.1). Lineage (GTDB taxonomy): Bacteria > Bacteroidota > Bacteroidia > Sphingobacteriales > Sphingobacteriaceae > Arcticibacter. The sequence continues at coordinate 1,055 of NZ_JAZQRL010000031.1, forward strand.
TCAGGATAAGGAGGAGTTTGAATGGAAGAAATTCCTTCCAGAAAGTCGTTAGGTGAATTTTTGCGCTCGCGCCGGGAACGTCTTACTCCGGAAGAAGTAGGGTTAACATCCTATGGACAACGCCGGACCTCGGGGCTTCGAAGGGAAGAAGTAGCCCTGCTTGCCCATATTGGAACATCATGGTACACCTCTTTGGAACAAGGCAGAAGTGTCAATCCATCAGAGGATGTACTGAATAACATAGCAAAAGCGCTGCAATTGACTGAGGATGAACGCTCCCATCTCCATCTTCTTGCAAGACCGGCACAACAGGAAAAGGTAGAACATCAGCAATTAAATGCAGGCTTGGAACAGATGATCAGGGCACTTGAACCGAATCCGACATTCGTACTCGGAAGATACTGGAATTTACTGTTTTGGAACAAAGCAGCTGAGTTCGTATTCCATTTCCCATCATTTTCAGATCAACCGCAGCAGAGACCTAATTATATGAGACTCTTCCTGATGGACAACAAGCTGGGATCAGGCATAAAGGATTGGGAAGCCAAAAGACAAATCATGATCGCACGCTTTCGGGCGGATTACGGACACTTCCCGAATGATCCGGGGTTCAAGGAGCTTATTGAGGAATTTATGCAGAAAAGCCAGCTGTTTCGCGAGAGCTGGCCGATGCATGACGTTCAGGTCGTAACCGATTGCCACAAACGATGGTACGATCCTCGTATTGGAGAGATGGAGTTTGAACATGTGACCCTGCAGCCGCCGACCCATCCGGATCTGAAGATCATGATTTATACAGCTTCAGCAGATACTGCTTTACGTCTGGGAAGTTTAGTGAGCAATCAGGAGTATTGATCAGTTACTTGAGACTTGCATTCACTCTAGAACTGTAGAACCAAGACCCCTTTCGAGGGGTCATTTTCTTTTTTAGGTGGTCTGTAGATTGAGAATCAACAAAACGGAGCAGGAAGTGAACACCGCACGATTAGCTTGGTTAAGAGCTAATCGTGCCTTTTTGGCGAAGACTCTTACGGAGAGTAGTTGGTTACGACTAACCACAGTGGCTTGCAAAAACTATAGTTTACCGGAGTATGAAGGCCATTATATGAATGAACTTCCTGACTTAGCTGTTGACTATATTGAATCAGTGCACGATAAATTTTACTCAACATGGAATTGATTTAGTTTTCCACATCGCTTATCTTGTAATACAAAAAACTTGTCGCTACTTATGATACGGTTCTCCGTAACAACTGTAGAGCGAAACTGGACCTTCTGAGGATAAGATTCTGGTGCGTCTAGGATATACCCTGTGTACTCTATATCTATTCAAAAACGAACTATACTTAGAAGCTCTAATTTGAGCTTCTAATATAGTTCGTTTTTCTCGCTTTTTACATTATAACCATTCTCACCATCAGTCGACTTCTAAGGAGGTCATTTTACTTACTCTCTTGCGCCATCAGATTCAAAAGCATCGTTACCGCCTCCGCTCTTGTAGCCTGATCTTTCGGAGCGAACGCATTTTGGCTTTTACCAGAAATAATGGCTAACTTCTGCAATGCTGCTACCTGCCCCTTCGCCCAGCTTGGTATTTCAGCATCATCTGCGAAGGTTGTAACTGCTATGCCATCCACTTTCAATGATAGCGCCTTTGCAATCATTACAGCCATTTCTGTACGCGTAATTTTGTCGTTCGGACGGAGAGTACCATCTGAATATCCATTAATAATACCTGATTGTACCGCGTTCTCTATCGCTGTTATCGCCCATGCACCGATATCAGCCTTATCCGTAAACGTCAGATTCGTTGCTTCTGTGTCTTGTTGGTTCAAAGCATTCATCAACATCACCACAAATTCTGCACGAGTTACCGCGTTGTTCGGTTTAAAGGTACCATTTTCATACCCTTTCACAATTCCTACTTGTGTAGCTTTATTGATATTCGTTGCTGCCCAGTGGCCTATTACATCGCTGAATGTCGGCGGTTCCGGCTCAGCCTCTTGCTCACCATGACTAACAGCCATCACAGAAAACTTCGTTAAGTGATCCACTTCCACTGTGATTGTATTGCCGTTAATCTTACCACCCTGAACCTGCACCCATTCCTTTTTCACTTCGTCATAATAGAAGACCTCTGGTGTTTGATTTGTCTTCAACGCTGCTCGATCAAATGTGAAGGTTAATGTGATCGGGTGATTGAAATTCCCAGTGAAATTTTTCAGAATTTCAAAGATTGGACTGATTAACATCTCTGCTTCAGGTTCCGCTTCCATCCATCCTATATCAAGCAGCTCCTCGATGGTTATAATAAGCTCTTTGTCACTCGCATTGGCCGGGATAGAGATCGTGATTGCATTCTCTAAACTGACCTCGCCGCTTTTACCTACAGGGAGCACGATACTTCCTTCATTAGAAATCACTTCACTATTGTCTGATGGCGGAATTATTTCACTACCAGCTGGAGG
>NZ_JAZQRL010000032.1:0-7034 GCF_045629565.1 Arcticibacter sp.
GCTACGAAGCTCCAGGGCTTGCCTTGCAGACTGTATATTCGGTTCGTCAAGGCCACTTCGTCATTTACATATAGTACGCTCACCGACCCGTCTATAATCAAACTAAACGTATAGGCTTTGTTCGCTTCGAGATTGAAAGGAACACGAGTTACTTCCACACCATTATTATAAGCTACAATACGACCAGTTCTTGCCTCAAACTTAACTGTGTAACTACTTGTGTTATCATCATTTGTGTTGAATCCGATGGCAGCGGTACCTGTAAGGTTACTTATCGCGAAGGTACCCAGAATCTTCGCTGTCCCTTCTATCCCTTCAAACTTGTATAAAGCCATGCCATTGGTTCCGTTCAATACATAATTTGAACCCGATCGGCTCACCGTCCCGCTTTCAGAAACTACGCTGGCTTCTTTTTCCTTGTTAAGATATTCCGTTACAGACTGAGGGTTTCTCACACCCAATTTATGATTGGCAAGGGGGTAGATTTCATGTGTAACCAAGTTTCCTGCCCAGGTTCTTGCACCGTTATCCGTCTCACCCTGCCGACGATGGACCCATCCAAAAGCATAGCGATGAGATGCATCAGCGGCTGAACGAGCGGCGTAGAACTGATGACCGTCAAACATATCATAACCATCTGCAGGCTTCACCCATGGCCCTGCAGTAGAGTTAGCTATACGGTAATGAGTACCAGGTGTGCTACTCCAGTCTTCAGCAAACAGCATATAATACTTATCTCCCGCCTTAAAGATATCTGCACACTCCAGCATCTCGTAAGTACCTTCAACAGACAACGGAGCAGGCTTTAACACCCAATTATTGGAAGAAGGATCTTTTGTAGTATATACCAAAATAACTCCTTTTCCGATTGCCCCATTAGTCGCAGTCTTTGTACTCACCAGCATCCAGTACTCTCCGAACTCATCGTTATAAAACACAAAAGGATCTCTGAAGTCGCTGCCCGTATACCCGGAGGAGGCTCTGAGTGAAAAGTCTTTATGCTTTGTCCAGTTACTGAGATCTTTGCTTGTTGCATACATCACCGCCTCCCGGTTGTTGGCAGTAGCCCAGCCAGGATTGTTATTCTGCAGCCAGGAAGCACTACTGTTATGCCCCGTATAGTAAAAGTAATAGGTATCCCCAACCTTCACAACAGATCCTGTACCCGGCAGCTGGTCCTGTGTATTCGCATTACCATAAGGGATCATCTCCCCTTCGTAATTAAAATCCAGCACATTGGTTGAGGTGAACTTATGAACAGGATGCTGTCCTGCACTGCTGCTTTTCACCAGATCGCTTGCATCATGAAGGAAGAAAATTTGAAATTCACCATCTTCATAATAGGGCATTACATCACCCACCCAACCCCTATATCCATTATTCTGGCTTGTACCTCCGGTTGGCTTAGGGTAAATAGTAAACGTTTCCTCCTTCACAGGTTCAAAAGTGTGGTTTGTTTTATCTTTGCTACAGGACATTAAGCTGAATAGCAGGCCTGCGGCACAAAATGTTCTTTTTAAAAACATAATCGGCTTGTTAATAAATCGGTTTTTTAATAATCAGCTGTTCAGGGCTCCCGCAAGAGCCCCGAATGCTTTTAATCAGTTCCTCTTAGATAATCTATAGCGTTTCTCGTAATGGTCCGGATGTTATTGATGTATCTGTTAGCGGTACTTGCGCCAGCTTGAGGCTCGGAATACCAGTCGTAAGCTCCAAAGGCAATGATAAGTGTATTGCCATTGCTTGCCGTTGGCCATTCTGCAATTCCTACCCTTCCATCAAGCTGGTCGTCCCAGGCCTCCGAAGCGAGATTGATACCACCGGTTTGCTGTCTCCAGTTAGCTCCATTTCCATAGCCGCCCCACTCAGGCAAGAACCACCACGCCGTATGATTGAGCCGGAATGTTCCTTTTTCCAGAAGGTAGGCCTTACCTGTTTCGAAAGTCTCCAGGTTTCTGAATATTGGATGATCTTCCCTCCCTTTGAATGAGATCCCCCAGTCATTGTTGAACTCAATACCACCCGCAGGGATAAAATCACCAAACACATTGTTCGGTCCCTTACCCGCAGGTACTATACCCAGCCTCTCCAGATAAGTGGTCGCATAGGATGTTAACAACAAGCTCCCCCCATTACCCCGGTAAGCTTTAAGAGCGTTGATCACATTTGGACTCAGTGCTGCGTCAGGCAACGATTGAGAAGAATCAAAATGCCACCAGATTACTTGGTAATTCGACAGTCTCATTCCCGTTTCTATCGTCTGAAAAGAGATATAATCCGCTTCAGGATACGTTTCAAAGAACCAGTCCGCAGCAGCCTTCTCATCGCTGTTCGTAATCATGCCCCTGCTTGGGGCTACTCCAAGAAACGCATACTGACTGATAGAGTTACTGATCACGTTTACCTGATAGACAGCACTCACACCGTCTTTTGAGAGAGTATACGACACTGGCCTGGTAAAATTCTGAGCAGTATTTGGCGAAGGAGAAACAGTAACATCTGGCTGCAAAGCAATGGAAGGCGTCAAGTTGCTCAGGTCGGTACCATCCGGCATCAGTAAAGAAATACTCTTGTTTCCATGGTCAATAGTAGCGTCAATACCGTTGATACTAAACGATACCAATGGAGGAATGATCTTTACTGTTACCAGATACTCTTTATATAAATTCCCGTTCGTGATTCTGTAACTTACCGGGCCCGTAAAGTTATGCGGTTGCCCGGGATCCATTGATGAAACAGCCTCCTCAGGAAGCCCAAGAACAGGGTTCAAAGAAGTAACATCAGTACCAAAAGGAAGATTGACTAATATATCTCCCGATCGCTGATTTATTTCTCCGGTGACACCATTAATGGCGAAGGAGGTCAATTGTACTTCAGCGTCGAGGTTGAGCGTCGAACTATCTTTCTTACACCCAAACGATAGCATTAAAAGTACCATGAGCAAACAATATGCTCTATGTCGGTTAAAATAGCTGGTCATATCTATGATGGTTAGTATTAGTTATATCCCGGATTTTGAACATACCGGTTCTCACTCCAGAAAATTTGATTCTGAGGAATAGGCAAAAACTCATCTCTACCCTTCGTAAATCTTGCCCCCTGATAGATACTGCGGGACGGCCTCTCTGCGTCAAAAAATGCGTTCATCACTTCAGCTGCAACTCCCCAGCGCATCAAATCAAAGAATCGCTCTCCTTCAAGAGCCATTTCAAGCCGCCGCTCAAAACGAAGAGCCTTACGCGCATTTTCCTGATTCCAAATGATGTTCTCGCCAGCTATATACGGCTGTATGTAATACTTTGCGGTCGGTGTTCCGTCAGCTTTAACCAACCGACCGGTACTATTTGCGGCTCTTTCTCTGATTTCATTAATCAGTGGAAGGGCCTCATTATGGCGACCCAATTCAATTAAAGCCTCGGCTTTAAACAACATCACATCAGCATACCTGATCATAATGCGCGGTTTTGTATTTCCGTAAAACGGATCGATGTTTATCAGAGCATCAGGTGACACATTTTCTTTCATGGAATTATATGTACCGTACAGCGCAATATTCCGGCTCCATCCGTTAGATACCAGCAGATTAGGATCATACTTCCACGGTGCGCCCGGCCTGGAGATCGTGTGGTCTAATCGCGGATCGATAGTCTCCTGTGCCAAATCCACATTTTGCTGGTTATACGTCTCAAATAAAGGAACACCATTAACGTTAGTTCGGTAAGCGTTTACTAACGTCTGCGAAGGCTTTTGGAAATCACAGCAGCCCAATCCCTGGGGTACTGTAAGCATGTCACCAAAATTCACTCTTCCACGTCCTGCCCCATCACTACTTGAAAACTGTACGGACATGATCGCTTCTTTTCCATTTTCAAAAACTGAGCCGGACAGAAAATTATTCGCAAAATCCGGCTGAAGGCCATAACTGGAACTCAACACCTGATTGGCAGCCTGAACCACCTCTTCCAGTCTACCCGCATCTATGCTGGTAACTGTGTGCTGATCGTTTTGCTTATAAGCCTGAAACAATCTTGTTTTTGCAAGAAAGGCATAGGCAGCGTACCTATTGGCGCGGCCAATCTGAGGTTGTGTTGCCGGAAGGTTTTCTGTCCCGTACTGAAAATCAGCCGCAATCTTATCCAGGATTTCATCCCTTGTAAATTCATTATTTAAAACGAACTTATAATCTGCGGCAGGTACGTTCTCGTCTATGTAAGGAATGTTCTTAAATAGATTTTCAAGCATCAGATACCAGTATCCCCGTAAAAAGCGCAGTTCAGCCTTACGTGTATTTGCCAGTGGATATTCTGCAGTAGTAAACTGATTAAGAATACGCAAGCCTTCGTTAGCTCTTCGAATCCCCACATAAATATTAAACCAAATACCATCATAGTTCCATTGATCCGGTCTGGAGGTCACGAAAGTCTCCATAAAGTGAAAAACATCCCCGTCACTGATACCGCCCCCTCCTTTGTAGGCATCGTCAGCCCTGACATTACCATACTGGTACATGCTGAAGGCACGGTTAATTTCATCATTGCCCAGCTGCGAATAGGCTGCAATCACAAAACCTTCCGCTTGTTCAGGGTTAGAAACCTGGCTTTCATCAAGCGCACCTACTGCGCCTACATCAAGGTCTTTGGTACAAGAACTCAACGTGATAGCTATTAAAATAGCTTTAAAAAAATATCTTTTCATACTATTCAGATCTATAACAGATTATTAATCATGAAATCCTTCGCGTTAAAAGCGCACATTAACTCCCGCAGTTACCACCAATGGATTGGGATATCCAAATCCCGGACTTTCAGGATCCACACCAGTAAACGATTTTGATTTAAGCAGTATCCCCAGATTATCCCCACCCAGGTATACGCGCACCGATTGCACCTTAAGTCTGGATATAAGCGATTTATGGAGTGAATAACCAATCTGCGCGTTTCTTAACTTTAAATAAGAGCCGTTCTCAACGAAATAGGTCGAAAACCTGGCTTCAGAATTATTGTCTGTGAGCGCTACCGCGGGAATATCCGAATCAGGGTTAGTAGGCGACCATGCATCCAGCAACCGCGTTCCCTTGTTGGATGAAGATTCTACAGCACTCCAGAAGTCGGTATAAAACTTCGACTCGTTCCTGACATCGATTGACCCCAATCCCTGCAGCAAGAAAGAAAAATCAAAATTCTTATAACTAACCGCCGCATTGAATCCATACGTGAACTTGGGAAGAGGAGTACCAATCCATGTTCTGTCGTAATCATTAATCACGTTATCCCCATTCAAATCCCGGTAACGGATACGCCCTAGTCCCTTATTAGGCTGTTCGGCACTTGCCTCAACTTCTTCCTGTGACCTGAACAAACCATCGGCAATATAGCCAAAGTGTGATCCGAACGTCCTTCCGAGAATGTTCTGTCCCCGTCCATCACCACCGTAGGCATTTATAACTTCCGGAGGCAATTTGGTTACTCTATTTTTAACCACATCAAAATTACCGGTGAGATCAAGCTTTAGATTTCTATTGATCGCACCCCGGTGCCCAATAACAAATTCGAAACCCTTATTCTCCATAGATGCACCGTTAACCCAGGTATTACCACCTTCACCTAAGACACCTATATACGGTGGTTTTAGCAGAATGTCAGATGTCTTCTTCACGTAGTAGTCCACGCTTCCATAGAGCTTTTGATTAAATAAAGAGTAATCAAACCCTGCGTTGCTCATTTCTGTAGCTTCCCATTTCAGATTTGGATTCGCATTTTGCGATAAGTAGAATCCAGACGCCAGTACGCCACTTTTGTCGCCATTAATATCGTAGGCAGTAATGTTATAGTTCGGGAAATAGAGGTTATAAATAGCGTTATTTTCTATCTCCTGGTTGCCCGTTTTTCCCCAGCCGAAGCGGAGTTTTAACTCATCAAAAATTTCCGTGTTATCTTTAATAAATCCTTCCTCACTAACACGCCATCCTGCTGAGAAGGCCGGAAAGGTTCCAAAACGATTGTTATCACCAAAACGCGAAGATCCGTCATATCTGATTGTTGCAGAAAACAGGTACCTGTCAAGATAAGAGTAGTTGGCTTTTCCAAAATAAGAGAGCAATACATTTTTAGCTCCACTTCCAGCATTGTCCTTTGTACCCGTTCCAGCATCCAGGTACAAATAGTTCGGGTCCTCCAGTACGAAACCCTCTCTGGAGGCCATAAATGAGGTTGTATTATCCACATAATATTCCGTCCCGCCTATGATATCAAGATTATGCTGTTTTAACTGGAGTTTATAATTCAGGGTATTCGTCCACGTAGTCTTAACGCTGTGTGTTTGTGTATTGGTTACTTTGTTCACATCATTTTTAAGGTAGCCCGACTGATATTTCTTCTGCCAGTTACGCGAAGTGTAGTTCCCGTAATCAATGCCGACATTAGACCTGAAAGTTAATCCCTCTACAATTTTAAGGTCAGCGAAGAAATTGCCGAACAGACGCATATAGTTATATCCGTTCTGCTTGTTATCCTCCAGCACACGCACCGGATTTTGCCTGTCGTTCATGCCGGCTACCGGACCGCCCCATCCAATGCCATCCTCCGTATGCACAGGAATAATAGGGACTGCCTGAATAGCCGAGTTGATAATGTCCGCCGCAACCTCTTTTGTTTTTGACAAACTCAAATTCTGCCCAACGTTTATCCTCCCCTTAAATAACCGGTAGTCAGAATTCACACGTGCCGACAGCCTGTTAAAACCTGTGGTTCTCACCACGCCTTTGTTATCAAAGTAGCCAACAGACAACAGGTAGCTTCCATTCTCCGACCCATTAGCAAGCTGAACGTTATAATCCTGCACGACGCCAACCTGGGATATTTCTTTGAGCCAGTCGGTATCTGCTGACCTCATGGTATGAGCAGTATCCAGAAACTCCGGAACGAATACTTTGTTCAACACAGGCTGGTTCGTTTGCGGATCAACATACCAGTCATACTTGTACTGGATGCCGTTGTTGTCGGGATTGAAATTACCGTTAACATTTGCCTGCCACA
>NZ_JAZQRL010000033.1:0-81848 GCF_045629565.1 Arcticibacter sp.
TTTGCAGTCCTGCTAGGGCTCGAACCTAGATCTTCAGAACCAGAATCTGACGTGGTAGCCATTACACTACAGAACTGCGTCAAAAATACGATAAAATTTATTTATTGTAAATGGAAATTTGCTTTTTCTAGTAGAAATGCAGAAAAATTTGACGTTCAGGCGTGAATGGGGGAGACCTTAGATTGGTTTACGACGCTAAATCTCTTATAATACAGTACTTTATTATGATAATACAGCGAATAATCTTATTCTCTTTTTTCTGCTGTGAAATTGATTAGCGTTTCAAAGTCGGAGTGGTCGTATTCAAAAGTTCCTTTGTCAATATTCCAGTACTTGGATTTTATGAAATTCAGCTCAATTTCGATAACGGTCATTTTCGGACCCCCGGACTTCAGTTGTACGATATCTCCGATTAAAAAATCTTCTGGTTTTAATACTTTCATGAGGCTTATTTCTGCTATCCTAACGTACTAAATAGTAAAACCGTATAAATGTTTGGTTCACAGTTGTATTATTGTAAATACGTATTCCTGTTTTTGGATAACGCAGCAATGGGGGCGTTTACTCTTCTCCTTCGCTCAATATGGCATCGCTTAGCGCTGGTTCGAGCGGGAGGTATTCGGCAGGGCAGTTTACTGGATCTGAAATTTTAAAGATTCCATCTTGGTTAACTTCCATATGAAATCTGTACCTTATATCACCCTGTTTTACATAGACTTGGAACAGTTGTAGTTTCAGGATGTTCATTGGGTTAAATTCGAATTCTGTGCCTGATATCTCCTTGGTGAATTTTCTGATCATGCCGCGAAGATAGGTGTTTTTGGGCGAATAAGATAGATTTATCGCCATATATAACGATTTTTGTCATTTATCGTATTTTTAGGCGATATTGCATAATAATCGTTATATATGGCTATATTTGGGGTATGGAATCAAATAAGGCGGTACTGACAGCTGATATTGTTAACTCTTCCTTGATGGACGGAAAAGACCTTAATGATCTGATCGTAATGATTCGTTCGGAATTCAAGAAAGCGAGGGTAACATCTGAATTTTATAGAGGAGATAGCTTCCATCTTTTGACTGAAGTGACGGATGCTTTCAAAATGGCATTGACGTTACGGGTTCTCGCGCGTCAGATTCCTAATGTGGGTGCCGGGGAAAATGCAGACATAAGAATCGCAATTGGATTAGGTAAAGTGCAGGATGGAATAAAAAGCATGGCTCTAGGGAAGGGGGAAGCATTTTTATTATCAGGGAGAGAGCTGGATGCTATCAGCAAGTCACAGGTGCGACTGTCTATCCGTTGCTCTGACGACAGGATTGGAGCCGGTATGGAGGCTCTCGCTCTTCTTGCCGATATGATACTGAAAGAACTTTCAATAAAGCAGGCAGAGGTGGTAAGCGAATTGCTGATGGGCTATACTCAAATGGAAGTGGCTTTGAAATTAAAAAAGAGTCAATCTACCGTAAATAAACTTGCTCAAGCAGGGAAGTGGTCGCAGCTGGAAAAAGCTTCGCAAATATATCGTAAACTTGCATTCTATATTCAGGATTGATATGCTTTTACTCTGGTATCTGAAAATGCTTGCCGCACATTTGCTTACGGATTTTGCTCTACAGCCGAATTCGTGGGTTGAGGGTAGAAATGCGCATCATTATACATCCAGACATATCTACTATCACATCATAATGACAATGCTAATCGCTTGTCTTTTTGATGGTTTTACTAACTGGGTAGTGCCCGTAGTTATCGGGCTTTCGCATTTTTCTATAGATCTCTGGAAGTCATACAGACCTCAAAAGATGCTGTATTTTGTGCTCGACCAGTCCATGCATATATTGGTTATCCTTGTAACGGGACTGCTGCTATATCCACCTGACCCTGCAGTCAGCAATTCTCTTCAGTCCATATTCAGAAATGAAGATTATTGGGCCATAGTACTTGCTCTTATATTTCTGGCTCATCCGTCGGGGATCATCATAGGAATGCTCACCGGCAAGTGGAGAGAGCAGCTTGCCGATACATCAAACAGCCTGGCGGATGCCGGCAAGTGGATCGGAATCCTCGAACGGCTGATAATATTTGTGCTCGTTGTCTTTGATCAGTATGCGGCAATAGCCTTGCTAACCACTGCCAAGTCGATCTTAAGGTTTTCCGAAAGTAAAAATGCTCAGGAAAGAAGCGAGTACGTGTTGATTGGTACCTTGATCAGCATCACGTTTGCCCTGGTAACAGGATTAATAATTAAAACCTTTCTGCCAGTATCGTTCTGAGATACACCATCGGGCAGGCATCATAAAAGATTATTGTTTTAGAAATGATTATACATGTAAGAAAGATTGCGGAAGAGCTGAACATCGCTGAAAAACAGGTGAACACCACGCTGACTCTACTTGATGAGGGTGCAACCGTTCCATTTATTTCGAGATACAGGAAAGAAATGACCGGCAGTCTCGACGAAGTGCAGGTAGCTGCCATTCGCGACCGGGCTGAGCAACTTCGCGAGCTGGATAAAAGAAGGCAGGCTATCATCAAATCGCTTACCGAACTGGGTAAACTGGATGCTACTCTTGAAAAAAAGATCATGGAGGCGCTGACAATGGTTGAATTGGAGGATATTTATCTTCCATACCGGCCAAAGCGAAAAACGAGAGCAAGCATCGCAAAAGAAAAGGGATTGCAGCCTTTGGCAGACATGCTATTGGAGCAGGGTGTATTCAATGTGCTTCACGAGGCTTCTAAGTATGTTGACGACTCGAAGGGCGTGAGTTCTGATGTGGAGGCGATGGCTGGAGCCAGGGATATTATTGCGGAGCTTATTAATGAAGATGCAGAGGCTCGTGCCAAAATCAGGCAGCTATTTCTTGATAAGGGCCAATTTATCTCCAAAGTCATCGCAGGCAAAGAAGAAGCGGGACAAAAATATAAGGACTATTTCGATTGGACTGATTCCGTTAAAGACGCACCCTCCCACCGTATTCTCGCGATGAGAAGAGGTGAAAAAGAACTTATCCTTACTCTTGATATTCTGCCGCCTGAAGAGGACGCCCTGGCTCTGCTGGATCGTCAGTTTGTGAAGAATAATTCAGAAGCCTCGAGCCAGGTGAGGCTTGCTATTGCAGATAGTTACAAACGGCTGCTGAAGCCATCGATGGAAACCGAAATCAGACTGCATACCAAAAAGCGCGCTGATGCGGAGGCAATAAGGGTGTTCGCAGACAATGCAAAACAATTACTGATGTCTCCGCCATTAGGACAAAAAAACGTTCTAGCTATTGACCCGGGATTTCGAACGGGATGTAAAGTGGTTTGTCTTAATGAACAAGGTAAGCTTTTGACTAATACCACTATATATCCTCATAGTGGTGCTGGAGGCTTGGCAGAAGCAAACAAAGTTGTCAAACAATTGACGGCTGATTACTCCATTGATACGATCGCTATCGGTAACGGAACCGCCGGACGGGAGACGGAGCTTTTTATTAGAAACCTCAACCTGTCAGGTGTTAAGATCATGATGGTGAATGAGAGTGGTGCTTCGATTTACTCTGCGTCAGATGCGGCAAGAGAAGAGTTTCCTGACAAAGATATAACGGTTAGGGGTGCTGTATCGATTGGGCGGCGCCTGATGGATCCTTTAGCGGAACTGGTGAAAATAGATCCCAAGTCGATAGGCGTGGGGCAGTACCAGCATGACGTTGACCAAACCAAGTTGCAATCGTCTCTTGATGATACCGTCATCAACTGCGTAAACGCTGTAGGCGTTGAGTTGAATACGGCTTCAAAACAGATTCTATCGTATATCTCCGGCCTTGGTCCTCAGCTGGCTAAGAATATTGTAGAGTATAGAGAAACAAACGGAGCCTTTAAGAAGAGGTCTGAGCTAAAGAAAATCCCGAGACTAGGAGAGAAAGCCTTTGAACAGGCTGCGGGCTTTCTGAGAATCCATAATGCGGTCAATCCATTGGATAGCAGTGCTATTCATCCGGAAAGATACGCTGTCGTGGAGCAAATGGCCAGAGACTTAAACTGTACCATACATGATTTGATGAAGGATGAGAGTCTTCGGAAAAAGATACAGCCCGAAAAATACATGAGTGACTCAATCGGCTTGCCGACCATCGCAGATATCCTCGAGCAGTTGGCAAAGCCAGGGAGGGATCCCAGAGAGCAGTTCGAGGCGTTTAGCTTTACTGATGGAGTCAACGCTATCGGCGACCTGAAGGTGGGAATGATACTTCCCGGCATCGTGACGAATATAACCAGCTTCGGCGCATTCGTGGATGTCGGCGTCCATCAGGATGGTCTTGTGCATTTAAGCCAGTTGTCCGACAGGTTTATCAAAGACCCAAATGAAGTGGTGAAAGTTCACCAGAAGGTTACGGTCAGGGTTACTGAAGTAGATGAAACGCGTAAGCGGATTGCGCTCTCCATGAAGATGGAAGGAGCAAGGGCTACTTTTGCAAAAAACACACCAAGTGCCGGTAGGGTCACACGGCCAGTTAAAAATGACGGAAAGGTGAAGAGCACTTCAACAAAGGAGGATTTTAAGGATAAACTGGCAGCTTTAAAAAGCAAATTCTCATAGCCCTAAGCACTGAACGTTAAATGTTTTGAAAATGTTAAAAAATCTTTAAAAACATAAGAACAAATTTCCTCCTTCCAAGGTTAATCCTATATGGGAACTGATATGAGCAACTTGGAACAGCATGCCTCAACCTGCTACAATTTCTTTGTAAACTTATTTGACAATGGTGAGTTCAACGAAATTGTAGTTACTCAGAACCAGGATGGTTATAGCGTTAACCTGGAAGACAATACTTTCCTCGGAACGCTCGCACAAAACAGCGATCATTCCTGGAGTCTGGTTAAAGGGAACATGCCTGCTTATCTGTTTAATGAAATCATAAAGAGCATTAACCAGAAGATTAAAAACTAATTATTGTCAAGGTTCCTGAAAGGAGCCGGGTGGACAGATATGTTCTTGAAAAAGGGCGATACCTAAACAGTGTCGCCTTTTTAGTTTGAATATAAGTATTTGTAAGACAATGTTGTGATATTATCCATCTTTGCCAATACTTGATTTAGAATGCTTTTCCTTATTCCGATGGTAATCGTGCACTTATTATCGAAAACTTGCTCGATAATGTTTAGGTCGTTATCCTTCAAGATCCGCATCACAGCATTCATTTGCAGGTAATCAAAGTGTAGACGGTAAATGTCTGTCAGGCTAAGCTCGATGATTTCGCTCGCCTTCAACGCTTCCACCGCAGCTGCTTTATAAGCGTTTATCAAACCGGGAATACCCAGCAAAGTGCCACCAAAATAACGCACCACGATAACTGCCGTATTGGTAAGATCCTGCGACAGGAGGGTATTAAGAATAGGCCTTCCCGCACTACCAGAAGGCTCACCGTCGTCATTTAGCTTAAAAACTGACCGGTCGGTAGTAAAGCGTGCCGCCCAGCAGTAGTGTCTTGCCTTCGGATGTTCAGCACGGATTGTGGCAAGACGATCTTTCAGATCCTGTTCGGTCCGCACGCCTAAAGCATACCCGATAAACTTGCTGCCTTTATCCCGAAAAACGCCTTCACCCGGCTTGCCCACAGTTTTATAGGTATCATCAAACAACATGCGGCAATGATAACCAAAATGCGCAAGCTATAAAAATGAGGTACTTTTATTCAGTATTTATTCCGAGCTTAACGAATATTTCCGAAGCATTTCGAACGGAGAGGGTAAAGGCTTGTTATGTATGATCTTATGACCAGTTTCAGAAGGTGTTCAAACGCTTAATCCACGTAATTTGATAGATTATACCGTTTTAAGGGCAATAAAAAGTTTTGTTAAATGCTTTATCCTTTTAATTTTGTTTAAAACAAGTACACTTATAAATGAAACTTAGCCAGAAAGAAGCAGTCTTTGCTAGTGAGGTGGTAACGCGATTTGAATTATACAATAGCTTATTCCTGACCCTTCCTTTTTACCGTGTAAAACATACAGGAACATTATTGCCATTTTTTACCTCTCACTGTGAAGAAAGTGTCAAACAGAACATTGCTCCATCTGATATAATTGAAAGTTTCTTTGGTCAGTACGAGCAGTACGTTCAGGCTTCTGATCGCTTCGACTTGTTGTTTCGTTTTATACAATATATCGAGAGACAAGTGGTCTTGTTCGATGCCATCGAGGATTCAGCTTTTAACAAAACGCACTCGGCCGACGAAGTAGGCTCTTTAGCAGTCTTACTTCAGCATGCATCGTCTAATCCTTCCATGAAGGCAGACATACGTAAGATGTTGGAAGACTTCTCTTTGAGATTAGTTCTTACAGCCCACCCCACTCAGTTCTATCCGGGCAGAGTGTTAGCCATCATCACCGATCTTACAGAGGCGCTGAAGACCAACGACATCAATAGTGTTCACTTGCTTTTACAGCAATTGGGCAAAACCCCTTTCTTTAACAAAACCAAACCAACACCGGTAAACGAGGCGGTCAGCCTTGCCTGGTTCCTGGAGAATGTTTTTTATAATGTGGTTTCCAGCATACAAAAGCAGGTAGAGAATGAATTCGAGACACCGATCTTCAATACACATCAGCTGATAGAGCTCGGCTTCTGGCCAGGTGGTGACCGCGACGGAAATCCCAACGTCACATGCGAAAGCACCAAGGCTGTTTCTGAATTGCTCAGGGAACTGCTTTTCCGTTGCTACTACCGCGATTTCAGGGTTCTGAAACGTCGCATTACCTTCAGAGGGGTAGAAGAGTATATGGAGCGTTTACAGCACCTCTTTTATCAGAATAGTTTCATCAGAACGGAGGAGCCAACTGATCTTCGTGACGAAATACTAGCCAACCTGAACTCCGTCAAAGAAGTTCTTGTCCGTGCCCATGACGGCCTGTTTGTAGATGCCGTAGACGATCTTAGTCATAAAGTTAAACTGTTCGGATGCTACTTCGCATCCCTCGATATCAGACAGGACAGCAGAGTACTGAGAAAAGCGCATGCTGAACTTCGGAATGCCATATCGCATTCTTTCCCGGAGGGGTATGATGATTTAAACGAAGAAGAAAAATTGCAGTCAATCCGATTTGACGAAGCCGACGCACCAGCGTCTGGATTTGATTCGCTGAGCGATGATACGTTCCAGACGATCAGACTGATGAAAAAAATGCAGTTCGCCGGCGGTGAGAAAGCCTCACATCGGTTCATTATCAGTAATTGCCAGAAAGCCTCTGACATTTTACAGTTAATCAACTTATTCTTATGGAGCGGATGGAAGAAAGATGAACTAAGCGTAGACTTTGTTCCTCTGTTTGAAACGGTACAGGATCTCGCTTTGGCAGGGCCTGTCATGGAGACGCTGTATACTCATCCGTTTTATAAAGAACATCTCGCTAAGAGAGGTAACAAGCAGATTATTATGCTTGGTTTCTCCGATAGTACAAAGGATGGCGGTTACCTGATGGCGAACTGGTCTATCTATAAAGCTAAAGTTGTGCTGACCACACTCGCCAGGAAAAACGGCATCCAGCTGGCCTTCTTTGATGGTCGTGGTGGTCCTCCTGCACGTGGGGGTGGCAAAACCCACCGTTTTTACGCATCTATGGGTCGCGAGATCGCTAATGAGCATATTCAGCTTACCATCCAGGGGCAAACCATCAGTAGCCAGTACGGCTCATTTGATACAGCCTACTTCAATATTGAACAAATGGTAAACGCAGGAATTGTTTCTGCTCTGGATACCAGTGATAAAAATACATTTACGCCTGCCCAGAAGTCTATAATCGATGGTATGGCCGATACAAGTCACCGTGCTTTCGTAGCGCTAAGGGAGGATCCGCTGTTTCTTCGGTATCTCGAACAGCTTAGTCCGCTTAAGCTTCTCGCTCATATCAACATCAGTAGCCGTCCGGTAAAGCGCGACTCAGGTGCAGAGCTTAAGCTGGAAGATCTTCGTGCAATTAGTTTCGTTACTTCCTGGAGCCAGCTTAAGCAAAATGTTCCTGGCTTTTACGGAGTAGGGTCTGCCTTGAAGAAAGCTAAGGAAGACGGAGTTTGGGACGATGTAAAAAGTATGTATGAGACATCAGGACAATTTAAAACCATGATCGATAATTGCATCATGTCGATGTCCAAAGTAAACTTCAACATCACCTCTTTCCTTGCAAATGACAAAGTATACGGCGAGTTCTGGACGAAGCTCAAGACCGAGTATGATCTCACTAAGTCTCTCATGCTGGAGCTTACAGGAACCACTGTACTCATGGAGCTTTATCCTGTCGAACGCCGCTCTATTGCGTTGCGGGAGCGTATAGTTTTGCCTCTTGTTATCATACAGCATTACGCCCTTCAGCAGTTGGATAAGCACAAAGACGACGAAGAGAAAGTGAAGATTTTCAATAAGCTGGTAATCCGCACGGTATATGGTATTGTTAACGCGGGTAGAAACCTCGCTTAAAATAAAAAGATGACGTATTGTTTGGCAATTAAGGTTAAAGAAGGGCTTGTGGCAATTGCCGACACCCGTATCACTTCGGGTACGGATACTACAGTCAAGAAAAAAGTGTTTGTTGATCAGAAAAAACAACATTCCCTGTTCATCATGACAAGTGGCCTCAGGTCAGTTCGCGATAAGGCAATTATCTATTTCCGCGAACTTATTGATGGGGGAGCCGAATATAACAAGCTTTACAAGGCTGTGAACGCCTTTGGAGAACAGGTTCGCCGCGTTGCTGAGGAGGACAGGGCGCCTCTGGAAAGATCCGGATTCAAATTTAATCTGAACACCATCATAGGGGGGCAGTTAGTAGACGATGATGAGCATAAACTATTTCTTCTCTACCCTGAGGGCAACTGGGTAGAGCTTGACCAGGGATCGCCGTTCGTGATCATCGGCAATTCTGGTCCGGGAAAACCTATTCTCAATCGGACACTTAAGGAAGATTCCTCCATGAAGCTGGCACTGAAAACGGGTTTCTTGTCTTTTGATTCCACTCGTACAAGTACCAATGATGTCGATTTTCCAATCGACGTCATCCTGTACAACAAGGATAGCTTTGCAATGAGCGAATACCGGTTTGAAAAGCAAGACCTGGAGCACATATCTGCCCAATGGGCGAATGAGCTGAAAACAGCGTTATTAAATATACCCGAGGACTGGATGGAGCCGGCTTTTGAAAAGTTAAGTGTATTAAACGACGACTGCGGGAAGGTCGATCTATGAAATTCAAAGTATCCTCCGAATTAGCCTATCAGTTCAATTCCCCCGGAACGCTGATCCTTAACATTCATGCGTTAAAAACATCATATCAACAAATACTCGAAGAGTTCTTCCTGGTAGAACCTTACTTCTACTACGAAGAACTCATTTCAGTAAGCGCAGATAACCGCTTTGTAAGAGTTAATATTACTGAACCCTCCCCTGTGAAATTGCGGTATAACGCAACCGTTGAGAATTCTTATCTACTACTTGACCCCGGTGTACTTTATGAAGTACAAGTAAGAGATATGGATGCGCTCGTACTATCGTATCTCAATCCAAGCAGATATTGCCAGTCAGATAAGCTTTATCGACTGGCCAACAATATGTTTGGTCACATTGAGAATGCCTTTGAAAAGGTTCTGGCCCTGACCGATTGGATTTACAACAATGTTGAGTATCTGAGTGGTTCAACAAATTCCCAAACTTCGGCGTATGACACGGTTACCGAGCAGGCGGGCGTTTGCAGGGATTTCGCTCACCTTGGAATCGCTTTATGCAGGGCGCTTACCATACCAGCACGATATTTTACAGGGTATTCCTACAAACTGAGTCCGCCAGACTTTCATGCCTGCTTTGAAGCATATCTTGGGGGCAGATGGATCATATTCGATCCGACGAGGCTCGCGCCACTTAATGGCCTGGTCAAGATAGCAACAGGAAGAGATGCAGCCGATACAGCCATCGCCAGCATCTTCGGTGATGTACGATTCGACGCTATCTCCGTAACCTGTGAGGTGGCAGAAGAGAGCTTTTCACCCCATACCTACAGCCATGTCAAAGCCAGCGCCTTGTCTTACCTCTAGCTGCAGAATAAACTTTAACGCAGCTTCGTTGTTCAACAGTTGATGAGAAAAAACATACTGGTTGCAGGAATCGCAATTATTATCCTGATTGCGGGCGCTCTGTTCTATTTCAAATTCAGAAAACTCGATGACTTTGAACCCCTGATTAAGGCTAAACTACAAAAGATCGTTCATGATGCATCCGGTGGATTGTATAAATTGGACGTTGAAAAAATCAACGCTGATGTAGTTAACTCCCGGATTATCCTCTCCAAGGTGCGCATATCTTATGATTCTGTCGTCTATAAACAAATGAGGGACGCGAAAGACGCCCCGGCAGATGTCTTCGATATTAATTTAAACTCGCTTGCTATAGACGGTTTAACACCGGCAGATCTGGTGAAGAAACGGGACATACGTCTTAATATCCTCATGATCGAGCAGCCTTCTGTACACGTGTATCACCACGAGCTTGATTACGAGCGACCGAAAAGACCCACAAACGTATCGTCCCTCATCGAAAAGGAGATCGGAAGCTTCGGATTAAACGTTCTGACGCTCAAAAATGTCGATTTTGTCTATCATAACGAAGGATCCAAAATACAGACCAGCCTGAGCAATCTGAATGTCAGCCTCGAGGATATTCTGATCAATAAGGAAACGGAAAGTGATACGTCCAGATTTCTGTATGCAAAGGATGCCACCATGGCTCTGAAAAATTTCACGCACAAGACGGCAGACAGCCTGTATACGTTCATTCTGGACAGCATCACGGTTTTCGCAGCTCGTAACGAATTGCGCGTTCAATCGGCAAAGGTCCAGCCAAGAATTTCGAAAGCCAACTACGCGAAGGTGATGAAGGCCAGGCAAGACCGCTATGATATAAATATGAAGAACGTCGTTCTGGAAGATATAGCATGGTGGACACTACTGGCAGGAGATGGGGTGTATGCCGGAAATGCCAGTATAACCGGAGGAAATCTCGAAGTATACAGTGACCGTACAATTCCCATTGGCAAGAGTAAAAGGGTTCGCTATCCACATCAGCAGTTATTTGAATCGGATATGGCCATTGGAATCAAAGAGATCAAGGTGAGAGATCTCGACATAACCTTCATGGAGCGAAACCCGGAGACCATGCAGCGTGGTGAAATCACTTTCGTCAATACAAGTGCCTCCATTTCAAACGTAACAAACATTCCGGCCTGGGTAGCCAAAAACGGGATGTTAAAGATTGACGCCAACACGCGTTTCATGAACGAAGGGAGATTGAAGGCTGGCTTCAGGTTTAACCTGAGGCAGCAGAAGGAGGGGGTGTTTTCCGTATATGCCGATCTGGGGCCAATGTCTGGATTGACACTGAACCGTGCCACCAGGCCTCTGGCCGCAGTCGAAATAAAACAGGCACAGATTTCAAGGCTCAGAGTAGATATCAGCGGAAATTATAAAGATGCCAGAGGTAAAGTATTGCTCACTTACCACGATTTGAAGGTAGACGTGCTCAAAAAAGCCAGTGACGGGACCTTGAAAAAGCGCGGATTAATTACCTTTATAGCCAACAACTTTAAAATCAACGAACGAAATCCGAAGAAGGATCAGAAGGCTCAGGCTGTAGACGCATATTATCAACGGCCGCCGGAGAAATCTTTTTTCACGCTAATTTGGAAAACCATTCTGGCAGGCGTAAAAGAGTCAGCCGGCTTGTAAAAAGAACACACTAATGAAAAAACCTATCATCACCGGAATACTATCCTACGGCATGTCCGGCAGAGTATTCCATGCCCCATTTATCCATGCAAGCAGCGATTTCGAACTGAAGGCAGTAACGGAGAGATCGACTAAAGCAATACATGAACGCTACCCGGGCGTAATCAGCTATGACAGCGTCGATGATCTCCTGCGGGACACTCAAATTGAGCTGGTAATTGTAAACACACCTAACAACACTCACTACGAATACGCCAGGCAGGCTCTTCTGGCCGGAAAACACGTCCTGGTAGAGAAACCTTTTGCTGCTTCCAGCTCAGAAGCCCAGGAGCTGTTTACGTTAGCTAAGGAGCGAAACCTGAAGGTGTTGGTCTACCAAAATCGTCGCTGGGATTCCGACTTTCTTTCTGTTAAGGCGGCTTTAGACAGCGGAAAACTGGGTGACCCGATTGAAGTGCATTTCCGTTTTGACCGTTACCGTAGCGAGATCAGCAAAAAGGCGTTCAAAGAACTCCCACTTCCGGCGAGCGGCTTAACCTTTGATCTCGGTCCACATCTTCTCGATCAGGTTATCAGCATCTGGGGAAAGCCCACATCTTTCGTGAAAACGACCGGTACTTTTCGTCCCGAATCTAAAGTGGACGACTACATGCACGTACACCTCCGTTACGAGAATGGCCCGAATGTTTTTGTTACCGCAAGTTTGCTTACCGCTTCGCCTCTGCCTTCTTTTGTTATCCATGGCACCAAAGGGTCTTTCATCAAGTCACGCACCGATGTTCAGGAAGATCAGTTGCAGGCAGGAATGACTCCCGATGATCCGGAATATGGCATAGAGCATGACGGACATGAGGGTAAACTCGTAAGTATCGACCAGACAGGCGAACGGTCTACCGAGTATATCACCGCTTTAAAAGGGAATTACGATCGTTTATTCGTTGCTGTTTATGATGCGATACGCAACGAAGTGCCTTATCCCATTTCGGAAGACGATATAATGGCGCAGATGCAGATACTGGAAGCAAAATAGCCCGCTATTCTTCGGCCTGAACGACAGGCACGATCATAGTAAGACAAGAGGGGATGATCTCGGCATGGATCTCGTCTACTCTGCCGCAGATCTCCCCGTCCACCTGAAGCGTAGTTCTCTTTGAAGAACGGACCTGCAGTTTTCTGCAACTGTGCACTTCCACGTATTCCGAGGTCTGCAAACAATTTGTAAACATCTTCCAGGCGATAGAAAGCAATTTAATCCGTGGAAAAGGTTTGACGATCACCAGCTCAAACTTTCCGTCATCGATTACTCCCATGGGATTGATCACTGCGCCCGTACCATACTTTGAAGCATTCGCAAAAGTCAGCGATACCGCTCTCCTCTTAAACTGTTTACCGTCTATTCTGATCAGAAAGCTGTATTGCTTGATCAGAAACACCTCACGAAACAGGTACTTCGCATACGTTATCAAGCCTCGTCTCGGATCTTCATCGAACCGCTTAACAATTCTCGCGTTCAGTCCAACGTCTCCAAGATGTATGCATATTTTTTCGTTAATTTTCAAGACATCGATAGGTCGGTTAACCCCGTCTTTCAGCAGGTTCAGTATACCTTCAAAGCGCCCGCCTATGCCGAGCTCGTTTGCCATCCCGTTTGCCGAGCCGGTTGGAATGATTAACATCGGAAGAGAAGTATTGTGGATAAGCTTAGCAATCAGGTTGACGGTTCCGTCCCCTCCGGCAACACCCAGCTTTTCAGGCTTGAATTGCTCTATAGCCTTTAAAATCTGATCTTCCGTAAAGTCCTTTCTGAGCTCAAAAATTGAGTAATCGTAGTTCAGCTCCTCTGATGAGTTCTGAATCAAAGCCTTCAGGCTTCCTTCGTTCTGGTGTCCAGAACGGGTATTGATTATAAATAATACTCTCACTTCATTTATGATAAATCTGGAGAGCGTTGAACTTACAGTTGGTCTTTCACTTCAAGCAAAAACTTTTTGAGTTTTTCAAGCGAGTCAATTACTTTCTGGTTTTCTTTTATTTCCGTTCTGTTAGTCTTGAGGTGTTCTTTCGCACCCGACAATGTATAGCCCTTGTCTTTAACCAAATGAAAGATAATTTTCAGATTTTCAACGTCTTCCGGTGAGAACAGCCTGTTGCCTTTTTTGTTTTTCTTAGGTTGCAAAATTTCAAACTCGCGCTCATAAAACCGTATCTGAGAGGCGTTAACCTGAAATATTTCAGTTACTTCTCCCATTGTGTAGTAGAGTTTGTTGATGTCTCTTTCTTTATATGGCATAATACAAATGTAGTACGATTTCCCAACAATCGACAAGAGAATGCCGATTTATGGCCTCTAATATTCCAAAATCCAAATCTGATATTAACTTTGCAACCAAATATTTAAAGGATGACAACGAAGGAAATCAGAAAAGGATTTTTAGATTTTTTTGCAGGTAAGGGCCATCAGGTAGTGCCTTCTGCGCCAATCGTGGTAAAGAACGACCCTACGCTGATGTTTACTAATGCAGGAATGAACCAGTTTAAAGATATTTTTCTGGGAGAGGCACCCGTCAAATATTCAAGGGTAGCCGATACTCAACGCTGTCTGCGGGTATCCGGTAAGCACAATGATCTCGAAGAGGTAGGGATTGATACGTACCATCATACCATGTTTGAAATGTTGGGAAACTGGAGCTTCGGCGACTACTTTAAAGAAGACGCTATTGCCTGGAGCTGGGAGCTCCTGACCAAGGTTTACGGCATTGAAGAAGATAAGCTTTACGTCACCGTGTTTCAGGGGGATGAGAAAGAAGGCTTGCCTAAAGATCAGGAAGCGTACGACTTCTGGAAGCAATGGATTTCCGAAGACCGGATCTTGCTTGGAAACAAGAAAGACAATTTCTGGGAAATGGGTGATACCGGTCCCTGCGGTCCCTGCTCGGAGATCCATGTTGATTGCCGCTCCGCAGAGGAGCGTCAGCTGGTCGATGGAAAGACGCTTGTAAATGCCGATCATCCTCAGGTTATAGAGATCTGGAATAATGTTTTCATGCAGTTCAACCGCTTGAAAGACGGGTCCCTGCAACCTTTACCTGCACAGCATGTAGATACCGGTATGGGACTGGAAAGGCTTGTACGCATCCTTCAGGGGAAATCGTCCAACTACGATACCGATGTATTCCAGCCCCTTATATCCTTCATCGCGGCTGAAAGCGGCATTCCCTATCATCAGGGAGAAAGCCTGGCCAAGACAGATATAGCCATGCGGGTAATGGCAGACCACATTCGCGCAATTGCCTTTGCCATAGCAGACGGTCAGCTTCCGTCAAACGTGAAGGCAGGATATGTTATCAGACGCATCCTGAGAAGGGCTGTACGCTATGCTTACAGCTTCCTGGACATCAAAGAGCCATTCTTTAACAGGCTGGTGCCTGTTCTTGCAGACCAGTTTGACGGCGTCTTCCCTGAACTTAAAGCACAGCAGGACTTCGTACAGAAAGTTATCCTGGAGGAGGAGGTGTCTTTCCTCAGAACGCTTGCCACCGGCATTCAGCGCTTTGAAAAATATACTTCCGACAATAAGGTGGTTGACGGAAACTTTGCCTTTGAACTCTATGATACTTTCGGTTTCCCGATAGACTTAACAGACCTGATGGCTCGGGAAAGTGGAATGACCGTCGACATGGAAGGCTTCCATCAAGCTCTAGAGGCTCAGAAGGCGCGCTCAAGAGCTGCGACGGCGGTTGATACCACTGACTGGATTATCGTCAATCCCGGTGATTCTAATGAGTTTGTAGGCTATGATCAAACCGAGACTCCTGCGCATATCCTGAAATACAGAAAAGTTACCGCTAAGGGCAAAGTGCAGTTCCAGATAGTACTGGACAGAACTCCGTTTTATGCGGAAAGCGGTGGCCAGGTTGGCGATACTGGTTTTCTAACAGCGGAAGACGGTCTCCAGATCCGTATTTCCGATACAAAGAAGGAAAACGCGCTGAATATCCATTTCACTGATGAAATCCCCCAGGCGTTTGATCTGGAGGCCCAGGTACTTGCCAGCGTAGACGCTGACCGACGGGTGCTGATCCAGAGTAATCATTCGGCAACACACCTTCTGCAGGCAGCCCTAAGAGAGGTGCTGGGTACGCATGTGCAGCAAAAAGGCTCACTCGTCAACGCAGACTATCTCCGTTTTGACTTTTCTCATTTCGCTAAAGCGACAGATGAAGAGCTCGCCAAAGTGGAGGCTATTGTAAACCAGAAGATTCGCCAGAATATTGCCCTTAAAGAGGAGAGAAACGTCCCTTTCCAGGAAGCGGTCAATCGTGGCGTTACTGCTTTATTCGGAGAGAAATACGGGGAGTTTGTCAGAATAATCACTTTCGACGATTCTTACTCCAGGGAACTCTGCGGAGGCATTCATGTTCAGGCTACCGGACAAATCGGCTACTTCAAGATTGTGTCTGAAAGTGCCGTCGCGGCAGGTGTTAGAAGGATAGAAGCCATCACCGGAGCAACCGCTGAAGAATATTTCAATAATCAGGCCGGCCTCATTAATCAACTGAAAGGCTTGTTGAAAAACCCGAAGGATCTGGCTAAATCAATTGAATCGCTGCTGGACGAAAACATCCGCCTGAAGAAGGAGATTGAGAAGAGCGTTTTTGAGAAGGCGGCAAACATCAAAAGTGAACTCGCTGCGAAAGCAGAACCGGTAAACGGTATGAACTTCATCGCTGCACATATTGACTTCGCAAACGCTGACGCAATCAAGAATCTGGCTTTTTCATTAAAGGAGATCGTACCTGATCTGTTCCTGGTCCTTGCATCTGAATCAGACGGCAAACCGGGACTAACCGTTATGATTTCCGACGATCTGGTTGACAAAAGAGGACTGAATGCAGGTAATATCGTTCGCGAACTTGCCAAGAATATCCAGGGTGGCGGAGGTGGACAGCCTTTTTACGCTACCGCAGGTGGAAAGGATAGTTCCGGACTAGATCTTGCTTTGATCAAAGCAAGAGAACTGGCCGCTAAAGCCTAAATAGTTTATAAATATCAGGAGGTCAGATCACAGCGTGCTGACCTCCTGACCATGTTCAAAAGCCCTAAACTTTTTGCAAAGTTGTACGTTTATGGGGTAAAATTAAAAGCTTGAAATATGCATTTTGACAAGATAAAAAATACAGGTCAGGCCCGTCTGTTCAAAAGCGACTTTTTAGAGAGTTTAACCAAAACGAGACCCTGGGTCATATACAGCATCTATATACCGTTATGCGCTTACCTCATCTACTATAGCCATGCGACCCTCGGATACGACTATTCTTTTATCGCACTCATTTTCTTTGGTGCGCTCGCCTTCTGGACCTTGTTTGAATACTTCGCTCACCGTTATCTGTTCCATTATGAAGCAAGCAGCGAATGGGCCAATCGCATAGTTTATATCTTCCATGGCAATCACCATGAGTACCCGCGCGATCGCATGCGCCTTTTCATGCCTCCCGTTCCAAGTGTAATTCTTGCCGCGGTAGTGTTTAGTATTATCTACCTCTTCTCGCTATTATTTACCGGAATAGGAGACTACGCCTATATGTTTTTTCCTGGGTTCATGATCGGATATTTGGCTTATGTCTCTATGCACTATGCCATTCACGCTTACCCTCCGCCAAAACCCCTTAAGGCACTATGGAGAAATCACCACCTTCATCATTACAAATATCCCGAAAGAGGCTTCGGAGTGAGTTCTGTATTTTGGGATGTCATCTTCCGCTCACTACCTGAAAAAAAGGAAGCGAAAGCGAAGTAAGTCCTTCAGGCGCATCGGAATGGATGTCGAACCGACCTTAGGGCAGAACGGTAAAAGACGTCCGACGGTTCTGCTGTCTGCCTTGTTCGGTCTGGTTATCCGCTATCGGTACGGTTCTTCCATATCCTTTGAAGCTTAATCTGCTGCTTGCTATTTTATTATTTAACAGGTATTTATAAACCTCCTTTGCGCGATTCTCTGAAAGTCTCAGATTCCATTGATCGGTTCCTTCACTGTCAGCATGTCCGCCTATTTCAATCCTGATTAAGGGGTTGTCTGTTAAGAAGCGAACCAGAAAGTCTAACTCCTTTCTCGAGGCCGGGAGGAGTGCATGTTGATCTGTTTCAAAGAAAATATGGTTAAGAACGGCTTGTTCCCATACCCTGATTTTTTTCAGCTCAACGGGCTTGCTCAATGATGCGGCCGTCGTCATCTCCACCGCACTGATATCCTCAGCGTATGGCATATATCCCTTTTTTAAAATGCGGAGCGTGTATCGCTTCCCAGCCGGCAGAACGGCCAGCATGTCCGGTCCGCTTATAGCTTCATGTTCAAAGAGCATCCTGCCAGATTCAAAATCCTCTACTGTTATTTTACCTTCCACTTTCTCACCATTGTCAGCGTCATGCATACTTCTTTCAACAACAAGCACGCGGCCGGGGCGATGTTCAGGTGCAAGCACAAACGAGTAGATATCCATTGCTCCCAAGCCATCAGGCCGTTCCGCAGCAAAGTATGCGGTTAGCCCGTCTGTGCTGATCGTCAAACCGCTCTCCTCCCTCGCAGTATTTACCGGGAATCCGAGGTTCTCCGGCTTTTGCCAGGCGCCGCTTTCATCACATCTGCTGATGAAGATGTCCTGTTGGCCCAAGCCCGCCCAGCCGTTGGAAGAAAAGTACAGCGTTTTGTTATCAGGGTATATAAAAGGGGAGTGTTCATCAAAGGGAGTATTAATATTTGCCCCCGCATTTACAGGCGCTGTCCACCGTCCGTCTGACAGGTCACTATACCAGATGTCATTTGCGCCATAGCCGCCTTTTCTGTCGCTTACAAAGTATAACCTGGTACCACCAGCACTGATAGCCGGTTGAGACTCCCAGGCGCTTGTATTCAGTGGTGCGCCGGGATTATACGGCTCTGACCATCCCGATGCTGTTCTCTTGCTAATATAAATGTCACAGCGTCCCTGACCATCGGCTTTATTACAGCCCGAGTAAAAAAGATAATTGCCATCTGGAGATATGCTCTGAGATCCTTCATTAAAGTCGGGTGTATTGATCCTGGTGTCAAGTTCAACCGATGCAGGCCATGAACCCGACTGGCGAACACTCTCGTACAGATCTTCATTCTTACCCGTCCTTCTTGTAAAAACCAAACGCTTGTTATCGGCCGTCACAACAGGAAAATACTCCTGCTCAGACGAATTGATGCCAGGTCCAAGATTTACAGGAGCAAACGGCTTAGGACTTTTAACCGCCTGAATACTGAAGATGCAGTCATTGATGTGCTTTTCAACAAGTGCCTTGCTGCCTGGCGACAGAGAGGGCGCCTGTAAATACTTTCTGAATCCGGAGAGAGCAGATTCATACAGACCGCAGTAGAAGTCACTTATAGCCAGTCCAAACGTAGTCAAGTGGCTATATCCCGGCTGTAACTCCAATACTTTTCTATATGAATTTCCGGCTTCCTCGTATGCACCGGTTAATCTTAAGCAGTCGCCCAGTTGCTGATGCGCTTTTACGAAGTATGGGTTGAGTCTAACGGTTTCCCGGAGTTGGGATATGGCCCCAACATAATCTTTCTTCTGCAGAAAGCCGCTTGCACGCTGATACGTTTTGAGAGAGGCCCGCTCATCGCGACCCGGGAGGTTCTGCGAAAACAAAGCCTCGCTGGTCATGCAGATGATGCATACGATCAAGGTACTGACGAAGGATTTTATACGCATGTCCTCCTTACAGACTTATGGGATATTCAGGAACTTGTGTGTTTGAAGTGAAATCTCCCATTTCGGGTTTTCTTTCACATAGTCGATGATCAAAGGTATCATCTCCTGTGATTTAGACCATTCCGGTTGAAGGTAAAGTTTACAATCCGGGGATACAAGTTGCGCATGAGATTCAGCCCAGGCAAAGTCACTCTTGTTGAAGACGATCACTTTTAATTCTCCCGCATGCTGACCGATCGACGGTACCGGAGATTTAAATTTCTTCGGGGAAAGACAGATCCAGTCCCAATAACCCGACAACGGGTATGCTCCGGAAGTTTCAATAAACGTTTTTATTCCGCGCTTTCGTAATTCAGCAGTGAGATAATCCAAGTTATATATCAGAGGTTCCCCTCCGGTGATCACTACAGCTTTGCCCGGATATCGTTCTGCGTTAGCCACTATCTGATCAGCGTGAGTAAGCGGATGCAAGCTTGCATCCCAGCTCTCTTTCACGTCGCACCAATGACAACCTACATCACAACCGCCAAGTCTGATGAAATAAGCGGCTTTTCCACTATGGTAACCCTCGCCCTGGATAGTATAAAACTCCTCCATTAATGGGAGCAGGGTTCCGTCTTCTGGTACTTGTTGACTCATTTTTTTTCTAAGGCTGCGAATATACCCATTATTAAAAGGGATATCAGCAGGGCAATGTCATTTTAGCAAAGCCCCTGTGCTAGCCGTATATTTCTTTCTTAGCGGATGCAAGTGTGTTTTTCAGCAAACCTACAATCGTCATTAAACCTACGCCACCAGGAACAGGGGTAATCCACGAAGCTTTCTCCGATACGTTATCGAAGTCAACGTCGCCATACAGCTTATATCCCGACTTGGTCGTTTCGGAAACCTCTCTGTTAATCCCTACGTCTATGATCACAGCACCGGGCTTAACCATGTCTGCAGTGACAAAATTCTTTCTGCCAATTGCCGCTACAATGATATCGGCAGACGCTACCACGTCTTTCAGGTCTTTTGTTCTGCTATGGGTCAGTGTTACGGTGCAGTTTCCCGGATAAGCGTTTCTGGCCATCAGGATACTCATCGGGCTACCCACAATATTGCTACGGCCGATAACCACGCAATGCTTTCCGGAAGTCTCAATTTTATACTCTTCCAGCATCATTAAAATGCCGTAAGGAGTAGCGGGGATAAAGCAGGGAAGGTTCCGCATCATGCGGCCAAGGTTCACGGGATGGAAGCCGTCTACATCTTTTCTGTAATCAATCTTCTCTGTAACCTTCTCCGGGTCAATATGTTTAGGTAAAGGAAGCTGAACAATCAGTCCATCTACACTCTCATCCTGATTAATCTCTTCGATCTTCGTAAGAAGTTCCGCCTCAGTAACTGAATCGTCATAGCGGTGAAGTGATGACTTAAAGCCAACCTTCTCGCAGTTCTTCATTTTACTGGCTACATAGGTCTCGCTTCCACCATCGTTGCCTACAAGAATTGCAACCAAATGTGGCTTGCGGCCGATGGTAGCAAGGACGCCTGCGGCTTCAGCAGCAATTTCCTGCTTAAGTTTTTCTGATACGAATTTTCCGTCTAATAACTGCATGTTGTTATCGTAGAGTGTTGTTGCTATTGGTTATTAATCGAGTTTCAGGACAGCCATAAATGCCGATTGCGGTATTTCCACATTACCAACCTGGCGCATCCTCTTTTTACCCTTTTTCTGTTTCTCCAAAAGTTTACGCTTACGGGAGATATCACCACCATAACATTTCGCGGTAACGTCCTTTCTCAGGGCGCGAACCGTTTCCCTGGCGATAACCTTTGCGCCAATCGAAGCTTGAATAATGATCTCGAACTGCTGTCTTGGAATCAGCTCACGCAGCTTTTCACAGATACGTTTTCCAAAGTCGTATGAATTCGAACGGTGGATCAGCGACGACAATGCGTCAACCGGCTCGCCGTTTAAACGGATATCCAGCCTGACCAGATCCGACTTGCGGTAACCGATCTGGTGGTAATCGAAAGAAGCATATCCCTTTGATATGGTTTTAAGACGGTCGTAGAAATCAAACACAATTTCTCCCATAGGAAGCTCAAATACGAGCTCTACCCGATCCGAGGTCAGATAGGATTGGTTGATAATAATCCCTCTTTTTTGAATACAAAGAGACATAATCGGACCAACGAATTCCGATTTAGTGATGATGTTCGCCTTTATGAAGGGTTCTTCCACAGAATCCATCTTACTTGGATCCGGAAGGTCAGAAGGGTTGTGAACCTGTATGACGTCCCCTTTAGTGGTATGTGCTACATAAGAAACGTTCGGTACGGTAGTAATTACCGTCATGTCGAATTCCCGCTCCAGGCGTTCCTGAATGATTTCCATATGAAGCATTCCCAGGAACCCACATCGGAATCCGAATCCCAGGGCAGCAGAAGACTCCGGCTCGAAAACAATCGAAGCATCATTTAACTGAAGCTTGTGCATGCTTTCGCGAAGTTCTTCGAACTCATCCGTATCAACAGGATAAATCCCTGCAAATACCATCGGTTTTACTTCTTCAAAGCCTTGAATAGCCTCCTTCGAGGGTTTGTCAACGTGCGTAATCGTGTCACCCACCTTCACTTCCCTGGCTTCCTTGATTCCGGAGATAATATATCCTACATCCCCCGTCTTAACAATGCCGCGGGGCTCAGGGTTCAGTTTTAAGATACCGACTTCATCCGCAATATATTCCTTGCCTGTTGCAATAAATTTTACCTTATCGTTCTTTTTGATCTGTCCGTGGACAACCTTAAAGTAGGCGATGATGCCACGGAAGGGATTAAATACCGAGTCGAAGATCAATGCCTGAAGTTCGCCGTCTTCCTGTCCGACAGGGGCGGGTACCCGCGTAACGATCGCTTCAAGAATGTCATGAACACCTAATCCCGTTTTTCCGGATGCGGGTATAATCTCTTCGCGTTTGCAGCCGATAAGTTCAATGATCTGATCTTTTACCTCCTCTGGCATCGCCCCGGGAAGATCCATCTTGTTCAGAATCGGAATGATTTCCAGATCATGCTCGAGAGCCAGGTAGAGGTTAGAGATAGTCTGTGCCTGAATACCCTGAGACGCGTCTACAATAAGCAGCGCTCCCTCGCATGCCGCGATAGACCGGGAGACCTCGTATGAAAAGTCAACGTGCCCGGGTGTGTCGATCAGGTTGAAGATATAGTCCTCTCCATTGAGGCTATAGTTCATCTGTATCGCATGGCTCTTTATGGTAATTCCCCGCTCACGCTCGAGGTCCATGTTATCCAGTAACTGGGCCTGCGCGTCGCGCTGACTAATGGTATTCGTGTATTCTAAAAGTCGATCTGCTAAAGTACTCTTTCCGTGATCGATGTGTGCAATGATGCAAAAGTTACGGATATTCTTCATTCGTAGCGCAAAGATAATTTATTGGATTTACATTTCTGAGGTGTTGTTTGACAATGATGCTCAAACAGTGCTATAGGAGAGGAAAAGGGCGCCGATCATAAGCAAAATTAAATTTTGTTAGCGTTATAGTGTATTAACTATCAATCTTTTTGAGACGCTATCTGTATCTTTTGGAGAGATAAAAGGGTAATGACCCCATTAGTCGCCTCCATTGTGCCAAATTTAATTCTGTTTGATGAATTTGGTGTCTATAAAAGCTTATAAATAAATATGATGAACGATATTGGTGAAGTATTCATGGATATGTCGTCTAAGCGTCCTGCCTCTTCCAGGCGGCGGAGAAGTCAGACAGCATTTCATCAAATCTGGAGACCACCCTCTGAATAAACTCTTCGTCCAGAAGCTGAAATACCCCGTCTAGTCCCTCCAGTAAATCCATTTCAGCAAGTTTATAGGTCTGTTCAAAACTTCCTTTTTCGAACTTGATAATATACTTTCCGTTCATCGAAAAGATGGTGATCTTACAGTCTGGTCTGGGTAACTCGGCAACTACTCGCATGTGTTTTTTTAGCAAATGTATTACAAAATTTCAGTCTTTTCCGCCAGGGGGTTTAAGCCGTTTAGTGCCCCCTCGGAATTGACGATCTTAAACCTGGCAAACAGTTCCTCGCTGTACCAGTTTTCCTCCCTGGTCTTTTTTATTACTTCCGCATGTTCCGCAGATCGGTATGCGAAGTTTTTTATGTCCGCCGCAGAGGCCCATACCGAAAATGTTGCCTGCCTGAAAAACGGAGCTTCTCCGATGCCGAACGATGTGATGAACCCGGGTGCCCGCGACATGAGTTG
Organism: Arcticibacter sp.; assembly: GCF_045629565.1. Classification (GTDB taxonomy): domain Bacteria; phylum Bacteroidota; class Bacteroidia; order Sphingobacteriales; family Sphingobacteriaceae; genus Arcticibacter. The sequence continues at coordinate 23,766 of NZ_JAZQRL010000033.1, forward strand.
GGCGACTCGGTCGACATGCGACCAAAATCCTTTTAGCTTATTCAGACGGATCGTCGCCCGTGTTAATACAGCAATCGGTCCCTCAACCGGATTTTTTTCAAAATCCGTCCCAAACGGTTGTTGTCCATCCCAACTTCCATGACTCATTACGGGTTCTAACAGGACCGTCCATTGTTCCCTTGCGAAGCGTTTCCACCAGCGGCTAACGAAAGACCGCTCTTTGAACAGATCAAAATCTGTTTGCGTCTTCCAGACCGCCAGAAGCGCCCACTGCTGCAGATCGGGCGTCAGATCAAAAGTGCCATTTCTGCCCGATCCCATCAGCTTATAGAAGGTACAGCCTCCCGCAAGCATCATCGGCAGTCTATGTATGGCCATGGACAGGAAGGCAAAGGGAATAAGCCTTTTGGGATAACGGACAATCGTAAGCGAAACAACCATTTTTCAGCCTGAATAGTAATGAGTCTTTAAATAAATATAGCCATAAAAAAAAGGGTCATAGACCCTTTTTATATTATTAGCAAAGCTTGACAGCTTTCGAAGTCCATACTGCTTTAGTCTTCTCCTCCCTCGTCGCCGTAGCTAACTTTTGGAATCTGTTTGTCAATCTGCCAGCGTCCTGTTCCTTCTTCTCCGATGATATCGAAAAGTTCCAGGATACGTCTGGCAACATATTCCTCCTCAATTTGTTCTTTCAGGAACCACTGCAGGAACTGAAGAGTTACATAGTCGTTTGCTTTCTGACATCTGTCCGATATGCGGTTGAAGTTTGAAGTTACCTGGATCTCCTGCTGTAAAGCAAGTTCAAATACGCCCTTGAATGATTCGAACTCCTGAGGGATGTTCGTTACTTCCGGAGAGATAGCTTTTCCGCCCAGGTCGTTAACGTATCTGAACAGTTTCAGCATGTGTTCGCGTTCCTCACCAGACTGGCGTTCCAGATATCCGGCACTGTTGTCATACCCGTTACGGTTACACCAGGAAGACATAGCTAAGTATAGGGAAGATGAATAAGCTTCAACTTTTATTTGTTCGTTTAGAAGAGTCTCTATTTCCTCTGACAGAGAGGTTCTTAATCTGAGAAGGTCTTTCATAGTATTCTAATTTATTATTAGATACAAATAAACACCAAAATGTTTTGAAAGCAGGGGAATATTTCTAATACGTATTCAATCTAAATCGTTGTACTAAGCAAATTGAAGCTGACTGGTCCGAAGAATACTGTTCAAGTGAAGGATGGTTTTAGCACCGCCGATGATACGTTGCAGGGAAATAACCTCTGTAATCGTCAGAAGGAAACATGTATCACAGTAGGGAGGCATAATGATGGCCAGGTCTGCATGCTTGGCCGGGCTGCATAACATTTCCGCCAGATTTATTGCAAATAGCCTTTGACTAAAGTCGATGAAGTTTCCGGGTTTGAAAGCGGTGGAGCGATTGGCAAACTCAAGAATAAAGTTATTCGACGCTTCACATTGGTAAACAGTCCCGGCTTCTGTCTTAAAAACTTCTATAAGGTGAGTACTCGCTTTTGTTTGCATTGACTTGATGTGTATTACAAACTTAGCATTTGTTTATAATCGATCCAAATAAAAAGGCTCTCTTTTTGTAATTATTCTAAATAGGGTCAAATGATGGATAGGGGCCCGAAGCTTCGGGCACGGTTTTCGGAGCATAAAGAAAGCGTTGTAAAGCTCGAACGTTTGGTGTGCCCTACATGATAAACCCCTCAAGTTGCTTTCCAACTTGAGGGGTTTATCTCTACCAGAATACAGCTTTCGAGAATTAACCTCGCGTTAGTCTGCTGGAACCTCTCGAAGGTCTTTCTCCTGCAGAAGAACCGCGGTTGCTGCGGGAATTGCCAGAAGGTTGTGAGCGCTCCCTCGGAGCTCTTTCTACTTGAGGCGTAGTCCTTTGCGGAGCTTGGGCCCTTTGTGCTCTGTCTGACTGTACACCCTGCACAGCTCTTTGTGGCGTTCTCTCGGTTCTTGGTGCTCCTGTGGCGCGCCTTTCGGAGCTTTCGGAGGTTCGACCGCTCGGTCTGTTTTCCGGAAGCGTTCCGGAAGGGCGGGTCTCAGCCTGCTGTCCTCTCGCAGGTCTGTTTGTCCACGAGCCCCGGTTTTCGCCATTGGCCGTCGTATTCTCGCGGTTTCTTACGCCCCCGGTATTGGGTCTGGAGTTATGATCCTCCCTCGGACGAGTGGTCGAGGGCCTGGTATTGTCCCTGTTCCGGTCATCGTTAGAAGGGCGGTTATTGTTATTGTTTCCGTAGCGTTCAGGATCGTCTCTGCGCGGACGAGATACCGAACTTGCTCTGTCATGATCGTTTCTGCCGTTTAGTTCCGGACGGTAGACGCGAACAGAACCCCTTTCGGCTACCGTTCTGCCGGGCCTGTTCGAAGCATGAACCTGGTGAACGGGAATTCTGCCCCGGGTATAGCGTTCCATTTCTCTGCGGTGCGGACCCGCGAAATATCTTCTGTTGTCACGCACATAGATATTATTGATAATCGTGGTATGTCCATAAAAACTACCGTATCTGTTTCTGGGTACATGATAGTTGTATACAGACCTGTGGGTGATATAACGTTGAGGTACAAAGATCCATCTAGCCAGCGGTATGTTGATGTTGATATTGATGTCGAGGCCAGGGCCCAGTGGTGCCCATCCGTAGTAGCCGCCTCCGGATCTCCAGTTCACCCATGCCGGACCCCATTCAGAACCCGGCACCCAGATCCATCCATAATAATCGTCAAAGAGCCAGCGTCCGTAGTGAAAAGGCGCCCAACCCCAGTCGTAGTCAGAAACCCAGGTGTTGCCATAGTCAGTAACTACCCAGTGCCCCCTTGTGCCATAGGGCTGAAATCCTTCCTCTACATTGGGGATCCATACACGGCCGTGATCCTGATAGTTGATCCATTGTCCGTATGGTGAAAGCTCGTCATAGAAAGTCTGGAAAGATACACTGGCGCCCGGCTGTGATAGGGTGCTTGCTGTGCTGCTCAAGCTGCTGAACATTGTCCCCAATATTAACAGCATTAAAACCCGTTTAAGATCTTTCATAAAGTGTGTGTTTTAATGATTAGAGTAGATACATCAGGAAAGGTTTATCCTGGTACCCGCTATAATTCAATTGTTACGTGTGTTACATAAGACGTTTAAAACCAACTAAAAGTGTCAGAGGCTGCTAACAATAAGTGATTACCCTTCTTTGCTATCAGGCAGAGAATGACCGCAGGAGTTACCGTGATGAGTCCGACCTGGGTACTTGAAAGTCGGACTTATCACGAGATTAGCAGGCGGTCTTAACGGAGTCATTTAGCGCGAGGTTAATGCATGGGATTGTGCGAAATGGTATCATTTAAGGAAAATTTGGTCGATTTTGGCAAAAAAATCGTCATGTGCTCTTTGCCGTTCTATATTGCCTTCCAAATTATAAGATGATGGCAAAAGTAAACAGCAAAGGGATGGTAAGCGGAATGGCAGGTTCCTTAGTATACCGCAATTATCGCGGCATAAACATCATCCAGGGAAAACCCCGAAAATTTAAACAAACTGAAGGAAGCATCAGGGCCGCTACCGAGTTTGGCCTGTCGAGCTCGACAGCAGGAGTGATTCGCTCCGCTTTTATGCCGTCCTACCTTCACCGGGACGGAGAGGCGGCAGCCCGCTGTACACAGCTGGTGTATCGCAGTATTCGTAATAGCCTCACCGGCTTCAGGGGGCATCGCGACCTGCATGACGGAGACCTGAGCTTTTTGACAGGGATGGAGTTTAATATCAAAAGCAGGCTGAGCGAGGTGTTCCAGGTTAGTCATCAGGTGAGCCGGGACGGGCAGGGTAAGATAGTGGTCTCTCTGGCAGCCATAGAGGCTAAGGCCGCTATTCGTCCGCCTTCCTGGATACTGAAGCAAACCAGTCGGTACCGTGTCCGCTTCAGCCTGATAGGTTTCAACTTCCGCAGGGAATACTACGAATATCTGGAGTTCAGGGATGTGGAGATCGATAAGTATCAAAAGATAGAAGCGCAGCAGATCGTCTTCCAAACTGAGCCGCCCAAAGATCAGATCCTGTTACTAAGCATGACGCTGATGGCCTATAGCGGTATATCAAGGGACAACGAAAGTACATTGCTAAACTCCAGGGAATTCAGTCCTGGCGCGTTGATTGCCGCTTATGCAGCAGAAGAAGTAGGGGAACTCCCCGGAGAACCAATGGATCAGGCATTAACCGGAATACCCCCGCAGCGGTGGCCGAATATGGTACTTATTGGTTATGAAGGCAACAGACTGATCAGGGAGCTGGCTAGAAAAGTCAGGGGTGAAACGAAAAAGGCGATTTCGAAGAATATCGCCAGGAGTATACCCAAGATTAAGCCGGATAGTGAGGCACCGGGAGATTTAACAGGCAAGCGTGTCTCCTTTAAACGCGGAAAGGCTTAGAAAGGACACGCTTGCAAACGGATCATGAGAGGCGTTATTGCCGACTAAGCCCGTTCTGCCGACTTTGCCCAAATGTTTATCGAAGAATCGATCGCATATTTGTCGATTTCCGCCAGTTCAGTTTCGGTGAAATCAGGCTTTTCCAGAGCTTTTACGCAATCTTCAACTTGCTGTGGCCGACTAGCACCGATCAACGCCGAGGTGACTCTGCCATTCCGAAGCACCCAGGAAATAGCCATCTGTGCCAACGTCTGCCCGCGGCCTTGAGCTATATCGTTCAATGCCCGGATATTGCTGAGCGTGTCTTCATTCAGGAAGTCTGGATTGAGCGACTTATGCTGATTGGCACGGCTACCTTCAGGTATTTCGTTCAGGTATTTGTCTGTCAGCATTCCCTGAGCGAGTGGTGAGAAAACGATCGATCCTATGCCGAGATCTTCCAGCGTATCAATAAGTCCGTCTTCTTCAATCCATCTGTTTAGCATCGAATAGCTTGGCTGGTGGATCAGGCATGGCGTGCCCAGTTCTTTCAAGATAGCCACGGCCTCCCTGGTTCGTTTGGAATTATAGGACGATAAGCCAACATAAAGTGCCCGACCAGAGCGCACGATGTGATCAAGTGCCATCATCGTCTCTTCCAGGGGAGTATCCGGATCAAACCGGTGGGAGTAAAATATATCTACATAGTCAAGCCCCATTCTCTTCAGACTTTGATCGCAGCTTGAGATCAGGTATTTTCGGCTTCCCCACTCGCCGTATGGTCCCGGCCACATATTATAACCCGCTTTGGTAGAGATAACCAGTTCATCACGATAACCGGCAAAGTCATCTTTCAAGATCTGACCGAAGGCCGTTTCCGCGCTTCCCGGAGGGGGGCCATAGTTATTGGCGAGATCAAAATGGGTGATGCCGAGGTCGAACGCTGTTCTGCATATTGCTTTTTTATTGGCATGCTTGGCGTCTTCGCCGAAGTTGTGCCAAAGGCCTAAGGACAAAGCGGGTAATTTGAGGCCGCTCTTTCCACAACGGTTGTAAACCATTTGTTCGTAGCGGCTATCTGAGGGATTCCATTTCATGTTTTACTAATCTTTTTACAGTGCAATACAAATCTGGAAAAAAGGTTTTAAACATCTGATGTTAGTTTTATTTTAACATATACTTTATCTTTAGCCAATCCATATCTTGTAATATTGCCGGCTAAGGCCGCACTCATGCAGGTTGGTAAAAACATTATATAAGTACCGTATTATGAAAGTATATTTCGCTTTGTTTTTTTTAATGATTATTTCTTTTGCCAGTCAGGCACAAACCATGAAATGGAACCAGAATCCTGTGATTGCCCATCGGGGAGCATTTAAAAAGAACAATTATCCGGAAAATTCAATCGCATCGCTAAAGGAAGCTATACGACTTGATTGTTACGGATCGGAATTTGATGTACACATGACCCGGGACGGCGTCATTGTTGTAAATCATGATGCGGACTTCTATGGGATGGACATCTCTAGCTCCACCTATAAAGAGTTGTTGGTTAAAAAACTTCCGAATGGCGAAAGCATACCTACATTGGAGGCTTTTCTAAAAGAGGGAATGAAACAGAAAAAAACGAAGCTGATTCTGGAATTGAAGCCTGCTAAAACAGAGGAGGAGATGATGAGGCTAACGGAGGCAGCAGTTAAGATGGTTCATGATATGAAAGCTACCGAATGGATTGAATATATCAGCTTCCATTATGGCTCTCTTAAGCGCATACTGGAGCTTGACCCGAAAGCTGCAGTCGCCTTCCTCGCTTCTGGTGATGGGGCGGTTTCTGCAGCGAAGCTTAAAGAAGATAAGTTTGCGGGTGCCGATTACAATTTTGCGGTTTATAAGGCAAACCCGGCTTTGTTTGAAGAGGCTCATCGTTTCGGTTTGACGATCAATGGCTGGACGGTTAATAAGGAAGAAGATCTGCTATGGATGTTAGATAATAAAGCGGACTATATTACTACCAATGAGCCGGAGTTGCTCTTTGAACTGCTGGCTAAAAGAAAGAGATAGAATCCTAGGGCGTGGACCCGAGCAGCTTGTCTATTTTTTCGTCCCATGAGGCTTGAGCGATCCTGTTGAGTCCATGGGACGTTTCTTTATCGTAAGCTTTTTGCATGGCGTGCATGTCGCGAAAGGAGTCCAGATATTGCATATTCAGGAACGCGTCATAAGTATCAGGTTGCAGATCTGCGTTCTTTACTTTTTCTTTAAACTGTTCAGAAATGATCTTGACGATGTCGAAGTGGCGTTGTTCGTGGTTCAGGGTATAGGCGTCCCTGCCTGTTGTTCTCGACCAGGCCGCACTCTTGGGGAGGTATGCCTTTACAGCTATATGGACATGTACTACGCCGTTTATAATTTTAGCGTCCTGATTATAGCCGATGCCCGGCATGACAAGCGCCTGATATTTATTTGAAGAGATATTACGCGACTGAAAATCATCCCATCTGAGTTTTCGTTTAGACGAATAGTAAATGGTATCGCCTTCTGTTTTTTCGGTGTAATCAGAAAAGGTAAACTTTACGCTCCGGGCAAGCCGGGGGTCGGTGTCGGCATTTGAGTTCATCCAGGTGTTGAAATAAACGAGGCTCGACTTGAGGAGACTTCTCAGATAGCCCTCTATCTGGGGGGTAATATTAGGCGATCTTACGTAATTGACCGCGTACTGGGTTGTAACAAGAGGTGCTACTCCATAATTTTTGGGGAGTCCGAAGGAGGCTTTGAGCGTTACCTTGCCGCTCACGTTACCGTTTGCAAGTACAGTTTCCCTGATATTTAGCTCTTCAATACCTAGAACAACAGCGGTTAGCGATTTATTTTTCGCCAGGTTCCTGTCCAAATAGCGACTGATTGCGGTAGCCGGTCCCCCTTGCAAATCAGCTTGCTTTGAAATCATTTTATTTGCCTGGGAGCTAGCCAGTAGCCTGGCAATAGGTTCTTTATTCGTTCGCTTGTCTTGAACCACAGCGATATGATACTCCGCAGGTCTTACCCCAACCGGTATGTTTTCCAATACAATTTGCGCTGAAACATCGGCGGTGTGCAATACAGTCCCGGCAAAAAATGCAACTATAAATTTGTAAATGATGTGTGTGTGTAATTCTCGCAACTTCATTCTCGACTCCGTTGATATAACGTTTCAGATTCGGAGGTAGTATGTTAACTGGCCTTTCAGGAAATGGTACCATTGAATCAGTAAAAAGTACCACTAATATTGAATTTATAGTACTTAGATTTGTATCTGATGAAACAATCGATACCCATCTATGATATTAGTTCAATCTCGGAATCGGGAGAGAGCGATATCCTGGTGAGCAGATTCGCGGAATACGCCCAGGCGCATCATCACTTACATTATCCCCACAGACATAACTTTTATCACATTGTACTGTTTACAAAGGGGAGAGGAACTCATGCCATAGACTTCGAAAACTTTGAGGTAAGGCCGTATCAGATATATTTCATGATCCCGGGGCAAGTACATAGCTGGGATTTCCAAGGAGTGGTAGATGGGTATGTTATAAATTTCTCGACCTCTTTTTTTCAATCGTTTCTGTTAAGGCCAGACTATCTGGAAAACTTCGTCTTCTTCAACGGTTCATTAAGTCAGGCAGTTATCGACATTCCATTATCTAAACAGCAGCATCTTGGCGCTGTTTTTGAACAGATATTGCTAGAGTTTAATCATCAGGGAAGGTTTGGCAGCGACTTATTGCGTACACTTCTTCTGCAGATTTTCATTGGCGTATCAAGAACGATCACAGAACACGATGTTCCTGTGGCCTCGACATATAATCAGATTCTGCTGAGGAATTTCAGGCTTTTGATCGATAAGCATTTTAACGAGCTCCGCCTTCCGAAAGAGTATGCGGACCTCTTGTATATAACACCAAATCATTTAAATGCTCTATGTAACGATACGCTCGGGTTTTCAGCCGGAGAACTTATCAGGAAGAGAGTGATGTTGGAATCGAAGAGGCTATTGGTCAATCTGAATCTCAGTATATCTGAGATAGCTGATCAACTTAATTTTAGTGATAACTCGTACTTTTCCAGATTCTTCAAAAAATATACGGGTACGAGCCCCGAGGAGTTTAGAAAAAAAATATTCAAGAAAGAAAAAAATGAACAAAGTAGAATCCAATCATCAATATAAGCCGATTTCTGAATTTGCGGCCGCCCTTAAATGTAAGTGTCCGAGATGTCGGCGCGGGGACCTCTTTGACGGTCCCATGTACGGTTTTAAGAGCCAAACCATGCACAAGAGGTGTTCGCACTGCCATTTGGTGTATGAGCGGGAGCCGGGCTATTTTTATGTGGCGATGTTTGTGAGTTATGCATTTAACGTAGCGGAACTGGTTATATTGGGAGTGGCGACCTACTTGCTTACGGGAAATCTGGAAAACCCCTGGCTGTATCTGATTGTGCTCTTTTCCGGTGCTATCATTTTGGCTCCCTTCAATTATCGGTATTCGAGAGTAGTGCTCATGTATTGGTTGAGTCCGGGTTTGCGTTTCAGTCGCGAGATGGCGGAGGCCCCTCCCCGGAGAGATGAAGATGCCCTGCAATAGCAGGTATTCATTGGTGTAATGATCGCCGCTTATCCCATATGGCCGGGTGTTTCAGCTAGGGGTTTGTTAGCAGCGACAACAGATCCGTTTTTTTGAGCGCTTTCATTCCGGGACCGTCGGCTTTTATGAGGTTGTTCGCAAGGTTCTTTTTAGAGACTTGCAGGTTCATGATCTTTTCTTCAATGGTGTCTTTACAGATTAACCGGACAGCAACGATGTTATTTTGTTGTCCGATTCTATGACAACGATCTATCGCCTGGTTTTCAACAGCAGGATTCCACCAGGGGTCTACCAGATAGACGTAGTCTGCAGCGGTTAAATTTAATCCGGTACCTCCGGCTTTCAGACTGATGAGAAATATCCGGATTTCCGCATTGTTTTCAAACGATTCTACTTCCGCTTTTCTGTTACGTGTTTGTCCGGTAAGGTAAGCGTATTTTAAGTTTCGTTTGTTAAGCTCCCTCTTAATCAGATCAAGCATGCCGACGAATTGTGAGAAAACCAGAATTTTATGCCTTGGTGCTTTCGACTCGATTTGTTCCAGTATTTCGTCAATCTTGCAGGAGGAGTCGCCCTTTACCCGGTTGCCTTTCAGTAATTCAGGAGAGTTGCAGATCTGTCTCAGCATGGTGAGTCCTTTCAGAATGTGGACAGAACTTTTGGGAAGTTCCTGCTCATCCAGCGCAGAGATAAATTCCCTGAACTCCTTCTCATAGGCGGCGTACACTTTTCGCTGTTCCTCGTTCATCTCACAATAGACGACCATCTCCGTTTTTTCCGGAAGTTCTGTCGCCACCTGCTCTTTGGTCCGTCTCAGGATGAAGGGTTTGATCCTTTCCCGCAATTCATTCGCACGCTTGCTAACCTTAAATTTATCGATAGGGGTGGAATAGATATCCTTAAAATACTGCTTGTTGCCCAGAAGACCCGGACAAGCGAATGACAGCTGGCCATATAGATCAAAAGTGTTGTTTTCGATGGGCGTACCGGTTATAGCCACCCTGTTTCGTGACTGAAGCTGCGTTGCTGCCTTGTAACGCTGTGAGCCAGGGTTCTTGATGTTCTGCGACTCATCAAGGAAGACATAGTTAAAAGTGTGCTTTTTTAGCGTGTTAATATCGGATACCAATGTACCATAGGAAGTTAATACGATATCGTATTGATCAAAGTGGCCTTGATCTTTTTTTCTATTTGGTCCGTAAAACGTAAGCAATCTCAGAGAGGGGGCGAATTTTTCCACCTCTGCAGACCAGTTGAAAAGTACGGACGTAGGTACGACCAGCAGATTGGTGTTGTTCCTGGTCTTGGCTTTCTGCATCAGGATGAAGGCGATGATTTGAATCGTCTTGCCCAGGCCCATATCATCTGCCAGGCAACCTCCGAAGTTGAAGTCATCCAGAAAGTTCAGCCAGTTGAGGCCGTTTTTCTGATAGTCACGTAAGTCGGTCTTAAGATCTTGCGGCACGTCGACCGGATAGATGCCGGAAAAGTTAGTGAACGTTTCCTGTAAATGATTAATCTCGCGTTTGGCATCCATGCTAAACCAGGGTTCTTCATAGAGTTCTGCAACAGTATCGAAATTAGTTCTGGCGATGCGGAGTGTTTCATGGTCCATGATTTCGCCTGCGTGGAAGTAAGCTGAAAATTTCTCTATCCATTCATGTGGCAGGATCCCGAGTGTTCCGTCATCCAGCTGTACATATTTGGTTTTACTGCGGATGGCCTTATGGATATGTTTCAAGGAGGCTTGCTTTTTACCGAAGCTCACTTTAATTAAGGAGCTAAACCAGTTGATACCGCTTAATATCTTTACAGAAACCTTTATGGTATGAGCGTTCAATTTGTTGCCGCTAATTTCATTGAAGCCGAGGATGGTTATACCCAAGCTTCGCCATTCCTCAAATACGGGGAGAAACCAGTGTTCATTTAGAAAGTGCCGTTTATGAATATCGAAATACTGAAGCCCGTTGTCCAGCTGCTCTTCTAAGCTCGGATGTTGTTTAATTAGTAAGGAGATGAACTGCAGTTCCGCTTCCTTGTTTCGCTGTACCAGAAACGGACTGCCCTTTTTGTCCTGGCCGAAGATCTGCTTTTGAGAGCGTACAGGTATTTCGACCTCACCGTACCGGATGACAGGAATGACCATAACGTGCTGTCCAAAGTCAGACAAGAATATGATTTTTTCTGGTTCAGTATCGAAACCGGCTTCTACTTTCTGTTTATCGGAAGCTTCGGGAATGAAGGTATACGTAATAGGAATACGCTCCTCCTGTTTCTCCAGCAGGAATTTTCGGAAGTCGCTGAATCTGGAACGGTGGATCAGTGGGTTACTGCCTTTCTTTTTAAGAAAATTGATTACATCCAGCGTGTTTTGATCTTCGATGAGGTGCAATGCATCGTCTGATTGTACAAAGCAGGAGTGTTTGATGGTCAATGCAGCGATATCCCTTGGAATGCCTTCGATGAGAAGGCTGCCGGAGAGCTCATAGAACTGGTTCGTTTGCTGAATAGTTAGGGAAATTTCCTTTACAGTTTGTTTGCTGATGCGTATCGGTATGAGCGAAATACTGCTCACGTTTTCAGCGATGTCGCTGTCGTGGAGATAGAACGGAAGTTCAAGCGGGTTTCTGACGATAGCCTTCAAACAGCGGATGGTCGTTTGACTGATTCCCGGGTCGATATTGCTTTGGAACTTTGATAATGCCGTATAGAATTTTATTTCTTCTGCATGGTCCGTTTCCCAGATCATCTCAAGAGGGTTGGCAGGTTTCAAGGGGTTTTTAACCCTGCCTTCTTTGGTAAGAGAGGCTTCAAGCAATTCCACGAGCAAATGTCCGTAGTATTTATGCCGTTTTAATACAACTATTCTTTGTAATGACGCCGACTCGTTCAGCTTGGAGGATACATCGGGCGTAGAATGTTTAAAGAGTGTCTGATAAGTTTGCAAGTGCGTGCCGCTAACTGGCAGCAGATTTTGCAAAGTGGGTTTTACTGAGAGTTTTCCGTTACTGAATTCCATGTGAAAGAAGCGCTCCAATTCCTGCTCTTTCTCCAGTCCAAAGTCTTCAGCGATTTTTTGAAGCTTAATGTGCCTCCGTTCGTTATCGAAAAAGATGCGGTAATCTTCTTTATCTATCAGACTTAACAGCACCTGTATCTGGTGATAACAACACTCCCGCAGTGAATCCATGCAAGAACATTTGACCGAAAGCCCTTCTTTATTTTGTCGGACGTCTACGTTGACATCAGGTGCGTGATAGTATGAAAAGCTGCCTTCGTTCACAAGGATGTATGCTGGGTAGGGAGGAGTGTGATCTGTAAGGTCAGATTGCGGGCCCTTGTATAGACCGGATACGGTACTTATGTGAAGAGCTGGCAATTCAACCCCTTTAAGCACGAGGGTTCCCTGGCTATCCGGGGTTATGTTTAGCCTACCGTTGTTCTTATTCTGCATTTTGAAAACTCCTGGGCATCGTTGTTTTTACTCTGTTGTTAAGAAAGCCCCTTACCAACTGTCGGTCTAATAAATTAACCTAACAAATATGATAAATACCAAACCATTTCTTCTGACCCCCGTCTGGGCAAAGAAAGTAATAGATCATTTCAGCGCGCCAGTTGGGCTCATTCCTTTTTCAACTATCAATCTAATAGTGCCACCTAAATCCGCTGTATATATTTTGAAAATGGAATCTGAAGTTTTTGAAGCGCTGTAGAAAATCTGATCATCAGCCGTAACGTACAAAGACGGTACATTAAAACCTTCAGGAGAAATCCTGGATGTTTCTTTACTCATCAGATCTAATACATAAACGGCCTCATTAGGACCTGCTCCGTTCTTCACTACATCCGGGTTACCTGCGTTGAAAATAAGTTTTTTACCGTCTTTCGTATAGAAGAAACGGTTGCTGCTGGAAAGGGATAGTTCTTTTCCGATTAAGTCTGCCAAAGGTTGTGTGTCGATTACCTTACCGGAAAGATCTAACGTATAGAGGTTAGTTAAATCGTGCCCGACCAGTTCCTGTTCATTTTTCCATGTAGGTGAATAAACGTCGATCGGCGACTTGCTGTCCAATATCTGGTAACCAGAATGATCTGTATTCATTACACCCACTTTCCAGCGGTTCTCTTTGTCGAAAATGCTAAATGCGATCTTGTTTCCACCTGGTGACCACATTGCCTGGTAGTAGTTATCGTTATCTACAGGCAACTGTGCCTGGGTCTTATGTTCGAGGTCTGCCACCCAGATGCTGCGGTGCCCGGCACTGTCACTAATCGTGTAAGCGAGCTTTTTGCCGTCCGGAGATATAGCCGGATCCGTTGCACCACCAAAAGATACCTGTTTCATGGTGTCGATGCTGGTGACTACAATATTATCGCCATCCCGGTAGGCCAGCGCAAATTCTTTACTGCTTAGAGAAGCAGTAGTCAGGCTGTCTGTGCTGTTATTTTCATTTGTTTTATTGTTGTTGCAAGCAATTAGGAGAGAAAGAAAAGGTATCGAAAGTTTTAGTAGACGCATGATTGGGATTAAAGGTGTTTGGCAAAGTTAAGAAAAATGATCCCTGCAGTAAGGTATCGTCCACCCAATCTCTTACAAATACCTCCTGGAGGCAAAACCCCAGATTTTGCGGTAGCACCGAAATTACATGGTAGTTACATTAAGTTCTGATTTGACAGTTGCAGATAGATGCTCGGACAATGATTGGTACCGTATTGAACGTAGGTAAGTTATTCATTCAGTTAGAATATTTCCACTTTCAGATTGCTTATTACCACATTCGGCGGGTTTTCATGGTATAGCTAAAACCTTATTGATATCTTGAAAAAATAACCATTTACTAATCGGTTTAAGTAGGACTAATAAGACTTAAGAATGAAAGAGAATGCACAAAGATTTTTTCGGAATGTTTCGGGAGGCTTGCTTTTGCTTGCCTTTATTGCATCATCTCCGTATGCGAATGCGCAGGGCGTCGGCCAGGCAAACGGGCAAGCAGAAGCGGGACAAATACCTCCGCATCCGCCGCGGCTGCCAGAAGCTGTTATTCCGGCATTCCCGGGCGCATGGGGTGGTGGAATGTTTACGGTAGGAGGACGCGGGGGCAAGGTCATCGCAGTTACCAACCTTAATGATAACGGGCCAGGCAGCCTCAGGGCAGCCTTGGAAGCGAAAGGGCCCCGTATTGTCGTCTTCCGGGTTGCCGGGACGTTGAAAGCCAGTACCGACCTGAATATCAACGATCCTTACATCACTATTGCTGGGCAGTCTGCTCCCGGCGACGGTATTTGTATTGCCGGTACCTTAAACATCAACACGCATAATGTGGTTATTCGTCACCTTCGGGTACGCAGAGGTGTTCCTACCGGCGGACAAGGGGACGATAACATCGGGGGGAATCCGCAACACCACATCATTATCGACCATTGTTCCACTAGCTGGGGGATGGATGAAAATATCTCACTATACCGGACGATGAGACCGTCACTCGACGGAAAGACACAGATAAAAGATCCCGCGCAAAACATAACCATTCAATGGACTATAACCAGCGAAGCGTTAGATGCCAGAGGGCATGCGTTTGGAGGTACCTGGGGAGGAAATCCTTCGACATTTCACCATAACCTTTTCGCAAGCAATACTGCCCGGAATCCATCCATAGGGATGTCAGGCCCGTTTGATTTCCGGTATAATGTTGTTTTTAACTGGCGCCACCGCTCCATAGATGGCGGAGATGAAACCTCTATGATCAACCTGATTAATAATTATTTCAGACCGGGGCCTGCCACTAACGAAAATATGCGTGGGGTGTTCGCCCGGATTGAACAGCGTAGTATGTATTCTCCTGGCAGTGCCTGGAAAGAAGGAGATTGGTATCCTAAAGCAGCTAATCGTCCTGGAAAATGGTATGTTGCGGGCAATGTTATGCACGATAACCAGGAGGTAACCAATAATAACTGGGCAGGTATGCGCGGGCCGGAAAACCTCGCCCGTGTAAATACGGCATTTGAAGGATGGCCTGTGGCGCCACACCAGACAGCCGGAGCCGCCTTTGAGTCTGTATTGGCGAAGGCAGGTGCTACTTTACCTAAACGTGATGCTGTTGACAAACGCGTTACAGAGATGGTCCGCACAGGAAAGACGATGACTCAAACGGGTATCATCAAAGATATATCGGAAGTTGGCGGATATCCGGCTTTGTCATACGACCCAGCGAAGGTACCTGTAGATACAGATGGAGACGGCATGCCGGATGAGTGGGAAAGAAAGTACAAACTTGATCCCAAGAACCCGAAAGATGGTGCTTTGGATACCGACGGTGATGGCTACACCAATGTGGAAGAGTATCTGAATGGAACTAATCCTCAGGAAAAGATTAACTACCGCAACCTCGGTAATAACGTTGATACAATTAGCTAAGGACAGGAGTAGACAGTAAGTAATGATCGGCTCTTTGAAAGAAGCAGAGGTGGCGCCTGCCGCTTCTGCTTCTTTTAGCTGTAGAAACATGTCGCAAATTATTTCATTGCATAATTAAGATAACCGCCATCAGCTACAATTTCTGTTCCGGTGATAAAGCTTGCGGCATCAGAGGCCAGGAATAGTACGGTTTTTGCAATTTCATCAGGATTACCCAATCTTTGTAAAGCTGTAGCACCTGCTAAGAAGTCTTTTGCTTCGGATGGTACAGCGTTTTCTAAACCAGGTGTTCTCACGGGCCCCGGGCTAACGATGTTGACACGAATTTTCCGTCCGGCCAGTTCGTTTGCCGCGATTTGAGCGATTTTATTCACTGCCCCCTTCGTTGCGGAATACACACTGGCACCAAGATTAGCAGCCGTTGCTACCGTTGAAGATGTGAATAGGACTGATGCCCCCTCTGCCAGATGCGGTAGTAGCTTTTGCAATGTAAAGAAATGCCCCTTTACGTTGGTGTTGAATTGTGCATCGAAATTAGCCTCACTGACTTTTTCTATCGGCTCAAATGTGGCAATACCGGCGTTCAGAAAAAGGACATCGATCTTTTTTCCTGAATCTGCTACAGCTTTTTCGAGAATAGCAATGTCTGCGAGTTTGGAAGTGTCAGATACAACGGTGTGCAGTGCCGAGCTGTTTATTTCAGCTGATGCTTTTTGGAGGTTTCCGGCATTTCTGCCTGTTATCCAAACGGTTGCCCCTGCTTTCGCGAATGCTTTTGCTGTTGCATATCCAATACCGGTAGTTCCCCCGGTAATTACAACATTCTTATTTTTAAAGTCCATACTTTTCTTAATTGTTTACGCTGTAAAGGTATAGTGAATCAATTTATTTTGGTTACTTTGTAACTAAAAGTAACAGTAACCTTTGGGTAACAAAGTAACTTATGACGGAGAATCATTGCCAGTTGGGGCACAAAAAGGAGATTATGGCGGTCCACGATGCGATGGACGTGCTGAATGGTAAATGGAAAATATCGATCATTTCATCTATTTGTTATTATAACAAAAGGCGGTTTTCAGATATTTTAAACGATATCCCGGGAATTTCGAACAAAATGTTGAGTAAGGAATTGAAAGAGCTGGAAATCAATAAACTGGTAAAGCGAACTGTACTGGAGACACAGCCGGTTTCCGTTCAATACCAACTATCTGAATATGGTATGACATTAAAAAATATCATTGATAACCTGGCAGAATGGGGATTGGAACATCGTAAGGTAATTACCGGAAAATAGCTGCAATCCATGTGTTGGTCGGGATGGAGGGTTGAAGTAAGGTTCAGGTGGAATAAGGTGGAACATACCTCATTACTATTTGTGGAAATATCCCCATTCCTGTTCTTCATCCATCTCAGGATACTCTTCGCTTTTATCTTTCAGTACCGTAATGGCGAGCCAGATTAGTACAACAGGCGAGAATGCGAATAGAAAGTATACCAGACTTTCTGACACCTGTGTGTGGATGGAAATAATAAAAGCGAGCAAGTATAGCGTCGCTATTAAGATTGCTGTTGTTGCTTTCATGGTGGTGTTTTTATTGAAGAACAATCTGCAACCCGTTCTGTTTCAAGTCTCTGGTATCTATCCGTATGACGGATGAAGGCCTCCGATAGCCTGTTGCTTTTGACGGTTTCAGGAAAGCAAGTTTTAAGATTTATTCGTCAGAATGCCTGCGGCTTAAGGACTGTAACGGCTATATTTCAAACATAACGGGAGTCATTTGTTTTATCCATGCGGACGTTCATTTGATGCCGCCTTATTCCGGTTTTATGAAGATATACGATGCGATTGTTATTGGTTCAGGTCAGGGAGGTACGCCTTTGGCAAAAAAACTGGCTAAAGCAGGGTGGAAGACTGCCTTAGTGGAGAAGAGTTATGTAGGAGGAACTTGTGTTAATGTAGGCTGCACACCGTCGAAGACCATGATTGCGTCAGCTAAGGCAATCCATACGATCCGACGCGCGAAAGAATGGGGATTGATAGCGGAACTGAAGGAGATTGATATAAAAGCAATAATAAAGCGAAAATCGGATGTAGTGGATCTTTTCCGTGATAGTGCTCAGGATGGGTTAGAGGCAACAGATAATCTGGAATTGATTTGGGGACAGGCTTCATTCAGGGAAAGAAATGTCATAGAAACGAAACTCAACTCGGGAGGCATATCCCTCATGAAGGCCTCAAAGATCTTTATCAGCACAGGCACTAAACAGGATATACCTGATATCGCAGGTATTGCTGAAAGTGGATACCTTACTTCTACCACTTTGATGGATTTGAAGGAAATACCGGCACATCTCCTGATCATTGGCGGAGGGTATATCGCCCTGGAATTTGGTCAGATGTACAGGCGCTTTGGCTCTGACGTGACCATTTTGAATTTAGGAGATCGCTTACTGGACCAAGAGGATACTGATATCAGCGATGAGGTGAAGAAGCTGTTGGAACTGGAAGGAATACGGATTATCTGTCGTGCGGAAACAAGGGCAGTGGTGCGCGATGGGGATGAGCTGAAGGTCTCATTCGAGGTCGGCCCGGAACTGCGAAGTGTATCTTGTAGTCATTTGCTCGTCGCTGCCGGAAGACTTCCCAATAGCATGGATCTTAATCTGCCTTCTGCCGGGGTGAAGACTGATGACCAGGGATATATCATTGTAAATGAGTATCTCGAGACGTCAGCGGAAGGAATCTACGCGATAGGAGATGTGAAAGGTGGACCGGAGTTTACACATGTGGCTTATAACGACCATCTAATACTGTTGCGGAATTTGCTTCGGGGCGAGAAGCAAAGCACGGAACGTTTAGTCCCTTATTGTATGTTCATTGATCCGCAGTTGGGTAGGATAGGGATGACAGAGGCGGAAGCCCGTGCAAAGGGATTCAACATTAAGGTAGCCTGCATGCCGATGTCCCGTGTGGCACGTGCAATCGAAACGGGAGATGAAAGAGGTTTAATGAAGGCGGTAGTTGACGCTGGTACCGGACAGATCCTGGGGGCGGCTATCCTCGGGGAAGAAGGAGGGGAAGTGATGTCTGTTTTGCAGATGGCGATGCTCGGAAAGATAGATTACAGTACCATCAGGAATATGATGTTTGCGCATCCTTTATACGCTGAATCGCTCAATAATTTATTCATGGAATTTGATGACGATCGATCTGATGCGAGTTGATCGCTTTTAGGAACATAGGGTATGCTTGACGAAAAGACTATTAATCATTACAAGGATTTCTTCGAACTGGAGCTGACCGAACTCCTTTCTTTACTGAGTCTGACACGTGAGAAAAGTTTAAAGGAGGGTGACGTGTATATACAGGAAGGTTCACTTACCAGGAGGCTTGCGTATATACAGAAAGGGCTGATCCGGACGGTATATCTCAAGGAGAATGGTGATGAGACAACGATGTTATTAAGATGGGAAGATCAGTTTTTTAGTTCCTATGACAGCATTTTTTTCAACCGTCCGTCGAGGTTTACTTACCAGGCCCTGGAAGATACAGTAGTTCTGGAAGCAAACTATGATGATTTTATGGATTTTTTAAACACTCATCCGAGATTTGCGAAGGCAAAAGATTTTTTCCTGATCAGTATGTTGGCTGAGGCTATGGAGCGGGTAGAATCATTTGTTCTGATGACTCCGGAAGAGCGTTATTTAAATTTGATAAAGGACAAGGGTGATATCGTTCAACGTTGTCAAGACAAACACCTGGCGACATGGCTCGGCATTACGCCGGTGTCGCTTAGCAGGATCAGAAAGAGAATTGCAGAGGGCGGGGAGCGTTAATTAACTTTTGTTAACTGGCATGACATCATACTGCCCTAGCTTTGTGTATTCACACAAGGGTATGGAAAATTTCATGGAGATATTTATAGGCCTGTTCGCGGTTTCGGCGATCAGGTACTTTTTGGTAGCGGGCATAGCATTCTTTCTGGTGTATAAGTTGCTGGACCGAAAGCTTAGCAAGTCGAAGATTCAGTCACGCCTGGCAAGCGGCCAGGATTTCAGGCGGGAAATCTTCCATTCCATGCAGAGTACCGCGATCATGTCGGGGGTTGCCTTTGTGGTGCTCTTTACTGACTTGAAGCATTTTACGCTTATTTACGATGATTTGTCCAGTTTTGGATACTGGTATCTCCCGGTCAGCGTGGCGTTGAGCCTGGTTGTTCATGATACGTATTTCTACTGGATGCACCGCTTCCTGCATCATCCCAGGATCTTCCGTTATGCCCACCTCATACACCATAAGTCTGTTAACCCGTCGCCCTGGGCCTCGTACTCGTTTCATGTTATCGAGGCCTTCACAGAAGGTGCAATATTGGTAGTGCTGGCGATGGTATTGCCGATGCATCCCCTGGCGATTGCGCTGTTTGTATTCGCGGGGTTTGTTATAAACGTGTATGGGCATCTTGGTTACGAGATTATGCCGCGCGGATTTAGAAAGACCTGGCTTTTTGAGGTGATCAATACGTCTACCCATCATAATATGCACCATAGCAAGTTCAAAGGAAACTACGGACTGTACTTCAGATTCTGGGACCAGGTGATGGGTACGGAGCATCCGGAGTACGTCAGGGAGTATGATCGTCTTCAAAAACAGCGGTTTGAATAAAGCTGCAGATCACTAAGGCGCTGTGGTTGTGCCCGATGTCTGTGGTTTTACGGGCTGAGGTACAGGCGGATCGGTCGGTCTTGGGCTGGGAGTAGGGTCTACGGGCCTTGGCGTCTCCTCTCTGAAGGGTGTGGAATCTACCTTACCCGGTGTTTTTCCTGGTGCCGGTATCGGTAAGCTATCGGCATCAGTTTTCTTATTGTCTATCGTGTCCTGTAAAATGAAATGACCTGGTAAAAGGCCTGGATCTCTCAGGTTTCCGGCGGCACTGAGGCCGAGGGCGACTGCCAGCGATGTTGCAAGTGTTAACAATATCTGGGTTTTCATAATTTTCGTGTATATACTGATCCTTTCCTAAAACCATGCCAAAGAGGCCGACAGGAATGTTACAGAGGATATTTGTCCTACTGTATTAAGAAAGGTATCTTTGGGGTTAGATGAATACGAACAAGTGGTTAAATAGGACATTGAACGATCAGTCTGCAAGACAGTTGCAGATTGCAATGGCCATATTTTGCCGTTTTCTTTCCTCTCAGTATCGTCTTGGAGATTCGTTTTTGAAAAGTAGTAAGGACTTCATTAAGTAAGCCCCAGCCTCTTTCGAGGTGTGGGGATCTGTTAGTCTTAGCAATATTTCAAACTTTTAATCTTAATCAACATGCTTTCCCGGCTTATTATCTGCCTTTCGCTGGCTACAGATCTGTGTATACTGTTGCTGGCCATTTTCGTAGCGAAACCGCTATGGATTCTGCTTCTTATCATTTTGTCTGCCTCAATAAAGGGTTGGTATAAGTACCGCCTTTCCAGCAGGAAAATCGACAGCTTCTTTAGACCAAAGCAGCTGTACTAGCCTTTTTTCCGAAGCTACTTGGCTTACGGGCAGGCATTCTATGGTTATACCCTAAAATTTAAAATATATGACAACTACAACAAATCAAGCAACTGAAGGTATTATTCTGTCCACTGGTGTTTATGACCTTTTAAAAGATCAGATCCGCAGAAGAAAGCTGAGTAAGTTTAATGAAGCAAAGCTGGAGCGCGAACTGAGAAATGCTACGCAGGTTCTAAGGCGCGACCTTCCTGCAAACGTGGTGACAGCAGATACGCGGGTGACTGTGAAAGACCTCGAAACGGGTGCAGAAACAACGTATAAACTTGTTGGACCGACGAAGGCGAGAAGAAAGAATGAGACCATGTCGATCTTGTCGCCAATTGCGGTTGCAATGCTGGGATATTCTTCAGGATCTCAGGTACAATGGGAAATGGAAGATGGTATCAGGAACTACCAGATCATAGAAGTAGCTCCATTAAAGTAGTATAAGTGAATTATACCGGCTCCCGGGCGAACGGACTACCTTTAGTCGGGAGCCGGTGTATAATCTAATCTTCAGGTCTTTCTTTTGGTGCGGCCATCCGTACGATTCGCGGCTGGAAATCGGCAATAATATCTACCAGGTCCCGTTGGGCGTTCATAACTGCGTGGATGTCTTTATAAGCCATTGGTGCCTCGTCTATGTCGCTGCCTATCAGTGTTATATCGTTATTTATGAGCTCTTGCGCGATCAACAGCCGGTCAAGTGTTTTGAAGGCGGCATTGCGGCTCATAAGCCGCCCCGCACCATGTGATGCTGAGTTGATGGAACTGGCATTACCTTTCCCGCGGACGACAAATCCCGATGTGCTCATGCTTCCCGGAATAATACCAAAGACTCCATCTCCGGCAGGCGTTGCCCCTTTCCGGTGAACCATGACCTCTGTTCCATCAGCAAGCTTTTCTTTCCATGCAAAATTATGATGGTTTTCAATGCGCAGCAGGGGCTGGTGATTCAGGGCTTTGGATATTTTGTTATGGATCTCATGGTGGTTTGCACTGGCATATTCGCCGGCAAGGTTCATCGCGATCCAGTATTCTTGTCCTTCTTCTTTATCCAGGTCAAGCCATGCCAGGTGTTTTGCCTGGGCTGGGAGGCGCATCTTATCCATTGCTACCTTGGAATAATGGTTTGCGATGTTCCCGCCGAAGCCTCTGGATCCTGAGTGGGATAGCAATGCGAGATAGTTGCCGGGTGGTAAGCCCTGGATTTCGTTTGACCTGACTTGAAGTTCTCCCCACTCGACGAAGTGATTACCGGTACCCGAGGTACCCAGCTGCGCAAATGCTTTGTCTCTCAGTCCGCGAATGACCTTAGTCTCTTTCCATGTACTCTTGTCAAATAGCGAAGTGTCGAAATGAGTTTTAGTAGTGCCCCCCATTCCGAAGACGGTATGTTTCATAAGAAGGCTCTTAAGCCTATCTTTTTCACTGTCGACTACGGTCGATGGTAAATCGAAGATGCTCAGACACATTCTGCAGGCGATGTCAACACCTACGGCGAAAGGAATTATGGTATTGGGGCTGGTGGCGAGGACTCCTCCAATGGGCAGGCCATAGCCCTGATGGGCATCGGGCATCAGGGCACCAGCGATGGACACTGGCAGTTGCATCGCTGTTTCCATTTGGGCTAAGGCTCCTGCCTCAATGTGTTCGGCACCAAAGATAGGATATCGAACAGCTTCCGTTTGGAGAGGGATCTCGGTTGCTTGGTTAATTTCAGCGCTGCCCCGCTGCTTGATTAGAGAAATTCGTTCGGCAAGTTCTTTAAACTTGCCTATATCGGAGTTCAGGAAGGCCTTCGGATCTTCGATTAGTTTTCCAAGTTTGTCGACGATCTGTACCTTAGTCATCGCGCCGTATTTTAGTAGCTTGTTGGCTTCGCGGCTAAAATCTGCCAATAACTGTGCGTCCTCAATTCCAAGAGCCTTAAGCTCATTATTGCTTATCTTGACTTTTCCCATCCTTGCTGATTTTAATTACTCAATGCTTTAGGAAGCAGTTGACTTGCTAACATCTGCCGATGGCTTATAACGTTTGGGATGCTAATCAGTTTGCTGTTGTTCTGCTCCCTCGCTGGTTTTAAAGACCATATGAGAGTAAGCGATGTTTAGAAAGTGTCGTATACCTTGTTCTCTAAATCCCATGCGTTCGTAAAATTTCTTTGCTTTGGAGTTTTCGGGATTTACCAAAAGCCCGATGCGACGATGCCCGAGTGCTGTTCCTCTTTTAATGCCTGCTTCTAACAGCTGAGTACCTAAACCGTATCCCTGCTTTTCGGGAGACACACCGATGGTGTCTATATAGAACTCCCCGGGACCTGTTTCGCTGTCAATTTTTGTTGTGACGATTCCCCGTGAGTTCAGGTAATCCAGAATGGGTTGGCGAAGCTCATACAACTTGGCACCATCATAGGCTGTCAGGGACCCGCAGACGCCCTGTTCATCTTCAAATACCAGCGTGTTTTGATAGCTGTATTGATTTTCAGGCAAGCGAATGAAACGTTCGAGAAACGGAAGCTCCGAATACGGATCTTCCGCGCCTGTAAGTTTTGAAACAACTTCTGCCATCGCCTGCATCATGAGATTGGCTATAGCCTGGCTGTCGGTCTGAACTGCTTCCCTGATTCGAAATTTTGCCTTTGTCTGCCTGATCATTTGTTATTTAACTTCTATTGTCGTTTCCACCGCTTTCAGCCACGGTGATGAGAACCTCACTTTCACTTGTCCGGCTTTTCCTGTAGCCTGGATGTAGCTCAGGATCTTTCCATGATATACCCGGTGGGTATTATCGGTATAATCAGACATATCGGTATTATTGCTTGCTTCCAGAGCCAGAAGGGTTGCAGGTCCTTCGATTTGGCAGGTCACCTCGTTGTCAGACAATACTACCGGAATACCATCTTCATCGACCACCTGCAGATAGATTTGAGCTAATCCCTGGTCTTTAGTGATGGATTTCTCGCCTGCCTTAATGGTCAATGCATATGGCTGCTTAGAGGTAGTCAATGCGTACCTTGCGATTTCCTCATTGTTTTTGTTCAGCGCAACAGCTTCTAGCTTGCCCGCAGCATAGGGGATGTCCCAGGAGATGATTCCATATTCATCGTTATATGGTTTCTGTTCGCCTATGGCTTTTCCGTTTAAGAGAAGTTTTGCGCTGGCACCATTGGTATAGCAGACTACACGGATTTGCTGGCCATCCTGATAGTTCCAGATAGGCCAGGCATCCATTGATGGTTCATCATTTGCCCGTCTCTTGTTTGTTGGCACTGGGTAGGTGCCTGCATAAGCCATTGGTTTCTCAGACCAGAGAGATTGACGGAAGAAGCCTCTGGGTTTGATGAAGCCTCCGAAATCAAGCAGGCCGGAGTAGAATCCGCGCGAGGGCCATGCTCCTGATTCACCGAGATAATCGATCCCTGTCCATAGGAATTGTCCGAATATATGCTCATTATCTCTAACCGCCTTCCATGCGGCATAATCATGACGGTTTTCGCTGCCATATATCACACGTTTGGGGTATTTTTTATGGTCGGAGTCGTAACGGTTTTCTGTGTAATTGTATCCCGCAATGTCGAGAGTTCCGGGGTATGCTGTTTCGTTCGACATGGCAACACCGGCCAGGCCCGCTGTGACGGGACGTGATCGGTCATGTTGTTTGACAACTGCGGCGAGGCGTTTGGCAATTACTCCCAGTTCCATAGCATCAGGGGCATCTTTTTTGAAGCCGCCGTATATTGCCTGGGTGAATCCATCAGCTTGAGTACCTGCGAGGATGGGGTGTGAATAAGGGTCATTAGGGTAGTCTACCTCGTTTCCGATACTCCAGGCAAATACCGAAATGTGATTCCTGTCGCGCTTTACCATATCAGCCAGGTCTCTTTCGCCCCATTCTTCAAAGAAATCAAAGGTTCCCTGGTATCCGGGAGTACCTACGTTCCAGCCTTCAAGCCATTTACGTTTAGGGAACCTCCATTCATCGAATGCTTCGTTCATCACCAGAAGTCCCAGTTCATCACAGAGCTGATAGAGATCAGGTGCCTGTGGATTGTGACTTGTTCTGACTGCGTTAACTCCGAGTTCCTTTAGTGTTTCCAGCCTTCTCTTCCATACTTCCCGTGGTACTGCGGAACCAAGGGCTCCCGCATCATGATGCAGACAGACGCCTTTCATCTTCATCCACTGATTATTCAGGGCGAATCCTTTGTCAGGGTCAAATGTAAATGACCGGAATCCGGTTTTGGTAGTACTCTGGTCGATGACCTTGCGATCTTTAGTAACGGTTGTTCGTAATGTGTAAAGATTGGGATTGTCGATGCTCCAAAGACGAGGATTGCTGACCTGGAGGGAATGGCTGATCTTTCCTTTGCTGTTGGCAGCTACCTTCAAGGTTTTGCTTCCTTTTGAAACGGATCTGCCTTCGGGTGAGAACAACTCATTGGTTATGGTGACGGAAGAATTTGCGCCGGCATAGTTGTCGATTTCGACGTCAACATTCAGTGAGGACTGTTGCTTGCCGACGATTGGGTAGGCGAAAACTCCCCATTGAGCAATATGTGTCGGGTTCGCATAGATCACCCAAACATCACGGTATATGCCCGAACCTGTATACCATCTGGAGTCGGCCGATTGGCTATGATCTACGCGTACAGCGATAGTATTCTCCTTGCCAAAGGAGATGTAGGGCGTCACGTCATACATAAAAGAGATGTAACCATTTGGTCTTTTGCCTACCAGTTTACCATTGATGAAAACTTCGCTGCGATTGTAGACGCCTTCGAAGTACAAATATACTTTCTGGCTTTTCATGGCAGATGGGACGGACAAGGACCTGCGGTACCATCCGATTCCACCAGGTAAATAACCGGTAGCACTGGCAAGGGTAGGACTGAGTTGTGATTTTACCGACCAGTCGTGAGGAATATTGACCGACTGCCACTTGCTGTCATCAAATTCAGGCATGGCCGCGTTTGATGAAGGTTGAAGACTGAACTTCCAATCGGAAATGATCTTCTCAGGTTTGCCAAAAGAAACCTGAGCAGAAGCGATACACGAGAAGCAAATCGATAGCGCGAAGAGACAAAGGAATTTCATTGATTAATGGGTTTATACGGTGTGACACAAATATCCAACAAAACCTTTATCAGTGAGGGGGGTATATCGTATAAAATGGGGGGTATATTGCGTCTCCTTTAGCAAAATGCGCGTTTCGAGCTGAATTGGAGAGAGGAGTGGTAATCACCGGCGGAGTGGAGCTCCGCCGGTGAAGATACTATTCTGCCTGTTGATCAGGTGCTTTTCCAATCAGATCCATAAACTGATCCAGTTTAGGGGTAATGATGATTTGGGTGCGCCTGTTCTTTGCTTTTCCGTCGTTAGTGTTGTTGTCTGCGATGGGGTTGTATTCTCCGCGGCCACCGGCAGTCAGACGTTTCGGATCTACTCCGTAGTTTTTCTGTAGAGCTTGTACAACGGATGATGCTCGCAATGCACTAAGATCCCAGTTGTTGCGGATGTTGGGCTGAGAGATAGGTACATTATCGGTATTGCCTTCGATCAGAACGTCGTAGTTGCTATAGTCCTTGATGATTTTGGCGATTTTACTGAGCGTTTCACCCGCCCTGCTGGATATTTCGTAGCTTCCTGAATTATAGAGCATGTTATCAGACAAAGATATGTAAACAACGCCTTTCAGAACCTGCACGTTCACATCTTTCATCTCTTGCTGGCTTAAAGATCTGGTTAAGTTATTAGTGAGCACCAGATTTAGCGAGTCACTCTTGTTTTTGGTGTTGACGAGTTGCTGGATGTATTTATTAGAACTATTAATCTCGTCTACCAGCTTGGATATGTTTACATTTCCCTGGCTGGTGGAATTTAAGCATTTGTTAAGTGCCTCTTGCAGGGCTCTGAGGTTAGTCCTCTCGGAAGCAAGCTGTTCCTCCAGGCTCTTTACTCTGTCGCCTGCCACAGCCAGGCTTCGTTCAGTAAGCAGATACTTCTGCCGAACTTCCCTGGTATCGCTTTGCAGTTTATCGTAGCTGCTTTGCAGGCTATCGTATTTCTTGTTGCTTACGCATCCCTGAAGCACGACTGACAGCACTAGTACAGCTATAACGGATAATCGAGTTTTCATATACTTTACCTTAAAATTGTTTAACACTAGCTTATTAACTGCTTTTTAAGTCTAAATGTTTATCAGATCAAGGTACATGGCTGACAATCAGATTATAAGTTTACTGCATCTATCCACTTTCTTGCCATTAGCTCGTGGCCGGCAGGCATAGGGTGTACTCCATCCCAGATCCAGTATTCGGCAGGCGCCTTCCTGGCCGCTTCATCAAAATGAGCTTGGAAAGGGACAAAGATCGCATCGAATTCTTTCGCAAGATTCTTTGCCTCTTCCTGCCGTTTGGATATGTGGTCGTGCCATTCGTTCCAGTTGGTTTTGATCTTTCCAACTGGAAGTATAAAGGGCTCGCCGATGACGAGTTGTGTCTCCGGAAGCTTGTTTTTTGTTTCTGACAACAGTTTTCGATAGTCTGAAGTATATGAGTTGACGGAATATCCCGGTTTATTATCCATTTCGGCACTGGTGTCGTTGACTCCGACGAGGATGCTCAGCAAATCTGGTGCAAGATCCAGCGTGTCCGCTTGCCATCTGGAGGCCAGGTTCGGAACCGTGTTTCCACTGACACCCCGGTTGAAGAAATGATAGTTCATGTTTGGCTTTTCATAGCCTAAGCGGCTGGCTATGATGAAGGCATAGCCATGACCCATGACATGATTCCAGTCCAGGTTCCTGCTTCTTCCGCCGTCGGTTATTGAATCCCCCTGAAAGAGAATTTTCGCTCCTTTTGGCAGGGCGTACGTTCTGGTACTAGGATTTCCAAAAGCCGGTGCATTAATTAAAGATACGGTGCTTACTGCGACGGATGCTTTGATAAAGTTCCTTCTGTTTATGTTCATTTTTTCGCTTAGTTTCCAGGCGAATTTAACTTTCACATTTGAACCGCACAAACTTTGAAGTCTGTTTCATGTTAAGCTGTAAAATAAAAACGATATGAATGGATTTTTCAAAACACTAATAGCCGGGTATGGCGCAAAGAAATTAGGAGGTGGATGTTTATCAACCATTGCCATTTTTGTGGTGATTTACATGCTCCTTGGGCAATGTAATTGAGGTACTCAATCTGCGAGGTTAAGTTTCTTCACTGGCATGTTGTAGAAGTAAGGTGAGACAGAATCCAGCTTGGCCACCAGTATTCTCGAGTTCCCCTCCGCCTTAAGTACCGGCATTTTTGAAGGGAAAAGCGGGAGAAAGTTCTTTATTTTGGCAGTGTTGAAACGTATCTTTCCAAGTACCGAATCTGGTATGCTCTTGAATGGAAAAGGCCTTTCCAGGCCAGATATTCGGCTCTTTTGAGAATACGAATCCTTCGGACAGCAAATGAATGCCGTAAAGAAGCTGAGGTAAAAGATTATCTTCATAATTAACTGATGCAGGACGGAAAGGAATTCCATAAAGATATTAAATTCTGAACGCTGGTGGTCTTCATGTGAAGAAACTGATGAGCCTAATGTCCTTTTTTGGGAAGCTGAGAAAGGTGTTAACATCTTTCTCAGCTATCACAATACGCATCATACTTTTCCTTATTCAGACAAAGTCTGCTGATTCCAGTCCATTTTCGCTGATAAGTACATCATGACGGCGACGGTAATAAATAGCCCCACACTTCCGAAGATCAATGCTAGATCTTGCAATTGAATGATCACAAAAATGAAAATGTAAAAAGTCGTTAAAATACTCCCAAATATCAATGCGGGTTTTCTGCTGTTTAGGAGCGTCCCAATAAACATGCTGATCAGTAAGACGGTAGATGTGGATGCTAAAAGATAGGCACTATTAAATCCAATCCTTTCACTGAAAGCGAGTAGCAATGTATAATAGATGGTCATTGCAGCACCTATTAAGACATACTGTAGAATATGCACCTTCTTTTTATAAAGAAGTTCGGTAAAGAAAAGTGATAAAAACGTTAACAGAATAATTAAGAAGGAGTACTTGGCTGTTCGCATTGTCTTTTGATACTGATCGATGGGCAATAGAAACTTAACTCCAAAGAATGGTTCGTCTATTTTCTTTTCCTGAGAGACAGTTTCTGAATGTGGCGGTTCCGTGCCAGTTTCATTGCTTGTATTAAGCCTGGTGTTGTCTGCGATCCATTGTTGTGGATAAGGCCGGTTGAAGAAGGGAATTTTCCACTGGGCACTAAATGCATTGTTGTCAACTTTTTGTTTCTCAGGCAGGTATCGCCCTGTGAAACTGGGGTCAGGCCAGGAGCCCTCTATATTTACTTCAGTATTCTTTCCAAGATGTAAGAAGTTAAGCTCCGTGCTTCCCCGTAAATCCAGGACGAAGCTAAACGTTAGGGATGTCTTCTTTTCTTTGCTCAGATCAGGCACGATGATCAGGTTATTCGTGAACAGCTCAAGATTGGCGAAATCAGGTTCCACACCATATTGACGATTATCCAGCTGAATAGTAGGGTTATTCTTCAGTCCTTTTAGGTCACTTAAGCCTATGACAACTTTCGCCTTGTTCCATACTATGCCCTCGGGGTTAATGCCTGATTTTGCCAATTCAAGTGGAGAGAAGCTTCCAGATACGTTGACTTTCGCATTATATACCACTGCATCGAATATGCCGCGGTGCCTTACCTCAGGTTCAACCTTACTGCTGATACTGAGTTTTTCGGGAAGAATATACACGTTGGTTAGCATTTCTTCGTGCGAAACTTTTCCAGAAGCATCTGTGACCTGCTTGACGGTGCGGTAGGGAAGTATCATAACAGGTCCTTGAAGTAATTGGCTTGATGACCATTTGTCTGAAATATCTTTAAGCACTTCGTCATGGCGGCTTTGCCGCTCTCTGATCAGGCTCTGAATCCATTCTGAGGGAATAAGAAGCAACAGCGTAAGAAATCCGATAATGCCGAGCTTGAACAAAACTGAATCTCCGATCCAGCTTACGAGTCCACTTGTTTTTGAGAGGTTATTTTCCATGTTTAAACAATAAAGTACTTTGAGATTCAAAGTGTTTAATTAAAAAAATATTAAGTTTTCTGGTTCTTGATTAAACTTTCCAGGGCTTCTAAATGCTTCATAAAAGCTTCCCGTCCGCTCTGTGAAACAATGTACTGAGTATTTGGCTTACGGCCTATGAAGCTTTTACGCACCGTGATATAACCTTCTTTTTCAAGTGCTTTAAGATGAGAGGCAAGGTTACCATCGGTGGCAGCCAGCAGTTCCTTGAGTGAGTTGAAGTCATATGTTTCGTTAGCTACCAACACGCTCATGATCTGAAGTCTTAGCCTGTTTTCAAAGGCTTTATCAAATTGTTCCAGGGTTATCTTCACTGCTTATATTTGAAGTGCATGATGAAACCATAAAGGATATGAAGTAACCCGAATCCTATTATCCAGAAAAGCAAACCCGATCCGGGGATCCAGGCACATAGTAGTCCCAGCAATATCTCCAATACACCCAGCCATCTGACATCAGAGAATGTATAATGACTCCCGGATACCAGTGCCAGTCCGTAAAATATAAGACAAGCCGGAATGATCAGCCAATACTCTGCTCGCAGCAAAAGTAGGATGATGAAGATACCTCCGGTAATAAGAGGTAAGGCAATACTGGTAAGTAGTCGTTGGCTGGCGGGATGCCAGGATGCTTCACCCTTTTTCCTCGACTGGCGCAGGCTGAGAATAACACATGTTGATATGGACAGAAAAAGGACTGCCAGGGCAATGAGGACAAGCTGGAGCACAATGCCTGAATGGACTACATACCCGTGCGGGATATGGCCGCCAACTTCGTGCTGTTGAAAAAGTCTTTGAGCATAGAAAGCGCCAGCCAGTGCATAAACACCTGCCAGTACACCTGATAGACCGCTTAGCGAAATGAACTTTGACGACCGCTCCATAAGAGATCTTATAGAGGAGAGTTCTGAATAGATGCTTTCTTCTTTCATTAAAGTACTTTGTTATTCAAAGTAAACTAAATTAGTTCAGACATACAAGATAATATCGAAAAATACTCAAATGAAGGAGAGCGTTATTGGTCTTGGTTGAGCTTGATGGTTTTTGGGTCATACGTGAAATAGCTTTCAACAGCATCGGAGTTCATGGCATGCACTGAAAGTGCTTTAATTGTGCTCTTTACAATTTCCGCAGATATACCCCTTGATCTCGAATCAAAAAATTTGACAGTATCCCCTGTGGATCCGATGCGATATTGGGACCGAAGTTGTATATCCGGATAGGCTGCCTGGAAGCGATCGAGCGTGCTGCCTACACTCATCCCATCTGGCGTTTTAAACTTTCCGGCAGTGGTTCTGATCTGTTTAACACTCTTGACCATCATGGTACTGTCCTTGTATGATGAATATATCGAGATCTCTGTTTCTTCTTTTCCTGAAAGATTTTCATCATACCAAATACCCCAGGCTTTACCCATAGCTGCGTCTCCCGCATCCGGTTCACCCATTATGTTTGCTACCGCTGTCATGTCTTGTCCGATGAACAGATCACCAATTGATTTCCCCGGAATGATGAGTTCTGCTTGGGGTGTGTTGGATGTCGCTGCGGTATCAGGACTACTGGTTTTGGAACCGGATGAATTGGATTGGCAGGCAGATAGGGTAGCGCCAAGTATCAGGAGGGCTGTTTTTGATAGTTTCATAGTCTTACAACATCAAACTGAGATGGTATGTTTATCGGCGCAGAGCTGAAGTTATCAAACAGATTGTCGTTAAAAGTCGTCATCTTTTCTACATTTGCAGCCGTGCCACCACGATCAAATACATCGCCGAAAAAACGCTCCGTTAAGAAGGGGAGAGGAACCAGCAAGCCAAGAGGAAGAAGGAAGCAAAGAACCAGATGGCCGCTTGCTTTGAAGTTATTTATTGCCGCGATCGTGATAATTACGCTTTCTCCGCTCTATTACGGCTATGTCTTAAAAACGTTTACCTCATCGTGGCAGTGGATTAAAGATATTGGCGAAGACCCATTTTACCGCAGTTATTCCAGGTTCGGAATTAAGATTCCGAAAGGCTATGTCATACACGGTATAGATGTATCTTACGCTCAAGGGCAAATAGACTGGCATAAAGTTAGGGAGATGAAAGATGGCGATGTAGAAATTACCTTTGCTTTCATTAAGGCTACTGAAGGACTCTTAACAGTAGATCCATATTTTAAAAGAAATTGGCGTGAAGCCGCAAAAACAGGAATTATATGCGGAGCATATCATTATTTCAGGCCTAAGAAAAGCGGAACAAAGCAAGCCCGCTTTTTTCTGCAAACGGCAAGTGTAGAGCAGGGAGATCTCCCGCTTGTCGTTGACGTGGAGACGCTTGACGGGAAAGATCCGGCAGTAATGCGTAAGGAATTAAGGGCTTTTGTTGAGCATATCCAGGCAAAGACAAAAGTGAAACCGGTCATATATTCGGGATTGAGTTTTTATCACGATTACCTGCAGGGGTACTTTGACGATCACATCTTGTGGATCGCCCACTATCACAGAGAGGAGCTTCGGATTAGAAAGGGGCATACCTGGCATTTCTGGCAGCATTCTGATAGGGGTAAAGTTAGCGGGATCAATCATGCAGTGGATTTTAACGTTTTCAATGGCGACAGCTCTTCACTAAAAAAATTGCTGATAAGAAAGTAAGAACGTATGAAAAAAACAACATTTGATATACCAAAGATGGACTGCGCGGCCGAAGAGCAAATGATTAGGATGAAGTTTGATGGAGATCCTGAGATAGTGAAACTGGACTTTAACCTGGCGCAGAGGAGACTGGAAGTTTACCACAACGGAGAACCGACTGCAGTTGCAAATAGGTTAAGCGAACTGAATTTTGGCTCCAGACTCGTGGATTCGGTGCTGGTTGAAAGGTCGGATCAAGGTGACCTTCGGGCTATTAATGCAAAAAAAGAAAGGAAGATGCTCTGGGCAGTTCTTTTCATCAATGCAGGTGCATTTGTATTGGAAAT
The DNA here is from genome assembly GCF_045629565.1 of Arcticibacter sp. GTDB lineage: Bacteria > Bacteroidota > Bacteroidia > Sphingobacteriales > Sphingobacteriaceae > Arcticibacter. The sequence continues at coordinate 56,822 of NZ_JAZQRL010000033.1, forward strand.
GGTGACAGGTCTGGTTGCTAAGTCAATGGGTCTTGTTGCTGATAGTTTGGACATGCTGGCAGATGCCTTTGTGTATTCATTAAGCCTTTACGCGGTTGGAAAAGCAGCCGGCAGTAAGAAGAAAATCGCAGCGATAAGCGGATATATGCAGCTGTTGCTGGCTCTGGTCGGAATGATCGAAGTCTTGCGTCGCTTCATAGGACAGGAAGAAGCGCCAGACTTTGGATTTATGATTGTTATTTCAATTATTGCTCTTGCAGGAAACGCTGTTTCTCTCTACCTGATACAACGAGCGAACAGCAGAGAAGCGCATATGCAGGCAAGCTACATATTTACTTCCAATGACGTAATTGTAAATCTAGGAGTAATTCTTGCCGGAGTGCTTGTTTACTTTACAGGATCCAAAATTCCCGATCTGTTGATCGGCGCAATGGTGTTTGCGATCGTGGCAAGGGGAGCATTTCGCATCTTGAAGTTGGCTAAATAGTGCTCAATACATATTATGCATAAGTTCAAAGCAGTACTACAGATCATTGGAATTAATCCTTTAGCCCATTCAGACCCAAGGGTAAAGACAATCACTTACGTCAACCGACCTGTGCTTTTCCGTATGGGGCACCGAATTTTCAGGAAGAACCAGGGTTTATATGTTATTAATGAAGGCAGTCAACTCCGGTATGATCTTAGGATGCAAGCCCAGATCACTGTTTGAGTAAGTCGCAAAATTGAGCTGCCTGTCTGCCGGCGCCTCTTTTAATATATGGCTCATGCCCTCAATAAGCACCAGCTTGGCCTTTGGTTGAGCCCTTTTAAGCAGGGTCGCGTTTTCGACGCTTACCTGAATGTCATTCGTTCCCTGTACAATTAGCACAGGCGCCCTGAGCTTTGAGAGTTCTGACCCGGGATCGTATTGCATCCATGATCGCATGTAAGGCTGGATGGACGGCCGGAAATGTATTTCAAACCCGTTTGTTAACTTTTGGCCCAGAGGCTTCCCCGACTTGATAGTATCCAGAACTGCCACCGCCATTTTATAGTCATCAGACGAGAGAGCATCTTTGAACTGCGATTTCATGACAGCATCGGCCGGAAGGCCTAATCCTGCCAGCGATATAAAACCATCAACGTTTTCCAGCTGGCTGGCCATGATACCGACTAAAGATCCTTCACTATGGCCCGCAACGATAACTTTTGAAAAACGGGTATCGCTTTTCAGAAGCCTGATCAATGCGGCAGCGTCGGCAACCATATCATCAAAAGTGAATTCGGCCTCGGTTCGCGAACTTGTACTCTGGCCAACTCCTCGTTTATCGTACCGGAGTACCGCAATGTTTTTTGCCCTTAACGCATCGCTGATCCTGGACAAGTAGTTAGGTTTCCCGTTAATCAAAATAGAATTTCCGTTTCTGTCAGTGGGGCCTGATCCAGCAATTAACAGTACCACTGGCACCTTGCCTGATAATCTGGGAACAGAAAGGGTACCTTTCAACTCGGAAGTAGGGGTGTTCACGCTTACGGCGCTTTCATCTTCGCTAACAGTTGTTTGCTGACGTTTGTCAGCGTTTACATAAAAGCCGGCGAGCTTGTTGTTGTTATCAAAATGCAAATACAGTACCGGACCAGACTTCTCGAAGGTGCATATATAGCTCGTGATACCCCTTTCCGAGCTAAAGAATTCGCTGTTGAGTAATTTTCCAAACTGACTTTTCAGCTGGTTTATGACTGAAGGAACGTTAGCTGGCTGAATACTTTTTTTTATTTCGTCGGAGAACAGCTTATACAGGCTGTCCGCTTCGCCAGCATTGTAGCCACTCACAAATTGGTCGGCTAAATTTTTTTTGACTGCCGTATCCTGAGGAAAACCGTTCAACAGGGAAAGAGCCATTATAGCTGTAAGAAGAAGTTGCTTTATGTACATTTTGTAATGATTGTAATAGTTATAGCGTTAGTTAAAGCTTGCCATGTAAGATACCAGAAGTGTTAGTTCTCCTGTAAAGCCTGACTAGCTATTTTACTAATGTATGGGTAGGCTTATTGGACACCAGACATTAGTGAAAGCACGCTTGCATTCCGTAAAAATAGACGCGCACGACTTGGTTAAAGTATTGCAATATCAAGAAAAAACTCAGTACTGCAAACAAAGAAGTGAACTGTAAACAAGTTTACTTGAAATATTTGGCCTTTCGAAACTTTCGAAATCTCCTGAAGAGACTTCTGTTATATCACAAATGCTCTCAACTCTGCCATCTTCCCATCCCGAAATGTCCAGACATCACAATAGGAGTAATCGACCATGTTTCCCTCCTCATTTTTCAAACTGATTGTTCCTACTGCTGTTACAAAGTCTTGTTCGGCAATTAAGATTTCAACCGTGAATTTTGGAGGTTCCACATACGCCTTCGTTATATACTGCCTAACAGCTTCTTTCCCTACCAATTGCTTATCTCCAATAAACGTCCATATGGTATCATCCGAGCAAAAGGTAAGAAATTCTTCGATATCACCTCTTATAACAGCAGCGTTTGCCTGTTCTAGTATAATTTTATTGTTCGATTTCATTATTTTCTTGTTTGTGTAGAATAGAGCTGAGTGATCATTAATTAATTCTTTTTGCCTGTAATTGTTTGCCGTGATGAGGATCAGGCTGTTAGCCCTATGTCATAATTTATGCATACATTGTAGAGCATTTTCTCGCCGGAAGATGCTTTTTACACAAATCTACCTGCCTGTGGTTAAAATCCAGGAGCAGTAATAATCAAATGATGGAGAAAGAAATAAAGGGGGAAGACCTTAAAATTGAACTGCGCACGCTAACGAAAGAGGATTATCTGGGCTTGAAGTCGTCTATGATGGAAGCCTACGCCGAATGGGAAGGCGCCTCTTTCTGGGGTGAAACGCACATTAATAAACTAGTTGAAATTTTTCCTGAGGGCCAGATTTGCATATTGGTGAACGGAGCGATCGCGGGATGTGCATTGTCTTTAATTGTTAATTATGATCAGTTCGGCGATAATCATACCTATACGCAGATTACCGGAAATTATTCTTTTTCAACTCATAATCCTAAAGGAGATGTGCTGTACGGAATCGATTTCTTCGTGCATCCCGATTTCAGAGGAATGCGAATTGGAAGACGACTCTACGACGCGAGGAAAGAGATATGCGAGCGGCTTAATCTGAGGGCTGTTATAGCGGGAGGACGTATTCCTAAATATAAAGATTATGCAGACCAATTGACACCCAAGGCCTATCTTGACAAAGTGAAAGGAAAGGAAATACATGACCCTACCTTATCATTTCAATTGGCAAATGATTTCCACGTTAGAAAAATATTGAAAGGATACCTACCCGGTGACACACAATCACTGGAATATGCGTCATTGTTAGAGTGGAACAACATTTACTATAACGAAGAGGATGCAAATATCAACTCCAAGAAGTCCATCATTCGTTTAGGCCTTGTACAATGGCAGATGAGGCCGTTCCCCAATCTGGAGTCGCTATGCGAGCAGATTGAGTTCTTTGTGGACGTAGTCAGTGATTATCAAAGCGACTTCATTCTATTTCCGGAGCTATTCAATGCGCCCTTAATGACGGCATATAATCATTTGACCGGAGCGGAGGCAATGCGCGAGATTTCCAACTTCACTATACCCCTGAGGGATAAATTCATGGAGTATGCCATTAGCTACAACATCAATATTATCACCGGAAGTATGCCGTACCTGGAAGACGGCGTGTTGCAAAATGTCGGTTACCTGTGTCGCCGGGACGGCTCGTACGAGATGTACCGAAAGATCCATCTAACACCTTCGGAGCAAAGTGCATGGGGAATGGTTGGGGGAGATGCTATCGGTACTTATGATACAGATTGCGGCAAAATAGGGATCCTCATTTGCTATGACGTCGAGTTTCCTGAACTTCCGAGACTTCTTGCAGAAGATGGAATGCAGATACTATTTGTTCCCTTTATGACTGATACACAAAATGGCTACACACGCGTCAGAAGCTGTGCACAAGCTCGTGCCATAGAGAATGAATGTTATGTCGCCATTGCAGGAAGCGTGGGCAACTTACCAAAGGTTCACAACATGGATATTCAATACGCACAATCGGCAGTCTTCACCCCATCTGATTTTTCTTTCCCGAGCAACGGAATCAAAGCGGAGGCAACGCCTAATACGGAAACTACACTCATCGCTGATGTGGATGTCGACTTATTAAAGGAGTTACATAGCTTTGGTGCAGTCCGGAACCTTAAAGACAGGAGGCTGGATATTTATAAGATTGTCAGCAAGACTAAGAAATAAGTTGAACCGCCAGGTTTGACATGATTTCTGATATATATGGTAGACTACGCGTTTTATAAAGATATACATTTGACAGCTTGTTAAATTGCAATGTCCGGGTGATTTCTAAGCCACAGAAAAATTGGAAAACTGACAAAAGAAGATGAAGCATATGTCCATTTTGATACAGGATATAAAAAGTTCACAGTTATCTATCAGTATAAATCGCATTCGGCAATCAAGGTGTCTTTTTATACTTATAGCGGTAACTTCGATAGTAAGTTCATGTCAACAGAAAAGCGATAAAATAGGTTCTTCTCCGGTCAATCGAAATGTACCGACAAACGCCAAAGATAATGCTAATGCCGAGCGTCCGGGAATGGTTTGGATACCGGCAGGTGAGTTTAGGCAGGGCGGAGACAACGCACAGGCGGCCGACGATGAATATCCGAAACACAACGTGAAGCTGGACGGCTTCTGGATTGATGTAACGGAAGTGACGAATGCTCAGTTCGCTGAATTTGTAAAAGCCACTGGATATGTTACAACAGCGGAGAAAAAACCTGAATGGGATGAGATCCAAAAACAACTGCCACCCGGTACTCCGAAGCCCGATGAGAGCTTGTTCGTTGCAGCATCACTAGTGTTTAGACCAACTCCAGCCCAGGTTTCTTTGGACGACAATTCTCAATGGTGGGAGTGGAAGGAAGGTGCCAACTGGAGGCATCCAGAGGGTCCCGGAAGTGACATTAAAGGCAAAGATACCTACCCTGTCGTCCATGTGTCCTGGTTTGACGCACAAGCTTATGCGAAGTGGGCTGGCAAGCGTTTGCCAACAGAAGCGGAATGGGAATATGCCTCCCGGGGGGGACTGGACAATAACATCTATCCCTGGGGCAATGAGCCGGTTAATAGCGGCGTACCGAGGGCGAACTTCTGGCAAGGAAACTTCCCAAGTAAGAATACAGTAGCAGATAAGTTCTACTATTCGGCTCCAGTTAAATCATTTAGTCCGAATGGGTATGGTTTGTATGATATGGCAGGAAATGTCTGGGAATGGTGCGCGGATTTATACCATCATGACTATTATAAAGATGTGCGGAATGGTGCAGTGAATCCAAAAGGACCTTCAACAAGTTTTGATCCTGCAGAACCAACTGCCTCAAAACGAGTCATGAGAGGCGGATCTTATTTGTGCAATGATAGCTATTGCTCTGGATACAGGTCCGCAAGGAGGATGAGGAGTACAGAGGATAGTAGCTTTCAGCATCTAGGTTTCCGCTGTGTGAGTGACAAATAGCTTATGCCAATACCTAATATATGTTATCTTCCCCAATCAGATCGAAAACTTATATCCTAATAGTGATAGTACAAACCATAGGGGTGGCATCTTGCCAATCAGATTCTCTTACCAAGCAGGCTAGCGCTGTCCATCAGCAAGTCAACAGAGATACGGTGCAGAATCAAGATATCAAGCCTTGTTGCCAATCTAATATTCCGGATCGTTTTGGTGTACCGTCAACGATCAACATGCAAGGATCTCCATAATTCACAGCTTATGAAGAAGTCGAAATACCCTTAAGGGCTAACTTAAGGGATGCAGCTGGTTAAAGGGATTATCCAGCCTCTCCGGGGTGCAAGTCTGGTAGGATAAACTTCTCGTTAGTTAAATGTCTGCCGAAATTCAATAGGAGAAAGGCTGGTTTTTTTCTTAAAAAGCGTGCTAAACGATTGGGCGTGTTCAAATCCCAATGCATAAGCGATTTCGCTTACAGACAAATTTGTAGTCGAGAGCTTTTCTTTAGCCTTTTCGATCAACTTCTCATGTATATGCTGCTGCGTGTTTTGCCCGGTATGCATACGCAAGAGATCGCTCAGGTAGTTCGGTGACAGGTTCATAAGCTTCGCAATACGCTGTACTGTTAGCAGTTCCGGATGTGTTGTGGTATTGCTATGAAAATAATCGTTCACAAGGCGTTCAAATTTCGCAAGCAGCTGATGGTTGTGGTTATTCCGGGTGATAAACTGCCGCTCATAAAATCGATTGCAATAGTTAAGCAATAACTCGATTTGCGATAGAATGATATGCTGTGTGTGTTTATCGATATGCAGACATTCTTTATCGATTTTATTCAGGATGGTGATAAGATCACCTTCTTCTTCAGCGGAAAGATGTAGTGCCTCATTGACGGCGTAGGAGAAGTAACTATAACTGTTAATGGTTCTTGCTAACGGATGGGCCAGCAAAAAATCAGGGTGAAAGATAAGCAGGTAGCCCGATCCGCACTCTATAGTGCTTAAATCCAGATATTGAACCTGATTAGGTGCAGTAAAGCTCAGAACGCCCTTGTCGTAATCATAGTGTTGTTGACCGTATCTTATCTTACCATTCGCTTCCCTTTTTAAGGCGACACAATAAAACAGGTTGACAAAACCTTTCCATACATCATCTTCCAGGAAAATACTTTCGGCGAGATTGATTACACTTACCAGTGGATGTCTGGGTTCAGGTAACGATAGTAAGCGGTGAAATTGAGAGACAGATTTAATCGCGTTCATTATAGCAATATAAACATTTCAAGGTGTGGAATAATCGTTGCTTCGTCACAATGCAGCCATGCAGGTATGCTAATCAATAAGCCCCATGCTAAACTCGTCGTATGGATTACCTGTATCCGTACCTAATGGTACAATGCTTTCAAGTTTTGATAGATCCGCTTCGCTTAATTGAATCTCGGTAGCCGCTAGGTTTTGCTCTAGATATTTTCTGCGTTTAGTACCCGGAATCGGTAAAATGCCCTTGCTAATAATCCAGGCCAACGCTAGTTGTGAAGATGTGACGTTCCTCTCTTCGGCCATCATCTCAATTGCTTTAACTAACTCTATGTTTTTATAAAAATGAGCTTCCTGAAAACGGGGGATTGCCCGGCGGAAATCATTTTCCGGCAAGTCATCTATGGTTCGGATTTGCCCGGATAAAAAGCCGCGGCCGAGTGGAGAATAAGCAACAAAACCTATTCCAAGTTCATGCAGAGTCTGCAACACGCCACGTCCTTCGACCGTACGTTCAAATAACGAGTATTCGCTTTGTACTGCTGTAATGGGGTGGACCAAATGAGCTCTTTTTACAGTCTCAGAAGACACCTCTGATAAACCGAGATAACCCACCTTTCCTTCTTTCACCAGCTCGCTCATCGCTTCCACAGTTTCTTCGATAGGCGTGTTTTTATCAAGGCGGTGCAAATAATACAAATCGATATAGTCCGTATGGAGATTTTTCAGAGAGCGCTCCACTGCTTTTTTTACATACTTCTTTTCGCCGTTGATGGCCCAAGTAATTTTGTCGTTTTCATCTATTTCCCAACCGAATTTAGTGGCGATAATATAGCTTTGCCTTTTGCCCTTTATTGCTTTTGCGATGAGCTGCTCATTTTTAAAAGGCCCGTACAAATCGGCCGTATCTAAAAAGTTCCCGCCCAATTCAAGGGATCGGTGGATAGTGGAAATGGCTTCTTGCTCATCTGCCACTCCATACATATTCCCGTCTTCAAAACCTGTCATACCCATGCAGCCCAAGCCTATAATCGGTACAACTAACCCTTCGGTTCCCAAATTTATTTTCCTCATTACCATGCTATTAATTAGGATCTAAGTTCGCCAAGAATACGCTGTCGGCTGTATGCAAAGCCCCGAAGGTTGTTTGCAAATCAAGGATAAGATGAATTTCAATTGGTAAAAAATGCTAAACTTACATCTGATGTTGACTATACGATCCTGGTTGAGTTGGATATTAGCAGAGATGGCAGCCGGTATTACATCATAAATACGCCTGAGAACTGTAAGGGTTCAGTGAAAGGCAATTGTACGAATCAAATAGCGACTCCGCTTCCACCAACTACTTGGATGCCATTAGGGAATCTTTTCCAGAAGCGGATGTAACGATAGGTAACTTCAAAGGGAATATGATGGAATTTTCCTTTCAATTCCATTCTCAAGGTAACAACTGCCAGATCATCGATGATGTTCAAATTTTCCACCTCTGGTAACAACTCGTCAATCTTGAGTACTCCGTAGCGATAGGATCTTAGGTCAGCTTCTTTGGTTATAACATCGCCATTTGGAAGGACAAACAACAAGTCTTCATGCAATAAACGGTCCAGCGCAACGATGTCGCTTTGTATAATCGCTTCGTAAAGTTTGCTTTCCTGTTCAAGGATATCACCTTCAGTTAAAATTGTTCCCATAATTGTCTGTTCATAAACACCATAATTGTCTTAGTGGTACAAATGTAATTAAATATCGACCAGTTGGATATGCAGAAATAAGAAAACCATTTATACAATTACAGCGGTTTTGTTGGATACACCTTTGCGTTCTGGGGTTCTTCAAGGATGTCCTTTTGGGGTTAGAAGGGCAATGTTTAGTCGGTCTGGCTAAACCAATTCTGGGTCAGGGATAAGTTGCAGAGTACCCAGTAAGGTTTGTGAGTCAGGGGGATTTGAGCATTTCTTCCAAGTAAATGCCTTGCTAGGGCAGGATCCATGCCCTTGACTCTAACGCAAAAAAGCCACACATGGATGTGAGGCTTTTTGTGATCCCGCTGGGATTCGAACCCAGGACCACTACATTAAAAGTGTAATGCTCTACCAGCTGAGCTACGGAATCATTCCCTTGGTGAGGGAGTGCAAAGGTAGAAAAAAATGATAAAATTTCAACTTTTTTCCTCAAATAGCGGTAACGCTTTGATTCCTAGCGAGAAAAAATCCAGGCATCACCTCCATAAATTCACTATAACCCTTCCCGTCATTTGCCCCTTCAAAATCTGCTCAATTCGCACCGGAAGCTCCTCCAGGCCAACTTCCGTAATAAGTCGGTCGAGATTCTTTGGCTTCCATTCACCAGCGAGCGACTGCCATACATGCGGCCGTTTCTCAATAGGTAAGTTAACTGAATCAATGCCAGCCAGATGGATACCCTTGATAATAAAAGGGAAGATGGTAAGGGGCAAATCCGTTCCGTTCACCAGTCCACACGCAGTAACGATGCCACCATAGGACAAGCTTTTCAAAATAGTCGTCAAAACCGTACCGCCGACAGTATCCACAGCCGCCGCAAACCGGCTTTTCAGCATCGGCTTCCCCGAAGCGTCCTCCATTTCCGCCCGACTGATAATCTCCGAAGCCCCTATATTTCGAAGAAATGCATGAGATGACTCCTTACTGCTGATCGCCGCTACCCGATATCCAATTCGGTCTAGTATACTAATCGCTACCGAACCAACCCCGCCCGTAGCACCCGAAACGGCGATCAATCCATCCGCAGGCTTGATGCCATGTTTTAAAATCGCCTGTACAGATAAAGCCGCCGTAAACCCCGCTGTGCCATAAATCATGCTTTCCCGCAAAGTCAATCCCACCGGAAGCCGAACTATCCAGCCTGCCGGTACGCGGACGTAGCCACCAAACCCGCCACTCGTATTCATACCCAAATCAAAGCCGGTAACAATTACACTGTCACCGGCTTTCCAATCGTCAGCAGATGACTCCTCCACGATCCCCGCGACGTCTATCCCCGGCGTGTGGGGATAAATTTTACTGATAGATCTGTTCCCGCTTGCAGACATGGCATCTTTATAGTTCAAGGAAGAATAATGAACTTTAATCAGCACATCACCGTCGGGTAATTCATCGGTGTTCCTTGTAATGACAGACGTATCGAATCTGCCACCTCTATCAGCAGCCTGCAATGCCTTAAACGTATTAGCCATAAAACTCTATTTAACAAATCAAATCAATCAACTCGGTACCACCGGTAATCATAGCCATTTAATGTGATATTTATTCGTGCATTTTTGGGAGTCTCTTTGGCAGTGTCCAACAAGCTTGTCAGCATCTTTCCTTTCTCCACTTCCGTATTAATAGATTCTTTTACCGGCCAGGAGCTAAAATTATGAACCATAACCAACGACTTGCCTTTGTGAGTGTATTTTATCGACAGAACACTATCGGTACGGCCTTTCAGAATTTTCCAGTTACCTACGCTTATCTCAGGATGCTGCTTACGGAGTTCAATTATCCGGCGAGTGAAATGGAGAAGAGATGCATCCGACTCCCTTTCTGCAGCAACATTAACCTTTTTATAACTGTAAGTACCAGTATCGATAACATCTCTGAAAAGATTTCTTGCGTTTGAGAAACCTGCATGGGCAGAAGCCGACCACTGCATAGGTGTCCTTACCGCCAGGCGTTCTTTTAAACTCAGATCATCTCCCATGCCGATCTCTTCTCCATAGCGTATCACTGGCGTACCTGGCAGAGAAAACAAAAGACTGTACGCCATCTTCAACTGCTGTTTGTTATTCGAGAACATGGGTGCCAAACGTCGCCGTATGCCCCTGTCGTACAATATCATGCCGGAGTCCGGAGCGAATTTCGAGTAAACGAGCTCCTGCTTGTCCTTCGGCAGCCGACCCAGATCAATTTCATCATGGTTTCTCAGAAAATACGCCCATTGCGCAGTTTCCGGCTTCTCCTTGGTATCTTCCAGTACTTTTTTGAAGTCTTTCGCGTTTCCGGAAGCAAAGCCATAAAAAAGGAACTGATTGCCAAAGAAGTTGAACATCATTTGCAGGCGTTCTCCGCGCTCGCCAAAGTATTCAATGTTCTTATCAATCTCTACATTAGCCTCGCCCAGAAGCAGGGCATCCGGCTTGACTTCCTTAACCGTTTTCCTGATCTCCGTAAGAAACTCAATCTTATTCTCGTCACTTTCTGAGCCCCTCTTAGGAAGGTCTACTATGAACGGTACGGCATCAAGCCTGTATCCGTCCAACCCTTGGTTCAGCCAGTACCTCAGCGCCTTTTTCATCTCAGCCTGTACATCCTCGTTTTCTACATTCAAATCCGGCTGGAAGGTATAAAAACGATGGAAATAGTATTGCCGCGCAATACTGTCATACGTCCAGGTTTCCTTTTCTACACCAGGGAATCCCATACCTTTGTTCCAGTCCTTCGGACGTTCCCTTGACCACACGTAATAATTAAAATATCTCGATGAAGTGTCCCTCCTCGCTCGCTGAAACCAGGGGTGACTTATCGAAGTGTGGTTTAATACAAGGTCCATAATGACTTTGATGCCCCGCTTCTTAGCTTCGGCGATGAACAAGTCGAAGTCGGCCTTGGTACCGAGGCTTTTGTCTATTTGATAGTAATCAGCCACATCATATCCATCATCCTTGTCAGGCGTTGGGTGGAAAGGCGATAGCCAGATAACGTCTACTCCCAGCCATTTTAAGTAGTCCAGCTTTTGTGTAAGACCTCTAAAATCTCCCTTACCGTCGTTGTCGCTGTCTTTATACGTGTCTACGTCAATGTTATAGACGACGCTTGTCTTATACCATGGAGGGCTGTCATCTGAAGATTGCCGGATCGGCTTGTCCATGCAGGACGTGCATATAAAAGCACAGAGGAGAAAGATGTGGAGAGCTAATCTTTTCATAGTTACTGGTTACTTACAAATAACCGATGTGCCGCTCAAATGTTTAAAATCCTCCGTGCGTAGCCGGTTTGCCATGAGCCGGTACGGCACTATGTTCTCGTTTTAGAGGCACTTGCGGAAGTAGCCAAACCTGGTGTTGTCCGTCGACAGCAGGAGGGAAGAGGCCGGAAATGAAAAATGACATCGAAAAGATATCTACATACCCTCAAACGAATGGGTAGGTGTTCTCCTCTGACCTGAAAATATACGCATGAAGAAATTCCCGATCAGGCATATGCCCAGAAGGATGTATAGTAAACATAACCCTGAAAAATTCCGTTTCGCTTCCATAACCATCATTGTTTCAGGCTAAGATAAACCAACTGGCACCATGGAATATTGATTGAGGTCACCTTTAATCAAGATATACATCAAACAAAAAGGGAGCCTCCTTGCAGAAGCCCCCTTTCATGTTGGTAGATGATCTATTTCCAGCCTCCGCCGAGAGCTTTATATAAGGAAATCTGATTCAATGCTTGTTGCTTTTTCGCTTCAACCTCATTGAGCTCGGCGTCCAGAACTCCTCTTTGTGCAGTGATGATATCCAGATAAGTCACTCTTCCGGCAAGAAACAGGTCGTTTGCCGCAGACACGGAAGCAGTAAGCGCTTTCACCTCATCAGAAATGTAGCCTCGTTTTTTGTGAATGAACTCCCTTGTTTGGAGAGCGTCCTGCACCTCGTTATATGCTTTCAGAACGGTCTTTTCGTAATCCTGAAAGGCAATACCATAGGCGGCTTTATAGGTGTTATATTCAGAACGAATCTTGTGCTGATTGAAAACCGGAGCCGTAAGGCCGCCAAGTAAACCGTAAGCGATCGACTTGTCGAGCTCGAAGAACTTATCCAGACTAAAAGACTGCAGGCCTATATAGGGGGCAAGAACCAATGCAGGCAGGAAGCTGGCACTGGCCGATTTAATTTCCTTATTAGAAGCGATCAGCTCAAGACCTGCCTGGCGGATATCCGGTCTCAGCGAGATCATTTGCAGAGGAGTGCCACTATTCAGGGCCTCCAGCGAGATGAATTGGTCCAGCCCGTCTTCCTTCAGGCTAAGGGGCGCTTCAAACCTGCCGGTCAGGAAGTTCAGGTGATTCTGCATCAGGCTGATTTGCTGAAGAACTTCCTGCTCCTTAGCCCTTGAATTTGCCAGCACGGCCTTAAATTGCTGCACCCCTAATTCCGTTGCCACCCCTGCCTCTTTCTGTACTTCAATGATTTGAAGACCTCTTTGCTGAAGCTTGATGTTTTTTGTAAGGATATCGAGTCCCTCATTCAGCGTAAGCAGCTCATAGTAGGTGCTGGCTACGTTACTGATCAGCTCCGTCTGTACCAGCTTTCGTCCTTCGTATGAGGCAAGAAACCTGTTCAAGGCTGCTTTCTTCCTGTTCTTGAGCTTCCCCCAGAGATCAATTTCCCATGAGGTCCGCATCCCGATAAAATAGTCAGGCAATGGATCAGGCAGCCGTTCATCCTCTTTTAAGTTCTCCGAAAAGTTGGTATCATAGTTACCGATACCATCCATGGTGTAGAACCCGAAGCGTCTCAGCCCGGCTTCTACGGCAAGGTCTACATTCGGCAGGCTTGCTGACTTTCTCATCCGCAGCGTTGCCTTTGCCATTTCAATGTTGTGCAGCGCCTGTTGCATATCCGTGTTGTTTGCCAAAGCCGAGTCAATCAGCACAGTCAGGTGCTCATCCTTGAAGAATGATCTCCATTCCCTGTTAGCCACCGTTAAAGTATCGGTGCTCTGGTTGAAAGTGGCCGGAACATTCCGATGCTCGTATTGGGGCAGCTCGCGCTTGGCAGAGCAGCCACTGATAAACAGCGCCAGAACAATCATTGCTGCGACCTCTGTCTTACGCGACTTCTTCGCTTTTTTCTTTCTTTGGAAAGAGGAGAAAAGGACATAGAGACCCGGGATCACGATCACACCGACGATGGTACCAATCACCATTCCTCCTACTGCGGCCGTACCAATGGAGCGGTTTCCGAGTGCCCCGGCACCCGTAGCGATCATCAACGGAACCAGACCTGCCGCGAAGGCGAATGAGGTCATCAGGATAGGCCTGAGACGAACTACAGAGCCTTCGATAGCTGCTTCCAGATAGCTCATGCCCCGCTGCTGTTTGATGATGGCATACTCCACGATCAGGATCGCATTCTTTCCGAGAAGTCCTATGAGCATGACGAGCGCTACCTGAGCGTAAATGTTGTTTTCCAACCCGAACAGGCTCAGAAACAGGAATGCCCCGAATACCCCTGATGGCAGGCACAATAGTACAGGCAATGGAAGAAGGAAACTTTCATATTGAGCTGCCAGGATCAAATAAACGAACAACAGACACAATGCGAAGATATAAAGAGCCTGATTACCCGAAAGGATCTGCTCCCGCGTCATACCCGACCATTCGATCTCATATCCGGGAGGCAACGTTTCTGCTACTTTTTCTACAGCCTCGATCACCTGGCCGCTACTGAATCCTTCGGCAGCATCGCCGTTCAGCATCGCCGAGGAGAACATATTATAACGGGTGATCTGTTCCGGCCCGTAAACCCGTTCCATGGTAATAAATGAAGAGAAAGGAAGCATTTCCCCCTGATCATTCTTAATAAACAGCTTCAGTACATCCTCCGGCTTTTCTCTGTAATTAGGTCCAGCCTGAACCATTACCTTATACATCTGTCCGTACCGGATAAAGTTGGTGGCGTAGAAGCTTCCCATGAGCGTCTGCAGGGTGTTCATGGCGTTTTCGACCGAAATGCCCTTCTTGGCAGCCAGATCGTAATCTACTTTCAGCAGGTATTGAGGGAAGCTCACGTCGAAGGAACTGAAAACATTTCCCACCTCCGGTGTTGCTCTCAGGTCGTCCATAAACTTATTCAACACTTCGGAGGTCTTATTGAGATCGTCATTGCCGGTTTTATCCAGCAGACGCATTTCCACCCCCGCAGAGTTACCAAACCCGGGAACGGTAGGAGGTGGGAAGAACTCGATCTCCGCATCCATGATGTGTGCTGTCGATTTACGCAGCTCCGCAATTACGTCATTAACAGATTGCTCCCTGTCGCTCCAGCCCACAAGGTTGATCATACCCATACCGTACGAGGCTCCTGACACCTCGTTTACCAAACTGTAACCGGCCAGGGTAGACACCGTTTCAACAGACGTCATTTTCCTGCTTATTGCATCAATCTCATTCAATACTGTTTCTGTCCGGTCGACCGTTGCTCCTGGAGGAGTTGTCACGTTCACATAGATCATTCCCTGGTCTTCCGTAGGGATGAAACCGGAAGGCAAGATGCTGCTCATTCCCCAGGTTGCAACGAAGAAGGCGATCAGCAGTCCAAATGTCAGCGTTCTTCGACCTGCAATTCTGGTCAGCAATCTATGGTAGCCGCCCGACATTCTGTTATAACTGGTATTGAACCTCGTAAAGAAGCGTGCCATCCAGCCTTTTGCGGCAGGTTTATCATGAGGTGAGCGCAAGATTATAGCACACAGCGCCGGAGTCAGCGTAAGAGCGTTTATACCTGAAATAATAATAGCGGAGGCCAGCGTCAGCGAGAACTGCCTGTAGAAAATACCGACAGGGCCTGAAAGGAAGGCTACCGGAATAAACACAGCCGACATCACGAGTGTAATGGCTACAACAGGTTTACCGACTTCTTTCATCGCGGCGATAGTAGCTTCCATAGGTTGAAGATGTTCTTCTTCCATCTTGGAGTAGACGGCTTCGACGACGACTATGGCGTTATCCACCACAATACCAATAGCCAGTACCAGGGCAAACAGCGTAAGCAAGTTGATGGAGAAGCCAAGCATTTGCATGAAAAACAGCGCCCCGATCAGACATACCGGTACAGCTAGTGCAGGCACCAAGGTCGAACGGAAATCCTGCAGGAACAGGAACACCACAATAAATACCAGGATAAATGCCTCGAGCAGTGTTATCAGTACGCTGGAAATGGACGCATCAAGAAACCGCGACACATCGTAGCCCATCGTATATTTCATCCCCGGAGGGAAGGAGCCGTCCTTCAGTTCGGCCATCTTGTTCTTTACATTTTCAATAACCTCCTGGGCATTTGATCCCGGAAGCTGCTTCAGCATGATGGAGGCGGAAGGCCTTCCATCCGTCTTGGATACCATCTCGTAGTCCAGAGACCCGAACTCTACGTCTGCGATATCCTGAATACGTATAATTGATCCATCGGCATTTGCCCTTATCGGAACGTTCTTATACTCTTCGGCACTGGAGAACTTACCCGGATACCGAAGGACATACTGCTGCATATTGACAGATTTGTCTGATCCGATCCCGGTTTGCCCCGGTGCGGCCTCGACGTTCTGCTTTCTAAGTGCGGCAATAACATCGTCGCTGGAAATTTCGTAGGCCGCCATCCGGTCGGGCTTCAGCCAGACTCGCATCGCGTAATCCCTTAATCCCATGATCTGCGCGAATCCGACACCCTCTATTCGTTTCAGCTCCTTCAGGATATTGATATCCGTGAAGTTATAAATGAAGCGCTCATCGGCTGATGCGTCATCACTGTAGACGTTCAGGTACATCAGCATACTGTTTACCTCCTTCTCAGTAGTCACACCGGCTTTGATTACTTCTTCAGGCAGCTCATCGAGCACTGTCGTTACCCGGTTCTGCACGTTTACCGCTGCAATATCCGGGTCCGTACCGACCTTGAAGAACACCTGAATCAGCGTAGTACCATTGTTTGTAGATACGGAGTTCATGTATGTCATTCCTGCAACCCCATTGATTGCCCGCTCAAGTGGAATGGCTACTGCGTTGGTACTCACCTCGGCGTTGGCACCCGTATAGTTTGCTGTGACGACCACCGAAGGTGGAACGATATCAGGGAACTGCGTGATCGGCAATGTGAACAGTGCCAATAGCCCCAACAGCGTGATAAAGAGAGAGATCACCAGTGATAATACCGGTCGTTTTATGAAATTTTCAAACATAATAATGCATAGTTAGGCGGGGCGGCTGAGGCACCCGCACAATAAACCTGTCAGTTTTGAGAATTAGTTCTTAGCCAGACGGCCCGCTTGATCAGCATCCATGGCCTTCGGTTCAATCTGAACACCATCACGCAGGCTCTGCGTTCCTTCAAATACAACCTTGTCGTCTTTAGTCAACCCGGAGGTCACTGTATAGTAGTGCCCCACCCGCTGTCCGGCAAGGAAAGGTGTCATCTTGACCTTGTTTCCTGAGCTTAAAACATAGACATAGGTTCTGTCCTGTATCTCAAACACCGACTTCTGATGTACAACCAGTATTTCGCCTGTTTCTACCGGAACGCTGATCTTTCCTGAGGCGCCGTGTTTCAGCAGTCCTTTGGGGTTCGGGAATCTGGCCTTAAGGGATATCGTACCGGTTTGGCTGGCAAATTCGCTCTCTGCAAATGTCGCCTCTCCAGGATAGGGATAAACTTGTCCGTTGGCAAGGCTCAGCTTAACGTCTTTTTTGAAGCCGTTACGTGCATAGCCTGAATCGGCAGCAATACCCAGATATTCTTTTTCAGAAATGGAGAAGTACACATTTACCGCACTGAGATCGGATACACTCGTTAGCAACGCGCCTTCTTCAAGCAAGCTTCCGGCTTTAAGCGGAATACGGTCAATCCGGCCGCTGAAAGGCGCTCTTACAAGCGTATAGCCTAGCCTTGACTTTGCAAATTGAAGTACCGACCTGGCTTCTGCTACCCGCGACTGCGCTGCCTTCAGTTTTGCACCGGCCAGCTCGAGGTCTGTCCTGGAAACTATGTTGTTTTTCACAAGCGTCCGTGTTCTCTGCTGTTCGAGTTCTACAGTCTTTGCATCGGCAATAGCGTTATTCAGCACAGCCTCTGCCTTGCTTAGGTCTGCTTTATATTCTTCATCATTAATTTTAAAAAGGACCTGACCGGCTTTTACCTGAGATCCTTCTTCCACATAGATCTTTTCCAGAAATCCACTGAGCCTTGAACGTACTTCGACATTCTTAACGGCCTGTATGTCGGCAACATATTCATTGTAAATGATGGTGTCGAGTGCACTAACATGCACTACTGGCACACTCCGTGGAGCATTGCTGGTTGAGGCATTCTCATTCTTCGAGGTGCAGGATGCAAATGCAAGGGCAATAAAAGAGGCGCAATAAGCTAAAGCGTTTACCTTCATGATGTCTTAAGAGTTTTTAGGGCGTGTTTTACGTCCTGTTAGTAAAGTTGAAATGTGTTGAGAGTGGCTAGCCTGGGCTGGTTATGGATACAGCTTTTCCTTAGTCATGGCATGAGGGAGTCTTCACTAATGACTAGTGTGGACGATGTGCCTTGCCGGCTAAGGGAATGTTTATTGCAACTAAAAGGGTTTTAACCTGAATAGATAGGAGTAATATCCAGGCAAGCAGAAACTTTTGTTCTGGTAAAAGGGATGATCAACCTTTATGGTCCGGCAAATACTGCTAAAGATGAAAATAAGGCTGAAAAAGAAGATCAACGGCGCTACAAAATTTATCGATTGGAAAACCCTGTACTTTTCGTTTGGAATTTCCAGATCGTTTCCATGGCTTTTCATCGGAATATCCATAACGTCGTCAAGAAGAAACTCAATTATTGAATCGCCCGCAAAAATATACTGTTTATCGATGGCTGGATTCGCTCCGGCCTCATAAACAATGATATTCAGGTACGCAAAAAGCGACAAGAAGTGAAATAACTTGATGATCATTCTGGACGCAAAGATATATTAATACGATTTTGAACAAAATCCTGAAGCAGGTTTGTGACAAGATATCGGCTTACGTAACATCTTTTTTATAATATATGCCACTTCTTTCTGTATTTATAAACTTCAGATCTATCACTGGCCGTCGTTTGTGTTATTTTTGCACTATGCAGTCCGTCTCGCTTCCCACCCTCCGTAAGATCATCCATATTGATATGGATGCATTCTACGCATCTGTCGAGCAAAGGGACAATCCGGAGCTGCGCGGAAAGGCCCTCATCGTTGGTGGTTCCCCTTTGGGGAGGGGAGGCGTTGTTGCTACGGCAAGTTACGAGGCCAGAAAGTTCGGCGTTCGCTCTGCGATGTCGAGCAAGCAGGCGCTTCAGCTTTGTCCACATGCTATCTTTGTAAGGCCAAGGTTCGATGTTTACAAAGAGGTATCAGGAAAAATCCGCGACATTTTCAGGAGATATACTGATCTGATCGAACCCCTTTCTCTAGACGAAGCCTATCTTGACGTTACAAGCGACAAGCTGAACATGGGGTCTGCGCTGGAGATCGCCCAACAGATTAAGCAAGCCATCAAAGATGAACTGCATCTCACTGCATCAGCAGGCGTGTCAGTTAACAAGTTTGTGGCCAAGATTGCATCCGATATCAATAAGCCCGACGGACTGAAGTTCATCGGCCCTTCATCTGTAGAGGCTTTCATGGAAAAATTGCCGGTGGAGAAGTTTCATGGCGTTGGCAGGGTCACCGCTGCTAAAATGAAGAGTATCGGACTTCATACCGGTGCAGACCTAAAAAAGCTCTCCGAACAAGAACTTATCCGTCACTTCGGCAAAGCAGGCAGCTTCTACTATCACATTGTTCGCGGGAAAGACGATCGCGTTGTTCAGCCACACAGGGAAACCAAATCGCTGGCAGCAGAAGATACTTTTGCCCACGATCTTAGAACATTAGAAGAAATGGACGCTGAACTCATCAAGATTGCGGAGATCGTTCATACCAGGCTGGAACGAAAGAACCTGAAAGGGCGTACGGTTACGCTCAAGATCAAATACAGCGACTTCAGACAGATTACCAGAAGTCAGTCGCTTTCGTCGCCAGTCGCTGATCAACATACCATTTTTACTACCGCTAGCAAGCTTCTGGCGGCAGCGATATCCGAAGATGAAAAAGTACGTTTACTTGGAATCTCTATATCAAACTTCAATGAACCCGACTATCCAAAGTCTGAAAGGCAGCAACAGAGCGGACAGCTGAGGCTCTTTCCTTAATCAGAAGCTTTGCCTACCGGAGGTTTCCACTTGCTGTTGGGCTCAAAGTAATTCCATAAATAAGCGGAAACTTTGCGGATCAGTGCTTGTCCTTCATTCTCCCTGTTCCAACTTTGATCTGTATTGTCTTTCGTTCCAACATAAAACACGTATTCACCTGAAGGGGCGTTGACCAGTACTACTTCAGACCGCGATGCGTCTACAGCACCGCTCTTGGCAGCTGCCTGTACGTAGGGAGGTATTTGAGCGAGGGCATCTTCGTCGTAATATCCTTTCGTCATTAACCGGTACATTCGCTCACTTGCGGCCTTACTCACTATGTTGCCGTTTCTTATTTCAACTAGAAGCGAAGCCATTTCGCGGGGCGTGGTTTGTCCCCAACCGTACTTTTTCCAGATCGCTTCCCGGCCCTTGGTTCTTGAATTTACCCGGGTGTTGGATAAGCCATATTTTTCCATCAGCTTGTTGATCTGCTCTCCTCCTCCGGCAAGTTGCTGATTCCAGAGAGAGGTCGTATTGTCACTATATGACATCATCAGATGTGCCAGGACGCTGATTTCGGTGGCCGAGCTGTCCTTGAAATGCTGCATGATACCTGATCCCCCGTATTTTATCGAATCCCTGTAAATCATTGGCTGATGATAACTCAACTTTCCCTGCTCGATCTGATCAAACAGGCCGACAAGAATCGGGAGTTTGACGATGCTGGCTGTCGGGAAGATGCTGTCGCCGTTCAGGGAGGCGTAACTACCGGTCTTTAAATTCATGACATATATCCCCGCAGATCCTCTGAACGTACTTATCAGGTCAGCCAGACCTTTCTCCAGCTTGGCATCATGTTTAAGATGCTGGGAAAATAGAAATACAGGTGAGAGCAACAGCAACAAAGGCAGTAGGGCAGGGAGGATTCGTTTACGTCTGTTCATTTTGATAGTGGTCCAAGCATCATTTCAATATAGCTATTCTTCGCTTAATTCCTTCGATAAAGCGCTCAATTCCTGTAGTTCACGTTGGTATTCATCAAATTTAGTGCTGTTCTTTTCCCGAAAAGCACCTGCTTTGTGAGCGATAACGATCATAACACCCGCAACGCTCATAGCCAATAGCGTATCCAGCATTGCGTTAGCCAGTCCCTCCCTTTCAATCTTGCGTTCTAAAAAAGATAGTGGAAACAGAACTGCGGTGCTCAATAAAATCTTTAACGTCCATCCCAGAAATTGCCCAGGCTTGTTATATTTTCGAAGAATTTCAGTGATGCCCGACAGCGCTTCCTGGAGATTAGCATTCGCGATCTCAACGTTACTTAACTGAAGACTGGTTTTTAACATGGCCGCTCCGAGCACGAGCACACAAAGGCAGTAGACGGCTATAGGAAGGTATTCAGTGGTTCGCTTGAAATCGAAGGGGTTGCTAATGATCAGGATCATTCCGAGAATAAACCAGAAAAGCATATAACCAACGCCCATCAGGTAGTTTCGTCTTACCTTCGTAAGGCGCGATTGTGATTTGTCCCTGATCATGCTGAGTATAAGCCGCTCGCTTAGTACACGGCTGCTTTCAATCTTCTTGTCGTAGGTTTTCCAGGCAGTTTTTAGTTCGTCTAACATGGCAGTGTTTTTTTTATGATCTTTTCCAATTTAATTTTTATCCTGTTTAGCTTAACGCCGACGTTACTCTTTGTGATGCCCATGATATCAGCGATCTCCTCATAGCTTTTTTCTTCCAGATAGAGCATGATAACGGCTTTTTCAATCTCATTGAGCTGGTCGATGGCATGCCTCAGTAAAGCGAGCTCTCCGTGCTGATCGGAGCCTGTGCTGAAATCCGGAATCTCGAAATCTGCGTCAATAAGGCTGCGCCGGCTAATCTCCTTTTTCTCCTTTCGTAAACGCGTGATTGAGGTGTTCAAAGCTATGCGGTACATCCAGGTGGACTTTGATGATTCGGCCCTGTATCCCGGATACGATTTCCAGAGCTGCAGCACCATTTCCTGGAACAGATCTTTTCTATCCTCTTCATCATCGCAGTACAAATTGGAGATCTTGTAAAGAATTCCCCGATGTACGTTTATCATGACGATAAATTCATCTTTCATAGAATTGATTTTTGAACAGTTAGTCGCAGCTTGTCAAAAGAAATTACAGGTTCTTTAAAAAAGCCTGATACGACGGGCGGAGTACTTAAAAAAAACAGAACACATACAAGAGATCATAAAAAAAGCGACTTAATTTACTTAAGCCGCTTTGGATCTTTATTTCGAATTGAACTATTTTACCCGTTCCACATAGTCGCCTGTGCGGGTATCAACTTTGATCTTGTCACCCTGATTGACGAACAGAGGAACTTTCACTTCAACTCCGTTCTCTGTAGTGGCATACTTCTGGGCTCCAGAAGATGTGTCTCCTTTAACAGCAGGCTCTGCATACGTAATTTCGAGCTCTACAAAGTTAGGAGCCTGCGCCATGATAGGTTCTTCGCTTTCAAACGAAACGACCACATTCATGCCTTCCTTCAAAAATCTCGCGGAAGGGCCAAATAATGCTTTGGGGATATTGAACTGTTCAAAGCTTACATTGTCCATTACAACAAAGTAATCGCCTTCGTCATATAAATATTGGTAATCGTTGGTCTCAACACGGCAGATCTCAACCTGCTCGTCGGTACCTAAACGTGCTTCTACAATTTTTCCTGTTTTGATATTACGGAATTTTCCGAGATAAAAGGCACCGCCTTTTCCTGGTGTACGGTGTACATGTTCTTCAACCGTTACCAGTTCGCCGTTGTAACGTAAGATATTTCCTGTTTTTACTTCAGATGCCTTTGCCATTAAAATAAGTGTAAAAATTTGATGTCAAATATAGTTGGTTTTTCTATAAAAATAGAAGTTGCCTTCAATCCTCAGGCGAATGGATTATTCGAGTTGTAGTTCGCAAATTTTTCTCTGTTCTTTACCGGAATGCTCAGGCGGTTTGATCCGGTGATGAGCTGCTGCAGGGAATAGGACGGAAGTGTTCCCAAAATCAGCATGGTAAGTAGAGACTGAAGTGTCCGCGCAGGATAGATCGCACAAAGCGGCTCTATAAACTGGTCCTTTTGGTAAACATAATAGTCAAAAAACGCTGTCTCCGTCGCGTATGTCTGTTTCAATGTAGCTAAGGTAGTGATGTCCATATCAACCATGTCGCAGGCAAGAACCTGGAGGTCATGCTGCGGATGAGCCTTGTGGACGCTGAGCAAGCCTCTGAGAGGTCCACTTATCTCCACAGCATCTACAATCAGCTGATGAGCGGAGAAAACCCGGCCATAGGGTTCAAGCTGCTGCGCATTAACGGATAGTACGACCGGAATGCCCAGCTTGGATAGCTTCAAAGCAGCGCGTTCTGCCCAGAGTTCAGCACCCGCAGAAAGCAAACCCTTATCGCTTCCCATTCGCTTGCTTTCCCCTCCGCATAATACTACACCAAGCATCATCCGTTCTCTGATTCGTATATATGTTTGTTCAGATCTCCTGTTTCGGTGTGGCAGTTACAGTTGCCGCCCCATACTCCCGTGCCGTCTTCAAAATACTCACATTTCCAGATCGGAACTTCATGCTTGATACGGTCGATGATATATCGGTTGCTGGCATAAGCCTCGCTCCGGTGGGCAGACGCGGTAATTACAAGTACCGCCGATTCGGAAACTTTTACTTTACCTATGCGGTGCTGGGCAACGGCAATATGGAGGTTCCAGCGTTCGCGGGCATCGTTTAGGATCTGGTCAATCATTTTGGACGCCATTGGAACATAGGATTCATATTCTATATAATCTACTTTCTTCCCGACGTTGTTATCACGCACCTCGCCGCTGAACAACACTACCGCCCCGGCGGCAGGATGATGAGACTCGGCCAGTATTCCCGGCAAGTCCAATGGTTTTTCAGTTATATAGATCATCTTAACCTCCGCTGCTTGGTGGTAACACAACTACATGATCATGGTCCAGCAGGCGGTGTGTGTCAGTAACCAAATCCTCACGCACTACGAAACGACACATATTGATGAGCTGCGAAGATGATGGATTGATGTTCTTAAGGTGTTGCCTCAGATCAGCAACCGTTTCCAGCTGGTCTGCAATTTCAAATTCCTTACTGAAATAATTTTTTAAGGCGGCAAAGACTTCTATTTTCATGTGTTATTATCCCCCTATGTGAAGCATGCTAAGCGTGCTTCCCGTAAATTTGATTGATTGTTTTTGAGCAAGTGCCTCTCTCAAACTGTCGTCTAACCGTTGAGGATCAGTTTCAAGAATGCTGATGGGGCTGTTGCTGCTCAGGCAGCCGTAGATATTTCCGTAAGCGTCGAGACGCAACCTGTTGCAGTCCGAACAGAACGGTTCACTTTCATTGGCAACGATACCAAACACATTCCCGTCTGCAGTCTGCCAGTAATTCGAGGTTGAAGAACTTTTTCGAGGAAGAGGGGAGGCTGGGTAATGGGTGTCAATTCTACTAAGGATTTCCTCCTGAGAAAAAAAGTGCTTATCGGCGCTACCGTGCAGGTGACCCATAGCCATGATCTCCAGGAATCTGATCTTCATCTTTCTCTGAAATGCATAGGCCAGCAAGGGCAGGATCTGGCTGTCGTTCAGCCCCTTCATAACCACGGAGTTGATTTTGACCTCTATTCCCAGTCGGTGTGCTGCTTCAATGCCTTTCAATGTCCGGCTAAGGTCATGCCGGCGACTCATCAGATGATAGACCTCCGGCTCAATAGCGTCTAGTGATACGTTGATGGACGAAATTCCAGCAGCTTTTAGCGCCGGAGCTATGTTTTCGAGAAGCAAGCCGTTTGTAGTCAGTTTCACGTCATTGATCCCGATAGCACGTATCCCGCTGACGAGCTCTGGCAGCTGTTTGTACAACAGAGGCTCACCGCCCGTAAGTCTGACAACATCTAAATCAAGCCGCTCATGTAACTTTGCGATCAGTTTCAATAATTCATCGGCTGTTAGCATCTGGCCTTTTGAACTCCGGTAATTTTCCTTGCTGTCCTCGTTTCCGAAGCAGCAATAGACGCAGGCGAGGTTGCAGGTATTCAGCAAACTTACCCGCAGCGTTTTAAAAGTTCTGTCAAAATTGTCTTTGATCTCTGTCATCATTCACTATAGCCATGCAACAACTAAAAGTAACATTAAATACGGGAAAGTGTTGTAA
>NZ_JAZQRL010000034.1:0-59208 GCF_045629565.1 Arcticibacter sp.
CCTTATCATCGGTGGCTTTACCGATATGAAAGACAATGCCGTTCCTTTTGGAGAAAGCGTACAAGAGATGGTTATGAACCATGTAAAGGAATACGACTACCCAGTAGCATTTGATTTCCCGGCAGGTCACATTCCCGATAATCATGCGTTGGTTTTCGGTAGGGAAATAGAACTCAATACTAATAATGCCTTCGCCAGCGTTCGTTATAAATAATTTTATTGGACGTTAAAGTTGAATTTAAAGCTTCCGGCCTTTCCTTCTGGCGTTAAACCCTGTATATCTACCACGTAAATTCCCGGACGGTCTGGTGTGTAGAAATCAAGCTTTGCATTTCCCTCTTTGTCTGTAACGACCTCAGGCGCCCAAAAACACAGGTTTCTGAAATCCGGCAAACGACTCTTAAGCTGCTGAGGTGTATCATACCGGGGAGAATAAAATTCTCTGGTTAACTGCAGCGCCTCGTAGTCGATAACTACGGCATTTCGATCAAGCTCCATTCCCTCAAGGTTATTTTTGTATGTACTAAAGAGGATGATTCCACCATACACATCTGGTCCAAAAAAGTACTTCTTAGGAAGTACTTCTATACTCTTTATTTTGAGAGGATCATATTCAAAGAACTTTTCAGGCTTTAACATTGGCACTCCATCCAAAAAAACCAGTGGTCGCTCCTCAAAAAAACTCTGATTCACGACACCGCTGTAAACTTGCATCGCTAGCTTCCCTTCTTTTCTGCGAACACCAACGCTTAAGACATATTCGCGTAAAACTTCTTCAATTGTAGGAAAACGAACATAATTGTCTAGCAAATAGCGCTCCTTTAAGGAACCATAAAACGGAATACTGTCTCTGCCTGGCTCCGCAAATTTATTCAGCCTTTGCTTATTATAAATATTCCAAGCTTGCATATTAATGCTATTTAGTAGAAGCGTCTGCGAAGTGCTAACTTCAGAAACAAATTGAGGTAAAACCCGACTTGAGTAAGTGTCTGAAAACGGAGTCAAAATATCTATGGTATAAGCCTTCTCTCCAGTGTTTGTTTGCAAGACAAGTGACCTAACTCCGAACAAATCCTTTGTAAAAAGATCCACCCTACCCTCCGGATTAGTTCGACCGTTAACATAGTGTGTCAGATCTCCCAAAACAGCTAAATTAGTCGAGATTTGCCCAGCAGGAAGCTTGTTATCCCTATCAAACACCCGTGCAGACACAATATGATACCTTCTCTCTGGAATATATTTGGGCTCAGGAACGTCGTTCCTTAATATTTCTCTCCATTTAAAACGGCGCCATCCATGACTCAACATTAAATTATCCAATGCAAAAGATACATCTTCGCTAGTATCCGAAAAATAGAATTCTGGTTCTTCAATACCGCCTTTCAACTCTGAACTCAGTAAAAGGTAACTCAAAATATCAGGAGAATTCAATTTCTGAAGAGAATCTGTCTTATATACTGACACAGACAAATCTGCAGTGGTAGGCGTTGAATCAAAAAGTCTAGTTTTTATATCAATAGTCACCTTCTTCCGGGTGGCATAGTCCTTAGCATTTAATTGCGAAGATATAGCTAGTCGGCTTCTCCAAGCCTTATTAAAATACAACCTTTCGCATACAGGTTGTAAGTCATTATCGAAAAGCGTGAAATGAGAAATTCCTTCATGCAGCTTTTCTTTTTGAATAGACACATACCCATGTCCATTATTCAACAACACTTTCGAACCAAACTCGATCTTGTGTCCCGCATGAACAAATAAAAACGCTTCACCTACGTTAGGAATATTTGAAGACACTTCTAAAATCAACTTATCACCCTCATCCTTTAACGACATCACATATCCTTGATCCAAGGCCCCCGGCAAAGGCTGCTCAACCTTGCGTCCGTCCGCAAATTCGAGGAGAGCAGTATATCTTACTCCACGATGAGGAGTGAAAACAAAGCTGCCTATTCCAAACCTTAGTGGCTTGAAAGATATAATATTCCTCCCTCCTTCATCCATTATTTTACCATTGAAAGCAATACCTTTACCGGTTTGATCCGTAACTCGAAAGGCGATCTTACTCTCCATCCCTTTAATCAGATTACCGCCCTCTGGAAAAAATTGGACATCATATCCACCAACAGATCTTTCGACTTCAGGATATTGTTCTTTCACAGTATTTAGAACCCTAATATCTTTTTCAAAATAAAACTCAGCAGCAAAGTTTCTCATCCAACGTGTGTAGGTTCTCAAACGATAATTTCCAGACCCTAAAGAAACAGGTAGGTACAATGAGCCATTCCCTTTCCCATCCTTCATTCCAACCTTTGTCTGCAAAACTGGTTTATTATCCTTATCCAATAGTTCCACATATGCGACAGAACTCACCACAGAAGGCTTATGAAATGATGCATCCACATCATAAACCTTAAACCACATTAGTTCTCCGGATAAATAGTTGCTTCTATCGGTATGAACAAATATTTTTTCTTGAAGATTTGCGGTTCGGTAGCGGTCAAACGCAGCCATTAAACTGTCTGTACCGGTTATCTGCCCCGCAGATCTGACCGAGATCAGCAAGAAACAAAAGAAAATTATTTTATGATACATACCACTTACCAAAAATCAGGTTTAACCGGAACACCTTTTAGCCGACAGTCTACACAGGCTGGGGCAACCCCGGTAACGTACTGGCCCGTAGTTCTTGTCTCCTTATTCAAAGGAGTATTTTGCGGAAATATTGTTACAAGGCTGTCGGGGATTTCTAAGGCGCTAACCTCAATACAACCACTGTTGTAATTCCAATTTGACACCTCTCTATTGGATATAAATAGTCTTTTTACTGCTGTCGTCGAAGCGTCAAAGAAGCCTACAACCTGTTCCTTCGGATCGCTGACACAAGTGATGTTTCCTCTTATCTCAGAAGGTTGCGGATCAAATATGCTACCTAAACCTTCGGTGTTCTTTTTCATATTTTCCCAATATTCAAATCCTGCGGCACTCAATGCGTATTGTTTAACGAGGATACTATAACGTGTATCCAGCTTCCAGGAGGCTTGTGGTATATATGAGACAGGAGCAAGGCTGATCACATCATCTTTGAGCCGGCTGGATGAGCCCAGATTGATGCTCTTTGATGTCTCAGTCTGCCAGCATGAATCAGGAAAAGCATTTTCTGGGCGTCGTGGGAAGATTCTATAGGGGAACTTATCAACGGGATCTGCATTCTCATTAAACTCAATTTCGTAACGAGAATGATAACTAGGTACAATTATCCATGTTTCCTCATATTCCCATCTGTAGTAGCGGGTTTTGTTGCTTTGATCATGGGTACTAGCATAGATCTGAACACCTTGTCTTACTCGCTTCCATGGTAAGCTATCTATTTCCGGAGTACTAAGCAATGTTACGTATTCCGAAGCATATTGGCTTCCATTTGCTGTTTTTATTAGTAAGCGGTATCTGTGTCCTGCAACAAATGCATGTTTTGTGGTATATACTCCTCGAGAAGCTTCTGATAAAGAATAGGTATTTTTTTGTTCGTCTTCAACTTCAACATTTGCACCTGCCTCTGTAACACTGTTATTTGAAGAATTATTACTGGTACGCGAAAGCCTTATCGTTGTCACTCCATTTCCGTTTAGAAGCCCTTCCACAACCAAAAGGTTAGTCGCCGAAAAGTTTACTTCAGGTTCATAAGTCTCTTTACAAGCGAACGTCAGTAGCGCTAATGAAAATGCTATATGCGATATATACTTTCTCATCAAAATCTCAAGTTATAGTTTATAAATGGGATAGGTGTAGCAAATATCGACAGTTTATACCCTTTAACAGATCCATTTTCTGTAGTAAAATAAGTGGAATATGGATTATGTCTTCCTGTTAAATTGTACACTCCTATCGTCCATGAGCTATGAATCCACTGATGGATTTTATGGTTTCCATCAATATTCACAGACAGATCAGTCCTGAAATAATCTGGAATCCGGTATTGATTTCTATCCGAGTAAAGAACCCTTTCTGCTCCGCCATAATAAAAAGTCCCAACAGGAAGCGTAATAGGCCTTCCTGTACTGTAGGTAACATTTGCCGATACACTGAACCGGTGAGAAGCCTTGAAATTGCCAACAACTGTAAAATCATGAGGCTTATCGTAGTTTGCCGGATAATACTCGCCATTGTTGATCAGTTGCACTACTGTTGGATCATCCATTTTCAAAAACGTGCGGGAATATGTATAACTGACCCAACCATTCAATTTTCCTGCCGTCTTCTTGATCTGAAACTCGGCTCCATACGCCTTTCCCCTTGTATTGATTACATCCTGCTCAATATGGTGATTTAGAACGAGCGTTGCCCCACTTCTATAATCAAGGTAATTATCTAACCACTTATAATAAACTTCTGCGGACGTTTCTATTGTATTGGACCTGAAGTTTTTAAAAACACCTAAAGACACCTGTCGCCCTGTTTGGGGTTTAATATTTAAATCACTAAGCTTCCAAATGTCTGTCGGCGCGATTGCAGTAGTGTTAGAAAGCATGTGGATATACTGCCTTAGTGAATTGAAGGCTAACTTGACAGACAGGTCGCCATCGATAGCGTAACGGGCAGCAAATCTATATTCGGGACCTCCGTATGACTTGATCATATCACCTTTATTGTAATTCAGACTGTCTATCACGTTGAACTCCGTTTTTGGCAGATTTTCCGCATAAGCATATGTAGACTGAGGACCTAAGTAGTTGTACAAAGAAAATCTTACACCCATGTTCAATGAAAGAGAAGGACTTACCTCGAATTTGTCTGCCAGATAAACTGCGCTTTCGATTGCCTGCTCTGATTGCAATACATTTTTGCTGACGAGTGATTCTGGACCATACGGTATAAATTCCCCAGGATGTATCTTGTACAGTAAGCTGCTTGCTCCAAAGTCGAGGGTATGCTTTCCGTCAAGATAATAAGTGAAGTCTGTCTTAAGCTTGGACTGGGTAATATCAAAGCCCATATGATAAGCGTTAATTGGATTCTCTTCGCTCTTAACCTGATAATCGTACTTATCTAATCCACCTATGACGCTCATACTTAACTTGTTGTTAAATATGTATTTCCACTTAAGAGACATATTTTGGTTTGAATACCTATAAATGGTGTCACTATT
Organism: Arcticibacter sp.; assembly: GCF_045629565.1. Taxonomy (GTDB): domain Bacteria; phylum Bacteroidota; class Bacteroidia; order Sphingobacteriales; family Sphingobacteriaceae; genus Arcticibacter. The sequence goes on from NZ_JAZQRL010000034.1 coordinate 5,144, forward strand.
CAAATTAAATCGGTCATTGCTTAAGTAACCAGTAAACGAGATAGTATTCTTTTCATTGAATTTATGATTCAGGTGAAAGTCAATGTCAGAAAACGCCGCTCTACTATCCCTGTATCCAGACTTTTGTGGTAACTCTTTAAGTAGCCAATCTGAATACGTTGTCCGACCACCAAGCATAAATGAAGCCCGATCTTTTATAATCGGCCCTTCTATGTTTAATCGGCTTGTTAACAGGCCAATTCCGGCTGATCCCGTAAACTTCTTATTATTACCTTCCCTACTATGAACATCTAGAACAGAGGAGATTCTACCTCCAAACTTAGCGGGAATACTACCCTTATAAAGCTCAATATCCTTTACAGCGTCTGAGTTGAAAGCAGAAAAGAAGCCGAATAAATGGGAAGGGTTATAAATCGTAGCATCGTTATACAAAATAAGATTTTGATCCGTCCCACCTCCTCTCACATTGAATCCGGTGCTTGCCTCGCCAACTGATTTAACGCCTGGTAAGGTAAGTATTACCCTTAAGATATCAGGCTCTCCAAATACTGTCGGGATCTGTTTTATTGTAGCCATCGTAAGCTTCTCAACACCCATCTGAGTGCTACGGATATTCGCTATTTTTTCCGCGGAGATATCAACCTCCTTTAATGATCGTACCCGCTCAATCAATTCAATATCCAACTTACCATCGGAATATAGGTTTATCGTCCGAACAGCATCTCGCATTCCAATAAAACGGATATTCAGAAGATGTCTTCCGGAAGGCAAACTAATAGAATAAAAACCCGACTGATCAGTACTCGTGCCTATTCTCGGACTGGAAGTAAAAACACTTGCGCCTATCACCGGCTCCCCACTCTGAGCAACCCGTACAAATCCAGCTAGCGTGACATTACCCTTTTTGAAGCCAACCGCTCGGTCTCCAATATCGAAAATCCTATTATTGGCACTAGCGGCACTTACATCATTTCCCACGTCCGTCAAAAAATCCTTAACTCGCGACTCAATGAGTAATTTACCTGGTGAGAGACCTTCCGTATCCCTCATTCCATTTTGTCTCGGCAAGGCCACGAGTAGTTCCTCGTCATAAGTAATAAAAATGTTGTTCTGGAAATCTATAGAGTACTTTAAATGGGTATTTTGAAAGATTTGATCTAGGATCCATCGTATTGGTTTCCCTTGAACATCAAGGCTGATCCGGATGCTATCCAGCTGGTTAGGCTCATAGAAAACTTTATACCTTGAACTTTCTTCTATTAAGGCAACGACCTGTTCAATCCTGGCGTTTTCAAACCGCCCATTAAAAAGTTCTTCTCTATTATTCTGCGCAAATAAGGTGCTCCAGGTCAAGGATAAAAGGCAGATATAGACTAATAGAGCTAAGCGCATGATTTACGGTATTTCATCATATTTCTTGGAAGCCATAAGTATAGAAAGTTCCCGCCCATTGCTGAATTTCAGTTTATTCTTTCTTATATATGAGGCAATGGCTTTCTTTTTATCGCCCATCAATGCAAGCAGATCTGATTTGGACTTCACTGGATGAAAAACGCTATCTATAAGCAGATAAAACCGGTTGATGCTAATAAACTCCCGCTCCATTCCATGCGCCGTTGATTGCTCTTTCAATATCTTTTTCCTTTTAACGAAAACAGATATTGCATTTCCCGAATACAATTCTTCATGATAACCGCTTATCAATTTTTCATCAAACGGATCAAGCCTAAAATTTCGAAAGGACCGGCCATTAAAAAAGAACTGATCTATCTTATCATTTATCAAAGCAACGTTGTATAGCCCGTCGAAATGCTTAATTATAACCTGATCCGTTAAAAGATCGTATAGCATAGGGAGCTTATACCATAATTGATCGTATTTCACAGACGCTGATACCATCTGGTCTGTTTCCAAGTAAGCAGTTCCCTTAATGCCTCTGAAATACCCCACATGTTCAACTCCATTGTAGATCAATGATCTGGTGGAAACAGAACCCTTATCTTCTAGGTAGGTTGTAGCAAGTCTATAATATATTGAATCCGGAAGTGCCACCTGAGAGTGTACCGCAGTATTGGATAGGAGATATCCAAATGTGAGAAAAGCGATTAGTTTAGGCACTTTGATGTTTTACAAATGATCTCATAAACGTACAAAATAAAATTGTTGAAATAATATATAGAAACCAGAATTCAGCCCAAATTCTTTTAATAGATAATCTGTCTTAAACGCAAAAGAGACCGCTCACAAATGGCGGCCTCTTTCGCATTCAACAAATAAATACAATTTTATTTGCCCATTTAAAAGTTCCTTACTCAAATTGAGTCCATTGGGTTGTACGATGTCCTCTCACAATATACGTTTTGTTATTAACCGAAGTAGTATACCTAACGTAAATGCTATCCGCTTTTATTCCGGTTTCAGTAGTAGCAGCATCTAACATTACTTTCGCTTCAAGTATCGTAAACGTATTTCCAGCCTTGGCTTCATTAGCGATGGTCGTTCCACTGAAAGTCCTCTGTGCGACATCAACATCAACTTTTCCAAGCAATGCAACAATTTGAGTCGAACCAAGTTTCATCCAAGCTTTATTAACGTCATTCGAGGTAGTGTTGTATGTTCTTAGGGCGAACAGGCCGTTAACAGCCAAAGTGCTATCATCGTCTTCGTAAACATTTGACAACCATTCTCCTGACATCTTTCCAATAGCTGTGTGCTCCTGCTCTTGATCGGAGTAAGTTTCACAACTGTATAAAACACTCACTATTAGTGCTAGTAATATATATCTTATATTTTTCATATAACCAATTTAAAATTCAACTATTTATGCCAGTACATTTTTTCTGTAATCGGAACAACTTTTGGTGCATTCGGATTATAATCACTTGAACTCTTTGGAAATAATAACCTTCTCGGTAACTGGCCAGCAGCAATCACGGAGGTTACGGAGATTGTATATCTTCCCGGAACATAAGTCGGATCAGTGGTAGGAACTGAGCTGACCCTCGGATAACCTGTTCTATTCTGATCAAAGAAAGAATCCCATGCTTGCGACCGCGCTGCCGCAACCCATTTCTGCTGAATTATCTGCTCAACCATCGCGTCTACGGAACCTCCGTTAAATGCGTATTCTCCTCCAGGTGCTATGAATGAAGCAGCACTCATTGGCGAAGTTGCTGAATTCCATCTTTCGAAAGCCAAAATAACACCGTTATCATAGTTGCTTTTTGCACTGCCCGCTTCATTCAAACGTGCATAAGCTTCTGCTTTCAAAAACGACACCTCAGCCGCGCTCATAAAAAATACTGCGTCAGTTGGCAATACGACGGCTCTTGATGATTGGGTAGCAGATTGTGTCAATCCATAATTCCCTTGCTCAATACCAGCATACTTTGGCCATGTAGAACCTTCTGATTGACTTTCTACAGTTTCTTCATAAAAGGCTGCTACCCTTGGGTCGTTATTTTCTAATAGAAACGTTAAAAGCGTGTTACTTGCCCTCATATTCGCAGCGGTATTCAACTTACGTCGATCCTGCTCAAACAATGGGTTTGATTTGTTTTCAGAATCCACAAATACATCCATTTTGGCATCGGTTTCTAACAAATCATTTTCGGTTAACAGTGTTTGAATCTGAGCAGAGTTAGCAGCAAAGTCACGCATTAAGATTTTAAGCTTTAGAGATTTGGCGAATTTACGCCAGTTGTCCATATCTCCAGTAAACAAAAAGTCTTCATTTCCCATCGCTGGTAAGGCTGCAGCTTGAGGAACTTTCGATATAGCATCATCTAACATTGCTAAGATTTGTACGTTTGCCTCTTTGCTGTCATCATAGACAGGTTGAGGGTTGTTATCGTAGTCAAGTCCCGCTTTAATCGGAACAGCACCATAGAAATCGTTTAGAATATGATAGTCGAATGCAGACATCACTTCCGCGGCAACATAATAATTCCAAAGCCCCTGAGCCTCACTTTTCTGCATAGTTAGCTTAAGATCTTTCAAAGCGCCACCGAACAGATTGTTCCAGGTCGAATTGTAACTGGAAATTGTCAGGTTATAAGAATCGAGTGTTCTGTATTGACTGGAATTATTGTTCTGGGTATAATGTTGAGACCAAAAGCTTCCAACTAATTGTAAGTCTCCACCAATCTTCGAAGCAGAGAAAGTTATCCCGGAAGGAAGTAAATACTTAGGATCGGCGTCTCCAACATAGTTGGGATCGGCGTCGTTTATATCTAAAGTCTTCTTGCAAGCCGTTTGCGTAAGAACGAACAGCAGCAATAAAGCTATACTATATATTTTTTTCATAACTATTTTTATTATCTATTAGAAACCAACTCTTATGCTTGCGCCGATGCTTCTCATTGTCGGTCCCGCAGCGAACTCACCGAATTCAGAAGCTATATCGTTACCGTAATTGGTACCCTCCGGATCGACAAAAGTATTCGACTTAGGGGTGAACATCAGAAGGTTTCTACCAATCAAACTTAGATCGACGGATGCAAGCTTCAGTTTAGAAACAAATGGTTTAGGAACAGAGTAGGTGAATACTAGCTCTCTTAATTTGACAAAATCTCTGTCTAATACATAATCTCTATAACGTGCCTGGTTTGTGTTACCATACCAGTAAGAATACATGCTGGTTGTAGGAATAGGAATGTTATTTTCGACATATGTGGTCACTCCGTTGGTGACTACTGCTTTAACAGAGTTAGGTACAACAAATGGCTGACGATCATTGTATGTTGTCTGCATCGTGTTCCCAACAAAAGCATTCAGTTGTTTTGTATAGGAATAGAACTGTCCTCCCTTTCTCCAATCAATTACTGCACTTAATGAAAAGTTCTTGTATCTGAACGTATTGTTAAATCCTAAGATAAAATCAGGATTTGAAGTTCCATAGTCTTCTTTACCATTTGGATCGATCGCTTCGTAACCATTTGCTCCAACAATAATCTTTCCAGCATGTTCACCCTCTTCAACTCTTCTAATCTTTGGTACTCTGAAAATACCCAATGGGGCACCGACACGAGCAACATAATCAACAGAATAAGCATTCTCAATTAACAACTCCTGAGCATCACCGTAAAGCTTCAAGACTTCACTCTCGTTTTTAGTAAAAGTTGTTGCTAAATCCCATTGGAAGTTCTCACTTTTTACTGGAACTAATGTCAATCTCGCTTCAATACCCTTATTCTGAATATTCCCTATATTAAGAGTCTGCGTTGTATAACCAGCTTCCGGAGCCACTGAAGCCCGGATGATTTGATCTTTTGTTTTCCTATTGTAATAAGAAACATCCAAACCGATTCTGTTATTCAAGAATCTCGAATCCAAACCAAGCTCCCATTCAGTGGTGATTTCAGGCTTCAGGTTGTTATTTCCTTTATTGTTACTTTCTGTCAATGCAGGAACACCATTCAATGGCGCATAAATGTCGCCAAAACCAAGTGGTGGTCTTGAAGGGATGAAAGAAGTACCTATTCTATAAGGTGCCGCATCGTTACCTGTCTGACCCCAAGCAGCCCTAAGCTTTAAGTAATTGAAGTTTTCTGACTGCCAATCCTTAATCATGTCAGTTAAAACTAAAGCGGTATTAGCGCCCCAGTAGAAATAACTTCTGTTGTTTTGCGGCAAGGTTGAGGACCAGTCGTTTCTTAAAGAAACATTTACAAACCAATAGTCTCTAAACCCAAAGTCAATGTTTCCATAGACAGCCATCAGACGTCTAAGATTTAAAATCGATTCAGATATAGGCTCTGATGTGCTTTTGTTCTGAAGACTATACCAGTTCGGAATACTTAATCCGGATAGATAAGAATTTAAAAGATCGTATCTTCTCTGATTATAGTTAAAACCTGCAACACCACCTAATCTGATATCCTCGTTTAGCTTATAATCGCCCTGCAAAAGAATGTTGGCATCTATTTGACCATCTTTCCTGAAGTTCTCGCCATAACGACCAACAATAGGTGCCTTCCCATGTATGTCAGAAAACGAACCTGGAGTATACCTAACAACCGCACCGCGATCTTGTATCTTTGTGTTGTTAAAATCTCCACCCAGTCTTCCAATTAAACGAGTGTTTTGAAGAACTTCGTAAGATAGCTCTAACTTACCAAAGACTCTATCGTCCTGAAGGCTTGTTCCATTCTCATTAATTGTAAAATATGGGTTATCTGCGTAAGGGGTAAAATAATTATCAACGTTATTGTAAGCGCTTTTATAGTCCTTAAATCCACTGATTGGAATATCTACAGGGATCTGTATAAGCTCCTGATAAAGAGTTGCACCTCCATCACTTGTTCCCTGACCGGCAAAAACTGCTTTCATATCCCTACGAATATAGTTTAGACTATAATCCGCTTTAAATTTTCCATAAGTAGAAGTTCCTCTAAGGGAGAAGTTATTCCTAGAAAACTTGTCAGCACTTGTTGGAACAACTCCGTCTTGGGCTGAGTTTGAGTACGAGAAAAACAAAGAGTTGTTTTCACCACCTCCAGATAAGGTGATAGCGTTCTGAACGTCGTATCCAGTGTCGTAAAAGTCCCGTATGTTGTTTTCGACATAAGCAAACGGTTTTGTCTGAGCAACACCATCGATTTCAGTTCCCCATTCTCTCACTACTCCATCCAACTTAGGTCCCCATGATCCGTTCTCAATTGCATCATAGTAAGGCCAGCCTTGTCCAAAAACGTTCTGAGTTTGAGGAACGCGTAGTACATTGCTGAAATTAGCAGAACCTGTATAGGTTACATTTAATTTCTGGTTTTGCTTTGCACGCTTAGTAGTAATCATGATAACACCATGCGCTGCGCGTGATCCATATAAGGCAGTAGCAGAAGCTCCTTTAAGTATTGTTACCGACTCAACATCCTCAGGGTTAAAATCATTTCCCTGATTACCAAAATCCACAGACCTCGAGAATTGGGACTCTGTACTTCCGGTAAATGCATTGTTCATTGTAGTGTTATTTGACGGAACACCATCAATTACATATAAAGGATTATTACCTCCTGAAAACGATGAAACACCACGTATTACAACCTTCGTCGATGCTCCAGGAGCACCAGCATTTGAAATATTAACCCCTGCAACTTTCCCTTGAAGTCCGGTCATTACATTGGCATTCCTTGCTGCAGTTATTTCCTCGGCCTTTACGGTCGATGCTGCATAACCAATCGTTTTTTCCTGTCTTGAAAGACCTAAAGCAGTAACTACCACTTCACCAAGTTGCGTTGCATCGCTTGCTAAGCTAACATCCAGGGTAGATCTGGATCCAACAGCAACTTCTTGTGTTGTGTAGCCGATGTAAGTTAAAACCAAAACAGGAGAGCTTCCTGAAACCCTAATTGTAAATTGTCCGTTCGCGCCAGTCTGAGTACCAACTGTCGTGCCCTTCAATCTAACACTAACTCCCGGAAGAGGAAGACCGTCATCCTTTCCTTTGATTGTACCTGTTACGGTACGATCTTGCGCTATTACACTAGTGCATAACAGTAACAAGATGAACAAACTTGATAGAATTTGCTTCATATGTTCTTTTTAAATTAATGATTAAAGTATAAAAATCGTTAGTTTATTTCATTTATCAAACTAAAAAATGTAATATTTTCTTAAATCCGCAATAAAAAAGAGCCAAAATCTGACATTCATCAATTTTTAGCTTCGAAATGGCACTAAAAATTGACAAAAGCTCACTTTCTCTACTACACGCTGATATTTAGCGAAGACAATGAAAGAATAAAACTTTCAAAAAATATACTACTATGTATTGCATAGTAGTATATAAAACATATATCTTTGTGATATGATAGTAGAGAATACGCAAACGCAGATGAGGAAGGGTATCCTGGAATACTGCATCCTCTCTATTATATCCCGGGGCGAGATTTACGCCTCTGATATAATAAACGAGCTTAAGCAAGCGAAAATGCTGGTTGTAGAAGGAACTCTATATCCACTGCTGACCCGACTGAAAAACAACGGGCTCCTGAGCTATAACTGGATCGAGTCGACTTCCGGCCCTCCCAGAAAATACTACCAGCTTACCGAAGCCGGCCGGGACGTATTAAGCAAGCTGGATATCACATGGGAAGAACTACGATATGCAGTACACGTGTCCATGCAGGGACGACCAAATCAGAATAACGAAACCCCAAACGCCTAATCACATGAATAAGACCATCATTATCAATATAAACGGTATCGTTTTCCATATAGAGGAAGATGCCTACGAAATTCTCCGGTCATACATGACCGAGGTAAAACGCCATTTTGCTTACTCAAGCGACAACGAAGAAATTGTTCAGGACATTGAAAACCGACTGGCCGAAATGTTTACCGAACGCCTTACAGAGCAAAGTAAGCAGGTGATTGTTCAACAGGACGTCGTCGATATCACTGCGAGAATGGGCAATGTGAACGATTTCGATGTGGAGTTTGACGATGAACACTTTGGTGGAATGCGTACCGCACACCGCTCTCTTTTCCGCGATCCGGAAGACCGCATGATCGGTGGGGTATGTTCCGGTCTGGGGCACTACTTCGATATCGAGGCAAAATGGGTAAGGCTTATCGCCGTGCTTGCTACCATCTTATGGGGAACAGGACTGATTGTTTATCTCATTTTGTGGATGGTTACTCCGAGAGCTAAAACCCGGGCCGACAGGATGGCTATGAAGGGCGAACCCATCAACCTGCAAAACTTCAAACGGAACCTGGACGAAGAGATTGATGCGCTTCAGCAGAATCTTAACCAGGCCGGATCACAATTAAAACCCGGCTTAAATGCTACCGAGGATTTCCTGAGAGAAGCTGGCGACAGAACAGGAACTTTCCTCACCCGGGTCCTTGGAATCATGTTTAAGATTGTTGGTGCTTTTGTAATATTCGTTTGCTGCAGCTTGCTATTCAGCTGCTTGCTGGGGCTGCTGTTTATCATGGGATTTTTCGACGGACATGAGCTGGACACCTTTCCATTCAACATAATTAACCCCGAATACCAGTCGGCCATCTATTTCAGCGCAGCGATATTGATCATCATTCCGTTAATCGCGCTTATTTTGTTTGCCCTACGCGTTCTGTTTAACAGAAAAATTACCGGAAAAACGACTTCATTCGCACTACTGATCATCTGGATCACCGGTCTAGGGATGGCGGTTTTCTATGGTGCCAAGCTGGGATCTGAATTCAAATCTGAGGCCAGATACGAGCAGCAGTCACTTGTCAAACCTTTTCCAACCTACCATATAAAGCTCAACAAACAGCGGTTCTTCTCCAAGGACGACAGTCTGAACTATAACGTAACGTTTAACGGCAGACAGGGTAAGGTAAAAATTGCCAACGACATCGGCGAAATACAGCTGTATGTAGAAAGAAGTGATGATAGCACGGCTTTTATCATCAAAGACTTTTCGGCCCGGGGCCGGGATTTCGAGTCTGCCCTGAGAAACGCTCAGAAGAGTGGTTACGAATTCATTCAAGCCGATTCTATCATTACCCTTGATAAATATCTCCACTTTCCCCCTAAACAAGCTTATCGGGACCAGGAAGTGAAGGTTACTTTGAAAGTTCCGTTGAATACCCGGTTGATCTTTGACGGGGAAATGAATTCGATCATACGCGACATCAATCTGCGCGATTGCCTGCCTGAAGATAGTGAATGGGAAACTCCCTCCACGTGGATCATGACAACAACAGGCCTTAAATGCGCCGACGAATCGATGGCGAGAAAGCCATCGGAGGATTAGAATCTATCACGGCTAAGCCTTCTCGGTATTCCGGTTCGCATAACGCTAAAGCCAGCTGGTGGGCAGCTGGTGGGCAGCTGGTGGGTACAGCCGCCTTGTAACCACAGTGCAGCCACGTTGTAGCCACGTTTTACTGGAAAAACGTGGCTACAACGTGGCTAGATCCTGGCTAAAGTGTGGCTGCACCCACTAGCTGGTCACTACCTGATCCCTGGCTGGACACCACTTTGTTACTACTACATAGGCTGTTGATTTGAAGATAATCTTTCGCGTGCCTCATTATTGCCAAAAACAAGACTATACCGGGCATAAAAGCAGCGACAAAAAAAAACGGCTACCAGAATCTGGTAGCCGTTTCTCTATAGAGTGATAAATACTAGTCAACAGTTGTCACGCGGATCATGTTGGTTTTACCCTTCTTTTCGATCGGCATTGCAGCTGTATTGATGATCACATCACCTGGCATAATCATTTTTTCTTCTTTTAATATACGATTTACATCGCTGATCGAACGATCAGTAGACTCTGCTTTATCGTAGTAAAAACCTCTTACTCCCCAGAGCAGGCTAAGTGTATTCAGAAGACCCTTATTATTAGTGAAAATATAAGTTCCGGCCTTAGGGCGGTGACTGGATATTTCAAAAGCGGTATAACCGGAAGAGGTCATCGCCACGATACCTCTTGCGTTTGTCTTTGCAGACAGGTACACCGCCGAACCGCAAACTGCGTTTGACATATAACGAGGTGAGCTCTCGTCTAATTTTTTAGGTGTCTGGTAAGGATAAGCTGTTTCTTCAATGTTCTTGATGATCTTGCTCATGGTCTCAATAACGATAACCGGGAACTCACCTACTGAAGTTTCGCCGCTTAGCATCACTGCATCAGCTCCATCAAGAACAGAGTTTGCTACGTCGTTTACCTCTGCACGGGTAGGGCGAGGCGTAGTGATCATACTTTCCAGCATCTGAGTTGCTACGATAACCGGCTTAGACGCCTGCAGGCATTTGCGTGCAATCATCTTTTGCAATACCGGCACTTGCTCCATAGGCATCTCAACACCCAGGTCACCACGGGCAACCATCACACCATCTGTAGCCGCAATGATTGCATCGATATTCTCAATAGCCTCAGGCTTCTCGATCTTCGCGATTACCCGCGCCGTCTTTCCGCTCCTGTTAATGATGCGTTTCAGGTCGATGATGTCTTCGCCTGTACGTACAAAAGATAAACCGATCCACTCCACGTCATTCTTAAGCGCAAATTCCAGGTTATGCAAGTCGTCTTCTGTTAAACTTGGAATGGAAATTTTGGTATTAGGAAGGTTTACACCTTTACGTGAAGTAAGAATGCCTCCGTGTACCACCTCACAAATAACCTTATCTTTATTATTGGTATCGACTACGCGCATTTGAAGCTTTCCGTCATCCAAAAGGATGATTTCGCCCGCACGAACGTCTCTTGGAAAGCTAGAGTAGGTAATATAGATCTGCTGATCGTTGCCGACCATCTCTTCCGTTGTTATTTCGATCTGGCTGCCGTTTACAAGCTTAATACCGCCGTCCTGAACCATTCCGATACGGATCTTCGGCCCCTGTAAATCGGCCAGGATTCCCACGTGCAGCTTGTACTGATGGTTGATCTCGCGGATAACGTCAATCACCTTCTGGTGATCTTCCTGACTTCCGTGAGAAAAATTCAAACGGCATACGTTTACTCCTGCCTTGATCATGGCCAGCAAAGTCTCTTTGCTGGAGGAAGCCGGCCCGAGGGTGGCAACTATCTTTGTCCTTTTGTGAACTTGTCTCATCTTAACCTAAACTATTATGTTTGTAAAGGTGTACATTATACACCATTAATTATTTACTAAAATATCAGATTTTCTTTAGATTTTAATTTTCCGGGATCAACTTCTGCTGCTACGACGACTTCGGGTATGCGATTAAGCCCTCCGAGCAGGTGGTCGATGTCTTCCTGATCGATAAAATTCCTTATCAAAATAAAGTAATCTACGTTTTTCATTTCGGGTATCAAATAACCCTCCGTACCTTTGTTTGCCAGCAAAAAGAGATCCGTCTCAGACTCAGGTAGTTGATAAAAATACCTGGAGAAGAAAGAGTGACCGGCGCTGGCATGGGGAATAGATAAATCATCCATACGGGCAAAATCATGTGATATTTGCCGATTGATCTTGAAGGCTAGCATATAATCTTTTAGTGAAGATGTTATCGCTATTAAAACAAAATCGAGATCTAATTCGTATTTTAGAGTAAATCTGTTCAAAATGATTGCTGAAACCGCCACGAAGGTACAAAACAATAGCCATTGGGTATGTGATGTTGATCATTTTTAACCAAAAACAAAAAGGTTTGATATTTATCAGATTTTATTTTTCTTTGCAGATAATTAATAACCATATAAAAAATAGAAACTATGTCTGATATCGCTTCAAGAGTAAAAGCAATTATCGTGGAAAAATTAGGAGTGGATGAGAGTGAGGTGAATCCTGAAGCATCATTTACGAACGATTTAGGTGCTGACTCACTGGACACCGTTGAGCTGATCATGGAGTTCGAAAAAGAGTTCAATGTAGCTATTCCTGATGACCAGGCTGAAACAATCGGTACTGTAGGTCAGGCTATCGCCTACTTAGAAAAAAACGTAAAGTAATCACGCTGCCAAAACATAAATGGAGCTAAAAAGAGTTGTAGTAACAGGACTTGGTGCACTTACCCCAATTGGAAATACCGTTCCGGAATACTGGAATGGTCTGGTCAATGGGGTGAGTGGCGCTGCTCCGATTACGAGGTTTGACGCAAGTTTATTTAAAACGAAGTTTGCCTGCGAAGTTAAAAATTTCAAACCTGAAGATTTTCTTGATCGTAAAGAAGCAAGAAAGTTAGACCCATTTGTACAGTATGCACTTGTTTCTACTGATGAAGCCGTTGCAGACGCCGGCCTGGACTTTGAGAACCTTGACACCCATCGCATCGGAGTAATCTGGGGATCGGGGATCGGAGGTCTGAAGACGTTTCAGGACGAGGTAACGAGCTTTGCACTTGGTGACGGAACTCCGCGATTTAATCCTTTCTTCATCCCCAAGATGATTCTGGATATCGCGCCGGGTCATATTTCTATTAAATATGGTTTAAGAGGTCCTAACTTTTCTACTGTTTCTGCTTGTGCATCATCAACCAATGCGTTGATTGATGCTTTTAACTACATCCGCCTGGGTATGGCTGATGTGATCATTTCAGGTGGTTCTGAATCCATTATTAATGAAGCGGGAATGGGTGGCTTTAATGCCATGCATGCGCTTTCTACAAGAAATGACGACCCGGCCACTGCATCACGTCCGTTCGATAAGGACAGAGACGGTTTTGTTGCAGGAGAAGGATCAGGAACCATCATCCTCGAAGAACTTGACCATGCACTTGCCCGTGGCGCGAAGATTTATGCTGAGCTTATCGGTGGAGGCATGAGTGCTGATGCCAATCACATCACGGCGCCGCATCCGGAAGGATTAGGTGCGAAGCTGGTGATGTCTAACGCGTTGAAAGATGCGAGACTGACGACTGCTGATGTAGATTACATCAATGTTCATGGTACTTCGACCGGGCTGGGTGATAAGAGTGAGTCTAAAGCCATCGTAGCCCTTTACGGCGAAGATGCTTACCGCTTGAATATCAGTTCGACCAAGTCGATGACAGGCCACTTACTTGGAGCCGCTGGCGCCGTTGAAAGTATCGCTGCCATCCTTGCTGTTAAAAATGACATTATACCTCCAACAATCAATCACTTTACTGATGATCCGGAGATTGATCCACGACTGAACTTAACTTTCAATACAGCTCAGAAGAGGCTTGTACGTGCTGCACAAAGCAACACTTTCGGCTTCGGTGGTCATAACGCTTCCGTAATCTTTAGAAAGTACGAAGATTAAACTGGATTTATTAACTGCCATAAGGCCCGGGTCTGTCTGATCTGCATTTAGAATAAATTTATCACAGAAGATGGATTTATGTTAAATGCCTTAATTACCGACTTCGGGCTTTTGACATTTGGTAAATGGATCAAACACGCGAATGCCAATATCCTCTATTTATAAGCTTTATTTTTCTCCTCAACGCAAGTACATATCCTTGATGAGGAACTTGCTTGGCTTCGTACCGGGTAATATTAAGCTTTACCGGATGGCTTTCAGACACCGTTCTGTTGCGATCATCCTAAAAAACGGCACTAAAAACAGTAACGAGAGACTGGAGTTTCTTGGTGATGCGGTGCTGGGTGCGGTCATTGCTGACGAGCTTTTCAAGCGCTATCCCTACAAAACAGAAGGCTTTCTTACTGAAATGCGCTCCAAGATTGTTAGCCGGGTTAACCTGAACCAGCTGGCTAAGAAGCTTGGGCTTGACGAGCTGATTGAATACGACAATCGGATTGTAAACTTCCCTACGAAGCAAAGTTCATTGCTTGGTGATGCTTTTGAGGCCCTGATCGGTGCTATATACCTGGATAAAGGGTATGAATTCACGCATAATTTCCTTTTGATGCGGATCATCAAGCCGCATATTGACATCCTTACACTTGAGAACACGGAAACGAACTTCAAAAGCAAGCTTATCGAGTGGTGCCAACGTCAGGGTAAGGATATTCTCTTTGAGATCGTTCCTAACGGTGAAGGTGAGAGCATGAAGTTATTTACAGTGAATGCACTGGTAGATGGCGAAAACAAGGGCGTAGGACGTGATTACAATAAAAAGAATGCGGAAAAGCTGGCTGCAGAGAAAGCCTGCGAGGGTCTGGGAATTTAAATGGCACGGGTGTTCTACCCGCACCATCTTCTAATTATTTATTCTTTTCTTCTTCTTTTGCCTTCTTCCTGAAGAATCCGCGAAGTAAGAAGTTATGCTGTAAGGCTTCTAGATTCTCGTCGAGTTTCTGGGAGCTGGTTTCCAGATTAGTTAAGGTCTTTTTCAGGCTTTCTGCTGATTCCTGATCATTTAATAATACCCCAATGGCGTTATCCTTGTTGTTAAGCTTTTGTCCGGCCGTGCTCAGGTCTTCGGATAGGGAGGCAGCAGCAACGGAGAGCTTCCGGATGTTTTCTACCGATCCTTCCAGTTGAGAAAAAACTCCGGTATCGGTAAGCAGTTCGTCTACCAGACCACCTTTCGTGTTCAGCTTATTTGAAAAGGCAGAAAGTGACACAGCTGTGCGGTTAATGTTCTGCGAAGCGCTGTTTAAGCCCGCCATGGTATTCTTCAGATTTCCGGCCATAAGCGAATCGGTGAGCAACGCTCCAATAGCGCCTTCTCCATTTGCCAGTTTACCGCTGATAACCTTCAGGTTGCCTGTAATTTCGATCAGGTTCCGGTTGTTAGCCTGCAAGTCTTCCAGCATAGCGTCGGTGCTTAAGGCTTTTTTAACGTGCAAACGATCGCCTGATTCTACTACAGGCAAGTTGATGCTTCCTCCTTCGATCACGATAATCCTATTGCCGATGAATCCTTCTGAGCTGATCTGAGCGGTAGCATTCTTGTGTATGTACTTCTGCGCTTCCTGCTCTACATTCATTTTGATTTTGACCTGTGAGGTACCGTAAAAGTCGATCTTCTTTACCGTGCCTATCTTTACACCGGAAAACCATACGTTGTTTCCTACTTTAAGGCCCGCTACGTTATCAAATATAGCGTTCAGCTCGATGCTCTTAACAAAGCGCTTCTGTTGTCCGGCGAGGGTAAAGATACCTGCTACGAACAGGACGATACCGAGGAACACAAAAATGCCAACTATTACGGAGCGTTTATTTTCTGAAGTTTCCATCAAGATGTAAAATTATAATTATAAAAAGTTTGAATCCGCTCATCATCTGTGTTGAAGACTTCTTCAAATGTGCCGGTTCTTTCGAATCGGCCATCGAGGAGCATCATGATTCGATCACCGGTTGATTTAGCGCAAGTCAGGTCATGGGTGATAATGATGGACGACGTATTGTATTTTTCCTGAACCTCATTGATGAGGTTATTGATGTCTATGCAAGTGATGGGATCAAGCCCCGCTGTGGGTTCGTCGTAGAGCATGATTTCCGGCCGCATAATCAACGTTCGGGCAATGCCGATACGTTTACGCTGTCCGCCTGATAACTCAGAAGGCATCTGATTTAACGCCTGCAGCAGCCCGACTCCTTCGAGCACTTCTTCAATGGCGTAATTGATCTCTTTTCTTGTAACGTGCGGAGTATTCCGGACCAGGGGAAACTCCAGGTTCTCTTTTACCGTCATACTATCGTATAAGGCGCTGTTCTGAAACGAGAAACCGATTTTTAGCCGTAGTTGCTGAAGCTCTTTTGTGGTTAACTTTTCTACTTCCTGCCCGAGTACGTTTACCGTGCCAGAGTCTTGTGTAAGCAAGCCGGAGACGATCTTAATTAACACTGATTTTCCGGTTCCGGAACGTCCGAGCACCACCAGATTTTCGCCTTTGTAAAGTTCCAGATCGATGTCGCGCAATACATGATGATCCCCAAAGGATTTCTTCAATCCTTTAATAGATATAGGATGTGTGCTGGCGTCGATTGGTGTAAATGGCTTTCTCATTAGCGTATTGCGTTAACTACCTGGACCACTAAGATCTCTTCAATAAATATGAGGAACATTGAAACCACTACAGCTGAATTGGCCGCCTTTCCTACGCCCTCCGTGCCCTTTGATGAGTTATATCCCTGATAGCATCCCACGGCTCCAATCGTGAAGCCGAATAGTATCGCCTTTATAATGGAAGAAAACAGATCGAGAAAGGAGATGTTTTGTAAGGCGCTTTCTACAAACGAAGAAAAGCTGGTTTGCTCATTCTGGGCCACATTGATAAACGATCCTGCAAGACTTACCACACCCGTGTAAACCGCCAGGATGGGAATCATAAAAGTGGTCGCGATGATACGTGTCACCACCAGGAATTTAAACGGATTAGTTCCGGAGACTTCCATGGCATCGATCTGTTCGGTTACTTTCATAGATCCCAGTTCTGCCCCGATCTGCGATCCAACCTTTCCAGCTGCTATAAGTGCTGTAACGAGGGGTGCCAGTGCTCTGATAATGGCGATGGATACAAGACTGGGGAGCCACGAAGCGGCACCGAACTCCGCGAGAGAGGGCCGCGACTGCTTGGTGAATACCAGTCCGGTTATAAAACCTGTCAGCGTAATCAAGGGCAATGACTTATACCCGATATCGTAACACTGTTTTACCAGCTCTTTAAATTCGTACGGCGGGAAAAGCACTTCTTTGAAGAATCTTAGCAAGAACTTGTACACATCGTTCAGGGTCATGAAAAGCCCGTCTATCTTTTTGGAAATAACGTATTTACCTGATTTCTTCATAAATGAATGTGTAAGGTACTGCTGAGAGCTCCTGACTTTTTTTGTCTTTTGTTCAAAAAATTCATACGTGGCGCAAACTTACTTGAAAATATAATATATCACATATGATTATTCTCATATTAATGTAATTGCTTGTAATAAGATAAAAATTCATGCCTATTTGTTTCAGATAAAATGAATACGTGAGAAACGAAGTTTAGGTATACTAATATTTTTAGTATTTTTGCATCTGCCTTTGGGGGCCATTTCGGGCAAATTACCTTCATCACCAATGAAAAATATAGGGAATACATATGAAAATAACAGTGAATACTTTAAGGGTAGGGGAGCCCAGGTAAACACGCACAGCAAGTTTTCGAGTGTCAGGTACGTGAAAGAGCACATGGAAGGGATCGATGAAGAGCTCTATGAGAATACCGCTACGCAGCTCATCGATACCTATCCGAAAAGCATAGTTAGCAAATCTGAAAGTCCGGATCTTAGGTTTATGTACTCTGTTAATCCTTATCAGGGATGCGAACACGGTTGCTTATATTGCTACGCCCGGAATTCACACGAATACTGGGGATATAGTGCCGGACTGGATTTTGAGCGTAAGATCCTCGTAAAGCGCAATGCGCCGGAACTGCTTGAAGCTTTCTTTAACAAACCCGGATACTCGCCTCATCCCATCATGTTATCGGGAAACACCGACTGCTATCAGCCCGTGGAGCGAAAATTAGGTATTACGAGGGAACTCCTGAAGCTCTTTTTGAAGTATAAGCATCCTGTGAGCATTATCAGTAAAAATAACCTTATCCTGCGGGATCTCGATATTCTGGAACCGCTGGCCGGATTAAACCTTGTTCAGGTATCAATAACGATCAACTCATTGAATGAGAGTTTAAGACAGAAGATGGAACCAAGGACAGTGACAGCGAATAGCCGCTTAAAAGTTATAAGGGCATTAAATGGAGCAGGCGTACCGGTACACCTTATGATCGCGCCTATTGTTCCGGGACTGAACAGTGATGAAATCCCCGCACTAATACGCGCGGCGGCAAATGAGGGTGCGAAGGCGGCTTCATTCACTCTGGTTCGGCTAAACGGGATCATTTCGGAAGTTTTTACTGATTGGCTTCATAAGGCCTATCCTGACCGGGCAAATAAGGTGCTGAATATGATTGCATCCTGCCACGAAGGAAAGCTCAATGACTCGAGATGGGGAACGCGTATGAAGGGCGATGGTAAAATAGCGGAAAGTATCCATTCGCTGTTTTCTATTGCCTTGAAGAAATATATGCCTGACAACCAGCTTCCGGACTTCGATCTCAGTCATTTCCTTCCAGCCGGGGGAAGGCAGACTTCGTTGTTTTGATATAAAACAAGAGAGGCTATACCGTTTAACGGGTATAGCCTCTCTTGTTTATCTATGTATTAACCGAATAAAAATCCGACTATATTACTTTAAAAAACACCTTCTTCGGTGTGCTCGCCACTTAACGCTTCATCTACAAGGATTCTTCCGCAATGTTCGCATACGATAATCTTCTTATGCTGACGGATATCCAGCTGACGCTGAGGAGGGATCTGATTGAAACATCCTGCGCAGGAATCACGCTGAATAGTTACAACAGCCAGTCCGTTCTTCGCATTTCCGCGCAGGCGGTTGTAAGCGGTAAGGAGTCTTTCGTCGATTTTCAGTTCCGCTTCGGCAGCTTTAGCAGAAAGCTCCTGCTCCTCTTTCTGAGTTTCGGAAGTAATATTTTCCAACTCAGACTTTTTAAGTTCAAGATCTTTTTTACGTTCTTCAAGATCGAGAAGAGCTCTTTCGTAAACCTGGGTTTTGTTAGCGATTTCGAAATTAAATTCTTTTATTTTCTTTTCGCTAACCTGAATATCAAGACCCTGAATTTCGATCTCCTTAGAGATAGCATCGTACTCACGGTTGTTTTTTACTTCGTTAAGCTGTGCTTCGTATCTCTTTGTATTGGCAAGAGCATCCTTAATCATGTTTTTCCGGGTAACGATTGAGTCCTCCAGATCATCAAGATCAGCTTTTATTTTTTGTATACGAGTTTCAAGACCGGCAACTTCATCTTCAAGATCGGAAACCTCCATTGGAAGTTCACCTCTTACCTGTCTGATTTTATCAACTTTGGTGTGAATTGTTTGCAGTTCGTATAAAGCCTTAAGCTTCTGTTCTACGGTTTGTTCCATTAAATTAAGTAATTTATGGGGTTTGTATCTATTGCTGTTAAATGGATTGCAAAGTTAGGAAATTTTTTCTTAATAATATCAAATAACAGCTCCTGC
Source organism: Arcticibacter sp. (assembly GCF_045629565.1). Classification (GTDB taxonomy): domain Bacteria; phylum Bacteroidota; class Bacteroidia; order Sphingobacteriales; family Sphingobacteriaceae; genus Arcticibacter. Next base: position 24,566 of record NZ_JAZQRL010000034.1, read on the forward strand.
GTAAATTGCTCACTTTCAAAATGTCCCATGTCTGAAATGATGATTTTTCCCTCCGCATCGAAAAACTCATGATACTTGAAATCTGCGGTTACAAATGCATCCGCTCCGGCTGCAATTGCCGCCTTTAAGAGGAAACTTCCTGAGCCTCCGCATACGGCTACACGCCTGACCGGCTTCCCTCTGAGCGCGGTATGTCTGACGACCCTGGCACCGAGAGCTGATTTGGCAAACTGCAAGAATTGCATTTCGTCTGTTGCCGTCTGCAGAGTCCCGACCATGCCTGCTCCCGCCTGATAAAATGAGTTGGAAAGAGGATAAAGGTCATAGGCTACTTCTTCATAGGGGTGGGCTTCCAGGAGTGCAACCAGCACCTTGCGTTCCAGATAATCAGGATAGATGGTTTCAACCCTTACCTCCTCTTCCTGGTGCACTTCATTCACCTTTCCGACGAACGGGTCGGCATTTTCACCTGCCTTAAAGGTACCGGTACCGGTTACATTAAAGCTGCAATCTGAGTAGTTACCAATATGTCCTGCGCCGGCCTCCAATACTGCGTTTCTAACCCGTTCCACGTGGCACAGGGGAACGAAAGTAACAAGCTTTTTAAGCAGGTTTTTCTTTGGCGACAAGATCTGCACGTTTTGCAAGCCTAATTTCTCACAAATCTTGGCATTGACACCTCCGCTTATATGATCAAGATTGGTATGAATGGCGTAGAGCGCGATATCGTGCTTAATGGCCTTCATTACTGCGCGCTCAACGTAATTCTTATTATTGAATTTCTTCAGCCCTTTAAATACGATAGGGTGGTGGGATATAATGAGATTGCAGCCCTTACTAATCGCTTCGTCGACGATGTCTTCCGTACAATCCAGGCTGATCAGGGCGGCGTGTATCAGGGTATCCGGCTCCCCGACTATAAGACCGGAATTATCGTAATCTTCCTGCAAAGAGAGGGGAGCTATGCTCTCCAGGTAGCTGCTTATATCACTTATCTTCATATTCCTTCTGTTCGTCTTTTTCGAGAACGTTTTTGTACCAGCTTATCTTAGACCAATAGGTCAGGAAAAGGATAATCTGCAGGATGCCGATGATCTCAATAGCCATGGCTACATTGTCGGGAATTCCTTTAGGGGCGTTGATCATCTCTTCAGGGGTCTTGGCAGACATTCTGATCAGGACGGACGGGATGACCGAAATCAGAGAGATCGTTGCATACAGCATTCCCTGCATAAAAGTGGGTCGTTGCGTTACGTCAAAGTCGCGGGACACCAACTCTTTTTTTAATGATGAGCTTAACTTGGTTGCAACAACGAAGTTCCAGATCCAGTTAAAGCCGGGAATCAGAAGCAGCCATACATTATTTGGTTTAAGGTCACGATTTTCGTGGGCTACATGAGAAAGGGTCTTCGTGATGGTATAGCAAAAAAAGCCTGTCATTAAAAGGCTAATGAAAGCGGCTATAAATAGTGGAGCCATAGTTCTGTATTAATAATGTCTTGAGCAGACAAAAGTACGCATTTAGCAAGAGATGCTAATGGATATGATTTTTAGCCGTTATACGCCATCTTGATCATCTGGGCACATTCAACGGCTACGGTTTGGTTAAAGTCATTGGCCATGCTCCTGTAATTGATCAGATCCACAATGGTACCGATAAAACAAAGGCCTGCAGTGAAAAAATAGAGTATGCCCATTCCGATCTGGCGGGTAGCAAAACGCTGAACACCGGCAATCCCGATGAAACCCAACAGGGTAAATAGCAGCATGGTATCTGTGCTGAATCGCTTACCCGAATAAAGCATGACAAAACGTTGTGCTTGCCCATCGTTCATTCCAGTGGTAATTTGGTTAAGGAACTGAAATTCTTCAGGTGTAATTCCTCTAATACCGTAAAGAAGGTTTTGCAAACTCATACAACTGATTTAGACAGGAAAGTTACTTTTATTTTTTGCGATAGAGAAACAATTCGCTGAAATAAAATAAAGATTCCCGGAAGACCAAACCAGTGATAATCAAACGACCGGACGAAATCGCCATGAAGGATGGCTATCAGGGATCTGCCGAAGCCACATCCCGGGCACCAGTGCCAACCTGAGTTAGATAAAGGGCATAGGGAGATATGCGGGGCTGAATCCAAATCGGCCGTACCAAAAAGACAGATCACTGTTAACCAGAAAGAGAGCTCGATTAGCAGACCGTTTATTTTCACTTTATAGGTTCCGTTGTTTATTCATTAAAAGTAATGAAATAGATAATGTAAACAACACGCCAATAAATCCCGCTGCACCCACGCGGCCCATGATATCAGCGCCTAGTTCATTATTAACAAACTGTACGTAAACTACCACAAAAAATGCCGCGATAACGCCTCCGACCAACATGATCTTAAATCCTTCAAAGATACCCTCGAAGAATTCCATACGTCCTCCGTTATAGTTATTTCTGAAGCTTTTAATTCCGAGATACAGGCCGATCAGGGGTATGAAGACTGAAATATACTCCAGCCATGAAGCTTTGTCATTTTTAGGATACTGCTCTTCGTAGACACCCATAAGATGCAGGAAGAATATCCATACACCGCTTAAAAGACCTATTATCACTCCGTATTTGACTGCGTTTTTCATATTTAAAACTGTTTAGTAAATGTATTGATATGCTTAACATACGGTCGTCAAGAATTGTTCCTTATGCTTAACATATTTTCCCGACAAATTGCGTTTATATTAGTGTGAACGCCATTTAGGGGCCGTTGGATGCGGCATTGTTGTATACATGCATGAAAATGTATATTTGTGAAGATTTAGAAACGTGAATATTAGGAACATATTAGATCAATATAAAAAAGACGCAAGGGTAGAAAGTCTCGCCTCCGTGTTGAATTCGTCAAAGAACCCGCGGGTGCATGTAAAGGGACTTGTGGGTTCAAGTGATGCTATGGTTGCTACTGCAACTTACTTTATCCGGCACACCAATATGCTCTTTGTATTACCTGACAGAGATGAAGCTGCATATTTTCAGAGTGACCTGGAAAGTCTTTTGGAGAAAGAAGTGCTGATTTTTCCATCTTCCTACCGGAAACCTTTTGAATTTACCCAGCCTGATAGCGGAAACGTACTGCTCCGGGCCGAGGTTCTCAATGAGCTCATTCATTCTACCGAATATGGTAAGGTAATCGTAACGTATCCTGAAGCTCTGGCTGAAAGGGTGATTAATCGCGACTCTTTAGAGAAAAACACGCTCGAGATTGCTGTATCTAACAAGCTGAGTATAGAATTTATTAACGAGTTTCTTATCGAATACGACTTTGAGCGTGTAGATTTCGTCTATGAGCCAGGTCAGTTTTCTATACGCGGCGGTATCGTTGATATATTCTCCTTTTCTCATGACCTCCCATATCGTATCGAGTTTTTCGGAGACTTTATTGAGAGCATCAGGACGTTTCAAATCGAAGATCAGCTTTCCGAAGAGCATGTTAAAAGCATTACTATCGTACCGAATGTCCAGTCGAAGTTTTTGACCGAACATAATATCTCTTTATTGGAATACATTGATCCGAATACCACTGTTTGGTTTAAGGATGTTCAATTTACGCTCGATATCCTGAAAACGGGATATAAGAAGGCTGCCGAGTTATGGAAAGGTTTGAGCCTGGCGGATAAGCAACAGAATCAGGAGTGGATAGATCCTAAGTACAACTTTACGGAGGATAAGCTTCTGGCAGATCAGCTGAGGGATTTTGCGATCGTTGAGTTTGGGAAGCAGTTCTTTTATCCGGCTGGAAAGGTTATTGAATTTGATACGAAGCCTCAACCCTCCTTTAATAAGGACTTCAACCTTCTCATTCATAACATCAGGCAGAATGAGGCCCAGAAATTAACGAACTATATATTTACGGATTCTTCTAAACAGGTTGAGCGTCTCTATACGATTTTTAGTGATATAGACCGTACAGTGACCTTTACACCGATTCATATATCCATCAGGGAAGGTTTTCTGGATTACGAGCAAAAGATTGCCTGCTATACAGACCATCAGATATTTGACCGCTATTATAAATACAAGCTTAAGAAAGGGTATACCAAGTCGCAGGCGATCACACTTAAGGAGCTTAAAGACCTGAAGTCCGGAGATTTTATCACCCATATTGACCACGGTATCGGGAAATATGCAGGGTTGGAAAAGGTGGAGGTCAATGGAAAGACGCAGGAGATGATCCGTTTGGTGTACGCAGATAATGACCTCTTATATGTCAACATCAACTCCCTGAACCGGATATCGAAGTATTCAGGAAAGGAGGGTACGCAGCCCCGCATGAATAAGCTGGGTACCGATACCTGGGAGAAGCTTAAGAAAACTACTAAAAAAAAAGTTAAAGACATTGCCAGGGACCTGATTAAGCTGTACGCACTGCGGAAGGCTCAGAATGGCACCGCGTTCCCGCCGGATACTTATCTTCAAACCGAGTTGGAAGCCTCGTTTATATATGAGGATACTCCCGATCAGGAAAAGGCTACTGCCGACGTTAAACGGGACATGGAATCTCCACATCCGATGGATCGATTAATCTGTGGTGACGTAGGATTCGGCAAGACCGAAATTGCTGTAAGAGCGGCTTTTAAGGCTGTTGCTGATAGTAAGCAGGTGGCTATTTTGGTTCCCACAACTATCCTTGCCCATCAGCATTATAAGACGTTTAAAGCGCGTCTGGATGATTTTCCGTGCAATATTGATTATATCAACCGGTTTAAAACGAGTAAGCAAGTAAAAGAATCTTTGCAGAAGGTTGCGGAAGGGAAGATCGATATACTGATCGGTACTCACAGGTTGGTTAGTAAGGACGTTAAATTTAAAGACCTGGGCTTACTGATCATTGATGAAGAACAGAAGTTTGGGGTTGGGGTAAAGGAGAAGCTCAAGCAGCTTCGGGCGAACGTGGACACGTTGACGCTAACGGCCACGCCTATTCCCCGGACACTTCACTTTTCGCTGATGGGAGCCAGGGACCTTTCTATTATAGCTACTCCTCCTCCGAACAGACAGCCAGTGGTTACTGAACTGCATATCTTTAATGATACGCTGATTAAGGAAGCCGTTGAGTTCGAACTGGAAAGAAACGGACAGGTGTTCTTTATTCATAACAGGGTGAACGATCTGCCGCAACTGGGAGCTCTGATTAAAAAGCTGGTGCCCGGGGCGCGCATAGGCATTGCACACGGCCAGCTCGAAGGGGATGCCCTGGAAGATGTCATGCTTAAGTTTATCAACGGGGACTATGATATTCTGGTTGCTACTACCATCATCGAAGCGGGACTGGATATTCCGAATGCCAACACCATTCTTATCAACCATGCTCACATGTTCGGCTTAAGTGACCTGCACCAGATGCGGGGAAGAGTGGGTCGGTCTAATAAAAAAGCGTTCTGTTATTTGCTTAGTCCGCCTCTCTCTACGCTCACCTCAGAAGCCAGGAAGCGTTTAAGTGCGATTGAGGAGTTCTCTGATCTGGGCAGCGGATTCAATGTGGCCATGCGAGACCTGGACATCAGAGGCAGCGGCAATTTGCTGGGTGCTGAGCAAAGTGGTTTTATTGCCGAGATTGGCTTTGATATGTATCACAAGATCCTTGATGAGGCTATTGTGGAGTTGAAAGACGAGGAGTTTAAAGACCTTTTTAAAGATGAAAAGCCAAGGCCCCTTATTTCATTCACACAGATCGATACGGATTTGGAAGTGCTTATCCCTGATAGCTATGTAACGAATATTACGGAGCGCTATAATCTCTATACCGAAATATCTAAGCTGGAAAGTGATGAGCAGCTGGCGGAATTTGAAAAGCAACTGGCAGACAGGTTTGGTCCGGTGCCCCGCCAGGTTAAGGAGTTGCTTAAGACACTTAAGCTTCAGTGGCTGGGAAAAGAAATAGGGTTTGAAAAGGTGTCTTTGAAGAAAAACACGCTGAAAGGGTATTTCGTATCTAATCAGCAGTCTCCTTATTTTGAAAGTGCGCAATTCGGCAATGTGCTACAGTTTGTTAAAGCCAACGGACGTAAGTGTAACCTTCGTGAGGTTAAAAAGACTTTAAGATTGGCTGTGGAGGAAGTGCGCAACCTGGATGAGGCGATAGAAGTACTTGAACAAATATACTTTGGATAATGGCTGGTTTAAGCATTATCCAAAGTATGATAAGTTAAGTGATTGCTTACTGCAACTGAAAGGTAAGGGGCAAGATACAGTACGTTCTGACGAAAGCACCCTTGATTGACCCTGGTTTCCAGGCCGGCGAGTTCTGCAAAATACGGACCGCCTCCTCATCGCAGCCACTTCCTATTCCCTGGCGTACCTTTACGTCTCCTATAGAGCCGTCTTTTTCGACAATGAAGCTAAGATAAACCTTGCCCTGAACGTTGTTTTGCCGGGCCACTGCAGGATATTTCAGGTTTGAAGCGATATATTTTGACAATTCTTTCTGTCCTCCATCAAATTCAGGCGCCACTTCAACCTGCGCCATATCGTATATTTTGTTTTCGGCAGGAGCCTCTGCTGCAATATCTGGAATGAATTCTTCATCAGGAGGGGTCGACACGGTATCAGGGGCAAGCTGGACGATGGATTCGTTCTTCGTTTCTATCACGGTCAGGGATTCAATTTTACCCTCCTCATTGATCCTCATCTCATACTTCAGGTCGGCAGAATACTGTTGTCTTACTGCCGGACGAAAATAGCGCTCCGTAGCCCAATAAGTAGCGGTAATCTTGGAGTCTGTACGTGAGAATTCCAGTGATGATACCACCCAATTTCTATTAAAGCCACTCATCTGAGACATACGCTTCCAATAGATATCTTTTAACCGGGTATAATCCAGATTATGATAATTATAGAAGGTCTCTGTCAGAGGCGCGAAATAACTGGGTGGATCGAAATAGCCCCTGCGCTGGTCGTGGTAAAAAGCTTCTATAAATTTGACAAGCGAAGATCGCACCTGTTCGTCACTCATAGATGCACTCTGATCCAGTAATGAATTATCATCAATTACCGTTACCGGTGTCTTTTCTTTTGAAAATATGCTCCATGGATCGTCTACAAACAGCGTCAGATAGCCCATGATTAGAATAACCACGCCCAAACCAATCGCCATATACCATAACGAGCGATCTGATCTTACAGGATCTTTTTTATTCTCTTCGTTGTTATTTTCTGGTGTCAGGTCCATGTAGTTTATGTTGTAAAAATTGCCAAATATACGTAAACCAGCGGTGCTGCTATAAATAACCCATCAAAGCGATCAAGAACTCCCCCATGCCCGGGCAGTAAGTTTCCGGAGTCTTTTACATGGAAGCTGCGCTTTAGCATAGATTCACAGAGATCTCCTAGCGTGCCTCCAATGACAATAATGAGGGATACGGCCGCCCAATGAATATAGGATATTCCGGTAAACTGTGTGCTGAGTATGAAGGCTGCAAGTAAGCTCACAATCATGCCTCCGAAGAAGCCTTCCCAGGTTTTTTTGGGAGAATGTCTTTCAAAAAGCTTGTTCTTACCTAAGCTTCTTCCAAAAAGATAGGCTCCGGTATCGCTAGACCATAATAGTATCAGGAACCCCAGCGAATAATGGAAATTGTAAATGCCTTCAATGAACCCGATTCCTGCGTAAAAGCAAAAGGGAACCACGGTGAAGATGACACCGGTAAATGTGAATGCAATATTTTGAAAGGGGTTATTGGTCTTGCGGTAGAGTTCACAGATGAAGACTGCTGCAGTTAAGGGTACAATCAGCAGCAGATAACGGGGATCATCATTTACTAACGTGTACAGTACTGACGATACAACGCTGAGGCCAAGAAGTCCGCCTCCTATTCGCTGAGGACTAAGCACATCTGTTTTCACCAACCTATAGAACTCATCCAGGCACAATAAGCTTAAAATAAGGAAGAATACAGCGAAGGTTTTTTCTCCTGAGAGAACTGACCCAAGCATAATTAAGATGAAGAAAAAGCCTGTTATTGCTCTGGTTTTCATAGTTCGTTACTAATAATGATCTCGATAGCCTTTTGAAAATTGGCTTCGTGTATGTATACTTCCACATCACCTAATTTGTATGGAAAGCCTTGTTTATCTAAGATTACAGCTTCTATCTCGTGGTCTATAAGCACTTGTCTGACAATTTCAGACTTAAAAAAGTCAAATGAACTGTAAATTTTTACCCAGCCTTTAATCATTCAATACTTCCCTTGTTTCTTTAGTCATTTTGAAAATTATATAGCATATAAATAAAGCAACAGAAAGACTAATAGTTGCCTCTGGCAGTGATGTAGAAGGATGATCTAAACTGTCAAGCGATTTACCCTTTGATTGCATGATGTAGGCACTAACTACAGCTGTTGCGTTATTGACGAAATGCGCCAGAACTGCCGGCCAAATGCTACCGCTCCATACGAAGATATAACCAAATAAGACTCCGAGAAACATTCTAGGGAAAAATCCCAGGAACTGGACATGTATGGCACTGAAAATCCCCGCTGCAAGCCATATCCCCAGATGTTGATTCCGGGTTATTTTTGTGATGATGGTTTGAAAACATCCGCGGAAAAGAAACTCTTCTCCTATCGCGGGTATAACCGCTACAACGACAATATTGATCATCAATTCTGTAGGGGTTTTCATCGTTAGAAGATGTTTAGTTAACTCAGCAAGCTCCTTTTCCTTATCCCGCATCCACTTTTCAAGACCTTCCATGAAAGCGGGAAGATCCATCATCTGATTAACCTTAACCGTCCAATCTATGAAAGGGGCTATGCAGAACATTAATACGATGGTCAGGATGACTACTTTACCGGATATTTTCCCATTCAACTTGAGGTAGTCTGCACCGGACTTTCTTTCAAACAGATGTAGTGCCAGGGGAGGCGCAATGAATGATCCTACTGAAACGATGGACTGCATAAGCAACAACGATCCCTTAGCACTCATATCAGCGGGTGATGCCATTGATCCCCCGTTTATCATAAAGAGTACTGCAACCGCGAGCAGGGAAGATAACGCATATCCTGTAATTATAAAGATCACCAGATAAAAGAGTGACATCAAAGGATGACGTTGGACTGACCCATATTCAGGCATGATGCGATAATTTTGTACTTTTGTAATTGATAATCATCGACAAAGATAATTGTATTGAGCGAAGCTGATGCCTGTTAAGATTGGAAATATAGATTTAGGTGCATTCCCCTTGTTGTTAGCACCGATGGAAGATGTGAGTGATCCGCCTTTTCGCTATGTATGTAAGCAGAATGGTGCTGATTTGATGTATACGGAATTTATATCATCTGAAGGCTTGATCAGAGATGCTGCAAAGAGCGTACAAAAGCTGGATATCTTTGAATATGAGCGCCCTATCGGTATCCAGATATTCGGAAGTAACATTCAGTCCATGAGAGAGGCGACTGTTATCGCTTCAAAAGCTGGTCCTGATCTCATTGATATTAACTACGGATGTCCTGTCAAGAACGTAGCTTGTCGGGGTGCAGGCGCAAGTCTGTTGCAGGATATTGATCGCATGGTGGAAATGACCAGGGCGGTAGTAGAGTCTACCCACCTTCCTGTTACAGTTAAAACGAGATTAGGATGGGATGATAATACAAAGAATGTATACGAAGTAGCAGAGCGCCTGCAAGAGGTGGGCATCAAGGCTTTAACTATTCATGGCCGCACACGTGCTCAGATGTACAAAGGACAAGCCGACTGGACCATGATACGCGATATCAAGAGAAATCCTAATATTGAGATTCCAATTTTCGGAAATGGTGATGTTGACTCTGTAGAAAAGGCTGCGAACTGGCGTTTGGAATATGAAGTGGATGGTATAATGATCGGTCGCGCAGCTATCGGTTACCCCTGGATATTTCGGGAAATAAAACATTTTTTCAATACAGGAGAAATTTTACCGGGTCCGACAATTTCTGAAAGAGTAGAAAATTGTTACACTCATCTTCAAAAATCTATCGAATGGAAAGGCGGGAAAACCGGCATTTTTGAAATGCGAAGGCACTATTCCAACTATTTTAAAGGTATACCTGACTTTAAGGAGTTTAGAATGAAACTCGTAACTCTTGAGTCTCAGGAGCGTATAACTGAGGTACTTGCAGAGATAAAGGACAGATATGAAGCAGAGATGGCTTGATATTTGAGCTAGGATTCTCAGCTTCTATCACTTTAACAAAATACCAATGGTAACACAAATTACTCGTGGAATAAAAATATCAGTAGATACTACTTATCAGCCGGAATTTTCACACCCGGAAAATGATCATTTTATGTTTGCCTATAAGATTTCCATCGAAAATCTCACTGATTCGAGCATTCAGCTAATGAGTCGGCACTGGCATATCTTTGATTCAAACGGATCTCATCATGATGTTGAAGGAGAAGGTGTTGTTGGTCTTCAACCTGTTATTGAGCCTGGAACTTATCATCAATACGTATCAGGATGCCACCTGAAAACGGATATGGGAACCATGAAAGGCAGCTATTTTATGTATTCTCTCCTGGATGGGGAGCGATTTGAGGTAGAGATTCCCGCATTTCAATTAATAGCTCCTTACAGGCTAAACTGATCCATATCATATATTAAACTGGGTCAGCGTACAGTGGAATTCTTATTTAAACACGAAATTGGCAGTTTTAATTGCGCAGCCAATCCGACTTAAATGGAAAAATTCTTTGAACTCAAGAAAAATAATACCTCCGTATCAACAGAAGTTATAGCAGGAATTTCCTCTTTTCTCGCTACATCTTACATAATCGTCGTTAATCCGAGCGTCTTAAGTCAAGCCGGTCTACCTTTTCCAGCTGTTCTGACCGCGACGGTTCTGGTATGTTTCTTTAGCAGCCTGATGATGGGTTTTTACGCCAAGAACCCTATACTGGTAGCTCCGGGTATGGGCCTGAACGCCTTCTTCACTTATTCTGTTGTCATCGGCATGGATATAAGATACGAGGTAGCCCTGGGTGCTGTATTCTGGTCAGGCATTGTATTCTTCCTTCTTTCCGTTTTTAATATCCGTACTTATATTATTCAGGCAATCCCCCGCCCCCTGCGATATGCTGTTTCCGCCGGAATAGGTCTCTTCATTACGCTTATCGGCTTTTCTAATGCCAAATTTGTCGTGCCAGACCCAGCTACCATCATCACCGGGAATACTTTAGACGCTACCCTGATAACCTTTATCATTGGACTGCTTGTTACAGCGGTTATGGTAGCGAGAAACGTCAAGGGTGCGATTTTATTCGGAATACTTTTTACTACTTTAATATCATATCCCTTAGGAAGGTGGTGGGGGGTTACTGAAGGTGTAGCACCACTTATCCATTTCAACGGAGTTTTTGCTGCACCTGATTTCAGCCTTTTCTTCAAACTTGACCTGGTTAATTCACTAACACTAGCTGTGGTACCCGTTGTTTTCGCATTTGTATTCACAGATATGTTCGACAGCCTGTCAACTTTCGTTGGCATTGCAGAAGCTGCCAATCTGCTTGATGAGCACGGCGAACCAAAGAACATTAAGCGCTCGCTACTGACAGATGCGTTTGCCACAACATTCGCCGGATTGGCCGGATCCAGTCCCGGAACAGCCTATGTAGAGTCTGCTGTTGGGGTGGAAGCAGGAGGAAGAACAGGTTTGACTGCAGTGGTTGCCTCGCTCTTCTTTCTTCCGTTTGTATTTCTTTCACCCTTGCTATCTACGATTCCAGCTATTGCAACGGCGCCCGCTTTAGTACTCGTAGGTGTTTTCATGATACGTCCTGTGGTCAAAATAAACTGGGGATCTTTAGACGAAGCAATTCCCGCATTTCTTGCGCTGGTCCTTATACCCTTCACGCACTCTATAACACATGGTATCATCTGGGGATTTTTAAGCTGGACCGTTCTTAAGTTTTGTGTCGGTAAACGGAACGAAATCACACCTTCCTTATTAATTATTGATGTATTTGTCCTACTTGCGCTTTTCGTTGAAAAGTAGTTGAAGTGATAACCCTATTATCACTTCATTAACTAATATGCCTCGAAAGAAAAAATGTCAGGATAAAGAAAAAGGGATCGCAGTTAACCTGCGATCCCTTTTGTACATTAAAGATTATTAATATTAATCTCTTCTTCCGCCAAACAGCATCATGGCCAGATAAAGAAGCTGTGCCAAAGAACCCAATGCGGCCACTACATAAGTCATAGCCGCCCACCATAAGGCATCTTTTGCTTGCGTATGTTCTACACTGGTTTGCATCACACCTCTGTTGCTTTCTAACCATACCAATGCCCTTTTACTGGCATCAAACTCTACAGGAAGCGTCACTACGCTAAACAGTGTCACTACCACCATCGCACAAAAGGCGATCAAAAGCAGGGTATAGCCAAAGTTTGACGCATACATAATCAAACCAAGCATAAACACATACTGCAATAAGTTTGACGATATATTAACGATAGGTACCATCGCCGAACGGGCTTGCAGCCATGAGTAAGCCTTGGCATGCTGAACAGCGTGGCCACATTCATGAGCGGCAACGGCAGCAGCAGCAATACTTCGTCCGCTATACACTTCAGGACTTAAGTTCACTGTGCGGTCAGCAGGGTTATAGTGATCAGACAAGGATCCCTGTGATGAAAGTATTCGAACATCATAAATCCCATTGTCATGAAGCATCTTTTCAGCGATGTCCCGTCCGGTCATCCCAGTAGATAGCGGTGTTTCTGAATACTTCTTAAACTTATTTTTAAATCGTGCCTGTACGATAAAACTTACTATCGCTACAGCTACAAAAATTATAATTCCCATTTATCTCTAATTTATTCTAAGCTAACAACAAAAAGTATTCCCTCTCTTCATTATCACTTCTTTTTTACATAGCACGGTAATATATAGATATAGCCTGCTTGATGACATGACATAAATTCAGATATTTTATTATTTTCGTGATAATTTTATTAGCATTATGGATAATTTAACGCTTCTTATACTATTTTTATTATCATTATTTTTTAATGTTTACCTTTTATACAGGCAACGTTCTAACGTTTCTTCGGTAACAGATTTAAAACTTAAGGCAGATCAGTTAACCACTGAACTGGCCCGATACGAAGAAAGATACCTTTATGCGAAGCAGGAGAAGGAAACGTTGACCCATATACTCCGACAGGAACAGGAACGAATCTTCGATGAATTGCAGGCAGAGCGACAGCGGGTAACCGATTTGTCCCACCTCTATGAAAGCAGTAAAGCGTACCTGCAGGCACAGCAAGAAAAGATAGCCGAGCAAAAAGAAGAGATGGCATTACTTCAAACCAAGTTCAATAAGGATTTTGAACTGATTGCTAATAAGATACTGGAGGAAAAGTCGCTTAAATTCACCGAAGTAAACCGCTTCAATATTGATGCATTGCTCAGTCCCCTTAAAGAAAACATCAAGCTATTCGAACAAAAGGTCGATCGTGTTTACAAATCCGAATCAGATGAAAGAAATGTTCTGAAGGGTGAGATATCCAAGTTAATGGAACTTAACAAACAAATCAGTGAGGAAGCCAGCAACCTGACCAGAGCTCTCAAAGCGGATACTAAAAAGCAAGGAAACTGGGGTGAGGTCATTCTCGATAGAATTCTGGAAGCTTCAGGCCTTATCCTGGGCGAGAGTTATGTCAAGCAAACCAGCTTTACTGACGAAGACGGAAACAGACTTCAACCAGACGTAGTGGTCACTCTCCCGGATAATAAACACATGATTATCGATTCGAAGGTTTCACTTATTGCTTATGACCGGCTGGTAAATTGTGAAACGGACATAGAGCGGGCTGGTTTTCTCAACGATCACATCACATCTATAAAAGCACATATTAAAAATCTATGCAGCAAAAACTACTGTGATCTATACGGAATCAATTCTCCAGACTTCGTTTTGCTCTTCGTACCGATCGAATCTTCTTTCGCTGTTGCCGTTAAACACGACCTGGAATTGTTCGAATATGCATGGAGCAGGCGGGTGGTAATTGTAACACCATCCACATTATTGGCTACGCTCAAGACCATCTCTTCTGTGTGGAAGCAAGAACAGCAGACCAGAAATGCCATCGATATAGCCACCAAAGCGGGTGCACTCTATGATAAGTTTGTTGGCTTCACCAATGACCTCAGAAAAATCGGAGATAAGCTGGACGATGCGAAAAGCGCTTACGCAGATGCATTCGGGAAGTTATCTTCGGGAAGTGGAAATCTCGTGGGGCGCGTAGAAACGTTAAAAAAGCTGGGAGCAAAAGCCTCAAAGAGGCTTGACCCTAAGTTTATGGTGGAAGAAGAATAGACTCTCTTCCAGCATAAATTATTTGAATGCATTCCAACCCTGTGCCTTTAAAGCATGGACGTTACCCGAACGTGATATCAAGTTCATTCCGGCTTCCGGCTCCGTTATATGTCCGATAACCGTTACATCCGGATTACCCTTTATTTTATCGTAGTCATCCTGCTTTATCGTAAAAAGCAGCTCGTAATCTTCTCCGCCGCTAAGCGCACAAACCGCAGGATCCAGATTAAATGACCTGGCTGTATCGTAAGTCATGGGATCCAAAGGAATTTTCTCCTCGTATAAATTACAACCTTTGTTTGATTTGGTGCATATATGGATCAATTCTGAAGATAACCCGTCCGACACATCAATCATGGCGGTTGGCTTAATACCCAACTCTTTCAATAAGAAAATGATGTCTTGTCTCGCTTCAGGTTTAAGCTGTCTTTCAATGATATAATCCTTCCCTTCCAGGTCTGGTTGGATTTGCGGATTTTCAAGGAATATCTGCTTTTCACGTTCGAGTAATTGCAAACCAACATAAGCAGCTCCCAGGTCTCCGGAAACGCATATGAGGTCGCCCTCTTGCGCGGTATGCCGGTAAGTGATATCCTCTTCATCAGCATAGCCAATGCTGGTTACACTGATGACAAGTCCCTGCTTGGACGCAGAAGTATCGCCCCCTACAATGTCAACATTATACTGTTTGCAGGCCAGAAGCATGCCCTCGTAAAGTTCCTCAACGGCCTCAATAGGAAATTTACTCGATAATCCTAATGACACTGTTACCTGACTTGCAGTACCGTTCATCGCATATATATCACTCAGATTGACTTGTATAGCCTTAAAACCCAAATGCTTAAGAGGCGTATAAGCAAGGTCAAAGTGGATCCCCTCCAATAGAAGATCGGTTGATATAAGCGTTTTCTTTCCAGAGAAATCCAGAACAGCTGCATCATCGCCAACCCCCTTGGTCGTCGTAGGTTGCGTTAGCTCTATATTTTTAGTGAGATGGTCTATAAGGCCAAATTCGCCGAGATTATCAATATCACTTCTTTCTTTATTTTCAAACATACTTGTCTAATTAAAGTCCCAAACGTGCCGATATATCGAGCATTCTTTCAATGGGAAGTCTTGCCCTCTCTATAATATTCGCAGGAATAGTTACCTCAGGCATTTCGTTTTTCAGGCAAAGATAAAGCTTTTCGAGGGTATTGCGTTTCATATGCGGACAGTCATTGCAAGCGCAGCTATTATCAGGAGGTGCAGGGATAAAAGTTTTGTGTGGATTCTCCTTTTGCATCTGGTGCAGTATACCGCTTTCCGTCGCGACGATAAACTCCGTAGCAGGACTATTCATGGTATATTTTAACAGTCCCGTCGTTGATCCGGCGTAATCTGCCATTTGTAGTATGACATCTTCACATTCAGGATGCGCAATAAACTTGGCATTTGGATGTCTTTCTTTTAATTTGGTGATCCGCTGCATGGAAAAGATTTCATGGACCATACAGGCGCCATTCCAAAGTACCATATCTCTCCCGGTCTTTTTAGAAACGTATTTTCCAAGATTCTTATCCGGACCGAAAATTATTTTTTGATCCTTGGGGAGACTATCGACAATCTGAACCGCATTTGAAGACGTACAAACGATATCGCTTAAAGCTTTGAGCTCAGCCGAGCAATTCACATAGGTAATAACGATATGATCCGGGTACTTTTCTTTAAATTTAGAAAATAGCACTGGCGGGCAGCTGTCCGATAGCGAACAACCGGCTTTAAGATCCGGAAGCAACACCTTCTTCTCAGGTGACAAGATCTTTGCTGTTTCAGCCATAAAATGAACCCCGGCGAATACTATCATCGATGCGTCCGTCCTGGCCGCTTGTTGAGAAAGCCCCAGGCTGTCGCCGATATAGTCTGCTATATCCTGAATATCCGGCTCCTGATAGTAATGAGCCAGAATAACCGCATTTTTTTCCTTCTTTAATACTTCGATCTCATGATATAAATCTAGAGTCGGATCAACAGGTTCATCTATGAACCCCTTCATATTCAATTCTTCAAGAACATCCATCTCAAAAATAGCATTACATATAAGTTTCTAATAAGGAGCAGATTAACTCCATTTTTCATCTACCATATTGTGCCAGCATCCCCGGCAAAAAATAAGAATCGCATTGTAATAACGTCTTTCCATCCCATACCAATATGTTGCTTAAAATAGCTTTTAACCCATAAAAATCTGATACTAAGATACTTATAAAAAATCTTAATATTCCAGCTCTTTCTACAACAGCATATCATTTGATGATGAGCGCATAACTTACAAGAGACTCTCCTTTTCCCAAGAGTTCTTCTATTTGGTTCTTCAAAAGTAGCTATTTCCAACATCTCAATAATTACAATTAATTACTTAAGTAAAGAATCTTATAGGTTATTAGTGTGTTGGTAATGTTTGTAAAGTCAATGAAATTTCGTTGTAAGTTCGGCTTATTAAGCTTTTATTAACATTTTATTAACACTATTATAGATCTAATTGCTTAAAATGTAGAACTCTAGAGAAAACAAATTTTTGGAAGAAAATTTTTCCTGTTCATTTCTTGGTGTGTGGAAAACGTTGATAACTCTGCTCATTCGGGCTGATAACTTTATCAAAAAACAAAAATTTTCCCCGCGTTCTGCGGTAATCGATTAGTTATTAAAAATTATTAGCCTTGTTAGGTTCAAAATTAACATCTTTACGTAGGTTATCCACATAACCGATAGAGGATTTTAATTTTTAGAATAGTTATCCATGAGAGATGTTGATTTCTTAGTTGTTGGTTCTGGGATCGCCGGATTAAGTTTTGCACTAAAGGCGGCAAAACATGGTAGAGTACTGATAGTTACGAAAGCAAATGAAGATGAATCAAACACGAAGTATGCCCAGGGTGGTGTGGCTGTAGTTGTGGATAAACAAGATTCTTTCGACAAACACGTCGAAGATACCTTGATTGCCGGTGACGGGCTTTGTAATAAGAAAATTGTTGATATAGTAGTTAATGAGGGGCCTGAGCGTATTCAGGAGATCATAGACTATGGTACGCGTTTCGACAAAAATACGCAAGGTATCTATGACCTGGCTAAGGAAGGTGGTCATTCGGAACACCGAGTGCTTCATTATAAGGATGTTACCGGGTTCGAGATTGAAAGGGCGTTGTTGGAGCAGGTCCATACTAATCCGAACATCGAAATTCTCACCCATTTTATAGCTGTCGAGCTGATCACGCAACATCATTGTGGAAAACTCGTGGATAAGCGTTCTGATGACATTGAATGTTATGGTATCTATGCGCTGGACAGTACGACTGGTCGGGTCGTGAAGTTCCTCTCCAGGGTTACTGTCATGGCTTCGGGCGGGGCAGGTCATATCTATTCAAATACAACTAACCCGACCATAGCTACAGGCGATGGAATCGCTATGGTCTACCGTGCTAAGGGAAAGGTAAGAAACATGGAGTTCATACAATTCCATCCAACTGCACTTTATAATCCCGGGGAATATCCTTCTTTTCTGATATCCGAGGCTGTTCGTGGGTTTGGAGGAGTGCTGCGCACCAAAGATGGCAAGGAGTTTATGCACCTATATGATCCGCGGCTTTCTCTTGCGTCGAGAGATATCGTCGCACGTGCTATAGATTCCGAGATGAAGAAGTCGGGGGATGAGTTTGTTTACCTGGATATAACACATCGCTCTAAAGAAGATATCCTGCGCCATTTTCCGAATATATATGCTAAATGCCTCAGTATAGGTATCGACATGTGTCGTGACTATATCCCGGTAACGCCTGCATGTCACTATATGTGTGGAGGAATCATGGTGGATGAGTACGGAAGATCTTCCATACATCGGCTTTACGCCTGTGGGGAGTGTTCCTCAACCGGGCTGCATGGAGCGAATCGCTTGGCTTCCAATTCCTTACTTGAGGCTACCGTTTTTGCGCACCGAATATACGTAGATGCTTTGAAGCAATACCAATCGAATATTATCCCTGAGCAGATCCCGGAATGGGATGAAACCAATACCGTGTTGTCTAACGAAGATATTTTGGTTACTCATAACTTGAGAGAAACTCAAAAAATTATGAGTGATTACGTCGGCATCGTTCGCTCAGACTTTCGTCTGGAAAGAGCACTCAGACGACTGGGACTGTTGCATTCTGAAACGGAGGAGTTTTACAAGATGACCAAACTCTCCGTTAAGCTATGTGAACTTCGCAATGTTATTCAATGTGCTTATCTTGTTATCAAATCTGCGTTAAAAAGAAAGGAAAGTCGTGGTTTGCACTACACTACGGATTATCCTGTTCATCAGGAAACTCCGGAAGACACTATTTTATAAAGAATCATATGCCATTAATATTACCAGTTAAAGGAGTAGAGCCAACTTTTGGGGCTGATTGTTTTTTAGCTCCAAATAGCACTATTGTAGGCGACGTGACAATGGGGGATAACTGCTCGGTTTGGTTCAACGCGGTTGTCCGCGGAGACGTAAATGCTATCCGAATAGGCAATAATGTCAATATCCAGGATGGTGCTGTCATTCATTGCACTTATTTACGAGCAGCAACAAGTATTGCCGACAATGTTTCAATAGGGCATAACGCACTTGTTCATGGTTGTTCCCTTGAGAATAATGTGCTTATTGGAATGGGCGCTATTGTAATGGATAACGTTGTGGTTGAGCCTTTTACCATTATTGCCGCTGGCTCAGTAGTACTCGAAAATACGCGTTGCGAGTCGGGCTATATCTATGCGGGCACGCCTGCAAAGCGGGTTAAGGCAATTTCCGATGCCCAGCGTGAATTATTAATCCAGCTGCCTAAAAATTATATCATGTACTCAGACTGGTTTATGTCTCCGGAGGAATAGTTAGCTTTTCCTCCAGCTCCCAGTTCGCTCTTAACGTGATTTCAACGTTAGCATTCCAAACCTTCTCCGGTTGCTTTTTAAGGTATACATCTCCCGTGTCCCATTTCGCATTTCTGTTAGAATCATAGACTACCCTGAAGCGGTACTTTCCAACCGAATACATATTGTATTGGATCACGCTATTTTTATTGATTATAGTTTCCTTTAATAGTTCGTCCTTCTCATTAAGAAGTTGAACAATGTATTGCTGCGAGGTGTCAGGGACACTAACACTCAGGGCCAGATTTCCGTAGTTGAGTTCTTCATCCCGGGAGAAAACTTTTTCAAACGGTTTATTTGCCCCCCCAAAGCGTCCCGAAAAGGCATTTTCATCAAGCTTGAGGATATAACTTCGCTCTATCCTCCAGGGGTATTTGAATATATATTTTCTGGTCGAAAGGGTATCTCTGAAAATTCGAAGGCCGCTTACTGATACCGAATCCTGAAGGAAAGTTATCTTGGAAGGGTCAATTTTATCGCCGACAGGTGCGGAGAAAGTCAATACCAAATCCGATCCCGGCTTAATTCTTGAACTGGGGGTATTATCCGTAATCTTGAGCTCGCGGTTGTACTCGTCCCGTTTATTTCTTCTGATCACTGAAGTATCGATGTCTTTGCCTTCATTCATAATCGCGACCTGTATCGAATCGAAGTCCATTTTTTCAGTCCACATAGATAAGGTATCGTTGGTCCGACTAAATTCTACGATTTTTGACTGATCGAGTTGTTGCGGTTGCAATATACGGATTCCCGGCCGGCTCAGTTTCTGATTGAACATGTATACGATCTTTCCATCTTTCTCGATCTTTCTGTCCACTATCCTGAAATTTCCGGCCTCTTGTTTGAATAGTTCCAACTTAATTCCAGCTGTGTCTTTACTGAACACCAGGGGTTCACTAAGGAAGGCGATTTCCTCGTTCGGCGAATTGTAGACTCTGTCTCCACCTTCTTCTTTCAATGCATATACCCGATACGTATTAGCCCTCAGGTATTTCAGGCTGAAGTTTCCTGAAGAGTCGGTAGTGGTAAAGATGTTAGCTCGTCTTTTGCCGAATATCGAATCCTGGCTCAGGGGAATGATGAATACAGTAGCATCAAGTACGGGTTGTTTCGTTAGCGTGTTCGTGACTGTTCCACTAATGGTCAATGAATCAATCTTATCTCCAGTAGAAAAAACATACATATAGTTTTTTAAGACGTTGCCCTCGTTGTAATCAACCAGGCCTCTTCCAAAGTTTATCGTGTACGTAGTGTTAGGTGCGAGGGTATCCTGAAGCTGAATATTCAGCACTTTTTTCCTCACCTTAAAAAACGGATTTTTATCCATTGATGGAGATATGCTGAATTCTTTAGATTCATTGCTTATTTTGAAATACTCATCGAGCTGGATGTTAATCTCATCTGAGCGAAACCCGGTCGTAAAATTAGCCGGGGTCTCTTTCAATACCTTTGGTGCAATGCTATCCCTGGGGCCACCAGTTGGAGTTTGTATACTTGCGCATCCCGGAAAGAAGAGTATCATCATACTGGACACGAAAATGGCAAAAAAAACAGAGAGCTGTGTATTACGCATTTATAAGCTGTTTAACGATATTTATCTCAATATGGAGTGTTATCTCGCTTGGTGTTTTTTAACGCCGCAGATCGCATTAAAATGCGTCGCAGTTTAAATATGTTAACTTGTTGTAAATCAATTATTTAGGGCTATATTACTTTAAATGCACCATAATTACGGAAATATCTGAAGGAGATACGCCCGATATTCTCGAGGCCTGACCTAGAGTCCTTGGACGGATCTTTCTTAACTTTTCCCTGGCCTCTTTCGACAAAGATCCCATGGAGGAGTAATCAAAATCCGGGTTGATTTCCTGATCTTCCATCCGCTTCATCTTTCCCACGATCTCCAGTTCCTTTTCGAAATAGCTCTCATACTTAACTTTGATTTCAGCCTGCTCTACAGTCTCCTTATCAAATCCGGATAAGAGGTCTTCCAAGCCTCCGCTCGCTCGTCTCAAATCAGAGAGTGCTACCTGGGGACGCGTCAAGAGTTGAAACAGTTTGAAATTTTGTGGTATTGGTGCCGTGCCCAGTTCCTCCAGCAGTCCATTTACCTGTGAGGGTTCAATGGAAGTGGCTTTCAGATATTTCACAATGTTATCAGAATGGCTGATTTTATCCTCCACCTTCTTTAATCGTTCATCATTAATGAGTCCCAGTTTGTGGCCTATAGGACTCAACCTGATATCGGCATTATCCTGACGTAAAAGCAATCGGTGCTCTGCGCGCGAAGTAAACATACGGTATGGCTCCTCAGTTCCTTTCGTGACCAGGTCGTCAATAAGTACTCCGATATAGGATTCAGATCTTTTCATGATCAGCTCATGAAGATCGTTAATTTTTTGGTGAGCGTTAATGCCGGCAATAAATCCCTGACTCGCCGCTTCTTCATATCCTGTAGTTCCATTAATCTGGCCCGCAAAAAAGAGGTTATTAATTAATTTGGTTTCCAATGTCAGGCTCAGTTGGGTAGGAGGGAAGAAGTCGTATTCTATGGCATATCCCGGTCTAAACATTTTCACGTTCTCGAAGCCTGGTATTTTAGTCAGCGCTTTATATTGGATATCTTCCGGAAGCGAAGTTGAAAATCCGTTCACGTAAATTTCTACGGTGTTCATGCCCTCAGGTTCTACGAAGATCTGATGGCGGTCCCGCTCAGCAAAACGGTTGATCTTATCTTCAATAGACGGGCAATAACGCGGTCCAAGTCCCTTGATTCTTCCGGTAAACATGGGCGACTTTTCAAAGCCTTCCTTAAGCGTTTCGTGTACGGAGGAGTTGGTGTAGGTTATCCAGCAGCAACGTTGCTCCGTTGGGATATCGACGTCCGTGTACGAAAAGCGGCCAGCATTTTGGTCTCCCCACTGTTCTTCCATCAAGGAATAGTTCAGGCTCCGGCCATCAACGCGAGGGGGGGTTCCAGTTTTCATTCTTCCCGACTCAAAGCCTAGCTCCACTAATTGTTCAGTTAGTCCGGTAGCCGACTTTTCAGCAGTCCTCCCGCCACCGAATCGTTTCTCTCCTATGTGAATGATGCCATTTAGAAATGTTCCGTTAGTCAATACCACGGCGTCACTGCGAATGTCTATGCCAAGTGAAGTTTTCACCCCTGTGACTCTGTCGCCCGTAACGAGTATTTCTTTAACAGTATCCTGCCAGAAGTCTACGTTTGGAGTTCGCTCCAGCATGAGTCTCCATTCCTCCGCAAAACGCATGCGGTCATTCTGCGTCCTTGGACTCCACATAGCGGGTCCCTTTGACAGGTTTAGCATCCGGAACTGGATAGTAGACTTATCCGAGACGATTCCCGAGTATCCACCCATGGCATCTATCTCCCGAACAATCTGTCCTTTCGCTACACCACCCATCGCAGGATTGCAACTCATCTGTGCAATGGTTCCCATATTCATGGTTATCAAAAGTACCGATGATCCTAAATTAGCGGCTGCTGCAGCAGCCTCACAGCCTGCATGTCCTGCCCCTACAACAATTATATCGTATTTTCTAAACATTTTGTGTCTGTTCCACGTGGAACGTTTATATCGCTTTATATGGTTCCACGTGGAACCATATGTGATTACACCTCTTTAATTTCCATTAACTCCAGCCATCTCGAACTCATTTCGTCCAGTCTATCTTTGAGATGCTGTATCTCCAAAGCCAACTTGGAAAGCTCTTCATGGTCTGTTAAACCCTGATTTAGTTTGTTGCTCAGTTCTTCGATCTTCTTCTCTGTTTCGGGAATGGTACTATCAATTTCTTCCAGTTCCCGTTCTTCTTTATATGAAAGCTTATTCTTTTTATTGCTGTCAGTCGTGTTCTTTGTGGTGGTCTTTACTTCTTCCCTGACTTTCGACTCATTATCTTTCTCCAGTCTGTAATCGGTATAATTGCCAGAATAGACTCTTACTTTTTTATTCCCTTCCAGAATGAACAACTGTTCTGTCAGCCTGTCCATCAGATAACGGTCATGCGATACCAGTAAGAGTACACCAGAATAACGTTCAAGGAACTCTTCAAGTATATTAAGGGTATCAATATCCAGATCGTTTGTTGGCTCATCCAATATCAACACATTTGGATTCTTCATCAGTACGCGCATTAGCTGCAATCGCTTTTTTTCTCCACCGCTAAGCTTGCTCACCATGTTGTGTTGCTTAGCAGGAGGGAAGAGAAAGTGCGTCAGTAATTGGGAGGCAGTAAGCGTCTTGCCATCGGCCATCAAAATATATTCCGCCACATTCTTGACCACATCAATTACTCGTTCGTCGTTATTCAGTTCTAAACCGGCCTGTTTATAGTAGCCAAAAACGGTCGTCTCGCCAATAGAGATGGTACCAGAGTCAGGCTGGCTTACACCCGTCAGCAAGTTAAGCAAGGTTGACTTGCCTGTTCCATTGCGCCCGGCAATGCCTATCTTATCGCCTTTTTTGAAAGTATAGCTGAAATCTTCAATAAGAACTTTGTCTTTGAAGCCTTTCTTTACATTATGTATTTCAATTATCTTATTGCCTTGACGGGAAACTGATGTGCTAAGTTCCACTTTTTGGCTTTGGGTAGTTTTGGTCTTCGCCTCCAGGTCATAGAAAGCGTCAATACGAGCCTTTGATTTAGTAGCCCTCGCCTGAGGCATCCGTCTCATCCACTCCAGCTCCTTCTTCAAGAGATTACGGTTCTTTTGTAAAGATGAAGCATCTTCCGCCTCGCGCTCCGACTTCTTCTCCAGGTAATAACTGTACTTGCCATTATAGTTGAAAAGCTTCTGCTTGTCCAGTTCAATGATCTGATTACATACATTGTCAAGAAAATACCTGTCGTGTGTTACCATCAATACCGTCTTATTGCCAGTCGTCAGGAAACTCTCCAGCCATTCGATCATTTCAATATCTAAATGGTTGGTAGGCTCGTCCAATATATACACATCCGGATTATCGATCAGCAGCTTTGCCAATGCCAGTCGCTTACGCTGTCCCCCGGAAAGACTTTTTATTTCCTGCTGGTGGTCCTCTATAGACAAGCGTTGTAAAATCGTTTTAATCTGATGTTCATATTCCCAGGCATCAAGTTCGCTCAGCTGGTCGATCAATCGCTCGAGCTCCTTTGGGTCAGGATGCTCATCTTCGATAAGCTTCTCATACTGCCTGATGACTTGCTGCTGCACATTATCCATACTGTATATGTAGTCAGATATGGTATTTTGTCCGGTGAAATCAGGATCCTGTTCCAGGTACCCAATATGCAAGCCTCTTTCTTTTACAACCTTTCCTTCTTTCGGTGCTATCTTTTCCGCAAGGATTTTCAAAAGCGTTGATTTTCCGGAACCGTTGATGCCAACCAACGATACCCTCTGTCCTTTTGCGATCCCAAACGTCAAATCCTTAAATAACCAGGTATCATTAAATACATGGCTTAACTGTTCTCCTGATAAAATGCTCATATTATTTCTTTGATCTTGTCTGAAGTATAAACATGTACTCCATTAAGATTCTTATGTGTATTAATTACCATAGCTTTCGCTACCGTACTAGCTTTAATACTTCTGTATTTCTTTAGTGGTCCAACAAGCAGCACATTCAGTCCGCGCATCAGCATTATGCCAGCCTTTTCAGCGGGTCTTGACTCCGCTCTGGAACCATCCAGTAGGGACGGCTGGTATATGCATAAGCAACTGAATTTCAACAGCTTCAATGCATCTTCTAGTTCACCCTTTAATTTGTTGTAGGGTATAACCGACTGACTATCAGCGCCTAATGCAGAAACAAGATGATATTGGCTTACGCCCTGTGTCCGCGCAACCCTCCCAAAATTCAGAGGATATTCAAAGTCAACTCTTCTGTAATCAGCCGGGTCAGGGGTCTTCGCCTTAGTCGTCCCCAGACAGCAATAGATCACATCGCCGTATACGTGCTTCGAATAGGATCCTTCCTTATCAAAGTCAATGATGTATTGACTAAGCTTTTTATGTTGTATCGAAAGGGGCTTGCGCACCAGGGCGACAACCTCTTTGAAGCCATTGTCTGACAACAGCAAACGAATCAGGCTTGACCCTATCAGGCCACTAGCTCCTATAACAATAGCTTTTTTCAAAGTCGACGTTTAATTTGCAAAAATAAGCAAATAAAACAGGCTTTTCTATAACAGAAAGGTCAGTAAATGAAAGGACTTAGAACGTTCGGGCCCTCAGGTATTGGTTCTCTTTCGCAGTCATATTAGCTTTATGCTCTTTGCCTTTATCCTGGTATCCTAACAGGTGAAGAATACCGTGTATAATGACGCGATGGAGCTCATCCCGTTCAGACGTGTTGAAGCTGGAAGCATTATCTTTAATGCGATCGATACTGATGAAAATATCCCCCTCAATCAAGCCTTCTTGTTCACTGTTGTCGAAGGTAATAATATCAGTAAGCGTATCATGATTCAGATACCGGATATTCATATCCAGAAGATAGTCATCACTACAGAAAATAAATGACAGGTCTCCGCAACGCTGGTTTTCGTTGGCAATTGTGGCTTTAATCCACTTACGGATCTCGCCTTTTTGTTTAAGCACAAAGGGAATTCCCTCTGAATGAAAAAGGATACGCTCTTTGGCCATCAGATCTTAAAATGTAATTCTATTTGGTTTCCTGTCATATTAAAGATGCATTGATCCGCCAGATGTTTAACGATGAAGATGCCCCGGCCCGAAAGGTTCTCCAGGTTATCAGGAGCGGTCGGGTCCGGAAGATTATTATAATCAAATCCTTCGCCTTCGTCGGTAATCGTGTATTGAAGTACCTTCTTGCCGATTATTTCCAGGTTAATGTACACTTTCTTAGACTCGTCTTGTTTGTTGCCGTGGATGATTGAATTGATCACAACCTCATTTAAACAAGTCAGCATATTGGCATAAACACTTTCGGGGATGCTATTCTCCTCTTGAATAGTGTCAATAAAGTTTTCGAGAATAGTAATGCTTTCCAACTTTGAGGGCAACTGCAAAGTATAAAGAACGGAATTATCCGAATTATCTACCCAATTAGTTGTCATATTCACTGTTTTGATGTTAAAGATCTAAAATAATCACCAACTTTCAGTTGATAAAAAGAATTGAGGCCAGGAGGAACACTCCTAAGATAATCTATTTCTCTAGCTTTAATCTCTTTCAATTGCTGTAATAGTGGAATAGCGCCCGGTGAAAAGTGCGTACCTTGCCTGCTTTCACGTTTGTCATCCAGTTCGCGCTCCCTATCAGACTTGTCAGCTTGCAACAGTCGGGCCAAAATATCCCTTTGCCTGTTCATTGTCTCCAACTGAATTTTCTTGTTTACGAGCTCCGTCTCGCTTTGTTCCATATCTTTTGCTAATTTCTGCAGATTTCCCAATTCTCTCACCCCTTGTGTCATCAATGCTTTGGTGAAATCCTCCAATGCTCGTTTTATCAAATTTTGTTCTCTGGCCATTCTGGCCATTTTTTCAGACAGCTTATAGCTCCCCATATCTTTACCATTCAGCTGGCCGTTTTGTTTGAGCTGCTCCCTGGCTTTTTGCATATTCTTATTGAGCTCATCCTGTTGCTGTATCAGTTGAGAAAGGCTCTTCTGTTGACCCTGACCCTGCCCCGATGCGTTTTTCATAGCGCGATCAAGCTGTTCCCTGACTTCAGCAATAAGCAAAGCCAGGTTATTCATCGAGGTCATAGACCGTTGTTGAAACCTCGTAACGTCACTTAATCTGCGCTCTGCCATGCCCTCTAAGGAAGAATTAATATAGGCACCGATATTCCCAACTTCCATGTTTACTGTCGACTCTATCTGGGGCAGAATGCGACTTAAAGCATAAAGGCTGTCGCCGATCGTTTTCATATTATCCTTAATCTGCAGTTGCGTCTGGGTATATGCAGCCAAGTGAGGATCAGCAGACTGGCTGGCCTTAATCGCCTGCAGCAGCTTTTCCTGATCAAACGACGACTTTAGCAGGTTGTCCAAGATCTGGTTAAGTGTCGCCATCTTTACCTTATTTTCTGCTGTCTGACTATTATTTTTGGCCTTTTCCAGCTCAGAAGAGAGAGCTGCCATTTCGGTCGCCGCAGCATTCATATCTTTCTGGGCCCTGGTCATATCAGCATTGGAGATAGCCTTCTCACTTTGAACCTGGGCCTTCACTATAGCTTGCTGTTTTTCGGCAGACTGCACAAGAGGACGGCTCCGTTCCAGCTTCCGGCTTTTCTCTTCCAGAGAAGCCAGATCTTTCCTGATAGTCTTAAACTTTTCCGACAGGCCCTGTTGGTGCCGAAGCGTTTCCCTTTGACTCCCGGCGTCACCAGCAATAGTAAGGGCCAGCTGCTTCTGCTCAGCCGCTGTTGTTTCTAGCTCATGAAGCGTGCGCGTGAGCTTCTGTTCAAACTCCAGTTGCTTGTAGAGCTCCAGGATGCGATCAAGCTCTTTCTGAAGCTCCTTACTCCCCGTTTGCATCTTACTGATCTCGTGCTGCGTTCCTGCCTTTTGATTTTCCTGAAGCATTTTTTCAATTTCCCTCAAAAGGCCGCGGGTTTTGTCATCAAGTACCTGGTCCAAAAGCTTCTCCAGTTGCTGTTGCTTTTCCATCATCGCATCTGCGTTGGCATACAAGTCCTTCTGATTCATGCGGCTTTTCTCACTTTCTTCCTTCGTCTCCCTGATCAGTTGCTCCAGATCCTTTCGCTTCTGAAGCAGATCCGCTACCTGCTTTTTCTGCGAAAACGACAGCTCTTTTTCATTGATCAAATCTCTGTTCAACCGTTTAGCTTCCGACTCAATAGCTGCAGCCCCCGTGATCGCCTGCTGTAGCTTCGCTTCTGTGATTCGTTGCGACTGCTCCACCTGTTTCGCGGTTGCGCTGAGAGACGGGCGGGCCACCCGCATCGTCTCTGTTCTTGAACGCTTGTAGCCTCCCGCAGCATCATTATCGCGTACTTCGAAGTAGAATTCAAGATCCTGTCCCGGCTCAAGCTTAAAATCAGTGGCAGTAACACTCTGAAAGAAAGATTGCTGCACCGACAGGCGGTCCAGAGCGATAGGTTTAGATCGAAGCGGCAACGTTTTATCGCCTTCCCTGATCCTGTACATCAACCGCAAATCCTTAAAGCCATGATCGTCGTTAATCTGTCCTATAAAAAACGACATCTGGTTATCAAGCGAGTCTTTTCGCTCCACGATCTGAATGGACGGAACATCATCAGGAACAACGTTTATCCGGAAATTGACAAGCTCCGTATCTTGTCCAACGGTACTTTTCGCCAGAAACTTAAGACTTGTAGATTTTGTTGCCGTTAAGGAATACTGATACGTCTTACCATTTTTCCTCTCCAAACGCTGCTGCTTGCCCTCCTCTCCGGATACGCTGAGGTGTGACGTATGATCAGCAACAATGTTGTAGACGACGCGGGTACCGGCAGGTACTGTCAGATCGCTCAAGCTATTTTTCCTGTCGTTCTTCCTGTTCAGGTATTTTGGGTAGATCAGGTCAACTTCGGCGTCAGTTAAAGAAGGACGCTGCAGCACCTCAATAACAAAAGGCTCTGAAAAGAACTCACCTCCCTTAAAGCGTATGATCTTCGTCTTCTGGAGGTTTTTAAAGGTGTGCTTAAAGCTGACCGTGTTCTCTTTTCCAATCTTAAAAGTATGAGGTCCGTCTTCCACGTAGACCGCATCCGGTACCTCATTTCCTACCAATTTAAGATAAACATCAAAGTCCTCGCCCCGCAAGGCTGTCCGATCTTTATTAAGCACAACGAAGCGGAAAGGAGCCTTCTTCTCATAAGGCTTTTTGTAATGAATAATCCTTTCGGTTCCCTCACTCAGGATATACGGTGCTGTCAGAGCCAATAAAAAAATTACCAGGAGCGGAGGCAGCGCATAGGGAAGATATTTTCGGTTTTCGGCGATGCGTATGGCCGACTTAAAAGGAACTGGTTTAAGATCAGCGATCTTTTGGTTGATAGCCGATTCTATGATGGTATTCGATTCAAGGGATGTCCCGGCCAGCTCCTTCAACTGGAGTGCATTAACCAGCTTATCCTTCACATGGGGGAAGTGTCTGCCAATAATGAAAGATGCCTGGTGATGGTCTATCCGCTTACCCAGCCTGAAATATCCCAAAAGCGGCATCAGAAGAAACCTCAGGAATACGCCAGCCTGCAGCAGTATGAAGCTATAAAAGAAAACAGCCCGCGTAAACGGGCTGAAGTTTCCAAAATATTCTGAAACAGTAATGAATATATAGCCGGTTGAAAGAGCAGCCGCCAGATATAGCGATCCACGCACTATTTTATTCAAATAGTATTTACGTATAAACTCATCGATCTTAGCGATCAGCCCGGCATAATTCCTCTCTGCGGTATCCATATTATTCGCTATATAAATCTAACGAATAATATGGTATTCAAGGTGCCTATTGAAGCATACAGCCTGCAACGGTAGTATGAGCTGTCTCGTCGATAAGAATTGCTCCACCGTTAGCCCTAAGCGTATTATAACTGTCATAAGCAATAGGAGATGCCGTTTTAATGGTGACGTTTACCACGTCGTTTAAGCCTACCTGGTCAAAATCCTCATGGCGTTCAAGGGTGTTTACATCAATTTTATAATTGATTTCTTTAATAACACATCTCACACGCTTGCTCTGAACCTGCAGCAGGTATTTATTACCCTTCACCAGCGGTCTGTTATCCATCCAGCAAAGCGTCGCCTGTATATCCTGAGATACCTTGATAATATCCGATTGCTTGATAATCAGGTCGCCACGGTTAATGTCGATGTCATCCTTAAGCCGGATAACAGCACTTTGCGGGGCAAACGCTTCTTCAACTTCCGCTCCATGGACCTCCACGGCTTCGATAACCGAATCAATACCATCAGGAAGAATCGTCACACGATCGCCCTTTTTATAAGTACCGCTCAGAACCTTTCCTGCATAACCGCGATAATCGTGCAGATCATCTGATTGAGGACGAATTACGTACTGGACAGGGAACCGCGATTCATCGTAGTTTATATCCTGTGCTACATTTACATTCTCCAGCAGGTGAAGCAGGGTTTCGCCCTTAAACCATGGTGTATTAGCCGAAGGGTTGACAATATTGTCCCCATTCAGGGCGCTGATCGGAATGAACTTCACATCCTTGATGTTCAGCGATTCAGCCATTTTTGAATATTCCGTCACTATGGAATCGTACACTTCCTGAGAGAAGTCTACCATATCCATTTTATTGATGGTCACGACCACATGTGGAAGCTGCAGGAGAGAGGCAAGAATGGTATGCCGACGAGTCTGCTCGATCACACCCAGGCGGGCATCCACCAGTATAATGATCAGATCAGAGTTAGAGGCCCCTGTAACCATATTTCGGGTGTACTGGATATGGCCCGGTGCGTCCGCAATAATAAACTTTCTCTTATCCGTATTAAAATACTTGTATGCTACATCGATAGTAATACCCTGTTCTCTCTCAGCACGCAAGCCGTCTGTAAAAAGAGCCAGGTCAATTTCGCCTTCAGACTTATTCTTACTCTGTTTCTGAATCGTTTCAAGCTGGTCAACCTTTATCGAATCCGTATCATATAAAAGTCTCCCGATAAGGGTACTTTTTCCGTCATCAACGCTACCAGCTGTTATAAATCGCAGTAAATCCATTTAGTTTTTGTTCTTTCTTAACCGGTAAGCGCCAGGCATTTACCGTATCGTGATTGTTAAGCTCAGCAAAAAGAGCCATTCGTTTCAGAACGATCTAGAAGTAGCCGTTCTTTTTGCGATCTTCCATCGCCGCCTCAGACACCTGATCATCGATCCGCGTTTCGCCTCGCTCACTAATATTAGTGCGGTGAATCTCGGCGATGATATCATCAATCGTAGATGCCGTTGATTCAACAGCCGCTGTACAGGTCATGTCTCCGACCGTACGATATCTGACGTTCTTCCTGACAATCACGTCGCCTTCATCTACACGGATAAAATCAGACATAGCAACCAGATGCTCATTATGGACAATCACTTCGCGCTCATGCGTAAAGTAGATGGAGGGAAGCTCAATTCCTTCACGCTTGATATAGTTCCAAACGTCAAGCTCAACCCAGTTACTGATCGGAAATACCCGAACGTTCTCTCCAAGTGCAATTTTACCATTGTACAGGTTCCATAACTCAGGGCGCTGTTTTTTAGGGTCCCACTGGCCGAATTCGTCTCTTACCGAAAAGATACGTTCCTTAGCCCGGGCTTTTTCTTCATCCCTGCGTGCGCCGCCTATACAGGCGTCAAAGCCGAACTCTTCGATGGTATCCAGCAGGGTGTATGATTGCAGTGCATTACGGGACGCGAACTTGCCTGAAGGCTCTTTAAGACCTCTTGCTTTGATCGTATCTTCCACTTTTCTCACAATGAGCTTAGCTCCATATTGCTCCGCAATCCTGTCACGGTATTCCAGTGCTTCCGGGAAATTATGACCCGTGTCTATGTGAACCAACGGAAAAGGAATTTTGCCCGGCTTGAAAGCTTTAAGAGCTAATTGTACAAGGGTAATAGAATCTTTACCACCAGAAAATAAAAGCGCAGGGCGTTCAAACTGACCCGCTACCTCGCGCATAATGTGTATAGACTCCGCTTCCAGCAGGTCAAGATAATCCAATGTATGTTGCGGCATAAAAACTATATTTTTATATTATGAATGGGCATGAAGGCCGCATTCTTTATTCGTTCTGTCTTCCCACCACCATCTGCCAGCTCTAAAGTCATCTCCAGGCTGTATAGCCCGGGTACATGGAGCACATCCAATGCTGACAAAACCTTTGTCATGAAGAGTATTATAGGGAATACCGTGCTGATTAATGAAAGCACGGACTTCATCTGTTGTCCAATGAAGCAACGGGTGGTACTTGATGATCTTATTGGTCTCATCCCATTCTATTTCGGGGAGGTCGCCACGGTCGGGTGAATGTTCGGCTCGCAAACCTGTAATCCAGAGCGAATGCCCCGCAAGAGCTCTTCTGAGGGGTTCAACCTTCCTGATAAAGCAGCAAGATTTCCGGTTATCTACCGATTCATAAAAAGAGTTCGGACCTTTCAGGCTTACGAAGGTTTGAATAGCTTCCTGATTAGGGTAGTATGCTTCAATCTTGGTGTTGTACTGCTCATTGGTACGGCTCCATACATAGTAGGTCTCATTAAACATGCGGCCCGTGTCCAGTGTAAATATCTTAACAGGCAGCGACTGGCTCAGGATCATATGAGCGATAGCCTGATCCTCCCAGCTGAAACTGGTAGAAAAAATGATCTTTCCCTCAAACTGTTTAGCTAGCAAAGCCAAGCCTTCCTGCGGCGACAATTTTGATGCAACCGCTGCTAGCTCTTGTACTTTATTTTCCAGAATCTCTGACATTTTCTATTCTATTGCCTCTTCAATTTACTAACAATCGGTAAATCTATAGAAAAGGTAGGCAAAAATAGAAACATTTGCTTATTAAAGTACCATGAAATTTAAAATAAGGCACTTACATGACCGTGGGCTCCGTGCAGGGCTTGTCCTGTTTGTAATGAAGCGAAGGAAGCGTATCTTTACCTTTCATTTATAAGTTATGACGGATAACGTAAGGGTACGTTTTGCTCCCAGCCCAACTGGAGGTTTGCACCTCGGAGGTGTACGTACAGTTTTATTTAACTATCTTTTTGCTAAAAGGTATGGCGGTAAATTCATTCTGAGAATTGAAGATACCGACCAGAGCAGATACGTAGAAGGAGCCGAACAATACATCGCGGATTGTCTGGAATGGTGTGGGTTTCACGCAGATGAAAGTCCGCTGGTAGGCGGTCCTTATGGTCCTTACCGTCAAAGCGAACGCAAGCCCCTGTATCGCGAATATGCGGAAAGATTAGTTCAGGAAGGTTATGCTTATTATGCATTTGATACCTCCGCCGAGCTTGAAGCCAAGCGAAAAGAGATACCCAATTTTCAGTACGGTCACGCACGCCGCCAGGAAATGAAAAACTCCCTATCCCTGTCACAGGAGGAGGTTAAGCAATTGCTCGATAGCGGTGCCCCCTATGTCATTCGTATCAAGATACCCGAGGGAGAGACGATATCTTTCATAGATCTGATCAGGGGCGACGTGAGTTTTGAGGCCGGTCTTTCAGATGACAAAGTGCTGTTAAAGGCCGACGGGATGCCTACCTATCATCTTGCCGTAGTGGTCGATGATTATTTAATGAAGATAACGCACGCCTTTCGGGGCGAAGAGTGGCTGCCTTCAGCCCCTGTTCATTTGCTTTTATGGAAATATCTGGGATGGGAAGACGAAATGCCTAAATGGGCGCATCTTCCATTGATTTTAAAGCCCGACGGAAATGGCAAGTTAAGCAAACGCGATGGAGAGCGGCTTGGCTTCCCCGTCTATGCCATGAGTTGGACAGATCCCGTAACGGGAGAAGTAACTCCCGGATTCCGTGAGATCGGCTTCTTGCCCGAGGCGTTTATCAATATGCTGGCTATGCTGGGCTGGAATGACGGCACCGAGCAGGAACTGTTCAGCCTCGAAGAGTTGATTGAAAAATTTAGCCTTGAACATGTCAGCAAAGCTGGAGCGAAGTTTAACTACGAGAAGGCCAGGTGGTTTAACGCTGAGTGGATCAAAAGGACGCCTGCGGAAAAACTATATCCGGAAGTTTCGAAGCTTTTTGTTCAGCAGGGTATTGAGGCCTCTGAGGATAAGCTCCTTTCCGTTATCGATCTGGTTAAAGACCGCTGCACGTTTACAACTGATTTCGTTCAGCAGGCAGGCTATTTTTTCCGGGCGCCGGCAGAGTACGATCTTAATTCGGTTCAGCCGAAGTGGTCGGAGCAAAAGGAGGATTTCTTTCATGCATTCTCTTCCTTGCTGGCATCCCGGTCAGATCTTTCCTCTGCAGACCTGGAGGCAGCGTTTAAGCAGCTCTCCCAGGAAAAAGGACTAAAGGTGGGAGATGTGATGCTGCCATACCGCATTATGCTCGTTGGAGGCAAGTTCGGACCTGCCGTTTTCGATATTACAAAGGTAATTGGAGAGGAAGAGGCTGTTTCGCGAATAGCTAAGGCTCTTATTGCGTTTAAGGGATAAGTTGTACAGGTTGGTATAATCAGTACATAGCCGTGTTTCAAAAGGGGTGTATCATTAATCATGAAGTGAACCCCAAAAGTTGGACAACAACTTTTGGGGTTTATCATTTATGGCAAAACACACGTTTGAAGAGAAGCTGGAGATAGTTTCTCAAGTAAAGACCGGGAAGCCAATCCTGTGCCTTTCCCGCCAGCGTCACAT
>NZ_JAZQRL010000035.1:0-34915 GCF_045629565.1 Arcticibacter sp.
AACGGAGGCTTTACGAGAGCAATTAGCGTTTAA
This sequence comes from Arcticibacter sp., assembly GCF_045629565.1. Lineage (GTDB taxonomy): Bacteria > Bacteroidota > Bacteroidia > Sphingobacteriales > Sphingobacteriaceae > Arcticibacter. The sequence goes on from NZ_JAZQRL010000035.1 coordinate 34, forward strand.
GTGTAGCCAGTAATAGCTTAACTTAAAAATACGGTTAGATCAAAGAGTCGGTTTTACTTAAGTTTTCTGATTTTTATGCTTCTGAAGCTTACTTCATTTCCATGATCCTGCAGCAGGATGTGACCTTGAGGTGCTTCGCCAAATTTTGGCCACTTGTTGTATTTACTGATAGCAACGAGGTTCTTGAAGTCTTTTGAGCCCCGCACATACTCGAGAACCTTTGCCCCGTTCAGATAATGCTCTACGCGGTTATCCGGGTAAACCACCACCCGACCAGTGTTCCATTCCCCGGTAGGATGAAGAAAGCGAGCCGGTTTGTTTGCTGTGATCAGATCATATAAGGAAGCCAGAGTACGATTTCCATCACGCCCAAGATTTGCATCGGGGTGCAACTTGTCATCGACGATCTGGTATTCCAGGCCTATTGCAGAACCCTTGTTATTTTCCTGTAGGGTAACAAAATATTTGACGCCGCTGTTAGCACCAGGCGAAAGTTTAAAATCGAACGTGAGATCAAAAGCTCCGTATTTTTCGCGACTGACGATATCGCCACCGTTAGTAGACTCAGCGCCGTCTGAAGACAATACCGTTAAAGTTCCATCATTAACGACCCAGCCTTTTTGGGGGAATGTTGTTTTGTAGGCACCCACCCAACCGTCAGTGGTTTTCCCATCGAACAAGAGCTTCCATCCGCTCTGCTTTTCGTGATTGCTCAAACTGTTTGGCTGCATATTGACGACAAAAATATCTGAAGGAAAAGGCTCAGGCTGCAGGTTGCTGGTTTTGATGCGGACATTTTTGAAATAGATCTTGTGGCCGGCATCACTTTGTTTACTGATGCTGTGAACCTGAAGGCCGATGAAGCCGCTTCGATCGATCGTATCGATTACATAGGCAACTGGCTTTCCATTAAGCCAGGTTTTGGTTTCATTCCCGATGCATTCCACCTTTATGTGATTGTATTCTCCTGCTTTATACAGGTTTTGGGCTTCCGTATTCAGCGAAAGCGGATAAAGCCACTGTCGGCGACTTTCGTCGTAAATACCGCCGCTCCATTTACGATCGCTGGGGTCGATCTCGACCTGCCTTCCATATACCGCACCTTTGCCGTTATTTAAGTTGGGGTTGAAATGACTGCGTGTCTGAACACCCGAGTTGATTTCAGCACCCAGCTTAATGTCGAGTTCCAGAACGAAATCGCCATAGTCCATTTCGGTTACCAGAAAGGTGTTGGGGGTATTGAGGGTCGTTGTACCGACGATAGCCCCGTCTTCCATTTTAAAAGGTGCCTGACCACCGAGAACTTTCCAGCCCTGCAATGTTTTTCCATCAAACAAATCTGTCCACCCTCCTTCGTCATTCGAGGCGAATGTTACACTTGCCTGAAGCAAAATGCCCAGGGCAAGAAGATAAACACGTTTTAGATTAGTCATAATTTAAAAGTTATATTCTGATTTCCATAATTTTATATCGTGATGTGCTATGGCCTGGTTTGCCAGGTGTACGCAAACCGCCGTTGTTGCGCCGGTGATGACATTTGATGCAGGGAATTGCCCGGTATGGACAGACTTATGAAAGTCTTTCAAAGCGTACCAGGTTCCGTCTTTCAACTTCTCCTTAAGTATCGGGGTTCCGCCATCTGAATTCCACACTATTTTCGTTGCTCCGGTAACACCATCGACAGTTTCCAATTCGGTAAGCGTTTTTTTCTCGGGGTAGTAGATCGCATCGTTCATGAGCAGGGAAATCGTCCCCTTCGTACCTTTCAGTCTGAAGAGGTAACCGTCACGGGCATTACCGCAGGTAGCTCCAAAGTTGCCTATCATGTTATCTTTTGCATATCTCAACATCACCTGGACATTGTCGCAGGTTTCGCGCCCGTCTTTATAAAAATCTACACCGCCGGTTCCGAAGACTTCATCAGGATGCGTATCGAAGGCCCAGTTAACAAAGTCCATCTGATGCGAAAGGAGCTCGGCCACCAAGCCACCGGAATATTCCTGATACATGCGCCAGTTGATCTTTCGTTCAAGAGAAGGCTCGGAAACCTGCCGTCGCCAGTTCCAGTTTCTGTCCCATCTGCTCTCTATCTGTGTCACCTTACCCAGGTAGCCTTTTTGGATCATGTCTTTGACCCGGTAGTAAAGCGGCGTGTAGCGGTATTGATGGCCCACCTGAAGGGTAAGTTTGGGGTATTTCTTGACAAGATTCACCAAATTTTCGGCCTCCTGAATGCTGTAGGTCATGGTTTTTTCCAGATACACATGCTTACCAGCTTCCAGTGCGGCCACCGCAACCGGGTAATGGAGGTTTAATGGAGTGGCGATAAAAACGGCATCAATGGATTTGTCGTCCAGAAGCTTACGATAATCTGAAAACTGCTTCAGGGCAGCATAGCGTGTAATCTTTCTTGCTTCAAGAAGGCGAAAATCCAGCACGTCGCATATAGCGGTGACTTCAAAAGATTCGTTCAGCTCGTTCATGGTATGGATGAGGCCTTTCCCCCGGTCTCCTGTACCTATCACTCCTGCCCGGATACGACTGCCGGCTGTTTGGCTAAATGCCATCTCTCTATGTAATAAAACAGATCCTGTGAGTACTCCTGTTTGCTTTAAAAAATCGCGCCTTAACATGTTCTATGGTTTATTGCTGGTTCAATAGTTTCTCAAATTTGGCACAGGCAGTATCTGCTATTGTACCGTCGCGCTTCCGATAAATGAAATAAGCCGCCAGGTCATCAGTAGCTTCAACGAAGGCAAGTGCCTTCTCGACTCCCATCAGCATTAATGCGTTATCATAGGCATCTGCGGTGATGGCATCTGGCGCGTGCACGGTCACGCTGATCAGTTCACTTTCTTCCGGAAATCCGGTTTTAGGATTGATGATGTGCGAAAAACGCTTTGCGCCCGATGCATGGTAGTTTCTGTAATTGCCAGACGTGGTGATAGCTCCGGCCTTTATTTTCAGGATCCGTTGGAGCGGCCTGCCAGCGTTATGGCTATCGTCAGGCGTTTCAATACCGATCGTAAATAAGCCCCCTGTGGCCTTCCGGCCCTCTACTCGTATTTCACCTCCCAGTTCCACCATAAAGTCATTGATGTTTTTGGATTGGAGGAAATCCGCTATTACATCAACAGAGTATCCTTGCGCAATGCCATTCATATCTATTTTTACACAGGGGAGCGATTTAAAAAGGATATTATTGTTGAGTTTGACTTTCTCGGCACCCACGCATTTCAATGTGGATTTTATACTAGCGGAATCGGGTACTACCGCGGCTTTGGCAGAACCGAATCCCCAGGCCTGAACCAGTGGTTGTACCGTTATATCAAAAAGACCACCCGTATGCCTGGTAACTTCAGCCGACTTCAAAAACACCTTTTTGAAATGATCGTCTATCTTAGACCCTGATGGGGAGCTGTTGAACCTGCTGATAGTAGAATAGGATTTATAAAGGGAAAGTGAGCTGTCAATGCCGGCAAGAATCAGATCTACATCGCTTCCTGTGACCAGGCTATCCTGCGCGAAGTAACTAACCTGATAAGTAGTTCCCTGGGCAAAACCACTTAGTTTAAAGTTCGGCATCAGCTTTTTTTCGACCGGCGAAGACTGTGTCAGAGAAAATAAAGCTGTAATTAGCAGAATCGTTCTGGTAGTCTCTTTCATTTAGTAAGTAAAAATCTTGTCGCCAACCATGACTTCTTGTTTCTGCTCGTCAAATGTGGCTTTTGAGCCAGAATGAGCAGCAGCAGTTGTCATCACATTGGCGATTGAATGGTAATAGCCAGCCTCTACAGGTGCGTTAGGCTCTTTCCGGCTCCTGATACACTCCATCCAGTTTAACATATGGTTGGTGGTGAGCCGGTCGCCTCCTGTATTAGCACTGGCGACAACCTCGCTGAACGTATCGGCAAGGTTGATAGTGGGAAGCAAGTTTGCTTTCATTCCCATTGCCTCGGCGTGCTTTTGCTCAAGTCCTCCGTTCGGAGAGATCTGATTGGTATTCAGATTAAGCTCGCCCCCATTGGAATAGTATATTTCTGCAGGCTTCTCTGTACCATTGTGCATCCTGGAACTGAATGTTACCTGAAAGCCTTTCCCGGCGTTTCCCTCCCCGTAATCAAACACTGCAGTGGTCGTATCCCAATTCCTCCTTCCATCTTTCCACATATAGACACCTCCGTTTGCCACTACACTGCGCGGATGCTTGAGGCCAGTAAACCAGTGAACGGTATCGATCTGATGGCTCATCCATTGTCCCGGCATACCGGAAGAATAGGGCCAGAACAGACGATATTCGAGATATTTGCGGGGATCCCAGGGTTCAAAAGGACGATTCATCAGGAAGCGCTTCCAATCGGTATCTGCCTCGTTCAGTTTTGCCAGCAAGCCGGGTCTCCTCCACCGTCCGGGCTGATTCACGTTCCATGTCAGCTCTACCATCGTGATGTCTCCGAACTTGCCCTGCTTGATAAAGTCAGCCGCAGCGTGATAATTGGAACCACTTCGCCTCTGAGACCCTATTTGCACAATTTTACTACTAGCCTTGACTGCTTTAAGCGCTGCCCAATTGTCTTCCATCGTTTCTGCAAACGGTTTCTCAACATAGGCGTCGCAGCCTGCCTGAACAGCCTCGATGGTATGGAGAGCATGCTGAAAATCGGCGGTACTTATGATAACGGCATCAAGGTCTTTCATGCGATAAAGCTCGTCGTTATTGACACATGCTTTTACCTGGTGACCGAGCTTCTGCTTCAGGAAGGCCTGCCCTTCTTCCCGACGTAGCTTCCAGATATCAGACACTCCTACGATATCAAAGTTCAGCTTTTCGTGATGGGCGGTGAACGCCGGAAAAAGCGAATTCAGGAACCGATCGGAAAATCCGACTACCCCAACCCTTACACGGTCGTTGGCACCGATAATTCGGCTGTAGCTCTTTGCCGTAAATGGCAAAGTACTTAAATAGCCTCCGGCCGCAGCAACCGCCGCCTGCCTGATAAATTCGCGTCTTGAAGTCATTATAGAGTACTTAGGTTATAATAAAAATGGTCGTTTGCTGCGCTGCTTGCTTGTAGCAAGCGATTTAGCCAGCTTATTGGTTTACAGCTATTAGTCGGATGAAATTAAGGATATTCTGAACGACTCCAATTAACTTTAAGTAACAAATTTGGTAAACAAAGAAGAGTCTGTTGTTAGAGGATTTAAACTGCCGGGATTTTGTAGATTTGCACGACAAATTATAAATCCCCTTGCAGCCGTCAGGTGAACAGGACCAATTAACCAAAGAACTGTACTCAATGACTACACAAACATTCAGGCTTGCACTTATGCTCGCGCTTACCCTAACGCTGAACCTCGCCGCATTTGCTAAAGAGGTATTTCCGGACGGAACACCTATCCCGGATTGGTTCAGGCAAAATAAACCTACTGATATCACCAAACTAGGAAAACAGTACCGGATTACGGATTATAAGCTTAGCAACGACAGTACGATTATCCAGACCAAGCTCATCCAGGATGTTATCGATAAGGCTCATGAGAACGGCGGTGGTGTAGTGATTATTCCGAAAGGCACTTTCCTGAGCGGTTCTCTGTTCTTCAAAAAAGGCACGCACCTCCACCTTGAAGAAGGTGGCAAATTAAAAGGAAGCGATGATATTAGCAATTTCCCGTTGGTTATGACCCGCATGGAGGGACAATCTCTTAAGTACTTTGCCGCTCTGGTGAACGCTGATGGGCTAGACGGATTTACCATTTCGGGAAAGGGAACCATTGATGGTAACGGTCTGCGGTACTGGAAAGCGTTCTGGCTAAGGCGACAGTTTAATCCGAAATGCACCAATATGGACGAAATGAGACCCAGACTGGTTTATATCTCAAACAGCAAAAATGTCCAGCTTTCGGGTGTAAGGCTAATCAACTCGCCTTTCTGGACGACTCACTTGTATAAATGCGAAAACATCAAATTGCTTGACCTGTATATATACTCGCCGGAAAAACCTGTAAAAGCGCCGAGCAGCGACGCGGTGGATATAGACGCTTGCAAGAATGTGCTCATCAAAAATTGCTATATGTCTGTAAATGACGATGCGGTAGCGTTAAAGGGCGGTAAGGGCCCTGGTGCAGACAAAGATCCAAACAATGGAAGTAATGAAAATATCATTATCGAAGACTGTACTTATGGATACTGCCACGGAGCACTAACTTTTGGGAGCGAGTCTGTTCATGATCGTAACATCATCCTGCGCAGGATAAAAGTAAACCATGCGGAGCGTTTGCTTTGGCTGAAGATGCGTCCTGACACACCGCAGAACTATGAATATGTTCTGGTGGAAGACATTGAGGGCAGCAATATCGGCAACTTTATTTTTATACGTCCGTGGACGCAATTCTTTGACATGAAAGGGCAAGAGATATCGGGATACTCTTACGGGAAAAACATTACCATGCGCAATATAAAGCTGGACTGTGAGAACTTTTTTAATGTCGGCGTTTCCACTGATAAAGGTGAAGGACAGGGCTACAAACCTAAACTGTCGAACTTTAACTTCGAAAATATCAACGTAACTGCAAAGAAGTACCTGGAGATTGATACTTCCATTATTGAGAATTTCAAGTTGAAAAACATTACTGTTAACAAGAAAAAGATTTTCTAATATTAACGCTTCGGAAAGGCCGTTTGTAACGACCCCGGGTTGCTGAAAGCCGGCTTTTCCGAAGCGTTTTTAGCATGCATACTCCTGCATTCAGCCGCCCTTCTGATTGACGATCGCTGTTTTCTGTGAGAGCCACACAGGAGACCCAATCCGCTACCATCAAAATTGTTTTGTACGTAGCTTTCCTAGGCTATAAAGTAACATCAACACCATAACCCCGAAATAATGATGGTTCAAACGCACTCCCGCAAAGCTTACAGGATGTTAACGCTGTTAGCGATGTACTTATTCATCTCCTCAAACGCACTAGCGCAAGAAAACAGAGGCCGCGAAGTTTTAAGATCACCCCTGCACAAGGCTAAGGAAGTTAATCCGGACACCCGTCTCATACTGACTTTCCCTTCGAAGTTTATGCTGAAAAATGCAGGGACGATCAGGATCTATGACGCCGCGAATGATGAGCTTGTCGATATGCTCGATATGAGCATCCCCCCAGGCCCCAGAAACACCCGTACCTTGCCACCTTACGACTCATTTGTCTATACCTTCGTTGGAGATAAGGTTTATACGGTGAAGGAACCAGATACAAACAGCAAGCATGTGTACCAGAAGAACTATATCGGCGGAAATCTGGAAACAGATGCATTTCATTTCTATCCGGTGATCGTTCGTGGCAACACTGCCATAATATGCCCGCATAATAACAAACTGAAGTACAACAAAACATATTATGTACAGATTGATGCTGATGTATTTTCTGTTGATAATGGCAGTTTTAATGGATTCAAAGGCAAAAAGGATTGGTTGTTCAGTACGAAGAAGCTTGCACCATCATTTACCTCAGGCTCTTATACAGTATCGGCGGATGGAAAAGGTGATTTCAATACGGTTCAGGGCGCTGTTGACTTCCTGCCGGAGAAGAATCCCGAACGTAAAACCATCTTCATAAAAAATGGCAAGTATGACGAGATCATCTATTTCCGCAATAAGGAAAACATCACTTTCTTAGGGGAAGACAGGGAAAAAGTGATTATCAATTATGCTAACAACGGCGTTTTCAACACAAGACTGATGAGTGCGGACCCTGCTCTTTCAAAAGGAAGTCACAGTTTACGTGCGGTGTTTGCTGTGCATAATTCGAACGGGATACATCTGGCAAACATGACATTGCGGTCTTTAGGCGAAAAGCCGGCGCAAGCAGAGGCACTTCTTATCTTGGGTCAAAGAAACATTGTTAGTCACGTGAATATCGAAGGTTCCGGTGATGCTTTGCAGGCAACCGGAACTATTTATGTAACAAACTCCAAAATACAGGGGTTCGGAGATAATGTGCTGGGATATGGGTCAGTATTTTTCAATAGTTGCGACTTTGTCTCAACCTATGGACCCCATCTATGGGTCCGGAACACGCAATCCAACCACGGCAACGTATTGCTGAACTGCACACTTCGTACAATTGGCGATGTTAAAACCACAATAGCGCGTGCGCCGAACAGTAACGGATTTTCCTACCCTTATGTTGAAGCCGTGTTAATTGATTGTCAACTTGACGGGATCGTGCCAGAAGGATGGGGAAAGGTAGCGGATATCCCCGACAATATCCGTTACTGGGAATATAACAGCACTACCCTTGACGGCAAGCCTGTCGATGTTAGCCGCCGGCATCCTGCATCCCGCCAGCTTGACAAAGAAAAAGATGCAGAATTGATAAAAAACTACAGCAATCCAGCATATATTTTGGATGGCTGGCTACCGGATTTAGGGGACCTTAAGTTTTGATTACCCTCTCTCTATATATATATACATCTAAGCGTTGGCAACCTCAGGTCTTTCACTATAATAAATCGCTTTTTTGGAGGTGAATGAACCGAATTTTTGACTGGAATTCTGAGGCGTCGTTAAATTGTGAATGACCAGGAACGAGCTGAGGCGTCTTGCTGATGATAGCTTCGCATTCATTTCAAAAGTTGTCATATGACAAGCTATTAGCAAACGGTTTCCAATACCTTTGAGTCATGATATAATCGAACCTTCCAGCACGCTTTTGTATTTGCAAATCTGTTTCAAACGTAAACAAGTATGAATATTATCGTAGGGGCAACCGGTCAAATCGGATCACATCTGATCAACGATATGAAGAAGTACGATGTACCTATTCGCGCGATCGTGCGGAATCCAGAAAGACTTCAGGATAAAAGTATCGAGTTCAGAAAGGCTGATCTATTCGATACAGATGAACTACGGAATGCATTTGAGGGCGGTACAACCGTCTTTCTGCTGACACCTGAAAACCAATACTCAAATGATATAATCGGCGATACAGAACGAATTGTCGAGAATTACCGGAAGGCGATTGAGCAAGCCGGGATAGAAACTATTATTGGTTTATCATCTATCGGGGCCCATATCGATGGTGATACCGGAAACATCCGGATGTCAAGAATTTTAGAGAAGGGGTTTGACGGTTTGAAAGCCCGGAAAATATTTGTCAGGCCATCCTATTATTTCAGCAATTGGTTGGGATACCTGAACACGATAGAGCAATACGGCTTATTGCCTACCTTTTTCCCGGAAGACCTGAATATCGAGATGAACTCGCCAATGGACGTAGCGAAGTTTATCGCCAAAATGATGGTGGAAAAAGACGGCTTTAGTAAACGCGATATCTATGAACTCAGCGGACCGCAGCGATACAGCTCCAGTGACGTGGCCAGGATTTTTTCAAGGGTGGTGCATAAACCGGTTATCCCCGAGGTTATCACGCAGGACAAGTGGCAGGAAACCTTATTATCTGCAGGATTTTCGGAAAATACAGCGGCTAACCTTGTTGACATGACACGAGCGGTTATCGAAAATACAGCAATTCCTGAACGGCCGGATGATATAATCAGGCTTCCGACGACTTTGGAAGACTACCTCGTCCGGGAAAAAACCACTTAACAGGTCGAAGATGTCTATTCGAACAATAGAACCCCGGCCTGATCTTCAAGGTATAGTAAAAAGATTCTGGCACACTGATTCGCAACAAGGCTACGATGATTGCCAGTCAGTCAGGATCTTAGCAGACGGTGCTCCCGGGATTATATTTCAACATTCCAACGGCCATTCAACTGTTAGGGATTCCATTGGGTGTCCATTGCCGATTTCATTTGTCTATGGGCAGAGTACTAACCCTTGCAAAAATCAGGTGACTGCCAGTCCTTTTATTTTCGGAGTTGATTTGTTTCCTGCCGCGCTAAAGCGTGTCTTTGGCGTGGACGCATTCTTGCTCACTAATTCAATTGTCGATTTGGAATGTCTGATTGGCAGCCAGTTTAACGACCAGTTGCTAAATGCGGCTGACGTAACAACTGTTATCGACTTATTCAGCATCTCTCTCTTTCGCCGTTTGGTCCAGCAAGAGTGTGATTACCTCATAGAGGAAAGTATCCGGCAAATTATGAACCGGGCGGTGGAGGTTACTGCAAGGTCTCTTCCTTCCGATTTCAACATTTCACAAAGGCAATTTCAAAGAAGATTTAGGGATCATATAGGAGTTTGTCCGGAAACTTACATACGGATTGTTAAATTTCAGCAATCCATTCACCTGCTTCAAAATCAGCATTATCATAAGCTAAACGCTATAAGCTACGCACTGGGCTATACTGATCAATCCTATTTCAATAGGGAATTTAAATTCTTTTCCGGCTATACCCCTAAAGAGTTCTTAAAAACACTGACAATCCAGCAGCCTTTTTATCAGAGATCTAAACGAACTTTAACTCCCCTCCGTATTTTGCTTGACTGATTTAAAATGTCGCTACAGTACAATTTTATTTGCCCTTAGACCCGTAGTTTTGTGCTTGTCATCAAAATGATTTTTATGGTTAAGGTACATCATTTAAACTGTTTAGAGATCCAGTCGCCCGGTAACGGGAGGGCTATTGGGCATTGTCTACTCCTGGAAACCAAGAGTCGCCTTATTCTCATAGATGCTGGGATCGGACTTCTGGATACGAAAAATCCTGATGGACGAATTGGTCGGAACCTGATAAATGCTGTAGGTTTCCAATTTAATGAAAAAAGGACAGCTCTGAGCCAGATTAAAGACCTTGGGTTGGACCCCGAAAAAGTGACCGATTGTGTCGTCAGCCATTTGGACCCCGACCATATCGGCGGATTGGCGGATTTCCCGAACGCAACTGTCCACGTTGGGCTGGAAGAATATGAACATTTCCAAAGAGGAAGCCACCGTTATCTCCAACATCAACTCGATCATCGTCCACGGATCAAAACTTATGCGAGCACATCGGAGACTTGGCGTGGTCTTGAAGCCAGAAGAATCACTATTGTTTCCGAAACGGACATATATTTAATCCCACTCTTTGGACATACAGTGGGACATTGTGGTGTTGCTTTAAAGTATAAGGCGAACTGGTTGTTTTATGTAGGAGATGCTTACTATTTAAGGGCGGAGTTGTCGGATCGTGAGCATCCTGTCCATGCGTTGGCTGAAATGAGAGCTGATGACCCACAGATGCGGATGGAATCATTGAACATAATTCGGCGATTCGTGATAAACAATCCCCAAACTAAGGTTTTTTCATACCATGACTTAAGCGAGTTCACTCCTTTTGTATCGGATGGCACCTCAAAAATTCACTACCGCACAGACTTAAAACCGGACATTAAGGAAGTCATAGAACTCTACCAAAGTTCGGGAATAAAGAGGCCGGTGGACGATGCCGCACGTCTTGCTAATATGTATGCACACGCTAACCTGGTGATAACAGCATGGGCCGGAAATACGCTGGTGGGGATTGCCAGGGCGCTTACCGACTTTTGCTATTGTTGCTATTTGTCCGATCTTGCTGTAAGAAGATCGTATCAGAGGTCGGGTATTGGTCAGGAGCTGATTTCGCTAACCAGAGAAAGAATCGGGAATCAGACGACACTTATTTTGCTGTCGGCTCCCGAAGCGGTCGATTACTATCCAAAAATGGGCTTTGAGAAAATTGACAACGGCTTTATGATCAGGCGGAGCAAATAGAAGATCGATTACTTGGAGATAAAGCTCGTGTAGGAGGACGACTAGAATATTTAAAGACCTATCAAAATAACGCGAAAAAACGCAGATAATTATGGAGCATCAACATCAGTATACCGTGAGTGTTACATGGACGGGAAACAGTGGAAAAGGGACCATCGACTATAAATCATATAGCAGAGAGCATGTCATTTCGATAAAAAACAAGAATGATATTTCAGGTTCTTCTGACCCGACATTTCGTGGCGATGAAACGAAACATAATCCTGAGGAGTTACTTGTCTCTTCGTTATCGAGCTGTCATATGCTTTGGTACTTACATCTTTGTTCGCAAGCTGGAGTGGTGGTGATGGAGTATGTAGACGTAGCAATTGGTACAATGGCGGAAGATGCAACAGGAGGAGGCCGTTTTGTGAAAGTGATGCTTAATCCCAGGGTGACAGTCGCAGAAGCGGAAATGGTTTCTAAAGCACATCAATTGCATAAGCGGGCAAATGAGCTATGCTTTATTGCTAAGTCGGTGAATTTTCCCGTCGGGCACAACCCGAGTGAAGTGGTTATGGGCTCACCAGGCGTTTAATATTCTAACCATATACTTCACTTGAAGGTGATCGTGTGTTACATAGCAAACCTCCGAAGGAATTCGGAGTCAACGAGAATCCTAAAAACAACAAGTCCAATAATGTTAAAGCACGCAAAGACTTTTATAACTGGCTGGCTAAAACCATTAAAATAGACGGCATCGTGACACACTTATTTAAGCATACTCTTCCTATCCAATATCTTCTAAATATAGGATTCCCTTTACTTTCTTTCGCGGATTCATTTTAAGCTCATTTTGAAGCAAACAACTGTCAATAAATCTTGAATTTGTTCCTTATGAGCAATATTCATAATCATGGGAATTAATTTCCCGACAGGCTTCATCTTACAAAATTCTTCCTTAATAACTTCTGAAATAGTTAATTCATCAATAGCTTCGAGATGCTTCTCTGTAAAATAGAAACTTATTTTGAAAAATCCGTTCCATACCGAAAGCCATAGAATAGTTTTTTTCTTATGAGTAATTTTGCCGAGCCATGCTTTGCCATCGTTGTAAAATTTCCATTCGATACTTAGATTATATTCTTCGCTCGTAATTGTTTCAAGAAAAGAACTCAACACACTATAGATGTTATCTCCAAGTGTTTCTTGCAAAACCTCACCTGATGGGAATATATTCGCATCTCTCAATAACATTTCAGCTTCCATAACTCATGTTTTTTTTTAAAATTCACCTTTTGTATCATAATTATAATCTTGTCAATTCCACCTGTTTTATAAAACAGCTATTTGGTCAACTCGCAAAAGCCTATTTTGAAAGATTAGTATATTCCTCAATTATCTCTGGAGTATCAGCTTCAAGGAGCAGTAGTAGCTCAGGACTGAATTCGAGATGCCCTGTTCCATTTGCTGTTACTATATTCCTGTCTTTTACTGCTTGTCGGTGAATATATCCTTGTTCATTGGTATATATGTTACCTGCATATTCTTTCAGCGATTCAAGACCATTACTGGTATGCTTGACATCATTTAGAAAACCATGTCTCCCTAAAACACAGAACCATTACAAATTCCTCCGGCTATTTTACCACTATCTATGGCTTCTTTGACTAGACGAATAGGTATGAGAGCCTCATAATTTTTAGGGATAGTGTTCAAATCATAAACCGGAACAACTTGAAAATTCCCTAACGAACGCTTAGGCCCTTTACAATAGACATGGTTTTGACTGCATACTTTATAGGTCTACCCGGTATTATTCCCATATTGGGAGGTGTACTCAGTAAAGCACTTTCCCAAGCAGCCATTGATCCAGCAGAACAAAAATAACTTCTTTCATATTTAATTTTTAAGTATAATGTAACATACCTTCTGCCGCCTCTATACCCGACAAATCTTCAAGGCAGGCTTCTGAACGTAGTTTCTCAACAGGAATTATTCATGGTAGGTTCCTGCCATTTTAGGAGAAGCCGCCCAAAGATTATTAGCTTCTGCCCATGCGGCTAGTTTTTCGAATGCGTGGCATATCTTGCTATAATCTCCAACATGTAGACTGCAATTGTTTTGTTAGGATCAAGATGATATTCTTCTTAATGCCATAGACCTCGGCAATCTCATTCTGATAGGCATTAACCTTCTGATTAGAAACTACCAGAAAAACCGTATTAGTCAGTAAATTAATCAACCGATTGCTGCAAGGCGATGAAACATTTTTATTTACAGTGATGCAGGCATAAACCTGCGCTTTGCCTTCTAAACTGGTAGTCGGTTGGTAACGAGCAGATTGACTCTCTTTGAATTTACTTGAATTGAAATTCTACAAAAAACCCCGTAAATGGGTGTATTTACAGGGTTTTCGATATTGTTATACTTGTTTGTACCGGTTTGGAAGGTACTTCAGTGCGCCCACCTGGGCTCGAACCAGGGACCAAAAGATTATGAGTCTTCTACTCTAACCGACTGAGCTATAGGCGCGGTTAACAAACTTTTCTGTTTGCGATGGCAAATGTACATTTTTGCATTTAAAATCTCAAGTATAGATATGCAAAACATCAAAAATATTATCTTCGATTATGGTAACGTCATCTTTCTCATTGACTTCCTTAAAACACAAAATTCATTTACTGAATTAGGCATCCATAACGTTGAGACATTCTTCGCACATTCAGGCCATCATTCGTTATTTGATCAGTTCGAAACGGGCAGTATATCAGCAGCCGAATTCAGAGAAGGGATCAGAGAAATAACCAGTCAGCCTAACCTGTCAGATGATCAAATAGACAAAGCCTGGACCAGCCTGCTCATTGGCGTTCCTCCGGTTAACCATGACCTGCTTTTAAAAGCGAAAAATCAGTATCGCACTTTTCTCCTGAGCAACATCAATGAAATTCATCTGGACTTCATACACGGATATTTAAAGCGGGAGTATCAGTTAGACTCTAACGATCAGTTTTTCGAAAAGATCTATTACTCTCACCTCGTTAAAATCAGAAAGCCTAACAAAGAGATATTTCAGCTGGTTGTAAATGATAACAACTTAAAAATTGAGGAGACACTGTTTATTGATGACAGTCCTCAACACCTCAAAACAGCCAAAGAGTTAGGCTTGCATACGCATTTGATGACGGCCGACGATTCATTGGAAAAGTTCCTTTACCGTTCAGGACTCCTAAAACATTAAACAAAATAGAATTTGCGGATGTTAAGCGACTATGGAAAACTATCAAACTATGGTCGATGCGCTCAACGACTTGAAAAAACGAGGTTTCACCCTGGACTTTAACCTTGCAAACGGCGTGCTCCATAATAGCGAACATAATATAACTTTAAGTCCGGAAGATTTCAGCATTTCAGAATTCCATCGTTTTGAGGGCCCCACAGACCCGGCTGACAATTCCATCGTTTATGGAATTGAATCTGAAAAATACCATGTGAAGGGTGTATTTGTAAACGGCTATGGAGTTTACTCGGATGACCTCTCAGAAGAACTGTTAAAAAAGCTGAACACACCGGGCTAGGACATTTTTCGACGCTTTCTTTCTGCCACGATCAGACTAAGCTCCCTTCCTGTCTGACCAGCTATTGAAGTATTCTCTTCTGCCCTACGAAACAAGTAGGGCAGAACTGCTTTTACAGGACCGTAGGGAACGTATTTGGCGACATTATATCCCGCGAAGGCAAGGTTATTGCTTAGATGGTCGCTCATGCCCAGAAGCTGCGCAAAGTAGACTGAGGACGCATTCCTTTGCATATCCGCTTTCTGCATCAAATTACAAAGCAAAGCACAACTATCCGCGTTATGAGTGCCTAAAACAAACGATACGTTAGAGATATGCTCCATACAAAAGCGGATAGCTTCATTGAAATCTGCATCGGTTGAGGCTTTGTCTTTATGGATTGGCGACGGATAGCCATTTTCGATTGCCCTTTCACGCTCTTTTTCCATATATGCACCCCTCACGAGCTTAGCTCCCAAACTAAACTCATCCGTTGCTGCTAAATAAACATCTGCCTTCAATGACGCGAGTTTATCCGCACGGTAGAGCTGATAAGTATTGTATATAAATGTTTTATCGCGATTATACATGCGCATCATATCAAGGGCTATATCGTCAATCGCCCCCTGAATCCAGGATTCCTCCGCGTCGATCATCACAGGCACTTCCATGTCATGAGCGAGCTTGCAGATTTGATTAAACCGGGCTTTTACTTTAAAGTACTCAGCCTGCTCAGCAACAGTCAGCGTCTGTCTGGCCGTTATTTTTGCATACAGATCAAATCTTCCAAGGCCCGTAGGCTTGAATACTGCCAGGGGAATTCTGTTGTCATCTTTTGACTTGCGGATAACAGCCAGAATTTCCTCGGTTGTCTTGGTAAAGCTTCTCTCCTGCTGTTCGCCCTCGACGGAGTAGTCAAGTATGGTACCCACGCCGTTCTTTGCAAGATCAGCAATAGTCGCCTCGCATTCCGCGACAGTTTCGCCTCCGCAAAACTGCGCAAATATCGTCTTCTTAATCAAAGGAACTATCGGCAGCCCAACATTCAAACACGAAGTCAGCATTTTCATTCCCAGCTTAGTGATGGCCGGACTGCTCATCGCTTTGAACAGCCAATATGATTTGTTCAGAAAGTTATTTGATTTGCCTTGAAAAGCTATTTGAGTGTTACTAAAGTCGGGAAGTTCGTTGTTTGTCTTGAAAGAATTATCAGACGGAGTGATCATGGCATCAAAATTAATGCTTATTAACGGAACTGGGAAAAGAATCTTTTTAACTTTGTTATATGATAGAATTCGAACTTGAGGGTGAATTTATACCTCTCATTCAATTACTCAAAGCAACCAACGTTGTTCAGACTGGTGGCGAGGCTCAAATAGTTGTCTTGGATGGATTAGTAAAATATAACGGCGTTGTGGACTACAGAAAGCGCTTGAAAGTAAAGCGCGGCGATACTGTGGAATTTAACGGCAATACTATTTTAGTGAAATAAATATGACTCCTATACAAAGTAACGGGTACGAAGTATTCTTTGATGATGAACTGAAAGACCTGAAAGATTTCCTCGACAATTCTAATTATTCCAAAGTATTTTTCCTGACTGATCTCCATACATCTGAGCATTGCATGCCTGTTATAGGGCAATTAATCCCCTCACTGGAGAATTACGACATCATTGAGGTTGACCCGGGTGAAGAGAACAAGAATATTGACTACTGCATAGGTGTTTGGCAAATGCTGCTTGATTTTGGTGCAGACCGCAATAGCTTGCTTATCAATCTAGGTGGAGGTGTCATCACCGATATGGGAGGGTTTGCAGCGTCGACCTTTAAACGGGGTATCGATTTTGTTCAGGTCCCCACTACTCTTTTATCACAGGTGGACGCTTCTGTTGGCGGGAAAACAGGTATCGACCTGGGCAATATCAAAAACATCATTGGTACGTTCACTCAGCCAAAAGCTGTTTTTATATCGTCAAAGTTTCTAAAAACACTTGACGACCGACAAATCATATCGGGCTTCGCGGAGATTGTGAAACATGGAATTATTGCTGACAGAGACTACTTCAACAAGTTGAAAGAGGCCGACCCTCTAAACATAGATAAGGAGATCATCTACCATTCTGTCGAAATCAAGAACTTTGTAGTTACCACGGATCCTCTTGAGAAAAGCATACGTAAGACATTAAACTTCGGTCATACTATCGGACATGCTGTAGAGACCTATTCACTTAAGAATGACAACCGCGCACTTCTGCACGGCGAAGCAATCGCCATCGGAATGATTTGTGAAGCTTTTCTGGCTTCTCGTCACAACGGTCTTGCTTCTGAGGAACTGGTAGAAATAACGGAGTATATCCGTTCCGTGTTTCCGGATTATTACCTGAAGACAGATTCATATGGCGACATCCTGGAATTTATGCAGAACGACAAAAAGAACGTCAACGGCCAAATCGGGTTTGCTTTACCAGGTGAAATCGGCAAATGCGACTTTAATATCTACCTCACCAATGATCAAATTATCGAGAGTCTGAATTTTTATGCAGAGTTGGGTCGCTAATTTTTCATTTAGGTCTTGACCTTTTGATTTATAACTGTATATTTGGAATAACAAAAGCAAAAATGCAAAACAACAACACATATCTGTTCGGTTACTTTTACTACTATCAGTAAGAGACGGGACGAATATATTTTGAGATAAAGAACTATATAAAGTCCCGGCCGAACGCCGGGACTTTTTTTTTGACATAAAAACTATATGAGCATGCCGCTAGAAACAGCAATGTTCGTGTTCATCTGGTTTCATCGTCATAAAGACAATACGTATTTTGATGAAAAAAAAGAGAGTAGCGATACAGGGAATCAGAGCTTCATTTCATGAAGAGGCCGCCTTTAAGTTTTTTGGAGAGGATATAGAGACGATTGAATGCAGCTCATTCAAACAGACGTGTGAAGCTTTGAAAAATAAAAAGGCCGACTACGTAGTGATGGCAATCGAAAATTCTATTGCGGGGAGCCTGCTTCCAAATTATACCTTACTACACGACTATCATCTATGCATCATTGGCGAAGTCTACCTCCCGATTCAACTACATCTGCTTGCTTTGCCGGGCGTAAAGTTTGAACAGGTAAAAAACGTAGAGTCTCATCCGATCGCTATCCGCCAATGCATCGACTTTATCGACGAATATCCGCACCTGAATGTAAAAGAAAGCTCAGATACCGCGGCCTGTGCTAAGCGCATACGCGACGAGCAGTTAACAGATACAGTAGCCATCGCCAATCAGCTCGCCGCAAAGTTATATGGACTGGAGATCCTGGAAAGGAGAATAGAATCGAATAAAAAGAATTATACCCGTTTTCTGATCCTTGCCGAACATAAGGAAGAAGACATTCCTGATGCAAACAAGGCTTCCTTGTCGTTTGAGACAACCGACGAAGTAGGCTCACTGGCTAAAGTGCTTAATATCTTCGCTGAGCACAACGTCAATATGAGTAAGATCCAGTCTATGCCTGTACTTGGCAGACGGCATGAGTATAACTTCTATGTCGACATTGAGTGGACCGACCATGCACAGTACACAGAAGCGATCAACAAGGCGCTGAGATACACTGTCAACTTCACCCTCATGGGTGAATATCTCAAAAATGACCATGTCTAGTAATTAAATCAACCATATAACAAATAACAATCCGATGAAACTGAACTTTAACATAGAACCGTTAGAAAACTGGTTATCCGTTAAACACCAACCCCTGGTAATTGCAGGTCCCTGCAGTGCTGAAACAGAAGAACAACTTGTTGCTACAGCTCACTTGCTGGCTAAAACCGGGAAGATCTCTGCACTTCGTGCGGGTATCTGGAAGCCCCGTACACGTCCGGGTGAGTTTGAAGGCATTGGAAGCATCGGTTTGGAGTGGTTAAACCGTGCTAAGAGAGAAACCGGCTTGCCTATCACCGTAGAAGTTGCAAACGCAAAGCACGTAGAAGAGGCACTTGCTGCCGGAGTTGACATTCTATGGATCGGAGCCCGTTCTACCGCTAATCCTTTTACTGTTCAGGAAATCGCTGATGCTTTGCGCGGTGTAGACATTCCCGTAATGATCAAGAATCCGGTCAATCCTGATCTTTCTTTATGGATCGGAGCACTTGAGCGTATCAACCAGGCAGGTATCACCAAGTTGGCTGCTATTTCCCGTGGTTTCTCTTCTTACGAAAAGTCCGCTTTCCGTAACGAGCCAATGTGGGAACTTTCTATTCAGCTTAAGACGCTTTGTCCGGAATTACCTATCATCTGCGATCCAAGTCATATCTGCGGAAACCGTGAGCTTATTCCTTACATCTCTCAGAAAGCACTTGACCTGGAAATGAATGGTGTGATGATTGAATCACATATTGATCCTTCTGTAGCATGGACTGACGCTAAGCAGCAGCTTACCCCGGCAGCCCTGTCTGACCTGATCGATAACCTAACTGTTCGTCAGCCTGAACCTAAGGACAAAGGTGTATCTGATAAGCTGGCTGAACTACGTAAACAGATTGACAAAATCGATGACCTGGTCATTCAGAAGATTGCTGAAAGAATGAACATCGTTGAAAAGATCGGTGAGCATAAAAGAGATAATGATATGACGATCCTTCAGCTTAACCGCTGGGATGAGATCATCAATAAACGCGCTGAATTTGGCAAAGCTCTGAAACTGGATGCTGAGTTTACTACTAAATTATTGGAATTGATCCATGCTGAATCTATTAAGAAACAGACAGAAATCATGAACGTGACAAAAGTAGTAGAATAATGTCTGATAATTCTTTAATTCTTTCAAAGTCAGACGCCGACACCTTTTGTACGATTCAACTAACAGGATCGAAAAGCGAAAGTAACAGAGCGCTGATATTGAATGCACTTAGCAAGGGAAAGGTTGTTGTGAACAACCTTTCTTCTGCTGATGACACGGTTATCCTGAATGGCGCGCTTCGTGGCCTGGAAACAGGGAAAGTTAACGCAACTTTTGGAAGCGGAAGTCTTATGCATTCAGATGGCGAGCTCACCGCCAATATCGGTCCTGCAGGCACTGCAATGCGATTTCTTACAGCTTATCTCTCTGTAACCGGAACTGCTGCTGTGCTTACCGGCACAGAAAGAATGAAGCAGCGGCCCATTGGTATACTAACGGATGCCTTACGTCAGATAGGAGCAGAAATCCAATATGCGGGCAAAGAAGGCTTCCCTCCTCTTAGGTTCAGCACCAATTTCCAACAAACAACTAACAAGGTCAGCATCCGCGGAAATGTAAGTTCGCAATACATCACTGCGCTGCTTCTCGTTGCTCCCTCTCTTGAGAAAGGGCTGGAACTTCATATTGAAGGTGAGCTAACGTCAAGACCCTATGTGGAAATGACATTGGCGATGATGGAAGAGGCAGGTATCCGCTATAACTGGGAGGGCGCTGTAATCTCTATCCACAGCCAGGATTTCAAAGATTCGCAGATTACCATAGAACCAGACTGGAGTGCTGCTTCATATTGGTATGCTATCGCGGCTCTTTCCCGTGAATCCAGAATCCTCCTACCCTATCTAAAGCCTCGCAGTTTACAGGGCGACAGCAGGATTACCCAGATCATGGAACACTTCGGTATTCAATCATCATTTACTGACGAAGGCTTAGAAATAGTTAAAACCGGCAATACTCCCGGGGGGACCTTCTTCGACTTGAAAGATTGTCCTGATCTGGCACAAACTGTTATCGTGGTCAGTGCGGCTCTAGGACACAATGCTACTTTCACGGGACTTGAAACCCTGAAAATTAAAGAAACAGACCGTATAAAAGCGCTTCAAAACGAATTAGCGAAGATCGGAGTCGTGCTGAAGGAAGATGGAGAACAATATCATCTTGACTGTTCCGGCCTGCACTTTCCTGAGCGTGTTACCATAGAAACGTACGAAGATCACCGGATGGCTATGGCATTTGCACCTTTGGCCCTAAAGGTTCAGCAACTCGAAATCAAGGAACCTGAAGTAGTTGTTAAATCATATCCGAATTTCTGGAATGACCTTCAAAAAGCAGGCTTCACAATCAATTCTTAAATTATGGCAGGAAATACATTCGGACAACTTTTCCGTATAAGCACTTTTGGCGAATCTCACGGCAAGGCTATCGGCGTAATCATAGATGGCTGTCCTCCAAACGTTGATATTGATCTCGAATTTATTCAGGCAGAGCTTGATAAAAGGCGTCCTGGACAGTCGAAAATTACCACTCAAAGAAAAGAAAGCGACACCGCGAGTATCCTGTCAGGGGTATTTGAAGGAAAAAGTACGGGAACCTCTTTGGCGCTCCTCATCCCAAACGAAGACCAGCGATCTAAAGATTACGACCACAATAAAGACATTTTCCGCCCCTCTCATGCGGATTATACCTATCAGGAGAAATACGGCATACGTGACTATCGAGGTGGCGGACGTTCATCCGCAAGGGAGACCGCAGCCCGTGTAGCTGCCGGAGCGGTAGCGAAGCTTTTTCTGAAACAAAAAGGAATAGAGATTTTCGCTCACGTTTCATCAGCAGGAAGGGTAGATGCGCCTAATCTTCCCTCCGAAGACTTATCAAAGTTACTGGAAATCCGCGAGAGCAATATTGTTCGCTGTGCGGATCCGGCAACGGCCAATGAAATGATTGAGCTCATTGACGGCGTGCGTAAAGACGGTGACACTATTGGAGGAAAGGTTTCCTGCATCATTAGGAACTGCCCAGTTGGTTTAGGCGAGCCGGTTTTTGACAAGCTGCATGCTGACTTGGGCAAGGCCATGCTAAGCATTAACGCCGTACATGGTTTCGAATATGGCTCAGGGTTTTCAGGTTCTGAAATGCGTGGCTCAGAACATAATGATATATTTCGCCCTTCAGAAGCAGGAGCCGGAATCAGTACAAGCACCAACTTCTCGGGTGGAATTCAGGGAGGAATATCTAACGGCATGGACATCACTTTCCGGGTAGCGTTCAAACCTGTAGCGACCATCATGCATAATCAGCAAACTGTCGATAAGGATGGTAACGCTGCAGAAATTAAAGGTAAGGGCAGACACGACCCTTGCGTAGTTCCCAGGGCGGTAGCAATTGTCGAGGCTATGGCTGCGTTGGTTATAACGGATCATTACTTGAGACAGGCTGCTTACCAACGTTAAGCGACACTTCGATAAATTAAATAATAAAGGGTTATCTATTATAAAGGAGATAACCCTTTATTATTCAATTCATCTTCTAAAATATGGGCGGATATTTCGCCGGATTCGCTTCACTCATCATTTCATAAACAACCTCAATGATATCATCAACGGATGGTTTACTAAAGTAATCTCCATCAGTACCATAAGGCGGGCGGTGCTCCTTCGCCGAGATGGTTCTCGGAGCACTGTCTAGAAAATAATATCCCTTCTGCTTCTCCACTATCTGCTGTAAGATAAACGCTGAGGCGCCACCAGGCACATCTTCATCCGCGACAAGCAGTTTATTCGTCTTCTTCAGCGACTGCACGCACAGCTCGTCCAGATCGAAAGGATGCAAGGTCTGAACGTCAACGATCTCGATCGAAACACCCATCTCCAGCAATTCCTTAGCCGACTCCTGCACAACCCGCAAAGTCGATCCATAAGATACAATGGTGATATCCGTCCCTTCGAGCAAGATTTCCGCCTTACCCAGAGGAACAGTAAAGTCGCCCACATTCTTGGGAAGACGTTCCTTAAGACGATAACCATTAAGACACTCAATAACCACAGCCGGCTCGTCAGCACGCAATAAGGTATTATACATACCTGCCGCCTGAGTCATATCACGCGGCACACAGATATGAATGCCCCGCATAATTCCCAAAAGCGTCGCCATAGGTGAGCCAGAATGCCAGACACCTTCCAGCCGGTGCCCGCGCGTCCTAATGATCACCGGCGCCTTTTGCCCGCCTTTTGTGCGGTAGCTTAAACTGGCAAGATCATCGCTGATCACATTTATGGCGTACAATATATAATCCAGATATTGTATTTCAGCAATAGGCTTTAAGCCGCGAAGACCCAGACCAATACCCTGTCCGATGATCGTACTCTCCCGAATGCCCGTATCGGCCACCCTTAAGGTCCCAAACTTATTCTGAAGACCGGCAAAGCCCTGGTTTACGTCGCCTATACTGCCGACATCCTCACCAAAGGCGATGATGCGCGAGTCGCGCGTAAAGTTTTCGTCAAAACAGTTATTCAGAATTTCGCGTCCATCAATCCATTTGGAGTCTTCATCATATTCTGCCGGCACAACCGGTATATGCACATGTGAATCGAGAGAATCAGTAAATAACCTGGAGTTATATCTTTCGCTATTCGCCTCCATTTGCTTATTAAACCAGCTAAGCAAACTGCGTTTTTCGGCAGAGTCCTTACCGGCAAGCATACGCAATGCCTTGCGCACATGCTCCAGAATTTCCCTTCTTGAGACCTCCACAGAAGCATGAATAGACCGGGCCATGTCATCAAACGCCTGAATGCCAAAAGCCTTCAACAAAGATTCCGCTTCCAGAGCCTCCTGTCTCAATACCTTTTGAACCGCGTCCCACGCATTTTTACGGCAAACCCTAACAAATTCCTTCGCCCTGGTTTCCAGCTCTGCGAGTTCATCTTCCGTTACAATGGCCGACTCCAGCATCCAGTTTCTCATCTTCAACAGACAATCAAACTGCATCTCCCATTCCAAACGCTCCTTTGACTTATATCGCTCATGAGAACCCGAGGTTGAATGCCCCTGAGGTTGAGTCAGTTCATAAACATGGATCATTACCGGGATATGCTTTTCGCGACATATCGCAATCGCCTTCTCATAAGTCTCACATAAGCCGGGGTAGTCCCAGCCCTTGACCTTAAAAATCTCAAAGCCCTCACCCTTCTCGTCCCGCTGAAAACCTCTCAGCACTTCAGAAATATCCTGCTTTGTGGTTTGCAATTCTGAAGGAACAGAAATAGCAAAGCCATCATCCCATATCGAAACAGCCATCGGGATTTGTAACACACCCGCAGCATTTATACTCTCGAAAAAAACCCCTTCAGATGTTGACCCGTTTCCAATCGTACCAAAGGCGACTTCATTTCCGCCGGAAGAGAAATGCGACAGATAGCTAAGATCAGGATTATTTCTATAGAGTTTAGACGCCTGGGCTAACCCTACCAATCGGGCCATCTGCCCTCCGGTTGTAGAAATATCTGCTGAAGTATTTTTCGTTAACAGCTGATTCTTCCAGCTGCCGTCCTCATTCAGAACCCGGGTCGAGAAATGACAGTTCATCTGTCTGCCTCCTGAAAATGGCTCCGCTTCTACATCCGTATTGGCATAAAGTTGTGAGAAAAATTCGGTTATCGTGGCCATTCCCGTTGCAAACATAAAAGTCTGATCCCGATAGTAACCCGACCTCCAGTCGCCATTCCTGAACGCCTTCGCCATAGCAATTTGTGCAACCTCCTTTCCATCACCAAAAATACCAAACTTGGCTTTTCCGGTTAACACTTCCCGCCTGCCGATCAAACTAGCCTGACGGCTTTCGAAGCAGATGCGGTAATCATTAATCACTATATTCTTAAAGTCTTCAAAGGTCAGTTCAGACGAGCTCAGCTGACCACTTGATTGAAATTGATTTGCTGACATATGTACGAGGGTCAATTGTTCAAAAATAACATAAAAATATACAGCATGCAGAACCTTAAATTTTTTGTTACCTAACGGTATAGTTTTTGAATAGTTAATTACTTGAACTATCTTTACTTACTTAATTCTCGACGTACATGAAAAAGATTCTTACATTTTGTATCATATTACTTGGCTTTATCACGGTTATAGCCATGAAGGCTGATCCTCAACCCGATTTCAAGTTCGAAAAAGAAACAAATGACTTTGGAAAGATCCCTCAGGGCAAGCCTGTTAGCTATGATTTCAAATTCACCAACGTTGGTGAACAACCGCTGATCATCAGCAATGTGGAGTCCACTTGCGGATGTACAGTACCCAAA
The DNA here is from genome assembly GCF_045629565.1 of Arcticibacter sp. GTDB lineage: Bacteria > Bacteroidota > Bacteroidia > Sphingobacteriales > Sphingobacteriaceae > Arcticibacter. The sequence continues at coordinate 25,297 of NZ_JAZQRL010000035.1, forward strand.
TATACCAGTACACCAATAAAAAAAGGCGAAACAGGTACCATTACTGTGACTTTTAACGCTGCTGCACCCGGTGCCTTTAACAAAGCGCTTACCATTAAGTCCAACGCAAAAACTCCCGTAAAATACATTTACATTAAGGGAAGCGTTGCTGCCCAGTAGCATAAGTAAAAGATTTTAGAAAAACCTCTCTGCTTACAGAGAGGTTTTTTTTATGTTTGTGTATTATGCCAACTATTTCAAACAAGGGGAAGGAAATGCCAGCTTCACCTATACGCAAATTAACACCATTTGCAGAGCAGGCAAAACAGCAGGGAAAGACAGTCTACCATCTGAATATTGGCCAACCAGATATTGAAACCCCGGAAGTGATGATGAACGCTATCCGCAAGGCCGATTTTAAAGTGTTGGCGTATACACAATCTGAAGGAACACCATCATACCGCTCAAAACTAGCACAATACTATAATCGTGCAGGATATAATATCACGGCAGAAGACATCCTGGTCACCAGCGGCGCGTCTGAAGCGATTGTAATCGCTATGCAAACATGTCTGGATCCTGGCGACGAAATTATTATTCCAGAACCGTTTTATGCCAATTACAATGCATTTGCATGGATGAGCAATGCCGTCATCAAGCCGGTATTGTCGCTGATTGAGAATGCTTTCGCCTTACCTCCTGTATCTGAGTTCGAAAAGCTGATTACCGATAAGACCAAAGCCCTTTTCATTTGCAATCCTAATAATCCAACCGGATACTTGTACTCTTATGAGGAGCTTGAGGAGCTGAAAAAGCTTTGTCTCAAATATGATCTGTACTTCTTCGTCGACGAAGCATACCGCGAATTCTGCTATGACGGCAATACGTTTCACTCTCCTATGCATCTTGACGGTATTGAAGAGAACGTCATTGTATTCGACAGTATCTCCAAAAGATACAGCGCCTGCGGTGCTCGCATTGGTTGCTTCGTAACCAAAAATAAAAAGGTGCTCGCTACAGCACTAAAGTTTGCGCAATCCCGTTTAAGTCCCGGAATGGTTGATCAGATCGCCGCAGAAGCGGGGGTTGAAACGCCCGATTCATACTTCGAGGTTATCAACAAGGAATACACGTCCAGGCGCGATCAGCTGGTATCTTCCTTAAATAAGATGGAAGGAGTATTCTGTCCGAATCCGAAAGGTGCTTTTTATGTAGTGGCACGATTTCCTGTAGATGACGCTGAAAAGTTCTGCCAATGGATGCTCGAAAAGTTTGATTATGACAATCAGACAGTCATGATGGCACCAGCGGCCGGTTTTTACAGCACTTTAGGCGATGGAGTAGACGAAATAAGATTGGCATACGTTTTGAATAGAGAAGATCTGGCGAAAGCCATGATATGTCTGGAAAAAGGTTTACTCGCTTATCCGGGCAGAAAGTTAAAGGATGCTCCTTCGGAGACAGTGAGTATCCATTAACAAAATACATATTGGGGCCGACCGGAATTGACAGGATGGCGGCAGGTATGTAAGCATGCAGCGCGTTGTGAGACTAGCGCTTAAATCTGAACTCTCAAACCACAATTGGCGAAAATAACTACGCCTTAGCTGCCTAATTTAGAATTAGCTCAGCTTTTGTCCCGCTGGTATTCTGTTCTGTTTAACCAGTACACGGGGCATCGATCAACAGAACTGGCTTGGTTAGAGGTGTGATGACCAGGCGAGATAAAACACCTAAGGAATACGGTATAGGTAATCGGCCAACCTTCCCTTTCCCTACAATTAAATGGCAGATAAGCATGTAGAAAGCATAATTTGTTCCATGTTTGGACGAGGGTTCGAATCCCTCCGGCTCCACCGACTTAAGAAAGAGTGATTAGCGACAACCTAATCACTCTTTTTTTATGCTTAATCCGCCCAATTACTTATATTGTCATAACAATAGATTAAGCCTACTTACACCAAACAACCATCCATTCTTAAACAAAACACATGTCATGAAAGCAATTAGTCCCTGGATCAACTTCAATGGGAATGCCGAAGAAGCATTCCATTTCTATAAGTCAGTTTTTGGCGGAGCGTTCGCAAAGATCATTCGATTCAAGGACTTAGCCAGTGATGAATTTCCGGTGGCAGCAAATGAAGCAAATAAAATCATGTACATTTCCTTGCCTATAGGAAAAAATACCGTACTGATCGCTAATGATGTTCCTGAAGTAATGGGACGAACAAACGAACATGAGAACAGATCCAAAATAGCCTTGAGTGCAGAAAGTCGTGAAGAAGCATATCGGGTATTCCATGCACTATCGGCCGGCGGAGAAATTGAAGGGCCCATTAACGACAGTCCCTGGGGTACTTATGCCGGAATGTTTAGAGACAAATATGGCATTGAATGGATCGTGGAATTTGACCCGAATGCCAACGAACAGAATACCGACCATGCCTTATAACGATGATAGACGGAATAAACGGGTTTCGCTGTATACTTTGCTATCAAGTTAGAGCGACAGACGCGGGTTCCCTGATGGGCTGCCTACAGGGCACGCCCACTAAGAGGATCAAGCCTGGAGAGAGGTGAATTTGTCCTTCTGATTCCAATTCCTTTACTTCGCTACTTGTATTCAAGTGTACAAGCCTTTCTATGGACATCTTCACCTTAAACGACTCCGCCGCGAAAACTATCCTTCAATACGCTGCTGCTTCAGAGGAAGCAGGCAGACTGCATCCGGAGATTATCAGCCTCATCGAGAAAGAAAGGTGGTTTAAGCTTTACCTTCCTGAAGAGTACGGCGGCATAGACATAGATCTTCCTTCAATCCTTCGATTGCTTGAATCAATTGCTATGACAGATGGAAGTACGGGATGGACGGTAACACTATGCAGCGGAGCCTCCTGGTTCGCCGGCTTTCTGGAGGAGAATCTACGCCATCAAATTTTCGATCGTGCACATACTTGTGTCACCGGTAGTGGTGCAACAAGCGGTACAGCTGTAGTAATCCCTGAAGGTTACCTCATCAACGGATCATGGAAATATTCAAGTGGAGCCCTGCATGCCACTCACTTTACGGCTAACTGTTCTTTGCAAAACCCCGATGGTTCAGAAATACATGATGATCAGGGCAAGGCAATGGTCAGATCTTTCATCTTCGACCGAGCAGAAGTGAACACTTCTCCAACATGGTCGTACATGGGCATGGTCGCAACAGGCAGTCATGGCTTCCAGGTAAACAATCTCATTGTCCCCGAAAACCGCTCCTTTCAAATCCACGGTGCGTTGAAAATGCCGACGAATGCCGGCAACTATCCCTTTCTTCAGCTCGCTGAAACAACGCTAGCTGTTAACTTTTCAGGAATGGCACTCCATTTTCTTCAGGTGGCAGAACCTGACGTCCTGAACTCCGGCAATCTGAAACGCTTCTCCAATCATCATGCAGCTCTCGTCAGGGAAACGTTTGCTAAACAGAAGCAACTCCTCGCAGATGCCAGACAGAATTTCTTCCACACCGCAGACAAATCCTGGAACGATCTTCATCATGATACATTAAACGAATCTACTTTACGAGACGTAAGCCATGTAAGCAGAACACTTGCCCATGTCTCCCGAAGAGTTACCGATGTCCTCTACCCCTACTGCGGACTCGACGCCGCTAAAAGCACCACCGTGTTAAACCGTGTCTGGAGAGATATACATACAGCGAGTCAGCACTCGCTACTAACCTTTGAATCGTAAACACGAGGCTCACATATCCGGGATTCCGGCCAAAAGCGCAAGTTTCAGATTTTTTAACTCTTCATATCTCCGATATTTGTACCGTAACAAAGTCAGATGAAAACCCAGGAAGAAATGAACTATCAGCGCATTGCACTCGCAATCGAATATATCCTTGCTAATTTCAAGAATCAGCCCAGTTTAGATGAGATAGCAGAAAAAGTGCACCTTAGTCCCTTTCACTTTCAGAAGCTATTTACAGACTGGGCCGGTACCACGCCCAAAAAATTCCTCCAATATATCAGCGCCCAGCATGCTAAAAAGTTGCTGGGCGAACGAGCTACCTTATCTGAAACGGCCTTTCATACCGGTTTGTCGAGCACCAGCAGACTGCATGACCTGTTCGTCACCATAGAAGGCATGACGCCTGCAGAATACAAGAACGGCGGGCAGAACCTTCAGATCAATTACGGCTTCGCCGAATCGCCCTTCGGCAGGGTCATCGTCGCGTCCACTCATAAAGGCGTGTGCTATATGGCCTTCCATGATGATAACATCAATGCGCTGACAGCGCTTTCGACAAAGTTCCCCAACGCAAACCTCCAGGAACAACTGGATCCATTTCAAACAGACGCCCTGCAAATCTTCAAGAGCAGCTGGGCATCACTTTCCACTGTGAAGCTGCACCTCAAGGCCTCCGCCTTTCAACTTCAAGTGTGGGAAGCATTACTTAAAATCCCGATGGGAAACCTCAGCACCTACGGTGCCATAGCAAAAGAGATCAACAGCCCCGGCGCCTCCCGTGCCGTAGGGACCGCTATCGGAAGCAATCCTGTTGCCTTCCTTATCCCTTGCCACAGGGTGATCCAGACGTCCGGCGCATTCGGAGGATACATGTGGGGCAACACCCGAAAGACGGCTATCATCGGTTGGGAATGCGCAAATATAGACTCACGATAAACTTATTAAATCGTATATTTGCATCGCAAAACCTAACCATCGTTAGGCAACATATTAAAAAGAAAATCCTCCGCTAAAACTTCCTTCTCTTAAGAGAGTTTTTATCCAGGCAGGAACGTGATCATGAATACAGAAGCAGTACAAATCAAACAAAATATCTCCACTCCCAACCGAATTCGTCTCGCAGTATCCCTTTTTTATTTCGGACAAGGCCTCTGCTTTGCGTCCTGGGCGAGCAGGATCCCCGATATAAAACATACCCTGAACCTCTCCGATGCCATGCTCGGAAGTATCCTCCTGGCTTTGCCTTTAGGCCAGCTGATAACTATGCCCATCTCAGGGAGGCTGGTAACCAAATACGGAAGCAAGAAAATGCTCACCGCCGTTGTCCCCTTCTATGCCCTCGCACTAACAAACTTTGGCATCGCCGCTGCTGGCTGGCAGCTCGCATTATTCCTGTTTCTTTGGGGAGTCATCGGAAATATGTGCAATATTTCCCTCAACACCCAGGGTGTAGTGGCCGAACAAGCTTACGGAAAACCCATTATGTCGTCCTTTCATGGTGCCTGGAGCCTGGGCGGCTTCACAGGTGCACTACTCGGACTTGTTTTCATTAACTTCGGACAGGTGCCCTACGCGCACTTCTGGATAGTTACCCTCATATTATGGCTTAACATATTTCTTAACTTCAAACATCTTGCTGTAGGGACCAAGCCTGCCGTGGCTGAAAAAAAAGCGAAAGGATTTAACAAACCTGATAAGGTTCTCATCCAGTTAGGAATCATCGGATTCTGTAGTATGGCTACCGAAGGCGCCATGTTCGACTGGAGTGGCATCTACTTCAAAGACATTGTCAATGCCCCGGCGGCCTACGTGGTTCTAGGCTATGCATCGTTTATGATCATGATGGCTGCCGGACGTTTCCTTGGTGATAACATGATTACCCGGTTCGGTAGGAAAAGATGGTTGCAGTTCAGCGGAATAATGATCTCTCTGGGTATGTTCATATCCGTTACCTTCCCTTATCTCATCCCTGCAACAATAGGCTTCATGCTGGTGGGCCTGGGCGTGTCAGGTGTCGTCCCTATGGTCTATACGATTGCTGGTAACAACAAAAAGGTTTCTCCGGGAATGGCCCTGGCTATGGTCTCGGGAGTCAGCTACTTCGGCTTCCTGCTTGGCCCTCCGCTTATAGGCTATATATCAGCATTAGCCAACTTGAGGTATTCTTACGCCATAATAGGCTGTTTCGGTATTCTAATTGCCCTATTGGTTACCAAAATAAAAGCAATCAAATAATTAAAAAATACACATCAGTCTATGATGGATTACTGCGACCACTTGTCTGGTCGTCATTACGAATCCCCCGCTGATTTTTCTTTATATCTTCTTTCAGTCGTCCCAACTTATAGATCAGCCTGATGTTGAACCGCCGGTAGTAAATATCGTAAAAACGCCGCTGGTCGAAGTCCTTCCCCATGGTTGTAAAATCGAGCCGTCTGTATTTATTGAAGAAGTTACTGGTGGAGACAGATAAGGTCACCTTATTATCAAAAAAATCTTTTGATCCGCTGATGGAGTAGTAAAGAAAATCATTATCCCGGCCCTGCAAAAGCACGTATCTACTGTCATATGATACATCCATTCCAAGGCGATAACCCTTCTCAAACCGATACCTGGTATTGGAGAATATATGCCACTGAAAACCGTCACTGTTGTAAGCGTCAGCGCCCAGATGCCCCCTAAGTCCTACGTACATCAGTTGACCGTCAATATTTGTATTGAGCCTGGGACCAAGCGCGACGTTTGTATTCAATAACATGCCTACTGCTTCCCTTTTTCCAACGTTCTGATAATTGCTGCGTGAGATCTTATCTTCTCCCACCACCATGACATTCTCAATAGTGTTGTCAGCGATGGCATAATTCAGACCAAGAGTAAAAGGTCTTTTAGAGTAGTTACTGTAAATCAGATCAATTGAATGATTAAGCACAGCCCGGAGTTCCGGATTACCAGCGGTGAGAAATCCCGGGTTAGAATAATCTTCAAACGGATTAAGCAGCAAAATTCCCGGTCGCTCGAGACGCTGCTGATAGCCAAGGCTCAGACTATTGGATTCAGCCATCTTTTTCTGCACCGACACCGATGGAAACAGGTTCGTGTATCGCTGCTTTATTAAATCAGCAGCCGCACGAAAGTCTGCCCGTACACTACTGCGTTCGAGGCGCAATCCAGCCCTCGCGTCCCAATCTTTCCATGTAAGGTGGTAGGAATTATATAAGCTATAGATATTTTGCTTGTAGCTGAATGCATCGGTATGATCTGGATCAAGTTTATACTCCTCTCCCTGAATGTCGAGGTTCCGTCGGTCAAACTCGCTGAAATTATCCCTCAGTATGGCTTTAGCCCCAACTTCTACCTGAAGGGTCCGCAACGGATGGACATAGTCTATCTGGGCCGTATGCTCTTTAGCGCCCGACCTATTATTTTGCAGAAAGTCAGGTGCGAGGTAATTGATTGAATTCAGGTAGGTGGCGTCATTTCCAAACGCGTCTCTGGAATAGCTGTACTTATATGATGAGGTTAGAAGCTGCCCTTTGGCACGTCTGAAGGTATGTTCATGGTTAAAACCGAAATCAGTTCCCCTCATCTGGTTCCTGCTGGCATTCATCAGCTCGTAGGATTGGTTGACCCTCATTTGCTGATCGATATACTGAGAGATCTGCTGCGTCTGCTGAGTCGAACCCCCGGTATGATATTCCAGCTCAGCAGTAAAAAGATTGAGACTGTCTGCCTCAAAGCTGAATTGCGCACTTCCGAAAGTGTTATCATGATCATGCACCATCGTTCCATCTTGTAAAACCTGCGATAGAAGCGGCCTCCACGTAGCGTTGCGATACCCCATAGCGACAGTCTGTTCTATCGGTTGAGCCGTACCCGCAAATCCCTGGACACCCAATTTCCCTTGCTTTAGCTTGGCATTAAGGTTAGCAGAGGGCCCGTTTACCGTATTATAGGTCGATGTCAGACTCAGGCTATACCCTTCGCTTAACTTTCGCCTTGTGATAATGTTAATGATACCGGAGATACCTTCGGCATCGTACTTTGCAGGAGGAGTGGTAATGACCTCAACCTTTTCCATGTTATCCGCAGGCATAGCCTTCAGCAGGTCTGAGGGATTGTTTGATATCAGTGAAGACGTCTTTCCATTAATTAACATACGGTAATTACTCCCTCCCTTGAGGCGGATATTGTCAGCTCCGTCGACTGAAATCAGGGGAACTTTCCTAAGCATTTCCAGAGCATTGTTCGCTTTGCTTTCCGGGTCGGACTGAACGTCATAGGTTATCCTGTCAGCCTGCTGAACTACCAGCGATTTAAATCTACTTACGTTAACAACGTGGAGATCATTCAGCATTGGAGCCATAATTAGCTTGCCGAGGTTGATGATATTGCCGGAACCAGGCTCTGGTTGGGGGACCATTACGCGCAGGGGCTTGTATCCTACCCGTGTAACGATTATTAAGTAATTTCCAGGTGCTATGTTCGAAATTTCGAATTTTCCCTCGGCATCTGTAGCTGCCGATTTTATTGCGATAGTGCCTGATGTCTTTCGGAGATTAACGCTTGCCAAACCCAAAGTGCTCTGACTAGCGGAATCTGCAATGGTACCCTTTATGGTCAATTCTGGTGCTGAGTTTTGAGAAAAGCACAGTAACGCAAAAAAAACCAAAAGAACAGACAAATAAATTTGCTTCATTGAGTTGATAAGGCGAAATATAACCGGCTTTTGTTCGTCCGGTAGATTATTGTTAAAGATATTATAAAAAATAAAGAAAAAACTGGAAAATAGTTTAAGAACCTATATAAATAATGTCTCCTAAAGTCAGCCTATAGAAAGCAGCTTGATCGGGTCAGGAAAAATGGAATCTTGTCTGCCCCTTCAGAACGATATCTCCTATGCCTTACAAGAAAACGATACCCGCTTCCCTATCGGGAAATCTGCTCTATCCCTGTCATCTGCCGTTCGTTGCTTCGTCGCTTTTACCGGCGCTTTTGTTCTTGCCGCTGTTGCTGTCCGTTTTTCTATTGCCGCCATTTTCGTGGTGAGCTTCTCTTTCCGTTGTTCCTGATCTCGTAGCAGCCTGTTGCCTTCATAACACATCATACTGATGGCTGCTGCCCGTGTTTGCTGTTCTTCGTTAAGCTCCATGTTCACCGGCCCCGAAGGGTACGCTCCCGCTTCTTCAGCTGCGAAAGCCGCGATAATCCCGCAGGGACTGAATGCCTTGCTGTTCAGCAGCACATAACCCTCCTCCATTCGTGTTTCGCTGTAAGCCAGCAGCGACACGCTCAGCATCAGGAGCTGATCTACTTCAGCCCGGGCGTCAAAGCGGATCTCCTGCGCCTCCAGCTGCCCGTATTTGCGCAGCTCCACATCCCTGACTTCCAGGTATTCGAAGTACTCCTTGCGGAAGTTGAAGCCGATCAGGCTATACCGGATGCGGTATTTGCTCACGGTCTTGCTGATGCTTAAGGGTACGCGCAAGTCGGTTTTGGCGTTCAAAGCCCCCATGAAGACGCGGATCCGCCCCTCCTGGTCCCGCTCCACCCGCTGGTTGACTTGCAGTACCTCGCTGATCCGGCTGTGGATATGGAAGTCCATCCCGATGATGCTCTCCAGGTCCGCATCATGCAGGTCGCGATGGCCCACGCTGCCTGTCAGGCTGCCCCGGATGCTGCGGTACACCGCCTGGGTGCAGCGGGCTGCCGCAGCCCCGTCGCGGTGCACATAAGCCGGCTCAAAAGCCTGGCGGATCACCGCCGCCGTGGTGCTGGAAAGACCGAACTCCGTGGAGGCACGGATGCTGGCGCTGGTCTGCTTGAATGTGCGGGGTTTCCCCTGCATGATGGTCATACCGCGGTACCCGCGATAAACGACGGGACCTGCCGTGCCCCGTACCCTGCC
>NZ_JAZQRL010000036.1:0-3150 GCF_045629565.1 Arcticibacter sp.
TCACTAAACTCGAATCCGGGTGCGACAGCACAGCTGACCAATGCGTAGCCCAGCTTTGATGGGATCTCCGCAGCAAACCATAAGCCGGCAGGTACAACGAGGGACAGACTACCCGCTGATGCATCTGATAACTCCAGTACCTGGTGTTCCCCACTTGCTGTAATTACATGAATGTGCAGCGGAACACCTTTGTGAAAGTACCACATCTCGTCCGATTTAATCCGGTGGAAGCCCGAGTAGTCTGTATTTTCCAGAAGATAATAGATGGACGTGCAGGCATGCCTCGGGATATCACTTCCGGCACTTTGCACGCGATCGGCTGAGCGGAATACCTCTTTATAGTGGCCCCCTTCCGGGTGCGGCTGCAGGTTAAGTTGACTGATCCAATCGGTAGCGTTTTGCGAAGACATGGCTGTGGGTTTTGAATTCCGCGAATATAATAATTGCTTTCTCAACGCGCCATAAGATGCGCCTGGCCTCCCCTACCTCTTCCTTAGCTTTTCCTTACCTCCGCCTTACCTTTCCTTTACCTCGAAGGTAAGGGGAAAGTAGCGCAAAGGTAGGCCTAAAGCGGTGCAGATTGAACTGCTGACCAGTGCGGATTCTTCCGTGCTTCAACTAAGCCGGAGTTCAGCTTTGTATAAAACAAAAGCGTTCCACCTGAAGCAGGCGGAACGCTTTTCTAAACGGTATCTTTTACTGTGACTTATTCTCCTTTACCTGCTCCGAGCAATTCGGCAAGTGTAGTTTGCAAAGCCTCTTCCCTTAAGTTCCGGGCAATGATCTTCCCACTTGGATCAACCAGGAAGTTAAATGGAATTGCCTGGACGCCGTACATCTTAGAGGCTGCATTGTCGAAATAATTCAGGTCCGACACATGGCTCCAGGTCAAGCCATCATCTTTGATGGCTTGTACCCAGGCGTCTTTGCCTCCGGGCTTATCCAGTGACACACCAAGTACTGTAAAGTTTTTGTCTTTGTACAGGTTGTAGGCCTTAACGACATTTGGATTTTCCTGGCGGCATGGTCCGCACCACGATGCCCAGAAATCTACCAGCACATACTTGCCTTTGAAATCAGATAGCTTAACGGGCTTTCCTTCTGGATTGTTCTGTGTGAAGTCGCTGGCCATGGTGCCCACCTGTGACTTCTTTGCGCCGTCAATTGCCATTGCAATCCGCTGGCCAAGGCCGGTCGCTTTTAGCTCCGCAGAAAAGTTGTTGAAGAGTGGTTCTGCAGTCGCCGCATCAATATCATATCCCAGAATGGAACGGAAGGTGTTCAGTGCCACATATGAATTCGGGTTTTCACTGACGAACTTACGGCTCAGTGCCTCCATCTCCTGCTCTATGGCATTTGAGCGTTCGTATACCGTCTCCATGTATTCCCTGTTCTCGCGTTCCTCCGGCGTTTTTGCACGATATTCTTTGGTCAGCGCTTCCATCTTCGCCATGGCCGGCTGGACCAGCGCACGAAGTTTTTCATTGTCATCGTTTATGGAAGATCCTTTAATCACGGCCTTCTTCACTGAGTCGGGAGCAGTAAGGGTAATGGCCTTATTTTCAATGTAAAAAGCCAGGACATCTGGCGCCGACCGCTTTTCAGGATCGGCATCACCGGCATGAATGAAGCGGATATTGGCGGAAGTCGGCTCTTCTATTTTTCCTTTGAACTGAAAGACACCTTTTACAACATCTGAAGAGTCCACGAATTGTTCCGTGGCTGTACGGTAAGCGAGGTAGGCTTTAGCAGGTGCACTTGCAGTACCTACTTTGCCCTTTATGGTAAAACCGCCTTGCGCCATTGCTGCGAACGGCAAAAGCAATGCAGCGGATAAAATACGTTTTTTCATGAAAGGATTGAGTTAGGCTGGTATGAACAGCGATAAATGAGATAACGTTGGATTTCCGATAAAATTACAGGAGCTTCTGATAGGTGCGCCACCACAGGTCCGGCATCTCTCCATTGACGGCCATATTGTAATCCTCATAGCGGCAGGGTACCAGGTGATACCGTTCATTTTTGGAAATGCCTGTTGGATACGGTACCTGCATCCACCAGCGATCAGACTTTTTACTTTTCACAAACAGCATCTCTCCGTTACCATCGCTCAGGCTGGTGCGGTAGGTGATGTACTGTGATTTCGGATTTAGCGGAAAATCCTGTTTACGGTTGTAAAACCCATCTATGAAGTACCAGATGATCTGGGCAAGCAACATTGCCGTCTGGCTGTTGTTGTCGAAGGCCGGATTGAATTCGTAGAAGCCGATGGAGCTGAGCTTATCGTTCATCCCCGCATAGCGGGCGATCTGGCAAGCCTGCTCACCATAAAAACCATTCGGACCGGCATTGGCATTTGCAGGCGCGTCTGAGGAGCGGATCGCGGATATGTCAAAGCTGATCATATTGGAATTCCGGATGATGGGCTCGGAGAGTGTAATGTCCTGTGAGAATTCGCCGAGGCGGTGTGCATCAAAATAAAGCTTGCTCATTACATTCAGGCTTTCCTGATTCACAAAATAGGTTTGGTACCCCAGGTTGCTGAAGTTGAACAGATAGTTGGGCTGGTGTAAGAATATTTTGTTCAGATAGGTATCCGAGTGGGTCGCGAGGCCTTCTTCATCGTCTTCATCCAGGTCAAACTTGTTGTCGACCACCACCAGGTCTACTTTCTGTTCCAGGCTTTCGTACGCCATGTACTGTGCATAGGTGATGTCCTGTCCGCCGCCAATGATCACCGGCAGGATGTTCAGCTTCATCAACTCGGAAACGACCATCTTTACCGCCACATACGTATCTGAAATCGAAGATCCGGCTTTTATGTTTCCAAGATCGACGATCTTACTGTTGAAGGCACCCTCGTTCAGCAGGTAGAACTGCTCCCGGAAGTAGTCGGGCCCCAGTGCACAGCCATTGTTGTTGACGGCAGCACGGTCATCCTGAACACCGAAGATGGCAATATCAAAAATATTTTCTTCCAGCTCTGGAAAAGCATCGGTGTAAAAACGCGCTTTCAAGCCCAGCTGACTGGTTAAAAAGCCGTTTTCAGGAGTAAGTTTTTCCAGATTCAGAGGAGAAAAAAAGTCTGATAAATTCATATTTCTTGAAGTATGGCGTCAAATATCTATTTTTGAGATCATATATTAATGC
>NZ_JAZQRL010000037.1:0-72025 GCF_045629565.1 Arcticibacter sp.
GTTCTACCGGTCTTTTTTGTGGGTTATGCTTTTGTTATTTTTGTATTTTTAACCAATATATGTGCAGAGACCGGGGCGGGGGGAAGGCTTCAATACCTCTAAAACGGTGTTCAGAGCCTAGCTCGGAACCATCGGGCTTGAATCGAAATATTATAGTTTTAATTAATTTTAACTAATTATTTCATATTGTAGGATATTTTTCCATATTTGAGCAGAAACCTATGGCAAAATGGCAATTGAAACATTACATACTCTGGAAATAATTGAGGCGATGGAGAATTTCCTCGAACGCAAAAGACCTAAGGAAGAACTTAGATCGAAGATAGATCTTTCCTATGTTATCGAAAAGCAAAGTGTCATCATTCGAGAGGTACGCCCCCGATGGGATAGACCTGAAGAGATTGTAGAGATACCAGTAGCTAAAGCGACCTATGTCACTTCAAAAAAGATGTGGAAAGTGTTTTGGAAGCAGGGAGATCTCAAGTGGCATGCCTATACGCCCGAACCCCTCGTCCCCAATATTCAGGATTTCGTCGTATTGGTGGAACAGGACGAGTATTATTGCTTCTGGGGCTAATGTATCATTTTTCAACATATACTATAAAGCTGGGGAATCTGATTAATTTAGCGGCTAAAACGAGAGGTATTGGCTAAGAGTACTACGAAAGAAACCCCGCTAATGCAGCAATACAACACGATCAAGGCGAAATATCCTGGTGCTTTATTGCTGTTCCGCGTCGGAGATTTTTATGAAACATTCGGAGAGGATGCCGTTAAGGCTGCCGGAATTTTAGGTATTGTGCTTACCAAAAGGGCTAATGGCTCGGCTTCGCATATCGAACTGGCAGGTTTCCCTCACCATTCGATAGAGACCTACCTCCCCAAATTGGTTAGGGCAGGTCAACGGGTTGCCATATGCGATCAGCTGGAAGATCCAAAAACAGTCAAAACTATAGTAAAACGTGGTGTGACCGAACTGGTAACGCCGGGAGTAGCATATAGCGATAATATACTTCAGCAGAAGTCCAACAATTACCTTGCTTCGGTATACTTTGATAAGAATGTAACGGGTATTGCATTTATAGACATCTCCACTGGTGAGTTCTTAGTTGCTCAGGGAACGAACGAATACATAGACAAGCTCTTGCAGAGCCTGAAACCGAGCGAAGTGATCTTTCCAAAAAGCCGGGCACGGGAGTTCACAGAGGCTTTCGGCGACCGTTTTTATACCTATACGCTGGATGAGTGGGCATACTCCGGCGACTTCGCACACGAAAATTTGCTTAAGCATTTTGAGGTAAGGTCTCTGAAAGGTTTTGGTATCGATAGATTGGCTGTAGCCAACACAGCCGCGGGTGTTGCCTTGCATTATCTTAATGAGACTGAGCATCGAAACCTTCAGCATATATCATCGATTGCACGCATTGAAGAAGACCGTTATATGTGGCTCGATAGGTTTACCATTCGGAACCTGGAGCTTATCGGGTCTGCCAATGAGAATGCTGTAACGTTGGTTGATGTTTTGGACCAAACACGTTCTCCAATGGGCGCCAGGATGCTGCGTCGCTGGATCGTCATGCCGTTGAAGGAGCGCAGACCGATTGAGGAGCGACTGAATGTTGTTGAATTTCTAGTCAATAATGAGGCTTTGCGCGAATCTTTGCTTCATGAAATAGCTCAGATCGGCGATCTGGAACGGCTGATATCTAAGGTGGGGCTTCAGAAAGCAAATCCAAGGGAAATCTGTCAGTTAAAGAGAGCGCTAATAGCCATTGAAAAGATTAAAGGCCATTGTGATATCGCTGAAAGCGAAGCTTTGAATCGTATCGCCGAGCAACTCAACCCCTGTCTTCTGATCAGGGAGAGGATTGAAAAGGAACTCCATCCTGAACCTCCGGCTTTGGTTCTGAAAGGTGGTGTTATCGCAGACGGTATCAACGAGGAACTTGATCGTCTTCGTAAAATTGCATTTGGAGGTAAGGGCTACCTGGTGGAGATCCAAAAACGCGAAGCAGAGCTAACGGGGATACCGTCACTGAAAGTCGCCTTTAACAACGTCTTTGGATACTATCTTGAAGTGACTAATTCTCATAAGGACAAGGTGCCTGCTGAATGGATAAGAAAACAGACGCTTGTGAATGCAGAGCGTTATATCACTCCGGAACTGAAGGAGTATGAAGAACAAATTTTAGGAGCTGAAGAGAAAATACATGCGCTTGAGAGCCGTCTTTATGCAGAACTTGTTTATTCTCTTTCAGACTATATACGTCCGATTCAACTGAATGCGCAACTGACCGCTCAACTGGACGTACTTCTTTGCTTTTCAACGCTTGCCATTAAAAATTTTTATGTGAAACCAGTTATCACCGATGACCATGTTTTAGATATCAAAGGTGGACGGCATCCGGTGATAGAGAAAAATCTTCCCTTGGGAGAGGACTATATTACAAACGATGTCCATCTCGACAATGAATCGCAACAGATCATCATTATAACGGGGCCTAATATGGCTGGTAAGTCGGCACTCCTTCGACAGTGTGGTTTAATAGTGCTAATGGCGCAGATTGGTTGTTTTGTTCCAGCGAAGGCAGCCCGTATCGGGATTGTTGATAAGATTTTTACCAGGGTAGGAGCGTCTGATAATTTATCTTCTGGTGAGTCTACCTTTATGGTCGAGATGAATGAAACGGCTAGTATTATGAATAACCTTTCAGAACGAAGCCTTATTCTTTTAGACGAGATTGGTCGCGGTACATCTACCTACGATGGAATTTCCATTGCATGGGCGATTGCTGAGTTTTTGCATAATCACCCGACGGCTAAGGCGAAAACGCTTTTTGCCACGCATTACCATGAATTGAACGAGCTATCAAACTCATTCAGCAGGATCAAAAATTTCAACGTGACGGTTAAAGAGGTAGGAAATAAAGTTATATTCCTACGCAAGCTTGTTCCTGGTGGAAGTGAACATAGCTTTGGTATTCATGTAGCGAAGATGGCTGGGATGCCCCCGAAACTTATTTCGAGAGCAAATGAAATCCTTAAAAGGCTCGAGCAGGAGAGAACAGGGGGCGAACATATTAAAGACAGCATAAAAAAGGTACAGCAACAAGCCTATCAGCTTCAGATGTTTTCCATAGATGATCCTGTGCTGGTTAAAATACGCGATATGCTGAACAATCTAGATGTGAATACACTGACGCCGGTAGAGGCGCTGATGAAGCTGGACGATATTCAACGTATTTTAAAAGGATGAAAGTGGCTATGTTGAGTTTAAGATCCCTATTCTTTTTTTTGATCGCTTGCCTGGTTTTCACATCCTGTAAGTCGAGGAAGATTATCACTGATGCTTCCAGCGCACGGGGGAAGGAATTGAGCGGCACCCTAGAACAACGTTATTCTACGTTGTTGGGCGTTCGTGAGAAAGATATCAAGGATCAACGTTTATACAAGTTTATTGATAGTTGGATGGGCGCTCCTCACCGCTTGGGTGGTATGGACAAGGGTGGAATAGATTGTTCAGGCTTCACCACGATCTTGCAAAAAGAAGTGTTCAGTAGGAGTGTCGCCCGGACAGCACGGGAAATGGCAGACCAGGTTAAGCGCCTGTATGAAGAGGATCTGAAAGAAGGGGATCTCGTCTTCTTTAATTTCGGAGGCCAGCCTTTTAATCACGTTGGCGTGTATCTCCATAATAACAAATTTGTGCATGTTTCTACAAGTAAAGGGGTAATTATCAGTGACCTTAAGGATCCATGGTACTATAAATACTTTTCACGTTGCGGTTCCGTTAAATAGACAGTCTTTGCCATAATAATCGCTTCTTTAACGGATACCAAACATAATAGATTATTTTTACGACTTTTGCGGTAGTGGCGGAGAAAGATTAAACTCTAAGCCTTTAATGATTTAATAAATGAAACTTAATCTGAAACGCCCTCTTGCTTTCTTTGACCTTGAAGCTACAGGTACAATTATTGGCTTTGACAGAATCGTCGAAATTGCTGTGCTGAAGGTTTTCCCTGATGGTTCAAAGGAGATGAAAAATGCTCGTATCAACCCGGAAATGCCGATCCCTTTGGAGACCTCATTGATTCATGGAATATATGATGAAGATATAAAGGACGCCCCAACTTTTAAGCAGGCAGGTCCTGAGTTCGCAGCGTTTCTTGATGATTGTGACCTGGCAGGATACAATTCAAATAAATTTGATATACCGATGCTGATGGACGAGTTCCTTCGCGCGGGTGTTCCTTTTGATATCGACAACAGGAAGTTCGTTGATGTACAGAACATCTTTCATCAGATGGAGCAGCGTACACTTAAAGCTGCATACAAGTTCTACTGCGGAAAGTCACTTGAGAATGCACATAACGCCGATGCTGATACCTTGGCGACGTATGAGGTTCTTCTGGGTCAGTTGGAACGGTATAAAGATGTGGAGTTCGTTGATAAGAAGGGTAATGTCTCTGTTCCGGTGAAGAATGATGTGGATGCGCTCCACGAGTTTACGAACCTGCACAATCCGGTCGACTTTGCTGGTCGGTTAGTTTTTAATGACCAAGGTGTGGAGGTTTTCAATTTCGGAAAACATAAAGGGAAGTGCGTGGAGGAAGTATTCCAGGCGGAGCCTAGTTATTACGCATGGATGCAGAATGGCGATTTTCCTTTATACACGAAGAAATGTCTGGAGAAGATCTGGGTGAGATGGAATGAGAAAAAGGTTCTTGTTAAGAAGACTACAGAAACCAAAATTGAGGTAGATAGCCCGCGGACGATTACCCCTAAAAAGGATACTGATTCGAGGCCTATGTTTAAAAAGAAAGAGCCAGTGGCTCCTGTTACAGATTCCATGCTGGATGAATTAAAAAAGAAGTTTGGCAAATAGCTTAAAAGGTCGGTTTAACCGACCTTTTTTATTTAATAGGCTTTAGGAAGTTTATATTTCGCTTAAGTCCCGCAAATTTTGTACGCTTAACTGCGGAGCCTTTAAAGAGCTGTTTAAAAACATCCTCTGTAATTTCTTCCCAATCAGTTGCAGACATTTTGAGTAAATTTGATGAAGGTTCCAATGAAGGTTCATCATGACGTCTGGAAAATCGGTTCCACGGGCAGACATCCTGACAAATATCACATCCAAACATCCAATTATCCATTTTACCACGAAATTCAGTCGGTAAATCATCTTTCAGCTCGATGGTGAGATAAGAGATACACCTGGAGCCATCCACCACTTGTGGGGATATTATAGCGTCTGTGGGGCAGGCATCTAAACACCTTGTACATGTACCGCAGTAATCCTTATCTGAGGCAATGTCAAATTCGAGGTCAAGGTCTACAATGAGTTCGGCGAGAAAGAAGAACGAGCCTGCTTTTGTATTTATCAGATTACCATTTTTTCCTATCCATCCGAACCCGGACTGCATAGCCCAGGCGCGGTCGAGCACAGGTGCAGAATCTACAAACGCTCTTCCAGAGACGTCGCCTATCTGCTCTCTCATGAATTGGAGGAGATCTTTTAGCTTTGATTTAATTACATCATGATAATCGGCACCATAAGCATATTTTGAGATGCGGGGAGCAGATGGATCGTCCTGTTTCTGATCTGTATAATAGTTTAAGGCCAAAGAAATCACTGAACGCGATCCCTCAACTAATTTAGTTGGATCGAGTCGCTTGTCGAAGTGGTTTTCCATATAGGACATTTTTCCGTGATATCCGCTTTTTAGCCAGGTCTCAAGCCTGGGTGCTTCCTTCTCGAGAAATCCGGCTTTTGCTATACCACAGAACATAAAGCCCAGCCTACGTGCTTCTTCTTTAATGAGTTGACTGTATCTCCGGGCATTATTGTGCATCGTGCAAAGATATAGAATAACGAATTAGGGCTCCGAGCTATATTATGACTATTTTTGCGTCGATTTTATATGTCGGATTCTAATACTCGCCTTTATACATGGCCGTTTGGCCTTCTATGCGTAAGTTCTTTACTTTTCTCCGCTAGCTTCAATATGTTGATACCCGAGTTGCCTGCCTATTTGAGTGGCCTGGGAGGTGCTGAATATAAAGGGTTGATAATCGCATTATTCACATTAACCGCTGGTATTTCGAGGCCTTTCAGCGGAAAGCTGACTGATACTGTAGGGCGTATTCCGGTGATGGCTGTCGGTTCAATTGTCTGCTTTGTTTGCGGTTTCTTATACCCGGTTCTTGGCACGATAAACGGCTTTTTATTTCTAAGGCTTCTGCACGGTTTTTCTACGGGATTTAAGCCCACTGCAACTGCCGCTTACGTAGCAGACATCGTTCCTGTAAAAAGGTGGGGAGAAGCTCTTGGCATTCATGGCTTATGCTTTAGTACTGGTATGGCCATCGGTCCTGCGATTGGTAGTCTTATTACGAGCCACTATTCGATCAATGTTTTGTTCTACAGTTCTTCCGTCTTCGCAATGCTTTCTATCCTGATATTGCTCAATATGAAAGAAACCTTAAAGTTGAGAGAGTCGTTTAAACTGTCTCATCTGAAGATCTCAAGAAGTGAAATCATTGAGTGGCGCGTCATCCCGGCGGCATTGATTATTCTTCTTTCCTATCTTGGTTATGGTGTGTTGCTGACGCTTATCCCAGATTGGGGCGAACATTTGGGTATAACAAACAAAGGTTTGTTTTTTATGACGTTTACCATTTCATCGCTTATGATTCGTTTTGTTGCGGGCAAGGTATCCGATCGCTTTGGTCGTGTAGCTGTAATAAAAGTTGCGCTCATAATGCTTTGTATCTCATTCTACCTGATAGGACACGCCCAATCAGTCGCTGATCTGTTGGTTGGTTCAGTCGCTTATGGAATTGCCGGGGGAATATTTTCTCCAGCAACCAATGCCTGGACAGTTGATCTAAGTCATCCTGACCACAGAGGAAAGGCTATGGCAACGATGTATATTGCGCTTGAAATCGGTATTGGTGCGGGCGCACTTTTGGCCGGTGCATTGTATAAAGATAAGATAGGGATGATACCAATCATCTTTTACATTTCTTCGGGTGCATGTGTGGTAGCGCTCTTATATATACTACTGCGGGAAAGGTTTCAAGGCGCTTATTAAATCGGCCTTATAAAAATGATAGGCTGTCCCTGCAAGGGACAGCCTATCATTTTTATAAGGGAATAGGGCTATTTAGTGCGTAATCTCGTTGCTTTCGGGAGCAGCAACCACATTTTTCAGGTTAAGAACCTGGCTGGTCCATGATCTGAGTTCAGCACATAGTTCCGGATCTTCGTTCAACGATTTACCAAAAGAAGGAATCATCTCTTTCAACTTTGCTTGCCATTCGGCGGAATTGTATTTTTCCGGAAAGCAGGTTTTAATTAAACCGAGCATGATAGAGACTGCAGTGGAAGCACCCGGAGAAGCTCCTAAGAGAGCTGCGATACTGCCCTCAGATCCAGTTACAACTTCAGTCCCAAATTCAAGAATACCGCCCTTTTTAGCGTCTTTCTTAATAACCTGAACTCGTTGACCGGCAACCTCAAGTTTCCAATCTTCCATTTTAGCATCGGGAAAATAGCCCCTTAAAGCGTCCATTCTTTCGTCTCTGGACTGTCGTACCTGATCAATCAAATACTTAGTCAGGGGGATGTTCTGGATACCAGCTGCCAGCATGGGAACTATATTACTAATGCGAAGAGATGACAGTAAATCAAAGAATGAACCTTGTTTGAGGAACTTGGTTGAAAACCCCGCGTATGGACCGAATAGTAGGGCTTTCTTACCATTTATGACCCTTGAATCGAGATGCGGCACGGACATTGGTGGTGAGCCGACCTCAGCCTTTCCGTAGACTTTTGCTTCGTGCCTTCTGATGACATCAGGATTTGTACAAACCAGCCACTGCCCACTCACCGGGAAACCGCCGAAGCCTTTTCCTTCCTTGATTCCTGACTTTAATAGTAAATGTAATGAACCTCCTCCTGCACCAATAAATACGAATCGTGCCCTGACTTTCCGCTTCTTGCCTGTTTTATCGTCCCTGAGTGATACAGTCCAACGGGAGCTGTCATCTTTTTTTAGTTTCGTCACTTCCTGACAGAAATGCATATTAACTCCGTCTAATGCCTTAACAGCTCCGAACATACACTTGGTAAGGGAACCAAAGTTAACATCGGTTCCGATCGACATCCGGGTAGCAGCTACTTTCTGATTCTCAGGACGGCCTTCCATAACAAGAGGAATCCACTCCCTTAATTTGGCAGTGTCTTCAGAGTATTCCATTCCCTGAAACAATGGAAGCTGGCTAAGTGCTTCATAGCGCTTGCGAAGGAACTCGACGTTTTCTTCGCCCCATACGAAGCTCATATGCGGTATGCTTTTGATGAAGTTCTTTGGCGGACAGATAAATCCTGTCTCAACAAGATGCGCCCAGAACTGGCGGGATATTTCAAATGACTCACCTATTTTGACAGCTTTAGATGTTTCAATCGTGCCGTCTGCTAACTGAGGAGTGTAATTTAATTCGCAGAATGCAGCGTGTCCCGTACCTGCATTGTTCCATGCGTCTGAACTCTCGGCAGCAACGGCATCCAAGCGTTCAAATATCTCAATCGTCAGATTAGGCTCTAACTTTTTAAGCAGCACTGCAAGAGTGGCGCTCATTATCCCGGCACCAATCAATACGACGTCGGGTTCGTTCTGCAAAGAATTTTTATTCGTATCCATTATAATGTTTGCTTTGGGTAAAGGCTAAACACTAATACAGTGTGTTTACCTTATGCTTCCTTCTCTCGGTTGATGTATTTCGTTGAGAATGATTGTATAAAATTACGTATAAATTGAAAATATGTCAAATTATCGGATGTTCTTTTGATTAAATTAAAATGCTATGACTCTTCTTCTCTTTAGTCTACAAACTTACTGTGTCTCTGCTAGAGCGGTTTATGTATTCAAGAGACCTTACCGGCTCATTTACATATATTTAGAAAGTTTCTGCAGCGAAATTGTTTGCACAAAAAAAAGGCCGGATTAACCGGCCTTTCACATAAATTTGAGATTATTTATTCTTCTTTTTAGCTGCTTGCTGCTGTTGTCTCATATAATCGTCCATTCGTTGCTGAAACTTAGATTTTTTCTTCTCCGTTTCAGGCTTCTTTTTGTTTTCCTGTATGCGAGCATGAATTTTTTCATCATTCACAAGCTGTCTGATGATTAACTGTTGAACGAATGTGAGTACGTTGGCACAGAAGTAGTAATAATTTAAACCAGAAGGATAACTGTTCAAGACCGTCAGGAAAATAATCGGAGTGATGTAACCGATATATTTCATTTGTCCTGTTACCCCAGATGTCTGATTGTTTATGTAAGTAGTTGCTAGTGTGGATATCGTCATCAGCAAACACATCAGACTGATGTGGTTTACATTCAAT
The DNA here is from genome assembly GCF_045629565.1 of Arcticibacter sp. Taxonomy (GTDB): domain Bacteria; phylum Bacteroidota; class Bacteroidia; order Sphingobacteriales; family Sphingobacteriaceae; genus Arcticibacter. The sequence continues at coordinate 9,413 of NZ_JAZQRL010000037.1, forward strand.
AAAGGTATTGTTGGGAAATTGATGACTGAGTCATAAGTTGACAGGTCTTTCATCCAGAGGAAGCTCTCCTGTCGCAGTTCGAACAAGTTTGGAAAGAAGAAGAAGAATGCCATTACGATAGGTAGTTGTAACAGCATTGGGATACATCCTCCGAGCGGGTTGACTCCAGCTTTCTTATAAAGCTTCAAATATTCTTGCTGCAGCAATGTGGGGTTATCTTCACCAACTTTACCTTTGATCTCGTCCATCTCTGGTTTTAGAACTCTCATCTTTGCCATTGAAAGATAAGACTTATAGGTAAGTGGGGTGAGGACCACCTTCAAGATGATTGTCAGGATGAGAATGATCAGTCCATAGTTCCATCCCATTCCTTCGAGGCCATTGAAGATCGGCAATACCGCAACGCGGTTTATCCACTTCAAAGGGCCCCAACCCAGATCGACCTGTTTTTCTATATTGTAACCTTGATCTTTTAATGTGTTAAATCTATTAGGGCCAAAATAAAATTCAAGTGGATAGGAGTTTGCATCTTTTCCTTTAGCCAGTTGCATATTGGCGGAAAACGATTTTACCAGGCCTAACTGAGCCGGAACTTTTACATCCAGCGTGCCTTTCTCAAAGCCGTTTTTCGCAATCAGAACATTAGAGAAAAAGTGTTGCTTAAATGAAATCCACTGAATTTTGCCATCCTCGCCCAGTTCTTTCTTTTCATCTTCACTTACCCCTATGTGGTCTACTTCATTTTCGCCGTGATTGAAATATGCGCTTGAATAGCGTTGTTCACTTGCCAGGTCCTTTTCTTTCTGCTTAAGCGTAGCCTGCCAGTTAACGGTAATCGGTTTAGACCCGATAATGTTGTCTAAGCCATGCGTTACAATGGTCAGTCCTAAATTATAGCTATTTCCCTTAAGTGAATAGATGTAATCGACATACTGATTATCGGAATAGCTAAGACGCATTGTAAGGCTTGATGAATCACTTTGGGCAACTGTTAGCGCTCTGGCTGAAGGTGTAAAATAGAAATTCTCCGTATTGACGTCCTGGTTGGAAGCTGATAGACTCAAGCTGAATTTATTGTCAGCACTATCGAGCATAACCAAGGGCTTACCATCAAAAGTCTTCATCCCTTTTAACTCGACTGAAGCTATGCGGCCACCCTTTGTACTCAGGTTGATTTTTAGCAATTCGTTCTGTAGTACTATCGTTTCACTTACTCCGGTAAGCGCAGTTCCAAAAGGCCCCCGAAATGCATTGGAGTCTATGGCTACAGCTTTGGCTGCTTCTTCTTTCGCTTTGTCAGCTGTTTTGGCAGGAGCAGGGCTACCTGCTTTTGCACGGGCTATAGAGTCTTGTAATATTCTCTCTCTTTTAAGTTCTGCTTCTGACGGGTTCATCAGATACATAGAACCTATGAAAATGATTAAGATTAAAAAGAGTCCCGTGAATGTATTTCTATCCATTTATTCTTGATATCTGTTCTTATTTTTTACTGTTTTTCCTTGAATGTGCTAAAGAAGCGGCGACAAAGTTAACAAAAAGCGGATGTGGATTGGCAACTGTTGATTTTAATTCGGGGTGAAACTGCCCGGCAACGAAAAAGGGATGGCTTTTGAGCTCTACTATTTCAACAAGGCCATTGTCTGGATTGATACCAGATGCTATCATTCCCGCTTCTTCAAATTGCTTAAGGTATTCATTATTAAACTCGTATCGATGCCTGTGTCTCTCTGTAATTTGAGATTTTCCATAGATGTGGTACGCTTTAGTTCCTTTCTTGAGATCACAGATATAAGATCCGAGGCGCATTGTACCTCCTTTATTTTTTATTTTTTTCTGTTCTTCCATCATTGAAATTACAGGATCAGGAGTATTTTCGTCCATTTCACTGCTATTGGCATCTTTTAACCCCAATACGTTACGCGCAAATTCCACTACTGCGCACTGCATGCCAAGGCAGATACCGAAGAAAGGAATGTTATTCTCACGGACATGCTGAATGGCTATAATTTTCCCTTCGATTCCACGGCTTCCGAAGCCCGGTGCAACGAGTACACCATTTAATCCTCCCAGACGTTCCGCAACATTTTCGGCTGTAATGCTTTCTGAGTGTATGGATACAACCTTTACTTTACATTCATTACTAGCTCCCGCATGAATAAATGCTTCGGTTATGGATTTGTAGGCGTCAGGAAGTTCAACATATTTTCCTACCAAACCTATTTTAATCTCCGAAGTAGGGTTTTTAAGTCTGCCGAGGAAGTTTTTCCAATTATCCAAATTTGGATCACTTTTTAAGGGAAGCTTTAATTTCGAAAGAACCGTTTTATCAAGCTGTTCTTTAAGCATCATCAATGGAACGTCATAGATAGTAGAAGCGTCAATTGACTCAATTACAGCATTGATGTTCACATTGCAAAACAGGGCGACTTTTCTTCTTATGTCAGCAGATAGCTGGTGCTCTGTGCGGCAGACGAGAATGTCGGGTTGAATCCCATATTCAAGCAGCATTTTCACGGAGTGCTGAGTTGGTTTCGTTTTTAACTCTCCTGCAGCAGCCAGGAAAGGCACGAGTGTAAGGTGTATAACAAGTGAGTTGCTGCTACCCAATTCCCAACGTAGCTGGCGAACTGCTTCAATGAATGGTAGAGATTCAATATCACCAACGGTTCCGCCGAGTTCAGTTATCACAATGTCAAAATCTTCACCCTGGCCAAGAAGGACCATGTTGCGCTTAATTTCATCAGTGATATGAGGAACAACCTGAACTGTTTTGCCAAGATAAGCACCCTCACGTTCTTTATTTATCACGTTTTGGTAAATCCGCCCAGTGGTGATATTATTGGCCTGGGATGTCGGTACGTTTAAGAATCGTTCATAATGACCCAAATCCAGGTCGGTCTCTGCACCATCCTCAGTTACATAACACTCGCCATGTTCATAAGGGTTGAGAGTTCCTGGATCAATGTTGATATAGGGATCGAATTTCTGAATTGTGACACGATAGCCACGGGCTTGTAACAGTTTTGCTAATGAAGCGGAAATAATGCCTTTTCCTAACGACGAAGTAACGCCGCCCGTAACAAATATGTATTTGGTCATGAGTGTGATGGATTTAAACGTAAAGCACGAGTATAAATGCGTGTTTCTACGTTCTTTTGTACGGGTTACAAAACTACGAAAAAAAGGACGATCTAAAAGAATTGATTACATTTCTAATCGGTGATTTTGTTACACCACTTAATTTAAATCGTTTACCTTTGCTGCCTTAACCTGAAATTGACCTTAATGGTAAAATTTGACAGATTCACACTAGATAACGGATTAACGGTTCTCGTTCATGAGGATCCAACTACACCGATGGCGGTAGTTAATATATTATATGATGTAGGAGCGAGGGATGAAGACCCTTCTCAGACCGGCTTTGCTCATCTTTTTGAGCATCTGATGTTTGGGGGATCTGTGAATATTCCATCGTATGATGAGCCACTGCAGCGCGTCGGAGGGGAGAATAACGCATTTACCAGTAACGATATCACCAATTATTATGTGACTCTGCCTGCCGTAAATCTCGAGACAGCATTTTGGTTAGAAAGCGACAGGATGCTTAGTCTGGCGTTTTCGGATAAAAGTCTCGAAGTGCAGCGTAATGTTGTTTGCGAGGAATTTAAACAACGTTATCTCAACCAGCCCTATGGCGATGTGATGCTTAAATTACGGCCGCTTGCGTATACAAAACATCCCTATTCCTGGCCAACAATAGGAAAGGAGCTTTCCCATATTGAAAATGCCAGAATGGAGGACGTTAAGGCTTTTTTCAAGAAACATTACAGTCCGGTTAACGCAATAATGGTGGTAGGCGGTGCCGTGAAAACCGAAGAGGTTGAAAGGCTGGCAAAAAAGTGGTTTGGCGACATTCCTTCAGGCCAAAAATACAACAGAAATCTTCCGGTGGAGCCGGTACAGGTTGAACCCAGACGTCTTGTTCACTACGCGGATGTACCTGTGAATGCCATATATATCGCCTTCCATGTTCCCGCCAAGAACGACCAGGGATATTACGAAGCTGATCTAATTGGTGATTTGCTATCACGAGGGAACTCCTCGCGTCTGTATAATAGTCTGATTAAGGACCGCAAATTATTTACGGATATAAATGCCTCATTAACCGGAAGTTCTGATCCAGGTCTTATGATCATAGATGGACGCCCATCAGAAGGTGTCAGTATTGAAAAGGCCGAAGCGGCGATCTGGGAGGTACTAAATCGCCTATCCAATGAGCGTGTTTCTGAGGCTGAACTTAACAAGGTCAAGAATAAGATTGAATCAACCATGGTTTTTGCTGAGATGAGCCTATTGGATAAAGCTATGAACTTAGCCTATTTCGAAGTGCTTGGCGACGCAGACGACTTAAATAAAGAGACTGATCGTTATCTGGGGGTTACGTCAGAAGACATTCAACACCGTGCCAAGTCTATTTTTAGAAAAGAAAATTCTTCTACCTTATTATATCTGTCCAATTTATGATTAACAGAACCATAGCACCGGAATTTAAGCAGATAGAAGAGATAAGCCTCATTCAGGCTTCTCCGAAGCTTCTTGATAATGGGATAAAACTTTATGTTGTCGATGCAGGAGAGCAGGATCTTGTTCGCATAGAGTTTCTTTTTCGTAACATTAACTGGGACGTATTACGCCCACTTCAGGCCTATGCCACTAACGCACTGCTAATAGAGGGTACATCCACACTATCTTCATACCAAATCTCGGAAAGTATCGACAGCTATGGCGCTTTCGTGCAACCCGAATATAGCTTTGATTATTCATCATTTACGCTATATACATTAAGTAAACATTTGGATGCGGTTTTTCCCATCATCAAGGATATCCTTACTGACGCGGTGTTTCCACAGGAAGAACTGGATACTTTGATCCGGAACCAGAAACAAAAGTTGCTTGTGAGCCTGGAGAAAAATGATGTCGTTACCCGGCGCGTATTTAACCATTCATTATTTGGGAACTCCATTTATGGTTATCTTGTAGAAGCTGAAGATTACGACAGAATAGATCGGGATCAGTTACTTAATTATTATAAAAAAGCCTATCAACCGAATAATTGCACCATTATCGCTTCTGGAAAAGTCGATAATAATACTGTGGCAAAGATTAATTCCTTCTTTGGATCGAATTGGAACGCTGACGATGATTTTGTCGTGAACTCTTTTCAGTTCCCTGAGACGACAGGAGGCATCTTTTATACCGAGAAACCTGATTCCCTGCAGTCCGCAATCAGGCTAGGTCAGATTTCAGTATCCAGAACGCATCCTGATTTCCCAGCTCTCCAGTTTCTTAATACTGTGTTGGGTGGGTATTTTGGATCGAGACTGATGGCCAATATTCGCGAAGAAAAAGGGTATACCTATGGTATTGGCTCTGCACAGGTATCACTTTTGAATGCAGGATACTTCTTGATCGCGTCGGAAGTGGGTGCAGAGGTGTGCTCTTCCACAATGACCGAAATTGAGAAGGAAATTAATGTACTCAGAACGGAACTTATACCGCCTGATGAGCTTGAGCTCGTTAGAAACTATATGCTCGGCTCGTTTCTTGGAAGCCTCGAAAATGCATTTTCACATGCAGAAAAGTTTAAAAGTATCTTTCTTTCCGGGTTAGACTATGACTACTATACGCGTTATATTCAGATCATTAAAGGAATAAGTTCGGAAGAACTTCTCGATCTGGCAAACAGGTATTGGCACTTTGATCGTTTTAACAAAGTTATTACCGGGAAAAAATAGGTAATTTTATATTTTAGCGCTCCTATGGAAAGACCTGTTAACTTCATTCTTGCTGATAAGTTTGTAAATACGAAGATCTATTATGTTAAGTCATTTGAAGATTTTCCGCTCGGTATTATCCGGTATTCACTTTCCCAGAAAGAATATGTTTTTAATCCGGATGGTGCCTATCTGAACTTCGAAGTGATGATTCAGATAGGGTCATTTCTGAAGAACTTAATGGACGATCACAATCGTAGTTCAGTGTCCTAAGCCTAATATTTGTGTATTTTATTGATATTTTGTAGTTTCGCCCATGCAAGAGAAAATTATCATTCTTGACTTCGGTTCGCAATATACTCAGCTTATTGCTCGCCGGGTTAGAGAACTAAACGTTTACTGTGAAATCCATCCGTACAACCACCTTCCACCGGTTGATGAAAGTGTTAAAGGTATTATCTTTTCAGGTAGCCCTGCGTCGGTAAGACAACCTGACGCTCCACAGATTGACTTCAGTTTGTTTCATAAAAAATTTCCTCTCTTAGGAGTTTGTTATGGCGCACAGTATCTGGCCTATAAATTAGGTGGCGATGTAGTTCCCTCGACTATACGGGAATACGGACGTGCACATTTACACTATGTAAATGATAATAATCCTCTTTTAAAGAATATAAGTCCCAACTCGCAGGTATGGATGTCTCACGGGGATACTATCGCAGAGATCGCCGATGATTTTGAGGTAATCGCAAGTACTGATACCGTGAGGGTTGCTGCGTATCAGATCAAAGGAACTCAAACTTTCGGTATACAGTTTCATCCGGAGGTTACCCATAGCACAGATGGGAAGCAGCTATTGGAAAATTTCCTTGTGGACATTTGTGGCTGTTCTCAGAACTGGAATCCTGATTCATTTATTGATAGCACTATAAGCAGCCTCAAAGAAAAGCTCGGTGATGATAAAGTAGTACTCGGTCTTTCCGGCGGGGTTGACTCATCTGTAGCAGCTGTTTTATTACATAAGGCCATCGGCAAGAATCTGCATTGTATTTTTGTTGACAACGGATTATTGAGAAAGGGTGAATTTGAAGAAGTGCTCGATTCTTACCAGCATATGGGTCTTAATGTTCGTGGGATCAATGCCCGGGAGCTGTTTGTCGGACAGCTAACAGGCGTTAAAGATCCCGAACAAAAGAGGAAAATTATAGGTGCAGCGTTTATTGAAGTATTTGACAATGCCGCACATGAGGTTCAGGATGTTAAATGGTTAGGACAAGGTACAATATATCCGGACGTAATAGAGTCGGTATCTGTTAATGGACCATCAGCTACTATTAAGTCACATCATAATGTTGGTGGCTTGCCTGATTTTATGAAACTTAAAGTTGTCGAGCCTTTGAATACTCTCTTCAAAGACGAAGTCAGGAGAGTTGGTAAAGCTTTAGGACTTGACCAGGCACTTTTAGGCCGCCATCCGTTCCCTGGACCGGGCCTGGCTATTAGAATACTGGGTGAGATCACTCCGGAGCGTATCGCCATCCTTCAAGAGGCCGATGCGATTTATATTAATAACCTCAAAAGTTCCGGATGGTACGACAAGGTATGGCAAGCAGGTGCAATCTTTCTTCCGGTTCAGTCTGTGGGTGTGATGGGTGATGAGCGAACATATGAACACGTTATCTGTCTGAGGGCTGTAGGTTCAATGGATGGGATGACGGCTGATTGGAGCCATCTTCCCTATGACCTGCTTGGTAAAATATCTAATGAAATAATCAATAATGTAAAAGGGATCAATAGAGTCGTTTACGACATATCGTCGAAACCGCCTGCAACTATTGAGTGGGAATAAAAAATGTCAAACAAATACGAAAACCAGCTTAGAACTTTTCTTAGGATTTTGGAAGCTTACCCCGGCGCGATACAACTTTCGCGATTTCTTCCGGGATATTTTCGTGAACATAGACAAATGGGATCAGGCGACAGGCGTACAGCCAGTCGCCTTCTTTATAATTACTATAGGCTGGGAAAGGCATGTAGCTCTCTTCCGCCGGAAGAGCGACTCATGCTTGCAGAGTTTCTTTGTGAAGGTAAACAAAGTGTCTTTCTGCAGTCCCTGCGCCCTGCGCTTTATGCTCAGGCAGGTGATTCTCTCGCGGATCGCATATCATTTCTAGAGGCCTCCGAACCTGATTTTCTTCTGGCGGATATCTATCCCTTTGCCAATCACCTTTCTGACGGCATACAGCATCGTGACTTCCTTAGCTCCTTCTTTCAGCAACCGGATCTATTTATCCGTGTACATCCTGGAAAATTGCCTCTGGTTATAGCGAAGCTTCGTGAAAGCGGAGTACTATATAAAGAAATTGCCGACCATTGTCTCGCCATGCCAAATGGAACAAAACTGGATCAGTTGTTTCCAGACTCAGTGATGAAACGGCCATTCGAAGTGCAGGACCTGGCATCGCAACGTTCAGGTGATTTTTTTAAGCCTTCAAAATACGACTATTGGTGGGATGCATGTGCGGCATCAGGGGGGAAATCATTGCATTTGTTCCATCAACAAAAGGATATCAAACTTCTGGTTTCTGACGTTCGGGAAGGCATCCTCGAAAATCTCGATGAACGCTTCGCGAATGCTGGGTTTAAAACATACCAAAAGAAGGTTTTAGATCTTACAAAAGATCCCTCGCTGTTCATGCATAGTTATCAGTTTGATGGAATTATTCTGGATGCACCGTGTACGGGTTCGGGAACGTGGGGCAGAAGCCCCGAGCTCATTAGCCAGTTTGAAGAAAGGCAAATTTTGACCTTTCAGCGTCTGCAGCGCATAATTGCGGGTAATGTTATAAAGTTTCTAAAAGAGGGTAAGCCACTTGTTTACATTACGTGCTCGGTTTTCGCGGAAGAAAACGAAGCTAATGTAGACCACTTTGTAAAGACTTACAATCTGAAAGTCGAAGATATGGAGCTGATCAAAGGTTACGATAGGCGAGCAGACAGTATGTTTGTGGCCAGACTCATCCGGTAGTTTTACACCTACAATCCTGTATTGTTTTTGAACAGCTTGATTGCGATTGCGAGCAAAATAATACCGAATGCTTTACGCAATACGTTCAGCCCTGATTTTCCTAACAAGCGCTCTAGCCATATAACTTTTTTCAGAACGAAGTACACAAAAACCATGTTTAGGACGATACCAACGAGAATGTTTTGAGTATCGTACTCTGACTTCAATGATAGAAGTGTAGTCATCGTTCCGGCGCCAGCGATAAGAGGAAAAGCCAGCGGAACTATCGATACACTTTCGGGTACATCCTCCTTAAAGAGGTTAATCCCTAGAATCATTTCCATCGCAATAAAGAAAATAACAAACGAACCGGCTATTGCAAAGGATGCAACGTCAAGCCCGATTATATTTAATAGTTCCGTTCCTAGAAAAAGGAACAGAATCATTAATATCATAGACACGAACGTCGCTTTCTCCGATTGTATATGCCCTGCTTTTTTTCTTAGTTCAATTACTACTGGAATGGAGCCAATTATATCGATGATGGCAAACAAGATCATCGTTACAGATATAATCTGTTTGTGGTCGAAATCGAAGTATTCTGTCATTCTTTGTGGACTGATATGTCCGCAAAGATATTAAGTTTACAGAGTTTTATATATTCTTTTCTTCGCGCAGCTGTCTTATTTTGCTATGGCGCTTCCCATAACTAAAATACAGTACTATCCCGAGGAACATCCATCCGGCCAATCTGATCCAACTTTCTGATGGTAGCGAATACATCAGATAAACACAGACCAGTATACCCAGAACAGGTACAACAGGAACCCAGGGGGTTCTGAACGGACGCTCAGCATTCGGCAGTCTTTTTCGAAGCACAAGAATACCGAAGCATACTAGTGCAAAAGCAAACAAGGTACCTATACTTACCATGTGACCGAGATCAGATACGGGAACAAATCCGGCGAACAGGCTCACGAAAACCATAAAGAAGATGTTCGTTTTCCAGGGTGTGTGAAACTTCCTGTGTATCGAGCTGAAAAACCGTGGTAGTAAGCCGTCTTTCGCCATTGTATAAAATACGCGTGACTGACCCATAAGCATTACCAAAAGCACAGACGTATATCCTGCGAGAATTGCTACTATCAATCCATCCTGTAAGAAGGTATAGCCCGTCATGGCAAATGCTGTGGCTGCTGGCTTAGCATCACCCGCAAAGTCCTTGTAATTTACTAAGCCTGTCATCACATGGGCGAATAGAACATACAGAACCACACACACCAATAGTGAACCAATAATCCCTATTGGCATACCTTTTTGGGGGTCTTTAGCCTCCTGAGCCGCAGTTGATACAGCATCGAAGCCAATAAACGCAAAGAAGACGACGGCAGCTCCGGTGGATATACCTGTCCAGCCGAAATTCTCAAATGCTCCAGTGTTTTCAGGAATATATGGGACATAGTTTTCAGGGTTGATATGACTCCATCCGAGGGTTATAAATAACACTACTACAGCTATTTTAACTACTACCAGAACGTTGTTTATGGCTGCTGATTCGCGGGTTCCTCGCATTAAAACAAAAGACAGGAGGAAAACTATCAATACAGCGGGCAGGTTGATCAATCCTCCGGCTATCACCGTTCCATCTCCAAGACGCACCGTCTCCCAAGGTGAGACAGCAAGCTGATGAGGAATTGTAATATTATACTTATGGAGGATTTCTAACAAGTATCTTGACCAACTAACCGATACGGTAGCGGCTCCGAGCGCATATTCCAGAACGAGGTCCCACCCTATAATCCATGCCATGAACTCTCCTAGTGTGGCATAAGAATACGTGTAGGCACTTCCGGCTACTGGAATCATTGATGCGAACTCCGCATAGCATAATCCAGCAAAAGCGCAGGCTATAGCTGCAAGGACAAAGGATATTGTTACAGCCGGCCCTGCATTTTCTGCAGCTGCAATGCCCGTGAGGGAAAACAATCCGGCACCTATTATAGCGCCAACACCCAGGGCTATCAGGTTGAAACTCGAAAGGGTTCGCTTAAGATGACCTTCGCCACTCGCACCTGCTTCTAACAGTAGCTGTTCAATAGACTTTTTATGGAACATAGATAGTAAAATAGAAATCAAACCTAATGCTTTTTCCTTTTAAATCACAAGTGAATTGTAATCAAGTCGCTTTTTTCGCTGTCAGGAATTACATATACAGGCGATGTTGCAGAGCGGAGGTGGATCTTTTTATCTTGCACTTGACGTGATCTGGATGTATGAGTGTTTTGTGAATCAGCTATATGTGGAGCAATAATTAAAGAGACAATCGACATAAGCTTGATAAGAATATTCATTGAAGGACCGGACGTGTCTTTGAAGGGATCTCCGACAGTATCGCCGGTTATTGAGGCCTTATGTGGTTCTGAATTTTTGTAGAACGTCTCGTCGTTGATCAAGGCTCCCTTTTCGAATGATTTCTTTGCATTGTCCCAGGCTCCACCGGCGTTGGATTGGAACATACCCATAAGCACTCCCGAAACAGTGACTCCAGCCAGCACTCCACCCAGGACTTCAGGCCCAAGGGTGAAGCCAACAAGCACAGGAACCACCAGAGCAATAGCTCCGGGAAGCATCATTTCTCTAAGGGAAGCTTTAGTAGATATCGCAATACATTTTTCATATTCGGGTCTTGCCTCGTATTCCATTATACCGGGGATGTCACGGAACTGCCTGCGAACCTCTTGTACCATGTCCATGGCAGCCCTACCAACAGCGGCGATGGCGAGGGAGGAAAAAATATAGGGGATCATACCGCCCACAAATAGCCCTGCAAGAACATCCGCTTTATAGATATCAATAGAATCGATCCCCGCAATGCCGACAAATGCAGCAAAGAGTGCGAGCGATGTAAGTGCAGCGGATGCTATTGCAAAACCTTTTCCCGTAGCCGCAGTTGTATTTCCGACTGCGTCGAGATTATCTGTCCGCTCCCTTACTTCTGCTGGTAATTTGCTCATCTCTGCGATTCCACCGGCATTGTCTGCGATCGGTCCAAATGCATCAATAGCCAATTGCATTGCTGTAGTAGCCATCATTCCTGCTGCTGCTATTGCAACGCCATAGAGTCCTGCGAAATGGTATGATCCGTAAATTCCACATGCAAGAACCAGTATTGGAAGTAAGGTGGATTCCATCCCAACCGATAGTCCGCCAATGATATTTGTAGCATGTCCTGTTGATGACTGATTAACAATTGACTGGACTGGTCTTTTGCCCATAGCGGTGTAATATTCAGTAATCAAACTCATGAGCGTTCCTACTAGAAGACCAACCAAAATAGAATAAAAGACATCCTCTTTGGTAAATGAGAAGCCTCTTATGAGCATGGTGTCTGGTAGCATCCAGATAACTGCGAAGTAAGAGGCCAGCGCTGTTAATATTATCGAAGACCAGTTTCCCAGATTAAGAGCAGCGAGAACACTATCCGATTCATTTTTTATCCTTACAAAAAAGGTAGATACGATCGAAAAGATCAGCCCTAACCCGGCAATCAGCATGGGAAGCAAGATAGGAGCAATTCCACCGAAATTATCTACCGAAATAATCTCGCGGCCCAATACCATTGTTGCGAGTATTGTAGCTACGTAAGACCCGAAAAGATCAGCTCCCATACCCGCTACATCGCCTACGTTATCACCTACATTGTCGGCAATGGTAGCTGGATTTCTTACATCGTCTTCCGGAATACCGGCTTCCACCTTGCCAACGAGATCGGCTCCAACATCTGCAGCTTTGGTATATATCCCGCCCCCTACACGCGCAAAAAGTGCTATTGACTCGGCACCCAGTGAAAATCCCGCGAGCACTTCAAGGGCTTTCTCCATACTCTTCCCATTAACCTCGGCACCAGTCTGAACCACATACATTTGATAAAAAACAATGAAAAGAGAACCCAAGCCGAGAACCGCGAGGCCAGCGACACCGAGTCCCATCACACTTCCTCCGTTGAATGCTACCCTGAAAGCCTTCGAAAGGCTCGTTTTGGCCGCCTGAGCGGTGCGGACATTTGCTTTGGTGGCAATATTCATTCCGATATATCCGGCAAGCGCTGATGTAAAAGCACCAATCAGAAAAGAGACGGAAATCATCCAGCTTGAAGTCTCCACAAGCGTACCCGACCAACACAATATTGCACCAGTAACAAGCGCAAAATAACTGAGGACCTTCCATTCTGCTTTTAAAAAAGCCATAGCACCGGCAGCGATGTATCCGGAAAGTGTTTGCATTTCAGCATCTCCGGGATCTTGGCTGATTACCCATTTTGATTTCGAGAACATTACAATGATCCCAAGAATACCCATCAATGGGATGAGATAGATTAAGTTTGCGTACAGAAAGTTCATATTGGTAGCTGGTTAGTTTATGCATGTTCATAGGTGCTGCTTATAGCTAATCGACCATCTTACCTGATTTTTTAAGATATCTTACAAATAGGTATAGGAGAGTTAGCGCTGCGAGGAAAACTGCGATTAAAATATTCCTTAAGTCGTTGTCATTGCTGGTGATCTGCGGATAGTAGAGAAGAAGGATAAGGGTGATTCCCACCAACCAAATAAACTGCGTATTGTATTCCTTTAAAATCCATCTCCTTACATTAAAGTGCATACCATGGAGTGTAGAGCCTATACCTTTCCAATTAATCCACCATCGATCAACTCGATCACAGTACATTTCAAAGTCCTTCCCGAATTTGTTTCTCAGAAAGTTTTCTTCAGCAAGGACGATGGCTTGGTATATAAAGAGAAAGACAGGCATGAACAGACCTACGAACAAAGCAGAATTGGAGAGAATCCCCACACCTAGAAGCATTAAAATATTACCCACGTAAAGTGGATTTCTGCAATGACGAAAGACGCCTTCTGTGACCAGATTGTCCGCATAGACTTTCTTATTTTGCCCTCCACGAACTATATAGGCGAGCCCGATTGTGAGGCCTCTGATAAGTTGTCCGCTAACAGTGATTATCAATCCCAATACAATCGGCCAGATATAATAATTTTGTCCAAATGCGTCTTCGGTAAAAATCCGGGGAGAAGGAATAAAGAGAGCCAGATACAGAAAAATGAAAAGCACATTTCTGTACCTGAAGAAAAAGTTGCCAATAGAAACCATGTTAATTTTTTACTGCTACGATGCCTGAAAAATTATACCATTTGAAAAAAACTTCGCATTGAGAAAAGCCAGCCTCTTTAAGCAGGAGGATATTTTCCGACAGCTTATAAGGAATTAATACATTTTCCAGTGCTTCACGCTTCTGGGATATTTCCATCTCGCTATAATGATTCCGTCTCTTGTAGTCGTAATAGTATTGGATAAAGCTGCGGTTAAAAGAGCTTTCCTCTGCTAAAATTTTTTCGACCAGAATAAGTACACCGCCAGGCACCAAGCCCTCTACAATTTTCCTTAGTACTTTTTCGCGACATATGGGTCTTATAAATTGTAAGGTCAGGCATAATACAACAACCGATGCATTCTTTATTTCAAAATCCTGCTGAATGTTTGCTTCAATCAATTCGTAGGGGCGCTGAAAACCCGCCTCTTTAAGTTTACCATCGCATTTCTTCAGCATCTCTGATGCGTCATCAATACCTACGAATTTGATATCTTCCGAAACGGTCTCATTCATTCCTATCAGAGTAGTTCCCGTGGAGCAGCCAAGATCATAGACTACTGTTTCGGGAAGTGCATGTTCGGCTGCGAGTTCTGAGATCATCCTTTGCATTTCGTCATAAAAAGGTACCGAGCGACTTACCATGTCATCGAAGACGCTGACAACCTTGGTGCCGAACTTAAAGTCTGAGACCCGATTGATCTGGTCTCGGAAAACCTCGTCTCTTGGAGGCTCCGCGTTGGTGTTTTTAATATCGGTTTTCAAGTTTATAAAGTTGGTATGCAGTAAACGGATATTCAGGTGGATAGTTTTTTATCTAATATATTAAATTGCTTTGGTTTAATACTATAGACGATTATTATACAAGTTTGATTATTTTTGTGGAACATACAAATATTAGATGGATCAGAAAGTCAAAGTAGGACTGGTGCAGATGAGCTGCACTTCGGGTAAGGAAGATAATCTTAAAAAAACTATTTCAAAGATCAGAGAGGTTGCAGGCCAGGGTGCTCAAATAGTTTGCTTACAGGAATTATTTACTTCGTTATATTTTTGTGATGTTGAAGATTATGACAACTTTTTGTTAGCAGAAACGATTCCTGGTCCTTCAACCGATTCACTTTCGGAAGTGGCAAAGGAGCTCAACGTCGTAATTATAGCTTCATTATTCGAAAAAAGAGCTCAGGGTTTGTATCATAATACAACAGCAGTTTTGGATGCAGATGGTACTTATTTAGGTAAATATCGAAAGATGCATATCCCTGATGACCCAGGTTATTATGAGAAGTTCTATTTTACGCCAGGGGATATGGGGTATAAGGTATTTGATACCAAATATGCCAAAATCGGTGTGCTTATTTGTTGGGATCAATGGTATCCTGAAGCGGCACGTATCACTGCCCTGATGGGTGCAGAAATATTGTTTTTTCCTACAGCAATTGGCTGGGCGTCTTCTCAGGAAGTAAATACAAATACGGAGCAATATAATGCATGGCAGACCATACAGCGTAGCCACGCGGTCGCAAACGGAGTTCATGTGGTTTCTGTTAATCGGACTGGTGATGAGGGCCATATGAAGTTCTGGGGTGGATCTTTTATTGCAAATCCATTTGGAACAGTATTATACCAGGCACCTCATACTGAGGAAGAAAACCATGTGCATGAATTAGACTTAAGTAAGTCTGACCGTTATCGCACGCATTGGCCATTTCTTCGCGATAGAAGGATCGACTCTTATACACCTATAACCAAACGTTATATCGATGAAGGGTAATTTTATTTCAGCAGGATTTCCTCCCTTTGCAAATGGCTCTACCCCGAAATCGCTAGGCTACACTTTCCCCGCAGAATGGGCGCGGCATGAAGCTACCTGGCTGAGCTGGCCACATAAAGAAGCGAGCTGGCCTGGGAAGTTAGATGCGATATTCACTCCGTACGCGCAGTTTATCAAAATATTATCTTTAGGTGAGAAGGTACGGATCAACGTTTTAGATGAAGCAATGAAGAACTTCGCACTGAAACATATTGAACCGACCGGTGCTGACCTTACTAAAATTGAGTTCTTTTATCATAAGACTGACGACGCCTGGTGTCGCGATCATGGTCCGGCATTTCTAATTAACCCCCATGCGGAGAACAAAAAAGTTATCGTTGATTGGGGATATAATGCTTGGGGAGGCAAGTATCCACCTTATGACCAGGATGATATTATTCCGACGCTCATCGGCCAATCGTTCGACCTACCAGTTTTTCATCCGGGAATTGTAATGGAAGGTGGATCCGTTGAATTTAATGGAGCTGGTACCATACTTACTTCAACATGCTGCCTTCTTAACGAGAATCGTAATCCCCACCTTAATCAGGGACAAATCGAGGAGTATTTATGTGAGTTTTATGGTGCAGATCAAATTTTATGGGTCAATGAAGGAATTGAAGGTGATGATACTGATGGACATATTGATGATACCATTCGTTTCGTGAACCGAGATACAGTGCTCTCAGTCGTGGAAACCAATATTTATGACGACAATTATTCGCTGCTGCAACAAAACCTGTCATCATTAAGTAAGATGCGTCTTCTGGACGGCAAACAACTTAACGTGGTTGAACTTCCTATGCCTGATCCGGTGGTTTATGATGATATGCGTTTGCCTGCGTCTTATGCCAATTACTATATCAGCAATGAACATGTTATTGTGCCTACATATCGTTGTGACAATGATGATAAGGCACTTGACATCATTGGTGCCTGTTATCCGGAGCGTAAGATAGTGGGTATTGATTCAACTGAGATTATTTGGGGATTGGGCAGCTTTCACTGCCTTAGCCAACAAGAGCCGAGTATTTAAACTATCCTATAAACAGAAAAGGGGTCCAAAGTTGGACCCCTTTTCTGTTTATAGGATAGTTTAAATTAAGGTTTCACTCCGATCTCTTCAAGAAGGAAATTTGCATTATCTACCTTGGAAGCGACCCATAGTACATATCTGATGTCTACACCGATTGAACGGCTGTAATTCTCATTCCATGCATAGTCATTAATGGTAGCTTCGTAGGCTCTATCGAAATTAACACCGATGAGTTCACCTTTGCTATTCATCACAGGTGACCCCGAGTTTCCGCCTGTAGTGTCAAGATTATACAAGAAAGAAACAGGGACATCGTTCAAGTCTTTCTTGGCAAATGGGCCGAAATCCTTAGCGAGCCATAGCTGCCTAATCTTAGGAGGATAATTAAACTCTGGATTGTCCGTACTGCCTTTTTCCAACAGTCCTTTAATTGTCGTAAAAGGCTTCATATAAGTGGCGTCTGCTGGTGAGAAGCCTCTAACGTATCCGAATGTAAGACGTAAAGTGCTGTTAGCATCCGGGATAAAATCCTGCTGTTTGAACCTTTCTTTGACAGCAACATAGTCTCCCATCAATTTGTTAAGTTGGCCCTCTCGGCGTTCTTTTTCGGGTCTTAGGATCTCTATCTGATCATGGATCTCTCTTTCAAACAATAATAGCGGGTCGATATATTCCGTCAACGACTTAGGCGATTTCAGAAGCACATTCATCACGTAGTTCTGATCTTTCAGCCGCGTGTATTGGTAACGACTATTTACAAATTTATCAATTTGTTCTTCGGCATTGAATCCTTTTATCACCTGCTTGTCTACAACAGCAATTCTCTGGTTTTTAGGAAGCTTGGCGGCATCCTCCAGCATTCGTGCGAATAGCTCTTTGTCCACGTCAATGTCGAAGCTATCATAGCGGTCGAGGAGTGACTTTTTCAGGCTGCCAATATTATCTGAGAAATACTTAGCTTTCTCAGCAACCGGCTTGGATGTAAGGTCAGTTTTAAAATCGTTTAACCGCTTGGCTATTTCTAACAGACTGGTGCTACTATAGATCTGTGTAAGCCACATATCACGATAGGCATCATTAAAGATCAGTTTGTATAAGTTGTCAATGTCAGACATCAAGTTACCATATTTGGCCTTAAGCTCAACGTTCTCATTGATATATGAAGCCAAAGCTTCATCTTCCTGTTTCTTTTCTTTAACGAGGTCTAAGCCTTTCAGCCCTTTTAACTTACCGTTATAATTTTTCATTACATTAGCATTTCGCTTTATACGCGTAGCCAGTTTTATGTCTATAGCCCTGCTTTTCTTTCCGGCTTCAGTCATCGCTTTGTTTTGGAACTCATAAAGGTTCGAGACGTATGGGAGAAGGAAGTTTTGCTGATGCATTATGAATTGCGAAGGGCGATGTCTGAAGGTCCTGCCTGGGTATCCGAGGATGAATACAAAGTCGTCTTCGCTAACGCCATCTGCATTTACCTTCAGAAATTTCTTTGGCTTGTAAGGAACATTGTTTTTAGAATAAGTAGCGGGTGAGCCGTCTGGTGCTACGTATGCACGCATAAACGAAAAATCGCCTGTGTGTCGAGGCCAGACCCAATTATCAGTCTCGCCGCCAAACTCGCCTACATTACGGGATGGGACATATACGAGCCGAACGTCTTTTATAGTCTTGTAACGAAAAAGGACATAGGTTTTACCAATGAACATTTCGGAAACCTCGGCTTCAATCGTTGAATCCTGCGCCTCAGCTTCAGCCGCTAATTTTTTCATTTCTGAATTGATCACCCTGATACGCGATGCAGGATCCGACACATTGGCTACCGAGGACAAGATTTTATCTGATACATCTTCATAGCTGTCTGTAATCCGGCAAGTCATGCCTTTAGCCTCAATCTCAGATGTTTTGTCTTCCGCTACAAATCCGTTTTCCAGATAATCATGTTCAGGAGTACTGGCGAGTTGCACAGCACTGAATGCGCAATGGTGATTGGTAATAATGAGGCCGGCGTCAGAAATGAATGAGCCAGTACAACCACCTACGCGTACAAGAGCATCAACAAGGCTTGCAGTTTGGGTCTCGGTATTATAAATTTCCTTTTGGTCGATCTTCAAGCCTGCTTTGTTCAAGTTGACATTTTTAAGTTCGCTTAATGGGAACATTCCCTCGTCAGGCGGGACGTAAGCTGAGCCTGAAATCAGTAGAACGAGTAATGATGTAATCAAAATCCTCTTCTTTTTGTTGGTCATCATATATGTGTTTATCAATTCACAAAAATAAATTTAATAAAGTACTTTTACGGCATGGCAGAGGATCTGAATATAAATACGGGTAGTAAGGAAGAGCAGTACAGGTCACTTATCCCACAAATAAGCGCTTTGTTGGAAGGAGAGAACGACCTCATAGCAAACCTCGCTAATGTAAGTGCTGCTTTAAAAGAGCAGTTCAATTTCTTCTGGGTAGGCTTCTATCTCGTTAAAGAGGAGGAGTTAGTTCTCGGGCCTTTTCAAGGGCCGGTTGCCTGCACACGTATCGCCAAAGGGAGAGGTGTTTGCGGCGCAGCATGGGAGAGAAGCGAAGCCCTAATAGTACCTGATGTGGACGCTTTTCCCGGACATATTGCATGTAGTTCCCTCTCGAAATCCGAAATAGTTATACCGTTGTTTAAAGCAGATAAGGTAGTAGGTGTCCTGGATGTTGATAGTGCTGAGTTTGGTAAGTTTGATGAAATCGATCAACGCTATCTTGAGGATATTATTAGAATGATCGAAATTTAACTCATGTCATCATTTGCAAAATTATCTCCTGACTTCTATACGCAGGAAAATACTCTTTCAGTTTGCAGACAATTACTCGGAAAAAAGCTATGTACTTTGATTGACGGAATTTTGACAGGTGGAATAATCGTCGAAACCGAAGCGTACAGGGGACCCGAAGATCTAGGTTCGCATGCTTATAACAATAGGAGGACTACAAGAAACGACGTTATGTACGCCGAGGGCGGAGTAGTTTATATGTACATCTGCTATGGCATACATGATATGTTAAATATTGTAACGGGAAAGGAGGGCAGCTCACATGCCATATTAATCAGAGCACTTCAGCCGACTGAAGGCATTCCTGAGATGCGCGCGCGGAGAGGAACTCAGGATCTAAAGCGTTTGTGCAAAGGTCCCGGCGCACTAGCTAAGGCTCTTGGGCTTAGCAAAAAACATAACGGGACGTCTCTGCAAAGCGATGTTATATGGGTGGAGGATACTCCAGCCTTAAGCGCAGAGCACATTGTCGAAACGTCAAGAGTGGGCTTGAACATTCAGGGGGTGTATAGAGATATTCCCTGGAGATTCTATATCAAAGGCAACCCATTTATAAGTAGGAAGTAATAGCAAAGCTCAAACGTGTCTGAGCTTTGCTACAGCAAAAGTTTTAAACGGTGGCGGTGAATACTGTACCTATTTCTGCTATAAAGGTGTCCCGATTGTCCAATAGGTCTGCGTTGGCAAACAGCTCGCTTAGAGCAACTTTTCCAATGACATAACTGAAATCGGGAGAATAGAATCTTTCCGTTACTTCTGAAAGCTTAAGCTTCGAGAGAAGAGTATCATCTGAGTAGCGTAGATACACGTTCAACTGATAATCGTTAGATAATACGAAGCCTTTGTTTGATCGATATTTCTTATACTCATATTTATAGTCATATCGTAACGCGGTTATGTCGGAGAGAACAGCAGAGCCTGTCGGATGACCACCTGCACCTTTTCCAAAGAAAAACTGCTGGTCCGCGAAAGCTGCCTGAACAATAACGCCATTATATTCATTTTCTACATTAAACAGAAAATCGTCCGCTTTAATCATTTTTGGCAATACATATAGTACCACCTGCTTTTCTCCAAACTCCAGTGCCGTGGGAACAAGTTTGATTTTGTAATTTTTCTCTTTGGCATATTGTATATCCTTGGCCGACAGATTTTGAATTCCGATGTTGAATACGTCCTCCGGATTTGGAAGTACGCCATATGCATGTGAAGCCGCAATCACCAGCTTATACTTTGCATCAAAACCTCCAACGTCAAGAATCGGATCCGTCTCTGCAAAGCCTAGGTCTTGTGCCTGTTTCAGCGCAGTTTCATAGTCGAGGTTCTCATTAAAGGTTTTTGAGAGAATATAATTAGACGATCCATTGAAAATTCCTCTAATTGAATATAAAAGCTCGTTGTCGTAATATTCTTCAAGATTTCTAATGATAGGAATACTGCCGCAAACGGCCCCTTCGTACAAAAGAGAAGTTCCGTGTTGTTCCTGAATATGAAGAAACTCCTCCAGGTGAGTAGCAACCATCTTCTTGTTTGCCGAAACAACATTTTTCCCACTCTGCAAGGCCGCTTTTACAATCAAATAAGCTGCATCAGCGTCGTTAATGAGCTCCACAACGGTGTTAATTTCCGGGTCGTTAAGAATTACTGATGCATCGGTTGTGAAAAGAGATTCAGGAAGAGACCGCTTTTTATCGGGGTTCTTAATTGCTATTTTTTTAATCTCCAGATTAAGGTCTTTAGTCCGAATAATGTCATTCAATCCTTGACCTACTACTCCAAAGCCGAATAGTCCGATAGTTAATTTTGTACTCATTAATGATGTAATTTAGTATAATGGCTGACTGTGGTCGCGCCGCCTGTACTTTTTAGAAAATTGCGTATTTCATGTGTAAGGGTTTCCGTCTCTACAAGGAATCCATCATGTCCATAGAAGGAGCTGATCTCCAGGTATTGGGCTCCGGGAATCTGCTCTGCTATGGAGCGTTGTTCGGCCGGTGGAAATAGAATGTCAGACGTGATGCCTAATACAAGCGTTTGGGCTTTTATGTTATGCAAAATATTTTGATTATGGTCCCTCCCCCGATAGATGTTGTGACTGTCCATTGCCTTGGTAAGATACCAGTAGCTGTAAGCATTGAATCTCTTAACTAACTTCTCGCCTTGATAGTTCTGGTAAGATGAAGCCTTGAAATTGTCAGTCTTATCATGCGTGATCTCTTTTTGAGAAATTGCATATGTATCATAGTGTCTGTAGGAGAGGAGCGCTATACTTCTTGCAGCTTTTAAACCGTGACTGCCTCCGTCAGGCGTATTAGAATAAAATGTGGGATCCGCACTTAGTGCCAATCTTTGACTTTCATTGAAGGCAATGCCCCAGGGAGAATGTTGCGCATTCGTTGCCATAATGATCAGCCTGTTAATTCTATTTGGCTCAAGTATTGCCCATTCAAGGCTCTGTTGCCCTCCAAGGGAACCTCCAATCAGGACATCAATTGTCTTGATGTCAAGGTAATCAGCCAACAGCTTCTGAACGTTTACAAGGTCCCTGATGTTGAATGGAGGAAAAGTTAAATACCAGGGCTGACCAGTCGTAGGATTAATAGAAAGAGGACTGGTTGTTCCGTAGCTGGAACCGAGAATATTCGCACATACAATAAAATGTTCCTGAGGATTGAATAGCTCGTTTTCCCCAAATAGGCCCTTCCACCAGTCAAACACATCAGCGTTTGCTGTTAACGCATGACATACCCAAACAACATTGTCTTTCTTTTCATTGAGCGTACCGAAGGTCTGATAAGCAATTTCAAGTTCTGTAAATTCTGAACCGTCTTCGAGCTTAAACGTCCCTTTGTATGTGTATTTTTTAATGTTCATTCATTTAATAGCAGGTCCCGGTGTGTGAAACCGGGACTTTGTTTGAGTACAGAACTTCTTGTTCTATGCCGTTATTTTGGAGAAGGCCTGTTCAAAGTCAGCCTTAATATCATCAATATGTTCAATTCCAACCGAGACTCGAAGTTCGGCAGGTTTTACCCCGGCCAGTAATTGGTCGCTCTCGCTTAATTGCTGGTGTGTAGTCGCTGACGGCTGGATAATTAGTGTCTTAGCGTCACCAACATTTGCAAGGTGGCTTGTAAGTTCTAGTCCGTCCACAAATTTGACGGCATTGCCTTTGTCGCCTTTCAGCTCGAATGACAATACTGCCCCGAACCCGTTGCGGAGATATTTCTTAGCGTTTTGGTGATACCGGTTGCTCTCCAAACCAGGGTAATTGACGCTTTCGACCTGAGGATGCTGCTCCAGCCACTTTGCTAGTTCCAATGCATTGTCGACATGGCGCTGAACACGCAGAGAAAGCGTTTCGAGGCCCTGAATAAATAGGAAAGAGTTAAAGGGCGACAAGGCCGAGCCAAAGTCTCTTAAACCTTCCACACGTGCGCGAATGATGAATTGGATGTTACCGAAGGGGCCGCCTATGCCGAATACGTCATTGAAAACTAGTCCATGGTAACCTTCTGAGGGCTCCGTAAAAGCTTTAAACTTGCCGTTTCCCCAATTATAGGTACCACCGTCAACGATTACACCACCTATACTGGTACCGTGACCACCTATCCATTTAGTAGCTGACTCGACAACTATGTGTGCTCCATGCTCCAGTGGTCTGAAAAGATATCCTCCTGCCGCAAAGGTATTATCCACAATAAGAGGGAGGTCATATTTCTCAGCAAGCTGTGCGAATTTTTCAAAATCAGGAACGCTGAAGCTCGGATTGCCGATTGTTTCGAGATAAATAGCCTTAGTATTATCGTCAATATGTTGCTCAAAGCTCAAAGCATCATCGCCGTTCGCAAACCGCGCTTCAATGCCCAGGCGCTTAAATGAAACCTTAAACTGATTATATGTTCCACCGTAAAGAAAAGACGAAGCAACAAAGTTGTCTCCCGCCTCAAGTATGTTATTAAGCGCAATAAACTGAGCAGCTTGACCAGAAGCTACAGCTAATGCAGCAATCCCTCCCTCCAGTGCAGCGATTCTTTTCTCGAAAACGTCTGTAGTGGGATTCATGATGCGGGTATAGATATTGCCAAACTCCTTCAGTGCAAAAAGATTAGCACCATGTTCCGAGTTTTTAAAAACGTATGAAGATGTCTGATATAAGGGAACTGCCCTGGATCCGGTTGTCGGATCAACTTCCTGGCCTGCATGTACCTGTAATGTTTCGAATCTTAAATTGTTTAATGACATAACGAAGGTTTATTTTTAATGAAGTGATATTAGGAGACATGGATTGCTTCAAACAACTCCCATATAAGAGTCGCTCAATTGTAGTAATAAAACAATTGAGATTAACAGCAACAGCATTGACCGGTATTAAGCACTTCGATGAAAAGCGTAGCTTTAAAACCAGTAACCAGGGCTAAACCCTTGGGGTCCGCGGAGGGACGATAATGAATCTTTTCTTTGTTCATGGTTGTATCAATTTATATTTTTCCGGCTACAAGCCAGAACAGGATTTGGCACCTTTTCCGTTTCTAGGAAGGTTGTCAGCGGGTCACGGAGCCTGATCTCTCACCGCTTCTTTATAAATCAAAACCTTTATGGAGGTGTTGACAGATTGATATTACTATCAATTGGTGTCAAATATAATCTTGATTTTGATATTCGCAAAATATTCTTGAAAAACGGCTCAAGATTTTGAAAGCGCCTGTGCAAGATCAGCAATAAGATCATCACAGTGCTCCAAACCAACAGATAGTCTAAGCAGATTTGATGGAGTCCTGGTGTCGGGCCCCTCCACGGAAGCACGATGTTCTACCAGACTCTCAACCCCGCCTAAACTTGTTGCCTGAGTGAAAACTCTAAGCTTAGCAGCGATGTCTCTGGTTTGCGCCTCAGATCCATGGATAGTAAACGACATCATACCTCCAAAGTCTGACATCTGACTTGCGGCAATTTCATGCATTTCATGTTCATTCAGGCCCGGATAATATACTTTTTCTACAGATGGATGGGCATTTAGAAATGAGGCGATTTTTCTGGCATTTTCTGCGTGACCGCGCATCCTGTATGGTAATGTCTTTATTCCCCTTACAGTCATGTAGCAATCAAAAGGAGAGGGGACCGCTCCAGAAAGCGACTGAACACTACGAATTTTGCTCCAAAATGGCGTTAGTTCCTTTGTGACGAGAATTCCGCCAAGTACGTCGCTGTGCCCCCCCATGTATTTTGTAGAGGAGTGCATGACGAAATCTGCACCAAGGGCCAGAGGTAGCTGAAAGACTGGTGTCGCAAAAGTATTATCGCAGCAGACCAGCACCTTCATCTCTTGTGCAATGCTGCAAATACCTCGTATATCAGTCACTTTAAGCAGTGGGTTAGAAGGAGTTTCTATCCAAATAAGCTTTGTGTTCTCCTTTATAGAATCATGTACTGTAGCGAGATTGGAAAGATCTACAAAATCAACTTCGAGGACACCAGCGTAAACTTCCTTTAAAAGATTTCGCAGACCGTGGTACATATCTTCGGGGGCAATAATGTGGCTTCCCGGTTCAAGAGCTTGAAATATTGCCGATCCAGCAGCGTTTCCTGACGAAAAAGCAGCTGCTTCTACGCCTCTCTCTAATTTAGCAACCACATTTTCCAATGACGACCGGTTCGGGTTACTAGCCCGGGTGTAGACGTGACCGCCTGGATAGCTTCCGTCCAAGCCCCGCTCAAAAGTGGTAGATAGTGTAATTGGCTGAATGACCGCTTTATCCGATGAGTCCGATTTATTTCCCTCATGAATAGCTATTGTCTCAATTCTCATTTAATGTCGCTCGATGTTATCTGTGTGAATATGAATATAACAAATATGCAAATTCATATTCAGCTACTTATTCATTCTTACAAGAAAATGATAGACTAAGTACGCCGTTTGTTGTATTTTTGGAAATGATGGATACCAATCAAAATGCATTGAATCTAATCTTAAGTGATTTGTCAATTGATCCTGACCTTAAAAGGATTGCAGAAAAGGTTGAAGCCGGTGAACGTATCTCTTTCGACGAGGGCGTAATCCTTTATGAGAAAGGCGAATTAGGATACCTGGGGGTACTGGCAAACTATAATCGTGAAAAGCTTCATGGCGATAAAACCTATTTCAACCGGAACTTTCATATTGAGCCAACCAACCTTTGTGTTTACGATTGCAAATTTTGCTCGTACTCACGCCTAATCAAACATCGCTCCGATGGTTGGGAATTTACCATGGACGAAATGGTCGACATGGTGAAGAAATATGACAATCAGCCGGTTACTGAGGTTCACATAGTTGGCGGCGTTCTACCTCAGTATGATATGAAATTTTATACTGATTTATTCAGCGCGATAAAGAAACATCGTCCTGAACTGCATGTCAAGGCACTGACTCCTGTCGAATATCATTACATTTTTAAGAAAGCGAAATTGGATTACGCTACAGGAATGCGTCTTATGAAGGAAGCCGGACTGGAGTCTATGCCTGGTGGTGGGGCAGAGATATTCCATCCTGAAGTGAGAGATGTCATTGCGAAAGATAAATGTACAGGGGATCAATGGTTGCAGATACACGAGGAATGGCATAAACTTGGCCAGCGTTCCAATGCTACTATGCTATACGGACATATCGAAAAGTACTGGCACCGAGTAGATCATATGGAACAGCTCCGGCAGCTGCAGGATCGCACTAAGGGCTTTCAAACCTTTATCCCGCTGAAGTTTAGAAATAAAGATAATCAGATGTCCGGCATAAGTGAGGTGTCTGTTATTGAAGATCTCCGCAATTATGCGATCTCCAGAATTTACCTGGATAATTTTGATCACATCAAGGCCTACTGGGCGATGATCAGCCGCAGTACAGCTCAGTTATCGCTCAATTTTGGTGTTGATGACATTGATGGAACACTGGATGATACCACCAAAATCTATTCAATGGCTGGTGCTGAAGAACAAAATCCTGCGATGTCTACCAAAGAACTCGTCGACTTAATTAAGCAAGCAGGACGCCACCCGATTGAAAGAGATACATTATATAATGTGGTAACAGACTACGAAAACTACAAATTTGAGGAAGAAGAGGAAACAAAGCCTCAGTTTTATAAGCTCCCTGTAATAGACTCGGCAGGAGCGCAGGTATAAAAATGAACAAAACGATATACATTATCCGCCATGGACAAACAGACCTCAACTTTAGGGGAGTTGTTCAGGGAAAAGGGATGGACACTGATTTAAACGACCTTGGCCGACGCCAGGCGGAGGCATTTTATCAATATTATAAGAATATTCCGTTCGATCACATATATACCTCTACCTTGAGGAGAACACACCAAACCGTTAGCAGGTTTATTGATATGAATATCCCCTGGACCCAGCTTTCCGGTCTTGATGAGATAGGATGGGGGGTATACGAAGGAGTGGAGAGTAGCGAATCTGTGAAATTGGCGTTTTCAAATATGCTTGGTGACTGGGTATCTGGAAAACTCACGCAAAAGTTCGAAAATGGTGAAAGTCCTGAAGATGTCAAAATCAGACAGTTGGAGGCCTTTGAACATATACTTGAAAACGAGCTTGCAAAGAATATTCTTGTGTGCATGCACGGACGTGCTATGAGGATACTTTTATGCGTTTTACTAGACAAGCCTCTTTCCGATATGGAACAATTTCCTCATTCGAACACTACTCTCTACAAATTAGAGCATGATGGAAAAAAGTTTTCACTAATTGATTTTAATAACACTGACCATCTGAATTTAACGTGAGTAGAATAAGAATTTCAGCAGTTTCATACACCAATTCAAAACCATTCGCATTCGGAATTGAACATTCGGATATCCGGGACAAAATAGATCTAACGTATGATATCCCTTCAGATTGCGCGCAGAAACTAATTGATAACGAGGCGGATATAGGCCTTGTTCCGGTGGCTGCGTTACTGAGCATCCCAAACTATCATATTTTAGGAGATTATTGTATAGGTTCTGTCGGCCCAGTAAATTCTGTATTTATATTTAGCGAAAAGCCAATCAATGAAGTCAAAATCATTCGACTGGATCCTCAATCCAGAACATCTAATAACTTAGCTAAGGTCTTGCTTAAAAATTACTGGAAGTTACCAGTGGAGTTTGTTTCAGAAGGCGACGCAGATGCATTTGTCGAAATTGGAGACCGTACTTTTTCCCATATCAATTTTTTTCCTTTTTCTTATGATCTTGGTGAGCAATGGCTTAAATTTACAGGATTACCATTCGCATTTGCCGTTTGGGCATCTAACAAGCCGATAGACGTTGACTTTGTTGAGGAATTGAATGTGTCCCTAAAATTAGGTGTTGATAATATAGATACGGTTCTTAGACAACTTCCTGAACGTGAAGACTTTGATCTGCACGACTATTTTTATAACCGCTTGGACTTCAATCTAACTGAAGATAAAAGAACGGCAATTAACAGATACCTGCAATTCGTAAAAGATCTTTAATACTTCTTGAGTATATAATCATGTGCCATAATGTTTCATAATTAGTATTATGTTAAATAGCTATTTCCGTCGCTAGTCGTCCCCTCCATCCATAAAACTATTTCTGGCATCGTTCGTTTAGTTCGTATAACTAAATACCATGACTTACTCAGAAAATTATAACAAACAATTACAACGTCTCTATAAAATTCTTAAGGACGGTCAAAAAGGCTATACGGAGGCTGCTGAACACGTCAAGTCCCCAGATTTAAGAGAGCTTTTCGCAAAAATTGCTTCTGAACGTGAGGGCTTAGCTAATCAAATGGGCTCCAAAATGGCTGAATTCGGATATAGTCCAGATATGCATGACGATGCGCTGGGGGTTCTTCATCGAGGTTGGATGAATTTCAAGGCATCGATGACATCCAACACGGATCAGAATATATTGGAAAGCTGCCGCAATGGCGATCAAGCTGCTCTTGATGCATTTGACGACGTTTTACAAGGTGAAATTCTATATGATACTGAGCTTAAATCTTTTCTGATGGAGCCGCGTCTGAAGATCAATGAAACGTTCGTTGATCTGGACAAGCGCTATTTTGATATGTTTAAAAAAGACCCAAGCTTATAGGAGGCTGTTACCAATGAGATCAATTTGGAAGGGCTCAATAGGATTTGGACTGGTGAACATTCCAGTCAAGTTATTCTCCGCTGTTCAAAACAGTGGTCTTAACCTGGATATGCTTGATTCAAGAGACCACTCCAGAATAAAGTATCAGCGGGTGAATGAAAAGACCAGAAAAGAAGTTCCGTATGATAAAATAGTCAAAGGATATATGATGAATGACGACTATATTATATTGGAAGATAAGGATTTCGAGGATGCCAGTCCGGAAAAGACAAAGATAATCGAAATTGAAAATTTTGTAGAGGTTAATGAAATTAACCCTATGTATTATGAAACGTCTTACTACGCACAGCCAGAAACCCAAGGTCGAAAAGCCTATACCCTCCTACTCAAATCTCTTCAAAAATCCAAAAAAGCAGGCCTTGCCCGATTTGTCCTGAGGAGTACGGAAAACCTTTGTGTTATACATCCTGTGGATGAGATTATAGTAATTACCAAGATCAGGTTTGCAGAAGAAATCAGGTCTTCTCAAGAGTTGGTTCCTGCAGAAGGGCAAGAGGTCACCATCGGAAAGAAAGAGCTGGATATGGGCCTGGCACTCATCAACCAGTATAGTAGCAAATTTGATATTACCAAATTTAAAGACGAGTATCACAGTGAACTCTTGAAGATCATTAAGGCGAAAGCGAAGGGTAAACGCCCTACCATTAAAAAACTTAAGCCTCAAAAAGCCGCTGGCGATGATCTTTACGATCAGCTGATGCAGAGTTTGAGCGGATCAAGAAAGGGTGCTTAATTTCATGTAAATCGAATAAAAAGTCAGAGCCGCTAGACTCTGACTTTTTATCTTATATAAGTGGACTTAACTATAGTGCATTAATCTTGGCGTCAATTTCATCAATCTTCGCTTTGTTATTTTTAATGGTGTAATAAGTCTTTAGATTCTTTAACGAAAGCTCCGATTTAGGGTTTAATTCCACTGCCTTTGTTAGATACGGTAAGGCGCGGTCAAATTCTTCCTGAGCTTTTTTCATCGTTGCTGTATACTCAGCCTGCTTGTTAGTTGGCAATTTATTAGCTTTGTTGTAGATCACAATGCCATTATTCATAATCAAACCACCTATGTTAATATAGGCGTCGGTGTATGAAGGATCAAGCTCAATGGCTTTTTTGTACGCTTCTTCAGCCTTGACATTGTCTTCCAATGAATTGTAAGCGATGCCTAAGTAAAAAGGATATAGCTTGTTGGTTGGCTCTTTGGCGGCTTGTGCCGTGATCTTTTCAATCACCTCTTTTTGCTTTCCTGTCATCAGACTAAACTCAATTTCTCTGGTTGCAAGATCTGAGCTCTGCGGAAACTTAGCGGCACCCTCTCCCGCAATTCTAATTGCGCTGGCGGTGTCTTTTGTAGCCGCGTAAAGCACCGAAAGATTAGAGTATACATTTTCCAATGCAGAATAGTTGGTAGGAAGCAGCTCAGTAAATCTTTTTATAGCACTAGGGTAATCTTTCCCGTTCATGGCCGAGATTCCCGCAGCATAGTTCAATAAAGTGTCTCCAGGAGCATAGTCTAATCCTTTAGTAAATTCAGTATAGGCATTGGAATAATCCCCTTTGTCAAGAAAGCGTTTACCGGCCGTGAATTGGCTGATGTAAAGGAGATTGTTGACTTTGGCAATATTTTCCTTATTTTTTCCTTCTTTGTCCAGCTCTTTAGCTTTGGCTAACGCTGTTACTGCTTCAGATGCAAGATTCGCTGAAGCGCTCGTTGTATCGCTAGTAGCAAGATCGGCATATATTAACGCCTTATAGGTCCATGCCGTTGGGTCAGCCGCAGTTTTCTCGTGTGCAACAGCCTTGTCTACAGCTTCCTTAGCTGCTGTGATCTTCGGAGCTGCAATCTGTGGACTAGCTGACTTCAATGCTGCATAACTATCATATTCAGATTTTGCAGTGTTAACTGCAGATTTTTGTGCAAAGGTCGTAGCAGATATTCCTGATACAGCTAATGCAAGTAAAAGAGACTTGGTTTTCATATATTTCAATTTGTAAGAATAAATTGTTTTAGTTTCTCGTTAACCCTTTCCAGTTCTACCATATCCCCGGTATTATTATATAGAACGGCTAAAGATTTTAGAACATTAACTGAGTTAGGGTTGATTTCACCTGCTATATTCAGGTACTTCTTTGCCAGGCTCAGACTCGATTCTTGGTCATTGTTCGGTTTGATGTATGAATTAAGATAGAATAACCCCAGGGCATAATTCCCTTCATAATTATTGGGCTCTAACGCAATTACTTTTTCGTAATATTCAACCGCCTTGTCTTTCTTACCCATGGTCTCATAGGAGAAACCAGCAAGGTAATTAAGACTGACATTCTCCGGATCCAACTGAAGCGCCGCACCTACGATTCGTTCCACCTCGCTGTATGCGCCGGTCTCCACATAGATATTAATTTCCTTGAAGAGAAGGTCCTTGTTACCTGGAAACTGCGTCCTTCCCTCTCTGATCACTTCCAACGATCTGTTGCTGTTCTTGAAATCATATAAGTTAGACAACGCAAGGTAATACGCTGGTAGTGACCGCTTTTTGTCATCAATCAACTGTTCATAGTAGTAGATCGCGCGATTACTGTAACCCAGCCTTTCACTTAAAATCGCCAGATTGTGTTTAACAAAGTAGTTATTCTTATCAAGTGAATCTACCGATAGATAGGCATTAAACGCTTCATTGTATTTTTCAGATGCAGACGCCTTGTTCGCTATAACGAGATAAGCTTTGACCAATTGATTAATCACGAAGTCAAGTTCCGGCTTGTTTTCGTCGTTAAGTTTCGGACTCTTCAGTCTTCGGAACGAAAACTTCGTCTCCTCAATCGGATCTTTTGCGTATTTCAACCTCCGGGTTGAATCTGCATATGCCAATGATGAGTAAACGAGACTTCGGATAAGGTTGTTTTTGTAATTAAAAGAATCTTTTCTGGTTTTGTAAGCGCCGTCAATTGCGGTCCTGGCCTTCTCCAAATGTGAAAACTCCGCCGTCGATGTATAAAGGGCAAAGTTATTCATCGCTTCTTTAGTAAGTGTTTGTGCAGAAAGATAACTTCCTGCACAACACAAAACTGTGATTAATATGATTTGCCTTTTCATTACTGACATTAATCTTCTAACGTATCCTCGTCTGAATTCGTATTAGTATTATCGTCTGATTCGTCATCATCCACCACTTCATCCTCATCAATCTCTTCGTCCAGTGGTCCAGCTTCTAAATCTTCTTCGTCTCCAGGCTCATTGAGAATTTCCGCTTTTTCCGCTTCTTCTTCATGCTCCACTTTGGCGATCGAAGCAATTGCATCATCACCTTTCAGCGAAATCAACCTCACTCCTTGCGTGGCGCGGCCCATCACCCGAAGTTCGCCAATTGCAATACGGATGACAATACCTGATTTGTTGATAATCATCAGGTCATCAGTATCAGTAACGTCTTTAATCGCGACAAGCTCGCCTGTTTTTTCAGTTACATTAAGTGTCTTTACTCCCTTTCCGCCCCGGTTGGTAACCCGATAATCTTCAAGGTTCGTACGTTTTCCGTAGCCCTTTTCGGAAACAACCAATACTGTCGATTCAGGATTGTTAATACTTAACATTCCGATAACAGCGTCTTTCTCATTCGCTAACGTTACGCCACGTACGCCAGTTGCCGTTCTTCCCATCGGACGTACGGTACTTTCGTTGAAGCGTATAGCACGTCCGGAACGTAACGCCATAATTATTTCACTGCTACCATCTGTCAGATTTGCCTCTAGCAGCTGGTCACCATCATTGATGTTGATCGCGTTGATGCCGTTAGCGCGTGGGCGGGAATAAGCCATAAGGGACGTCTTCTTTATCGTTCCCTTTGCAGTACACATGATAATGAAGTTACTCTCTAAATATTCCTGATCCTTGAGGTTTTTAACCTTGATATAGGCCTTGATCTTTTCTTCTTTCGGAATATTGATAATATTCTGGATTGCTCTACCCTTGCTCGTTCTTGACCCTTCAGGAATTTCAAAAACACGCAGCCAGAAACATCTGCCTGCTTCTGTAAAGAAGAGCATATAATTATGGGCTGAAGCAATGATGATGTGCTCAATGAAATCCTTATCTCTGGAATTAGAACCAATCGATCCTTTTCCTCCTCTTCCCTGTGTACGATACTCGGTAAGTGGTGTACGTTTGATATATCCTTCGTAAGAAATAGTGATAACTACCTCTTCATCATCAATGAAATCTTCCATCGACATGTCTTCGGCAGAATGCACAATTGACGTTCTTCTCGCATCACCATACTTTTCCCTAACCTCACGAAGTTCGTCTTTGATAATATTCATACGCAGGCCCTCATCCGCAAGTACAGACTTCAAATACTCGATGGACTTCATCAGTTCATCATATTCGTCCTTGATTTTATCACGCTCCAGGCCTGTCAAGCGGCGCAGCGTCATATCAAGAATGGCCCGCGCCTGAATGTCTGATAATCCAAACGTTTCCATCAAGCCAGTTCTTGCTTCCTCTGGGGTATTTGATGAGCGGATCAGGCGTATCACTTCTTCGATATGATCAAGCGCGATCAGCAAGCCTTCCAGTACATGTGCCCGCTTCTCCGCTTCTGCAAGTTCGTAACGGGTACGACGAATTACCACCTCATGGCGATGATCCACAAAATGCTTGATAAGATCCTTCAGGTTTAACAGCATCGGGCGGCCTTTTACGAGCGCAATATTGTTAATACTGAAAGGTGTTTGCAAAGCCGTGTACTTAAAGAGATTGTTCAGGACAACAGATGAATTAGCGTCACGCTTAATCTCGTAAACCACGCGCATACCATCGCGGTCAGACTCATCTCTGATCTCAGAGATGCCTTCCAGCTTCTTCTCATTAATGAGCTCGGCAGTCCGCTCAATCATCGTAGCTTTATTTACCAGATACGGTATCTCACTAACAATGATTCGCTCCCTGTCGTTACCATAGGTCTCAATCTCCGCTTTTGCCCTGACAACCACGCGACCACGCCCAGTCTCATAAGCATCTTTCACTCCCGCATGGCCATATATAGTTCCTCCGGTAGGGAAATCAGGTGCTTTGACATGGTGCATTAGCTCAGAAATCTCAATATCTGTATTATCGATGAAAGCTATAGTCGCATCGATAACTTCGTTAAGATTATGGGGCGCCATATTCGTCGCCATACCTACAGCGATACCGGATGCGCCGTTCACCAGCAAATTCGGAATCTTCGAAGGAAGAACGGACGGTTCTTCGAGGGAATCGTCAAAGTTGAGCTGATAATCAATCGTATCCTTGTTAATGTCAGCAAGCATCTCTTCGGCGATCTTTTTAAGACGGGCCTCAGTATAACGCATTGCTGCCGGACTGTCACCATCGATAGATCCAAAGTTCCCCTGTCCGTCAACGAGAGGGTATCGAAGGCTCCAGTCCTGGGCCATACGTACCATCGTGCCGTAAACGGATGAATCACCATGTGGGTGGTACTTTCCTAATACATCTCCGACAATACGTGCCGATTTTTTATGAGGTCTCCCGCTGGTTACTCCGAGGTCCAGCATACCGTAAAGTACACGGCGGTGAACGGGTTTCATACCGTCCCTTACATCAGGAAGCGCACGAGAGACAATTACAGACATTGAATAATCAATGTATGCAGACCTCATTTCTTGTTCGATGTTTATGGGAATAATGCGATCGTGGGTGGGTTCTAAGTTTTCGTTTTCTGTTTCTTCAGCCATCGTATGATAGTTGGTTTTTGAAATGTAGAGTCGTAATAAATTGCGACTTGCGAAGATAAGAAATTATTACAGATTACATGCTTATAGGTGGGAAAATGACCGCCTATCGGTTCTGAACTGAAGCAAAATATTGATAATGAAGGCAAAGTTCAAACGCCTTTATCAAAATGTCCAGTTAATTCCTTTTTTTAAATATTGGAGGGTCTTTTTCTCTTCAGATCCATCCTCGGGAACGTGATTATACGCCCAGTTCGCCTGGGGTGGCAAACTCATCAGAATCGATTCAATACGGCCGTTTGTCTCCAGCCCGAACTTCGTGCCGGCATCATATACCAGGTTAAATTCGGCGTACCGTCCGCGACGTATGTATTGCCACTGCTTTTGCTTTTCTGTAAACACCTGATACCGGTGCCGCTCCACAAGTTCCTTGTAGATGGGCACGAATGCACGTCCGACAGCTTTCGAAAACTCAAAGATAGACTCCCAGGTAATACCTGCGTTATCGGGATTTAAACGGTCGTAAAAAATCCCACCTATTCCTCTGGTTTCGTCCCTGTGCTTAATGTAAAAGTAATTGTCTGCCCAGGTTTTGAATTTGTAATAGAATTCCTGGCTGAATTGATCGCATACACCCTTTATGTATTCATGAAAGAATCTGGCATCGTCCTGATAAACATAATGCGGTGTCACGTCGATTCCCCCACCAAACCAACGAATGTCATCGTTCATTTCAAAATACCTGATGTTCATGTGGATGATCGGTATCAGCGGATGACTCGGGTGTATGACAATGGAAACACCTGTTGCAAAAAAGTCACTTGAGTTAACTTTCAACGAAGCTTTTACCACTTCGGGTAACTGACCGAATACTGCGGAAAAGTTTACTCCACCTTTTTCTATAATGGTACCGTTCTGTATAATCCGGGTTCTTCCTCCCCCGCCTCCCTGGCGTGACCATACTTCTTCTTCGAATTTTCCTGATGTATCAAGAAGCTCCAGACCCTCACAAATTTCATTTTGAATAATCTGGTATTGGGCAGAAATCTCTTCTTTTGTCATTTTTCACTTGTTTAAATTTGCATGTTGCAAGTAACGCAACATGCAAATTTAAAATTATAATTGCAGATCCTGTCTATTTAATGGTAACAGGCACTTCCATATTCTCCCATTGAAGTGCAAATCCGTTCTTCGTAATGACGTAGGCCAGCTGTTCTTTAGAAGCGGATACTTTCTTTGGTTTTACCGATACTCGTAACGCATCCTGGCCTTCCTCATATTTGTACGCCCCCCATTGGTCAGACGTTTTATTAAATATCACTGTCCAGTTAAGCGCAGTCGGTATCATGAAAAGAGCATAGCTTCCAGCAGCCAGGGGTTTGCCCTCCACGCGGATATCCTCGCTGGTGGTAAAAATCGTGGCTTTATTAGCTCCGGCTCTCCAAACCTTATCAAACGGCACCAGCTCTCCCCAGATTTTACGCCCTTTAACAGATGGGCTGCTGTATTTAATTTCAATCGTGGCTTTCCCTACTTTAGCAGTCACGCTGTCAGCAGGGCTCGCTACCGGCTTTGCCTGCCCGTTAACGCCTTTAACTGAAAATAAAAGAGCACATACAACAAAAGTGAATGTGCCTAAAACTCCTGTCTTTTTCATTGTTTTTCTGGATTATTATGATTTAGTATTTCATACAAGATAGATTAATTTTTCGCCGCCCACAAACAAATCTATTTTGGATCGGTAACATCTATGCATACAGATTATGCTTAGTTTAGCAAAATTTCTGATATTCGTTTAAATGCTGGTATCTGAAAACTTGCTCAAGTGGGCCATGCGACTCTATCCGCCGATGCTCTTTCAACGCATCTGGGTGAAGAGGTTTCATCCTGGCTTCCGGGGAGTAGAAGTTAAGGTTTTCAAGAGCGTTTTCAATATTAACTATAACAAGTCAATCTTCGGCGGGACTATCTATGCCGCCGCAGACCCCTTTTATGCGGTTCTATTCTATCAGCTGATGCGCCGAAGAGGATACAGAATAATTGCTTGGCAAAAAGCAGCTGAAATTTTTTATCTGAAGCCCGGAAGGTCAGATTTATATTTTAAAATCGATATCAGCGTTGAAGAAATAAATCACATTTGTTCTCTGATCGAGACCGATGGAAAGGCAGAGCATCGTTGCACGCTGGAAATAAAAGACAGTGAAGGCGATGTAATTGCACGGGTTTCCAATCTCGTATATATACGGAAGCTGGATTCCCCAAAGTACCCAAAGCTATGAACAGAATCAGACCACATCATATAAAGCAAATGATTTTTGGAGGAGAAAACATGGTCGTCGATTTCAAAAAGACAATAACCTCCTGTTCAAAAATTTCTAAAACACTTGTTGCTTTTGCCAATAATAAGGGCGGTAAGCTTTTAATAGGCGTTGCTGATAATGGCCTGGTTAAAGGGGTCAGATCAGAAGACGAAGAGAAATATATGATCACTAAAGCCGCTACTTACTTTTGCAGACCCATGGTCGACGTAGCGTTTGAAGAAGTATACGTCGACAACAAACTCGTATTAGTGGCGGATGTTAAGGAAAGCGAGACCAAACCGCATTACTCATTAGGAGACGATAATAAATGGTGGGTATATGTCAGAGTCAAAGACAAGAGCTTACTGGCCAGTAAAATAGTTGTTGACGTGCTCAGGGCCAGTCAGCGCGAATCGGGTGTGCTGATCGAATACTCCGAAAAAGAGCGGGCGCTATTACAATATCTCGACGTCAATGAGCGCATATCTGCCAGAGACTCAAGCAAACTCTTGAATTTGCCCCGAAGACGCACGCAGAAGCTTCTTGTAACGCTTGTTCTATCTGGTGTTATCCGATTACACACAACCGATACAGAGGAATATTATACAGCTTCATGAATCAGGCAGCAAGCTGATGATTAACTTTTGATATCAGATAGTAGATATCGAAAGGTTTGGCGATAAAGTCGTCGGGTGCTCCCGGCTGATTAAGTAAGCTCATCAGATCATGTGTAGCGGAAATCATTATCACCGGAATATCACTAAAAAACCGGTTCTTCTTGAGTGCACGGCATATCTCCCGTCCATCGAGATCATCCAGCATCACATCGAGTAATATTAAGTCGGGATGCATCTTCTCCACCGTATCAAACACCTTCCTTCCATCAGAGATGGTTACCACCTCATACCCCTCAAACGATAGTATCTCATTCAGTATATCTAAAATCGCAGGGTTATCATCTATCGCCAAAATTCGCTTTCCCATAGTGACCAATACTAACCAACATGCATGCCAATCTTTTCAAAATAAACTCGTTACCTAATACATTTCCTTAAAATAAACGGGCTTATTCCAGAACGGCATACACAATATGTACAGAAAAAAGAACTTTATGTACCATTGTGTACGCCGTAACTTAATCTATAAACGTATATAAATACGTTAAATCGGCAAATTATGGCTTTGAAGTGCCTTCGCCAGTTCCGCTTCGTTGGTGAGGTCAAGCCTCAAAGGCGTGATCGAAACAAAATTGTTTTCAACCGCCCATCGGTCGGTTCCTTCTTCCGCCGGCTCTAGTGGCGATACGGTAAACCAATAGTGCTTTCTGCCTAATGGATCTTGCCCGGGTATAATAGTGCCGTCATATAGGCGAACCGACTGCCTCGTATATCTCATGCCCTGAGGGTTTTCGGGGAAGTTTACATTGAATAGTGCCAGCTTTGGATCCTCCAGGAGTAAAGCCAGCGTTTTTTCAACGAACGGCTCCAACTTTCTAAAATCAGGCTCTGTCTTTCCAACAGGCGTGCTGAAGGCGATACCCTTGATCCCGAAAAGTACCGCTTGTTTCGCTGCCGCCAGCGTTCCTGAATGCCACATGCCGTTTCCCAGGTTTGGCCCCATGTTGATGCCTGATAAAACAACATCAGTTTTCGACCATAGGTGTGTTCCTAAGGCAACGCAATCCGCTGGTGTTCCATTTACTCTGTAAGCCTCTATTCCAGGAAATTCGATGGGAGACTTTTTATAGCTTAGCGGTCTGGAATGGGTAACAGCATGTCCCATAGAAGATTGTTCAACGTCTGGTGCAACAACTCTTACTTCCCCAAACTTTTGTGCGATACGTGCTAGCGCGGCGATTCCGGGGCTATAGATCCCATCATCATTTGTTATTAATATCCTCATATATAAATATTCCTCCTAAGTGCCAACCAAAAAAGCCCTATCATGTTTGAATTAGATAGAATTCGCATGAAAACCATACATGAAGACAGCAAAACTAGTGCATAATCCAGACGCTGGAGATGAATCTCACAGCAAGAAGAAACTAATCAGACTGATAGAGTCTGCGGGATATGATTGCATCTACCAATCCTCAAAAAATAAAAGCTTACTCAGAAGAATTGAAAAGGAAGTCGATTTTCTGATCGTTGCAGGAGGAGATGGCACGGTTCGTACCGTTGTAAAAAAGCTGCTTGAGCGGAGCCTCTTGGATAAGAGGTATCCTATTGCTGTACTGCCTATGGGAACGGCGAATAATATATCGGCGAGCCTTGGATTAGATGCAGATCAGAAAACCATAATCAGCTCCTGGACAAGGTGCAACCTCCGGCAGTTGGACGTAGGGAAGATTGAAGATTTCGCTCCCGCAAACTTCTTCGTTGAAGGAATGGGCTTTGGCGTCTTTCCCCGGCTTATTAAAGATATGAAAGAAGTTGACCCTTCGTCGATCGATACGCCAAAAAAGAGCCTCGGTGTGGCTCGGGAGAAACTGCATGATATAGTACAAACCTACGAAGCAAAATTTTGCCATATCGAGGCGGATGGGCGTGACTATTCAGGAAATTACCTGATGGTAGAGCTGATGAATATCGCATCGATAGGTCCTAATCTTGTTTTAGCTCCTATGGCCGATCCGGGTGACGGTTTTTTTGAATTGATACTTATTGCCGACAGCCAAAAGGATGAATTTATTTCCTACATAGAAGACAAACAGAAAGGAAAGGAAGGAATGATAGATGCCCAGGTGATAAAAGCGAAGAATGTAACCTTTAAATGGGAGGGCAAACTCGCCCATATCGACGATAACCTGATCTTTATGGAAAAAGGTCAGAAATTAAAAATTGAAATGTTGCAGGGAGTGCTTGATTTTCTTGTACTGCCTTCTTAATAAAAAAGCCGCTCTCAGAGCGGCTTTTTTATATTTATTTTACTGAGGTTTTTCAGAAGAAGCAGGCTTCTTATCATCTCTCGGAGGACGAGGTAATAAAGCTTTTCTTGAAAGTTTTAGTTTACCTTGCTTGTCAACCTCAAGAAGTTTAACTCTTACTTCATCTCCAACCTGGAAAATGCCGTCCATCGATTCGTAACGTTTCCAGTCTATTTCCGAAATATGCAGAAGACCATCTTTGCCCGGCATAATCTCAACGAATGCACCGAAAGGCATGATTGACTTCACCTTACCTTCATAGATCTCACCAACATCCGGCTTAGCAACAATGCTTTTGATACGCTTTACAGCTTTATCGATAGCATCTTTTCCTGGCGCGAAGATACTGATAACTCCCTGATTGTCTTTTTCTTCAATAGTGATCGTCGTATTCGTCTCGCGCTGCATCTCCTGGATGATCTTTCCGCCGGGTCCGATTACAGCACCAATAAATTCTTTATCAATTCTCAGTACTTCAATTCTTGGAGCATGTGGCTTAAGCTCAGGGTTAGGTTCAGCAAGCGTCTTCTTGATCTCGTTTAAAATGTGAAGGCGTCCCTCTTTAGACTGCTCTAAAGCGGCGCTTAATACTTCCCATCTCAATCCGTTGATTTTCAAATCCATCTGGCAAGCTACAATACCTTTATCAGTACCTGTAACCTTAAAGTCCATATCACCCAGGTGATCTTCATCTCCTAAGATGTCAGAAAGAA
Source organism: Arcticibacter sp. (assembly GCF_045629565.1). Lineage (GTDB taxonomy): Bacteria > Bacteroidota > Bacteroidia > Sphingobacteriales > Sphingobacteriaceae > Arcticibacter. The sequence continues at coordinate 49,847 of NZ_JAZQRL010000037.1, forward strand.
CTGCATATTTACCGGTTTTCTCATCCGTGATCAGTCCCATAGCAATACCTGAAACTGGCGACTTAAGCTTTACACCAGCATCCATGAGTGCCAGCGTAGCTGCACACACAGTTGCCATAGAAGAAGATCCGTTAGATTCAAGGATATCCGAAACTACACGAACAGTGTATGGATTCTCCTCGTCAGGAGGCATTACCTTTTTCAGTGAACGTTGAGCCAGGTTGCCATGACCAATTTCACGACGTCCCGCTCCGCGGTTAGGTCTCACCTCTCCTGTCGAAAATCCAGGGAAGTTATAATGAAGAATAAATTTCTGGTAACCATTAAAGAAAGCACCGTCAATCATCTGCTCATCAAGCTTGGTGCCCAAAGTAACAGATGTCAAAGACTGCGTTTCACCACGTGTGAACACGGCAGAACCATGTGCAGCAGGTAGATATCCTACCTCGCTCCAGATCGGACGAACGGTACGTACATCACGACCATCTAAACGAATACCTTCATCAAGAATAAGGTTACGTACAGCGTCATATTGTACATCATGGAAATATTTCTTGGCCAGCGACTTCGTAATATCATCGGCATCTTCTCCAAGAGAAGCAACAAATAAATCCTGAATTTCCGCAAACTTATCAGAACGCTCATGTTTAGACACTCCTGACTTCGCTACTTCATAGACTTTCTCGTATGTCTCAGCAAACACACGCTCTCTCAACTCTGGATTGCTGTGTTCATGAGAGTAAACCCGCTTTTCAGTTTTTCCAGCTTCTACAGTCATTTCTTTCTGTACCTGTACCTGGATTTTGATCGCACGGTGGGCAAACTCGATCGCTTCGATCATCTCTTCTTCCGAGATTTCGTTAGCTTCTCCCTCAACCATCGTAATGTCATTCTCAGAGCCCGCAACGATAAAATCGAGAGACGCACGAGTTAAGTCACTTAGATAAGGATTGATCACTAACTGGCCATCTATCTTCGCTACGCGTACTTCTGAAATTGGACCGTTAAACGGAATGTCGGAAACAGAAAGAGCAGCCGAAGCAGCAAGACCTGCAAGGCAATCCGGCATAATATTCGTATCAGCCGAGATCAATGAAATCATTACCTGCGTGTCGGCATGGTAATCTTCCGGGAACATCGGGCGTAATGCGCGATCTACTAAACGGGAGATCAGGACTTCATAATCAGATAAGCGGGCTTCACGACGCAGGAAACCTCCTGGAATACGTCCCGTTGCGGCATATTTTTCTTGATAGTCTACTGATAATGGAAGAAAGTCAACACCTTCTTTAGCATTTTTTGATGATACTACAGTAGCCAAAAGCATGGTATCACCCATTTTAACTACTACAGAACCGTCGGCTTGCTTGGCTAGTTTACCCGATTCAATTTCGATTATGCGACCATCGCCTAAATCGAAAGACTTTTTAATTAGATTGTAACTCATTTTATCGTCATTGCAATGTACTCTTCCTCTTTGAAGTACATTTGAATGTATTTATTTTATTTGATGCAAAAATAAAATAAAAAAAGCCATTCGCATCAACGAACGGCTTTTTAATTTCTGGATGATGAATTATTTGATGATATCTCTTAATTCAAGAGCTTTAATGATCGCACGGTAGCGGTTAATATCTTTCTTAAACAAATAAGCAAGTAATGCCCGACGCTTTCCTACTAATTTTTGAAGTGCTAACTGAGTAGAAAAATCCTTTCTGTTTTTCTTCAAATGCCCGGTTAAATGAGCGATACGAGTAGTAAATAATGCAACCTGTCCTTCAGCAGAACCTGTATCAGTTGCCCCTTTTCCATGTTTGGCAAAAATCTCTGCCTTGTTTTCTTTACTTAAATACATTACCTGAATAATATTAAAGCGTTATAAATTTTTGTGAATAATCCCGCAAAGGTAGGATTATTATATGTCAAAAACCAATATTTTAACCAATTTTGCCCGTAAATAAATCCTTATATGCACCACAAGCGTCCTTATAGCAAATTTCAAACTGAATTTAAAGTTAGGCCGGATGATATAGATATGTTTAATCATGTCCATAACAGCACCTATTTCGATTATGTTCTTGCTGCTCGTTACGAACAGATGGAAACTCATTATAATATGCCAATGGAAGAGTTTCTTAAACAAGGATTCGGATGGGTAGTTAAGACAGCCTATGTCGATTACAAACGTCCCTTGACTCTTGGCGATTCCTTTATCGTAGAGACAGGTATCAGCGAGCTTCAGGAGCGCGGATGCAAAGTTAGCTTTACCATTAAAAATAAAAAAACAAATAAAATCTGCTGTGACGGCTGGTTTGACTACGTCCTGATCGAAATTAAGTCAGGACGTAGCGCCAAAGTCACTCAGGAGATGCTCGAGCGGTACTCTATTTGAGGCTGTCGAGAGACATCTCAATTAACTCTGAATAAAAATCCTTGATGGTTTTCCCGGCGGCTCGTACTTGCTGCGGTATAAAACTTGTCTCGGTCTGCCCCGGTACAGTATTAACCTCTATGAAGAAAAATTTACCAGTACCTTCTTCAAGGAAGTAATCGACTCTGATCACCCCGCGGCAGTTCAGCTTGTTATAAACTGCCTTTATAATGGCTTCAACCCTTTCCAGTTCCTCTTCCGTCATTCTGCCAGGAGTAATTTCTTCTGTAGCTCCTGGTGTGTATTTAGCCTCAAAATCGAAAAACTCGCGCGTGGTCACCACTTCGGTAGCCGGAAGAACCTGCACTCCTTCTTTTCCCTTGTATACACCGATAGAAAACTCGCGGCCCGAAATAAACTCTTCAACTAACACCTGCGTATCTTCGTTAAATGCACGCTCAAGCGCTCCCGGTAATTCTTCCGCTGTCTTGACTTTTGTCATGCCAATGCTGCTTCCGCCGTTATTGGGCTTAATGAATAAAGGAAGATTCAAATGTGCAAGGATTTCTTCTGAAGAAAGCGGGCTATGAGAAAACAGCTGAAGAGATCTCGCGATATGGAGATCTTTCACTCCCTGTACAATGGCCTTGGTGTAGCCCTTATTCATGGTGATCGCAGACGTTAAAGCATCGCATGTGGTGTACGGCATTCCCAGCATATCAAAATACCCCTGCAGCTTCCCGTCTTCTCCCGGGGAGCCATGTAAGCCGATAAATACAGCGTCAAAGCGAATAACCGAATCATCCAGAACGATCGAAAAATCGTTCTTATCAACCGGGTGTTTTACAGCATTCTCATCAACGTAATACCAGCTTTCGCGGGTTACCACAATCGTGTAGACATCAAACTTATCACGATCTATATTTTTTTCAATTACTTCAGCACTTTTAAACGACACGTAAGATTCTCCGGTGAAACCTCCGGTGACCAGGGCAATGGTATTCTTCATCCTCCAAATATATTTTAAAATCCGCTTTTTTATTTAAGTTTAGCCATCTTTGCCAAAGATTTTAATCCATGAGTAAGTTTTTATCATACCTTAAAACAAGTACATTTCGTAAAAACCTGATTATCGCAATAGTATCAGTCGTCGCCTTGCTGCTGCTGATTTTTTTCTGTCTTCGGTTCTATACGCGTCACGGTGAAGGTGTTGCCGTTCCGAAGCTGAAGGGATTGCCGGTTGGCCAGGCTATTGCGCTATTGGAAGAACAAGGCCTCAGGTACCAGATCGACTCCGTCTATCAGATGGACAAAGCTCCGGGAATGGTAGTCGAACAGGATCCTGATGAGAGTACCAATGTCAAGCTCAATAGAACCATATACCTGACCATCATTACGTTGAATGCGCCCGATGTAGGTTTTCCGGATATCTTTGACACCAGCTACCTCGAAGCGAGGGCTGTACTGAGCAACTACGGTATTAAAATAGCAGATACCAGTTATACCTCAGATATCATGCGCGACAGGGTTCTGCAGGTATCATATAAGGGAAAATCCATTCAAAAAGGCGATCCTATTCCTAAAGGATCGTCTATCTCCATGGTTCTCGGTGACGGAAAAGGCGCTTCCGAAGTGGATCTGCCCAATCTGGTGGGACTCTCCCTCCCTGAAGCTATATTCTCATTGAAGGGCTCCTCACTAAACCCAGGATCGATATACTACGAGGGAACGATTACTGACTCCGTAAACGCCAGGATTATCAAACAATATCCGTCTGTTAGCGATTCTTTGTATAAGGTGGCGATAGGAACTTCGGTAGACATTATTTTGTCTAATGACCCTGCTCCTGTCCCTTGACACTGAACCTGTACTAATTTTTAAGTATTCCTAAAAAATGACTGAAGAACAAAAGAAAGGGCTCTCTCCCTTCCGGAAATTTCTGATTGCCTTTGCATTGATTATAGTGGTTATCCTGGGTATAACCTTGTTCAATTACTATCTGCGATACATGGGAAAGAGCGTTACTGATAACGAAAAGTACCTCTACATCAAAACAGGTTCGTCTTTCGACGATGTTTATCGCACCATTCGTGAGAAAGAGATCGTCAAAGACTCGATCGTTTTCCTTTGGGTAGCTCAGAATATGGATTATCCGCTCGCTGTAAAACCGGGTAAATACAGACTTAAAGAAGGTATGAGTAACCGGGTGCTGATCAATATGTTAAAGGCAGGAAACCAGGAAGAGGTTAGCATGCGGTTCCGCGGCTATCGCCTGAAGGAGGATTTCGTGGCATACGTTTCTAAGCAAATTGAACCTGACTCTGCTTCCCTGATCAAGTTGCTCGACTCTACAGCATTTATCAGCAAGTATGGTTTTAACAAGGACAATGTATATGCCATGTTTATTCCGAATACTTACAATATGTACTGGAATATTAGTGAAGACGCTTTTTTTAAACGCATGTATGATGAATACCAAAAGTTCTGGACAAAGGAGAGACTTGATAAAGCTAAGGGAATTGGACTCGATCCTATTCAGGTAAGTACACTTGCCGCAATCGTGGACGCTGAGGCATTGCATGATAAAGAAATGCCCACCATTGCAGGCCTTTATCTCAACAGGCTCAGGAAGGGCATCAAATTGCAAGCAGACCCAACCGTTATTTACGCCAATAACGACTTTACCATCCGCCGCGTATTGAACCGGCATCTTACTAAAGACTCGCCATACAATACCTATGTCTACAAAGGGTTACCTCCAGGTCCAATTATGATGCCGAGCATCAATGCCATAGATGCGGTGCTCAATTACGAAACGCATAACTACATTTACATGTGTGCTAAGGAGGATTTTTCCGGTTATCATAATTTCGCCGTAACCGTAGCTGAACATCAGGCAAATGCAAGGCGGTTTCAACAAGCTTTGAACGAACGCAATATTAAAAGATAATGTTTATACACGAAACCAGAGTGCGGGTGCGATACGGTGAAACGGATCAGATGGGTTATATGTATTATGGAAATTATGCTGAATTCTATGAAGTCGCCCGTGTAGAGATGCTGCGGAGCTTAGGGATGACCTATCGTTCGATGGAAGAATCAGGAATTATGATGCCTGTTCTCGAAATGCATTGTAAATACATCAAACCAGCACGTTATGATGAAGAATTACTCATCAGGACCATCGTGTCTAAAATGCCTGGCGTACGCATTGAATTCAAATACGAATTTTTCAATGAGCAGAACGACTTTATTCACGTCGGCGAAACGACACTTGCGTTTGTAGACATGAAAAGAAATCGCCCATGTATGCCTCCTGATGACTTTCAGGCGAAGATGAAACCCTTTTTTGATTAAAATTTATGCCAGGTATTCAGCACTTTCTACTGAAATTCAAGCCTTATTACAGGTTTATCGAGTGGACAAAAACCGCTGTCTTTCCTGTGTTCAGTCCATTGCCAATCTACACAATTGGAAGCTTCTTTTTTCAGGAGATCGGCAGGGACTCATTAGTCAATAAAGCTTCGGCTCTCGCCTATAATTTCATGCTGGCCATTTTTCCCGGAATAATATTCTTGTTCACTCTTATTCCTTATATCCCAATTGAAGGATTCCAGGAAAAATTGTTGTCATTGATTGAGATGGTTCTGCCTTCAACAGCTTACCTCGCGGTACAATCCACCCTTGAAGATATAATCAAAAAGCAGAACGGCGGACTGCTGTCATTCGGTTTTTTCGCTGCTTTATTCTTCGCAACTAATGGTGTAACGAACCTGATGGCGGCGTTTAACAAATCATCCCTGCAAATGGAAACACGCGGATGGGTAAAGCAGAGGATAGTCGCGATAACTTTAACTTTCGTTATCGTCACTGGCCTGATCTTAGGATTATCCATCATCACCGTGGGCGAATATGTCATATCAGAGGTGCAGTCACGCTTATCCTTTAAAGGAACCGACTGGATCTGGGTCTATGTCATCGCTGCAACCAGATGGCTTATCCTCATGGTTGTATATTTTCTTACGATCAGCGTTATATACAGATATGCACCCGCCAACCCCAAAAAGTGGAAATTGTTCAGCCCGGGTGCATGGCTGGCAACGCTCCTCACTATTCTGATTTCCTGGGGATTTACTTACTACATCAATAATTTTGGAAACTACAATAAACTGTACGGATCCATTGGAACGCTCATCGTAATCATGATCTGGATGTTCCTGAACTCACTGATTATACTGATCGGTTTTGAGCTCAATGCCAGTATCGATCTGTCCAAAAGAAGCATTAAGATCGTCAGACCGCGATTCAACACATTTCGTAATGAGGAAACGTCTGTTCATATTCACAAAAAGAACCAGCCCAGGTAAAAGAAGACCGATCCCTGCTTCCTTAAGCTGTTTTCGTGTCCACTTCAGCTGCCTCCAGCATGAAGTTATGAAGGTCAGTATTCTTCACGAAAGGCTTTAATCGCTCACTTCCAGGGCCGAACATGGCCAGTTCTACATGGTCAGCCGAGTGGTTCATGCTTCCCCATCCAATAGAAGTGTGTTTAAACTGAATGTCTGCCAGCTCTTTAAACGGGAGCTTATAAGGGTTGTATAAGCCTGCTGAATCGGTTTTTTCGTAGTGCTTCAGCAGCGAATAGGCTTCTTCTTTCGTGATAACGATCCCCTGTGCCCCCTCCAGTCGCTCAACTATTTGTGAGGCGCTGAAAGTACGGTCAATTCCCCTAAGAAACCAATCGTTTGTTTGTTTGAAGTGTTGTAGCTTGTCAAAATTAGTGTCCGGACCGAATAAACCGGGATTGGCGTTTCCATGATCCGTTGTTATAATCACCAGTGTCTCCCCGTCTTTTTCAGCGAAATCAATCGCCGCCTTAACGGCATCGTCAAAAGCGATTTGATCGAATATCAAAGCAGCCGCATCATTAGCATGTGCTGCCCAGTCAACCTTACCTGCCTCAACCTGCATAACAAAGCCCTTCTTATTCTTATTTAGGTGGTTAATCGCCTCTTTCGTCATCTCTGCAAGAGTCGGTATTGCAGCAACCAGTGTTTGATCGTGCTCGCGGTCCAGCGAGTAAGGTAAGCCATCCTCATGGAAAATACCAATGACAGGGCGGTTGCCCCATCTGGAAGAGTCCATAACTTGGGATCTTTTTTCAAGCACAGAGAATCCACCTCTCTCGTAAGTCTTCAGTAGGTTTTTCTTGTCCTTTCTTTTTTCTTCAGAAAAGAACTCGAGCCCCCCTCCCAGCATCACGTCGAACCTCAACGATAAATACTGCAAAGCGATATCCTCCTGTGCAGATCGTTTGTTAGAATTGACACTGAAGCCAGCGGGTGTAGCATGTGTTATCGGAACCGTTGTCACGCAACCTACAGACTTTCCTGCTGCTTTGAACTTCTGAAGAATGGGTTTATGGTGCTGCCCCTGCGGTCCAATATTTAACGAACCATTATTGACCCGCACCCCGCCGCCCCAGGAAGAGCTTGCAGCAGCAGAATCTGTTACCAAAGCATTGGCAGAAGCAGTGTCCATCAAGGCGCGGCTAAGCCTGCTCTGTTCGTACATTTCAATCCACTTGCTTTTTCTTCCCTCCTTGCGTTGCAACATAAGATTTGCAAGGGTCAACGTTCCCATGCTCATTCCGTCACTAACCAGGAAAATGATGTTTTTGGCTGTCTTTCCTGTTCCCTCCGACTCTCTCGTTTTATTAAAGGCAAATAATTCCGCGGGAGAAAAAAATGCTGCACCGAGAGCAGTTAGTGATGTATTTTTGAAAAAGTCTCTTCTCTTCATTTTTACCGAACTAATCATATGCAAAATTGCAGCTCCTGAGTTACCGTAATACAAACAACGTATTAACTTTAAGCGATGCTTTACCCAAATCTCCCCCGTACATAATTACCCGTGAGCTCATTTTTAGGGTGGTTAAATACATCCTCGGTATCTCCCTGCTCAATGATCTCACCAAGATACATGAAAACTGTCTTGTCCGCAATGCGCTGTGCTTGCTGCATGTTATGTGTCACAATAACAATGGTGTATTTCTTTTTCAGCTTCAGTATCAGATCCTCGATTTTCAGGGTGCTCAGCGGGTCAAGGGCTGAACATGGCTCGTCCATCAAAATGACCTCCGGACGCAGTGCTACTGTACGGGCTATGCATAGGCGTTGCTGTTGTCCGCCCGATAAGGTGATCGCTGGTTTATGCAATTCATCTTTCACCTCATCCCATAAGTAGCTTTCCTTTAAAGCCTTTTCGATGATTCCCGGCCGCTGGTCTTTGGGTATCCCATTTATCTTAAGACCATAGTTAATGTTTTCATAAATGCTCTTCGGAAAAGGGTTTGCTTTCTGGAAAACCATACCTATGCGGCTGCGCACCCGGGTAACCGAAATGTTCTTTTCGTAAAGATCCTGACCTTCCAGTTTGAACTTTCCTTCAATGCGAGCATTTGGAGAAAGATCATGCATTCTGTTAAATGCCCGGAGCAAAGAGCTTTTTCCGCATCCTGAGGGTCCTATAAGGGCGGTGATCTGATGCTCGGGAAAAGCGATATCAATGTTTTTCAATACCTGCTTGCTGCCAAACGAGAGGTTTACTCCCTCAGCTGATAACTTAATGTGCTCTTGGTGCATTCTTATTGTGTTTATAGCGTATATAAAAAGCAGTCAGGTTCAGGAAAAATACCACGCAGAGTAATACAAGCGCGGTGCCATAGGCAAGCGGCCTCACCTCGTCTATTGAATGATGTTGCGTAGACAGCATATAGAGATGGTATGGAAGCGCCATGAATTCCTGGTTCAGATAGCCGGTAGGATTGTTTATGTAAAATGCCACGCCTGTAAAAAGGATCGGTGCTGTTTCGCCGGCCGCCCTTGATAGCGTCAGTACCAGTCCGGTTAATATTCCAGGCAATGCAGAAGGAAGAACAACGTCTCTTATCGATTCAAACTGCGTTGCTCCAACGGCTAAAGCCGCTTCCCTGGTACTATTCGGAATGCGTCGCAGCGCTTCCTCTGTGGTCGTAATGATATAGGGCAGCGACAGTAAGCCCAGCGTCAGGCCGGCGGAAAGCAGTGAGGTGCCCATTCCCAGCCCCTGAACAAACAAAGCCAGTCCAAATAAGCCGTATATGATAGACGGAATCCCGGCAAGGTTACGTATAGATGCCCGTATCAGTTTGGTGATCCAGGTTTCAGCTGCGTACTCATTAAGGTAAATGGCGCAGCAAATCCCGAAAGGTGCAGCTGCTGCAGCGGTTATCAGGGTTAGCAGAACTGTGCCGATAATCGCAGGTAGTATTCCGCCTTTAGTCATTCCTTCGGTCGGAAAGGTACTGATAAACTCCCAGGACAATGCAGGCAGCCCCTTAATGGTCAAGTCTAGCAGAATGACAACCAGAAAAAAACCTACAATGCCAGTACTCAATAGCAGTGTTCCCCATTCAATTACAGGTGTTAATTTTTTCATCATGATGAATGGAATTTTCTGAACTTGTTTACAAAGTATTCTCCGATAACGTTTACTACCAGGGTGATCAGGAATAGTACGGAAGCGATGGCAAAAAGGGCGAAATAGTGTGTTGTTTGAAAAGGAACCTCACCCATTTCGATAGCAATTGTAGCCGTCATCGTTCTTACTGAGTGGAAGAATCCCTGAGGGAAAGCAGCGGCATTGCCTGTCGCCATCAATACAGTCATCGTCTCCCCGATCGCACGTCCGACCCCTAACATGACGGCCGCCAGGATACCTGGCGCTGCAGAGGGAATAACAATTTTTGTTAGTGTCTCCCACTTACTGGCACCTAAACCGTAACTCGCTTCTTTGAAAGAATGAGGTACACCCTGAAGAGCATCCTCTGTAACGGTGATAATGGTAGGTAATGCCATAACAGCAAGCAGAATAGCCCCGTTCAGGGCATTTAAACCATTAGATAAACCGGCAATATTCGCCAGTCCCGGGCTCAGTATAACAATCCCAAGAAAGCCTATTGCGACTGAAGGTATCGCTGCAAGCATCTCAATCGCCGGCTTCAGGATATTCTTAAGCCGGCTTCCTGCATATTCAGACATAAAAGCGGCCGTTCCGATCCCGATCGGTATCGCGATAATCATGGCTCCCAGGGTTACCAGAAAAGTACTTACCAAAAGCGGCAAAATGCCGTACGTAATGGGATCGCCCGACGGATTCCAATGGGTACCTGTGATGAAGTCCCAGGGCTTTACTTCCGAAAAGAAGGCGCTGCTGTTCCAGATCAGCATAAAGAAAATCCCTCCAAGAACAGCTATGACCAGCAAACCAGTAATCTGGAATATCAGTTTCATGGCAAAGTCAATCCGTTCACGTTGTAATAGTTTCATAAAGCGTACTTAGTCATTTACAATATAATAGCCCGAATCCTGAATGATTTCCTGCCCTTTTGCACTTTTCTCAAAATCGATAAATGCGGACACCTTTTCCCAGGATTCTTCCGGGATAAACTGATAAAGCGGTCTTTGGAGGAAATATCTTCCTTCTAGTATGGCCTTCCTGTCCATGGGTGACACAGCAGGATCACCCGCCTTCTCATAAATCTTTAGCGCCTTAACCGCTAATTGCTCCGCATTCTGAAGCAGGTATCCCGCACCGATATAGCCGATGCCCGTGTGGTCACTTTTGACACTCCCCATTATCTGGGCGCTGCCGTTCATTTCCTTTGCCTCGTCACTGAAGCGTATATCCAGCTTTTTCTTGATAAAGGAATGCGTACCTGAATTGCTCTGACGCCCGTACAGCGTAACAGGGATATCCTGACCTGTTACCGGCTTCCAGCTTTTGTAAGTTCCGTCGAATATTTTGCCCAGGGTAGCCACGTCTATGGAATCCATCGGAAAACTTTTGTTGACGATTATCGCGGTCGCGTCCTCGGCGAACACTACGGTTCGGATCTTAATTCCTTTTTCCTTGAACAACGCAATTTCTGATTTGCTGAGCGGACGGGATGAATTAGCGATGTCGGCCTGCCCGTTTATGATCGACGCGATTCCAAGCCCTGACCCTCCTCCGGAGATCGCCAGACTGAAGTCATCGTTCACCCTATAAAACGCTTCTGCCAGACTCACGGCGAGGTTCACCTCCGTGTCCGACCCCTTAACTTTAATCGCGCGGTTCTCGCCGCCGCAGGCAGCGAGGAATATCAATAGTATCGGTCCGAGCAGGTGTTTCATGTGATCAACTTAAGAATCGCTAAATTAGAGGTCAAATGTTAAGTCTATGTTAACTCCAGGTAGTAAATCAGCTCGGATCCGTAATAATTGCTTTACATTAAACAAATGCCTGGAAACAGAAGCGTCTCACGGCTGTTCAGTAAATGCCTATTAAATATAACCAATTTTCATGGAAGTAATTGCTTCGCTCAAGGATGCGAAAAAAGAGTACAAAACCGGTGACACGACTATTGTTGCCCTGGATTCGACATCTGTAGATATTGAAAACAATAAGCTGACCCTTATAATGGGACCGTCGGGCTCTGGTAAAACTACTCTTCTGTCATTGATCGGCTGTGTTATTTATCCTACTGACGGACGAGTTATCATCCAGGGAAAAGACGTAACGCATCTGCCTGAGAAGAAGCTGGCCGATATACGACTCAACAATATCGGTTTCGTCTTTCAGCATTTCAACCTGTTGAACCCGCTAACAGCTCTCGAGAACGTGATGCAGCCCTTAACGCTGCAGGGAGAGGCCAAGGCTTCCGCGAAAGAAAAGGCTCTTAAAGCGCTTGAAAAGGTGAACATGCTCGACCGTAAAAACAACTTACCCAAGAAGCTAAGCGGTGGCCAAAAGCAACGCGTGGCCATTGCCAGGGCATTGGTTACTGATGCAGCCATTATTCTGTGTGATGAACCTACAGCATCTCTGGATGCAAAAAGTGCTGCCCTGGTGATGGAAGATCTGAAAGATCTTGCCGCCGGCGGAAAAGCTGTAGTAGTGGTTACCCACGATCTACGGTTACGGCCATTCGCCGACCGGATTATTTATGTGGAAGAAGGAAAAGTCTCTGATAAACTAAAAGATGAAGAAGCCTACAAATAGATCGATGTCTAAATGGTTCGTACCGGTCGTGGTGATCTGCCTGCTGGCGGCTTGCGGCGGAAACAAGCAAAAGAAAGAAGAACAGCAGCAGGCTTCGCTTGACTCGCTAACCCGCCCCGAAAATGTAGCTGTTGTTTCTGCTATCGCTAAGGTAGTACCACAAGCCGGCCTTATCAAATTATCATCCTCTGTTGGTGGTAATGTTATCGCCATTCAGAAGACGGAGGGAGACACCGTGAAGAAAGGTGATGTCATTCTGGTGCTCGACGCGGAAGACGAGCGTTTGTCCGGCGATGTCATCAAGCGCGAAATGGTTACTCAACGATCGCAGGCCGCCGCCGATGAGGCCACTGTTAAACAGTTCATCGCAGAGCTTGAAGAAAAGGAACGCGATCTGGCTATAAGCGAACGCCTTGTCACAAGCGGAGCCGAAACAAGGCAGAATGTAGCTGAGAAGAAGAAAGAACGTGATGTGATACTTGCAAACTTGCAGAATGCCCAAAACAAGGCGAAAGCAAGTCGCAGTCAGATTCAAACGCTGCGGACACAACTTAATCAGTCACAGGTTGCTTCAGGTAATAAAACCATCAGAGCACAGCAAGACGGCACTATCACTTCGATGGACGCAAAGGTCGGTTCCTCTGTTCAGCCTTTTGAATCATTTGCCACACTTGCACCCTCCGGGAAACTCATACTACAGGGCGAGATCGATGAAATGTTCGCTAGCCGTGTAGCAAGGGGTCAATCGGTAATCATAAAGTATATCGGGGGTAAAGATACAATCGGGCAAGGCCGGGTGACCTACCTTTCTCCTGTTTTGTCCGACAAGTCTATTTTGTACGAAACCTCTGCTGAGGCCCAAGACAGGCGCGTTCGTGAGTTTAAGGTTGAATTCGACTCTGCCAATCCCCTGCTTATCAATCATAAAGTTGAATGCACTATTCAGGTAAATCCTAAAAGCCGATGATCCTCACTGCCTTTAAATTCATGATGTTTGATCGCCCGAAGAGTATTGGCATCCTCGTAGGCATCGTGATCAGTATCTTTTTGATTGGTCAACAGTTGGCTACTTTGCGGTTTTTAACCGGTCTGATGACTGCCTTGATTGAAAACTCCAACAGCGGTCCCGACGATATCTGGATCATCGACAACATTACAGAAAATGTAAATGTACTGAGTCGCATCGACAGCCGTGTCCAACAGGAGATTAAGAGTATCGAAGGTGTACTGAGCAGTCACAGCATTCTTGTCGCAAATGCCAGCATTACCCTGCCGAATGGTAAAACCGGTGCTGTAAACCTGGTTGGCAGTGATGGCCCTACTTTCGTCGCCGGGCCCCATCCTTCAAAAGTAATCGAGGGAAGCTTGAGTGACCTGGCGCAGATCAGCGCCGTAAGTCTTGAATACTTCAATGCCAAAGCCTTTGGCATTCCAGCCTCGACCGGCCAGACTTTCGAACTCAATAAAAAGCAGGCAGTATCCCGGGTGCTCACACGCAACGCTCAGGGTTTTGGAGGCGACAATATGTATACCAGCATTGACAACGTGCGGTATTTCTCTGATCTCCCTCCTGACAAGGTGAATGCTGTCATTGTCAAAGTTAAACCCGGCACGGATCCCAGACTGGTAATTGACCGGATCAACAAAACGTTCTACGGAGTACGAGCATGGGAGGCTGAAAACCTTAAAAAATCTACGTATTCCGAAATTCTGATTTCATCCAATATGGGCGTCAGCTTCGGATCTCTTATTGTCTTTGCAACCATAAGCGGCTTTTTTATCATAGGCCTTACTTTATATTCTTCAGCACTGGACCGGCTGGTCGACTACGGAACCCTGAAAGCAATCGGCGCAACCAATGGCTATGTCACCAGGCTAATTCTCACACAGGCTTTCCTGTTTGCGGTCATTGGCTTCAGTATTGCATTTGCCTTACTGCTGGTGTTCAAAGCCGCTGTTTCCAATTCAAGCTTAACGCTTGAGTTTGACTGGCCACTGTCCTTACTGCTCTTCGTGTTTACGTTATTTATGTCGGTCGGAGGTTCACTTTTCGCGGTTATCAAAATAAGCCGTCTTGAACCTGCTTCCATATTTTAGTCCAGACAGATGAAAGAAAGAATTATCATATTGGCGGTTCTGTTTTCCTCCGCATGTATATACGCCCAAACATCCCCGGGCCCTCTCAGGATATCCCTGCAGGAAGCACAAAAAATTGCTCTGGAGAATAATCCCGATTTGAAAATCAGGGAACTGGATATCCGTATAGCAGAAGCGCAGGTTGCCCAATCGAGATTGAGGCGCATCCCTCAGATTTACGGCGACTTCAATATGCAGCGCAATCTGATTATACCCGTCACCCCCGTCCCCGCTTATGCGTTTCGCCCTGACGCAGCACAGGGGGAGTTGATCCCGCTGCGGTTCACCACAAAGTGGACGTCGAATACAGGGCTGAACGCTGATGTAGATATCTTCAACCCCCAGAAGCGCGCTGAACTTGCGGAAGCAAACATTCAGGCTGAAATAAGAAAAACAGAAAGGGAATCAGAAGAAAACGATCTGAGCTACAATCTGAGTGAAGCTTACGCGGCAACCGTAATTGCATTGGAGCAGCTTAAGCTTTCGGTCGCTGATACCCTGGTCAATCATAACGTCTTGAAAATGAGTGAAGAGCAATTTGCGGCCGGCAGGCTCATGCAGGCCGACTTGAATCAGGTTAAAACCGACCGCAACAAGGCATTAAATAATTGGGGGGAAGCCCAGAAGATTCTTCAGCAGACTAAAGCAGAGTTGATGGTTTTGATGGGTTATGAACCTTCAGACGGTATCACTATTGAGTTGACGGACGATATCGAAAGCCTGTATACATTTTATCAACGTGACAAGACTTCTGAACCTCAAAGCATAACTTTAAAAAAGCTCAAACAAGAGGAAGATCTTTTAAGGTCCCAGCTCAACAACACAAAGGCCGGCTTTCTTCCGGCCATCAGTTTGAAAGGATACTATGGGGCGAGCTATTTCGACAACAATCTGGAGATCTTTAAAGGCAACAACTGGTATGGAAATAGTTTCATCAGCCTGGGCTTGCGCATGCCCATTACTGAGGGACTTGAACGGTCAAAAAAGCTTACTGAAATACGGTTCCAATCCGAAGCGAACCGGCTGGCTTATCTATCACAGCAAAATAAAAACCAACTCGCTCTACTGGAGACGCAACGCGAAATCGTATTCCTGGAAACGAAGTATCTCCGGTCAAAGCAAAATTATGCGCTGGCAGCAGATACTTATCGCATCGCACAGCAACAATACGATAGTGGCCGCCTTTTGATAGGCGATCTGTCGAAAAGCAGTTATGGATACCAGCTGGAAAAAAATAACTATCTGAATGTAGCTTACAACTACATTATTGCAAAAATGAAGCTTGATAAGGCCTTAAAAAACTAAATCGTTCACACGCTCTGAACGCCGTTAAAAATTAATGTGCTAATTTTTAATGATTTAATCAGAAAGGTCGAAATTTACGGGATTTCAGTTTGCAAATGAAGTGACTATTTGTACTTTTGTCGCGGAGAGTTGGCAGAGTGGTCGATTGCGGCAGTCTTGAAAACTGTTGACTGTAACAGGTCCTGGGGTTCGAATCCCTAACTCTCCGCAACAGAAAATGCTACCTACGAGGGTGGCATTTTCTGTTTATACACTTGTCAGCGATCCGGTGTATAATACTATTTCAACCGGGGTATACTCCAGTCCACCCACCTTTCCTCATCTAACGATACACCACTGTCCGTTTTCATTATAACGGTATCATCACTGCTGTTGCCTACCATAAACTTCATGACATAGGCCCTCAATTCAGGCATTTGCGAATCTGGCAGGGCACAGTGGGGATGTCCGCCGACCTGAGAAAATCCCATCTTATCCGGAATGCCAAGTGCTTCCCATACCTTGTGGGCGGCATTCGCGGTAATCCAGGAACTGGCAGGACTCAGCCACTCCATGGATGTATTCTCAAGGAACAAAAGCGCCCGGGGCGCACAAAGAGCTGCTATCATATGCTGATCGATTGGAAGCCTGTCAGATACCTTGCCAAATTGCCCGAAGTCGGATCTGAACCACACATTCTCTCCTACTATCTGCGAAAGCGTCTGCACATTTTTCCCTGCGGCCTTTTGTGCATCAGAGACACGCCAGCTTGCAGCACCGCCGGCACCTGGCTCCTGTGGAACAGTCAGCTTGATGCGTTCCTCAAAGGCGCCGGCTGTCAACGCACCCTTACCGTTTCTTGAACAGCCGGTAATGCCCAGCCTGGCCGGATCAATACCGGCTGCAGGTGTTTTCTCCAGCGCATCAATCAAACGGCTTACGCCCCATGCCCAGGCCATCATCGCCGAAGCTGAATGATCATTTCCATACATTTCGTAAAACAAGCCCTTCCCTCTTGAGGCTCCGTTCATCTGTTCCGCGATTTTGTTGTTAGGGAAATTAATAATAGCGACTCCCATTTTCAAAAGTTCCCGGTTATTGAGATTGGAGGCACCTACGCCTATCATCGCCGGGAAAGGCCGATTTCCGGTTTCGGGATAGGTGATCGAGCAGGTGAATGCAATCGTTTTTCCATTATCGTTTACCGTTACCGTAATCTTGTCATCAGAAAATGACCCGCTGCTGGCATCATATGCTGGCTGTGGTTTGTAACCATAAACAAACTCCTGTGCCAGAGTGGCTATCTCCGCTCGCCGGCAATCCCACTCCTTCTTTTTTTTCATTCTCGATCCATTCATAAACGTAAACGGATCGGGAAGCTTCGCATTATTCGGCAGGGATGAAAATGATGGCATTGCAGGTACCGGGCACTTAGCCGGTAGTGGTGTCTTCTGTTCGTGATCACCGCTACCGGTTAGTGAGCTCAGGACTAGTGTCGTAATTCCCAGCAAGGATATAAATGAATGCAGCATAGTAGTATCGGTAAATGGGTTAGAACACTAATCTAAGCAAAACTATCCCGCTTTTACAGATCTATTTTCTTACCCTCGCCGTCCATTCTATTCCGCTTACATCTACCAGTTTAAGTGTGTGTATCTCGTTCGTTGCCTCAGCAATGTCTTTGATGTTTAATGTCAGGTCTGCTTTTGCGCCAAGAGGTATGATTAAAGCGTGTTTTCCGGGTTTTACTTTCGTGACATAGTGGTTGTGAATACGTGACTTCGGGAACGTTGAAAGATCGGTGTTGCTCCAGGATTTTAATATTTCACCTTTCTTATCTATAAGCTCTATTCCGATAAGAAATGAGCCATAAACATCTGCTCCTTCTGTCCGGTAAATCTCAAAACCTAACTCCGTACTATTTAACGATATATTCGATATTTCCAGCTTTGGTTTCACTGACTTGTTATGAAGCGGGCCCCAAACACCGCCATGAAAAAACTGGTTGGTATAGAGCGTGAGCCCGAAAATCATGAGCGACCCGGTCAATACAAAAGGCTTGACACTGCGGATCGGTAAGTTACCGGATCCTAACCACCTGAACCACCTTCTATCGCGAAGCTTCACGTTATTGCTAAGAAAGTAGTTGTCCAGTGAGAAAGAGCCGCTTCCGGTTAAAAATAAAGTAAAACCGCATGATATGCCCAGTACTCCGATCTGCCACTCGTCCAGGCATGTAGTGCCCAGCCAGCCAGAGCCTAACAAAATCCCCATAGCAAGCCCAAATACTCCTATGGACATCAGCCGTGTCAAGAGCCCCAAAATAATCAGTAATCCCACAATGGCCTCTATGATCGTAAAAGCAACCATGGACCGATGTAAGGCCTCGGGATGTGTAACCAGGTATTCGATCAATGGTTTGATGCCCAGGGCATTCGGTAGAAAATGATTAAACTTCTCGCCGATATAGCCTGCCTCATCGGGTATAAGTTTGTTATCAAGGATAAGCCTGCGCCAAAAAGCAGAAAAATAGGTCCAGCCTAAAACCAGGCGGATAGAGAGCGTGAAGAGTCCGGCCATTTCCGCGGGCCCGCCAGCAAAATGATGCTTGTTCATGGAGTAACATTTTATAAAGTGATTAAATAGTATAAGGTCGTATCGCTACGCCAGATAGATCTTCAATCGCTTAAATAAAATATACTTCGGTGGACTGCTTCCTCCCAGTCGGGCAATTCGCTCAAGGGCGCTTTTATGTAGCAGCTTATCCAACATGTTTAAGTTGGCATTGCGATATAGCTGATCTTTTTTAAGTTCTATAAAAAAGCGGGCGACTTCCGCCTTGCTGGATGTAACGGTGTTGGAACTGCAATTGTAAAGATGGGCTGTTGCCCGCGTTTTGTTAAGGTGATTATTGTAATCAATGTTCAACGTGGCGAGAAGTCTTTGCTTCGCAGAACACGGGGAAAGTGAAAACAATACCAAAAGCATCAACGCAATACGCTTGCCCACTTGTATATGTTTTTTTAAACGCACCATCCGACGCTAAGGTACGCCTTATAACTCAGTCTCTAGCCAATATTACGGTAACAGCGTTGAAACAGGATGGAATCTCTGCCATCAGTTCTTACTATGGTAAAGCTTACCGGCTCTAAATCTGAAATGGCTCATGTTGCAAAATAGGGCATGTTGTTTTAAATTAGCTCAGCACTTTACTGAACTAATCATCATGACTACGCAAAAAAGAAAGTTGACTCCAGAACAAACGGATGAATTGCTTAACAAATTGAAAGCACGTTTCGCGAAAAATTCAAGCCGCCATGCCGATATGGATTGGGAAAACGTTCAGCCGAAATTGGAATCAAACGTAGAAAAGCTCTGGTCTCTTAGTGAAATGGAACGAACCGGAGGAGAGCCGGATGTTATTGGTTTCGATAAGGAAACAGGAGAATACATCTTTTGCGACTGTTCTGCCGAGACGCCGGCCGGTCGCAGAAGCTTTTGTTACGACCAAGAGGCATTAGATTCCAGAAAAGAAAATAAACCTGTTGATAGTGCTGTAAACGCAGCAAAGAAGATGGGTATCGACCTGCTAACAGAGGAGCAATATAGGGAGCTGCAACAACTCGGTAAGTTCGATACGAAGACCTCTAGCTGGATAGTAACTCCTCCGGAGATCCGTAAACTTGGAGGAGCCCTGTTCTGCGACCGCAGGTACGAGACCGTTTTCGTTTACCATAACGGTGCTTCTTCCTATTACGCCGCGCGCGCATTTCGAGGCTTGCTGAGGATCTAACACCTAAGCGCTCTCCTGCTCTTTAGTGAACTCTCCGGTTACTTGGCACCGTACCTGGTTTCCTGTCACTAGTGATTCAATTTTTTATCTTTGCAATATGCTATCTAAAACGCTTAAAGAAGAAACGAAAGACCTGCACGTGGCACTTGAAAAAGCGATGGTGCCAATGATCAAAGATATTCGGGCTAAAGAAGATTATGTCAAAGTACTGGAATTATTTTACAGCTATTTTGGCGGATTAGAAAAGAAAGTAGATACGGTGGGCCATCTGAATCTTCCCGACTATCATCTGCGGAGAAAGAAAGAAGCCATTGCAAACGACATCGTGTCCCTTAATGGAACACTTCCAGCGTTAACACCAGATCAACACCTCCCCGATATAACGAATAAGCTTCAGGCGCTGGGTGCTTTATATGTGATGGAGGGGTCCACTCTCGGGGGAATTTATATCAGCAAAATGATCGCCGGGCAGCTGAACCTGGAAGATGGTAAATCCCTTTCTTTCTTCAACGGCTATGGCGATCAGACAGAGAGCATGTGGACTTCTTTCAAGTCAAGTTTGGAACAACTAGTAGTCGAACCAGGAGAACAAGCCATGGTGATCCAGGCCGCAAACGAAACCTTCACCAGGTTCAAAAACTGGATAGATCTCAAGGCCACTGGTTAGCGCTGAAAGGCCAGATAGAAAGTTGAACCTTTGCCCAGTTCGCTATCAACCCATACCTTACCCTGATGCTTCTCGATAATTCGCTTCACAATGGCCAGGCCCACGCCAGTGCCTTCTATATCTTTGGCATTATCCATTCGTTTGAAGAGTTCAAAAACCGAGGGTAGCTGTCTGATGTCAATACCGATGCCGTTATCGGCTATGCTGTATATGATTTCGGTGTCGGTAACGCTGCCCTGGACGCTTACTTTCGCAGGCTTTGAACCGATTGAATATTTGATAGCATTGCTCAGCAGGTTAGAGAAAACCTGCGATATCATCACCGGGTCGCCCTGAAGAAGCGGCGTTTCGCCGATGGTCATCTGCAGATCGCATGCCTGATAGGCCACTGAGAGGTCTCTCACCTGCTCTTCAACGAGCAACCGAATGTCAATCGGGACTTTCGTCAATGTGGTCTTGCCGATCCTCGAATATTCCAACACCTCTCGGATCATCTGATCCATCTTATCCGAGGAAGCGTTTATGCGGTCCAGGATCTTCAAAGATTCCGGTGACATGTTTTTATCCCGCATCAGAATCTGCGAGTAACTCTTAATAGTAGTCAAGGGGTTCTTCAGATCATGAGAAATAGTGAAACTGAATGTGTCAAGTTCTTCGTACGCTTGCTTAAGCTTCTCGTTTAATATTCTTATTTCACTAGCTTTCTGATTGATAGCGTACGTTATTTCACCTTTAAGTCGAAGGATAGATTTGATTTCAGAATTATCCCAGTGCTTTGAAGTGCCGGCCACCGTTTCTGACCATTTCTCAAATGACCTGCGCGGCGAGATGCTTAATAGTCCGTTCTCCACATCAATCTCCGCCGGTTTTTCCGGATTGCCTGCCCAGTCGATTGTTCGCAATTGCTCCGGCTTAAACCATATGACATATTCACCTAACTCTTTAGAAATTGTACAAACGAACATGCCGCTGGCTATTTTCTTATATGCTGCGGCGTCAGGATTCAAAAGAGATAAATGCTGAGTATAATAGATTGGCTCTGTAATGGTTTTATTGATCCACGCAATCAGGTTACCCAGCTGTTCATCGTCTGGAGTTATGCCCAATTTGGTAATGTTGTTCTCATACACCAGAACGGCCCCGCTTATATCGGCCACATCCATCAGGGTGATGCTATGAGCCGTCAGCGCGTCTTCGATACTCATGCTCTGCAGCATATACTTGGACAGCTCGCTAACTGCTGCCTTGTATCTGTCATATATGCTTTGGTTTTCCTCATCTTGCCTGAATTCAAGTGCAGACGATAAAATCTGTCCTATAAGCTTAGCAGACTCTCTGGACTTGTAATTAATAAAGCGTGGGGTGTAATTGTGACAGGCGATCAAGCCCCATAGCTCCTTGTGATAGATCAGGGATATGCTGAAGCTGGAGCATACCCCCATGTTTTTCAGGTACTGTATGTGAATGGGCGAAACCGCCCGCAACTGCGAATGGCTGAGGTCCAGCTGTTTTTCTGCATCTACCTCTTCAGCCAGAATGCTAGAGGGTTCTGTATGAACGTTTGCTATAAGCCTCGTTAAGTTAACCTTATACAACTCCCTGGCCTGCTGTGGTATATCAGATGCAGGGTAATGTAATCCAAGCCATGGGCCGAGGTTGCTGTTCCTCGCTTCCGCAACGACCTCCCCGTGCCCATCTTCTGCGAATTTATAGATCATCACCCGATCATAGTTAATGATGTTTTTGATCTGGAGGACGGTGTTATTGAGCAGGTTCTGGAGATTTTTATCCGCCAGCATCTCAGAGATGGATCTGCCGACCATTTTTTGGATGTCGAGGCTCAAA